>CAYXGW010000056.1:0-36766 GCA_964464595.1 uncultured Deferribacteres bacterium
TTCCTTCAATAACTTCTTTAAAAAAATCACTGGGATGACCCCTTCTGAATTCAGACAACAGGGCAAAGGTAACGGGCAATAGTTTTATAACCAGCCATGGTCGTAAACTTCTCTGGCAAGATTTTTTTAAGCTTAAATTATTAGAAATGTGTTAAGGTGTGTAGAGATTGACGACAAGGCCGGTAATTTTTCCACATTTTCCCTGTAGAAGCCCATCAGATTATGATTGGGATTTGGGAATTGTCTTTGATGTTCCACAATAATCGGTGCAACATAAGAATTCACATACAACCTTTTTAAATGTTTAAGTCACAAAGATAAATGGAAGCAATTTTAAAACACTTGCAAAATTCCAAAGAACGTCAACTTGTTAATGCCTTTCTACTTAAGCGTGATGAAAAGGCATTCCGAAAGCTTTATGATCACTATACCCCTAAGCTTTATCAACTTGCTTTGAGGGTGTTGGCAGGCGATGAGCAAGATGCACAGGAAGTGATTCAGGAAACGTGGGTACGCTCTGTTCAATACTTGCATAATTTTCGCTGGCAATCGAGTTTTCGTACCTGGCTAACTGGAATTGCGATTAACAGGTGCCGCGAGCAATTTCGCATTCGCTCAAAGCGAAATGAACACTTCCGGATAGAAGACTTGGAATTAGCGGCGCAACCTGAATCTGGTAGGAATATCGACAGTATGGAACTTGAGCGTGCAATCGCAGAGTTGCCGGAAGGCTATCGACAAGTGCTTGTGTTGCATGATGTCGAAGGCTATACACATGCTGAAATTGGAAAGCTTCTCGATATCGACCCAGGTACCAGCAAGAGCCAGCTTTTTTACGCGCGCAGAGCCATGCGCCGTTTATTGGATGTAAACAAAGAGATTTAAGGAGCAAAACATGTTATCTGCCAATGATCCTGAGGATCTGACACCCGAGGAGAGGCTTGCTTTCAACAAGTTAAATCGACAGAAATCGCCGCCACAATCTCTGGTGGAAAAAACCATAAAAGTACTGCACTCGGAGAATCTTTTGAAATCAACTACTTCCACCGGAAATTTATTCACCTTGTGGACTCTGCCAAAATTAAGTGCAGCTGTGATCGCCGCTTCTATCATATTTATGCTAGGGTTTATTGTTGCCCAATGGCAAATTCATGAAAGTACCGCTGTGACCCCCAAATCTCTTTTCGCACTCTTAATTTACGACGACGACAACTTTGAAGGCGATCTTAGAGTACAGGCACAGGAATATGGAAACTGGATGATCAATATGAAAGGCTCGGGCCGTTATGTAACCGGCCGAGGACTGGAAAGGGATGGTCGGATTCTAGTAGCTGGTGCTGATCAAATTCAAGTCCGGAACCTGACCCCTGCTGAGTCTTACGGGAAGATTGGCGGTTTCTTTGTAATTGAAGCAAACAGTTATGATGAGGCCGTGCAGGTCGCGTCTAGCTGCCCTCATTTGAAATACAACGGCACAATTGAGATCAGAAAAATTCACAATTAACGAAGCAACTTCTATTTAATTTTACTCAACGGAGGTTTAACATGTTAAGGCAATTCTACAAAAATGGAATTGAAAAAAGACGGGCCAAGACAGCGTTAATCGTTGTGGTATTTGTGTTACTAATTGCAGTCGTTCCAGTGTTTGGCCAAAACAACCACGAAAGTCATGCACTTGATTCATCAGTCTTCACCCCAGAAATATGGGGGCTTGAATACGGTGTTTCCAATATCAAAAAAGCTGTCGACTTTTATACAGAAGTATTGGGATTTGAAATTGAAGACAACATATGCTGTGAACCTTCCACAGTTCTCAAGAATGGACCTCTTCACCTAATCTTGGTTCGGTCAGATGCTTCACTGCCATCAGATAGTGCAGCTAAGGTGATTTTGAACATGAGTATAGGAGATTTCAAGACAGTTATAGAAACAAGCCGTTTGAGAGGTGGGAAAGTAGTTGATGAAACACGACGCCAATTTGCACATGGCATGTATGTAGAGATTCAAGATCCCTTCGGGAACAAAATAAACCTTATAAAATTGGATGGCGAGAATATGTCGCCAGCAAGCAAACCTGCTTTATTCAACATCGGGGTTACTCAGAAAAATCTGGAAAAAGCTGAGGCCTTTTATACAATTCTCGGTTTCACACCCTTCAGCAGAGATTATCTCCCCATAGTGTTACCACTAAACAAGAGTGGTGCAGCGATGCTGATTCTGCACGATTCCGCAATTTACCTCGCTGAAATTGGTACACGCAAAGGCACCATTCTTCTTTCTACGAGAAACCTGGAAACCACGGTACACTTACTGGAAAGCCGTGGTTTAATCCCAGAGAAATCCAAAAATCATTCGAGCCGTGATTTTGCGATGCTGAGAGATCCATCAGGCAACCAGCTTAAAATAATGGAGCTCTTGTCGGCTTCCAATCTAGAATCGGCATCTCTTACCCCTTCATTGGTTCCGCAAGAATGGTCAAGACTACAAAAAGATGTATGGGAAACAGTTGAATCCTATACAGAAGCCTCACATCAGAGAAATTTGGAAAAGTATTTAAGCTTCTGGCATCCCGATTTTTTGGGGTGGCACAACGGCGACAGTAAGCCTACCAACCACCAACAACGGGCGAAGGGTCTCAAATATTATTTCGATAGTACAACGTCATTAGAATACAAGCTTGAGCCAAAGGGGATTCAGATCATCGCTGACGGAGTGGCTGCCATTGTGCATTATGAGCTTCGCAGTGTTTTGCAAATTAAAGCAAGTGGGAAAAAAGAACCGGGGCAGGCTTACTGGACAGACTATTTGGTCTATGAAAATGGCAAGTGGTTATTGATTAGTGATCATGGTGGCAGCGTACCAGAGATCAAGCAATAAGCCAAAAGAAAGTAATAATCGCATAGATTATGTTGAAACCCCTGTCATAGATGTCAATGAAGACAAGCGGTTCTACGAGTGAAGTTTTCGGCTGGGAGTTTGTCGACTATGGACTGGATTATGAGAGCTTTAAAAATGGACGTCTAACCGGAGGATTTCGGAAATAGCCAAATCCCATGAAAGATGGGGGGTACTTGTGGTTTTTCTACGCAATGCAGTTGGAGTCGATCAAAGCGAAGGTAAAAGATGCCGGCGGCAGGATCGTAAAAGAATATTCGGTTTCCCCGGGAGGCCGGCGATTCCACTTCAATGATCCCAGTGGCAATGAAATGGCCGTTTGGTCGGATCACTAAGATTTGAAGAGTTTATAGCAAATAAGAAAGTTCACCATGAGATCTTTCATCTTAAACGTCTCAAGAATGATCTTTCGATGGTAATCTTTTGTTCTGATATTGGAACATTCTAAATATTAGAAGATTTATTTTTCATTTGTTTCATAATCAAATTCAATAAATCTAATTTGATTTTTCCACGGTAGAAACAATGTTGTCATTGCGGTTACGGTCTAATAGTATCACGTAAGGGTCTATTCCTGAGCTTACGGGCAGTTCGTCAATTATGATCTCAAATTCCATTTTTTCTTTATCAATTTTATGCTTTTGCAAATACAAGGTCTTATTATTTTTTCCTATCACGCCAATATCAATGTAATCATTCAAATCTGTAATAGTCTCGTTTCCCAGTCCGTCAGACCTGAATTTTTTCGTTTCGGTAGATAACTTAACTTTATATTTGCCGTTTGCAAGACGTTCAAAATTAGACTCAAGCGCCTTGTTTGCATAAAGAGTAATGTACTCAAAATTATCGGTTATAACGTATTGAAGCGAATCCGGTGTGACAGCCCTGAGTTGATCGACTAGATTTAAAACAGTCGGAAACGGTTCGTCTTTTAGCCCATACTTTATTACGATATTTGCCAATGCCCTGTTCACATTTTCCTCTCCTAAAAAATCCTGCAATGCGTACATAACGACGGACCCTTTGCGGTAATTAATATACCCTTCATTCGTTGCATGAATTAATGTCGGTTCGCCAAACAATGCTCTTCCACGCGAAAAAAAATAGGAATTCATCTCGCTTCTCAGGAAACGTCTTGTTTTTTCGATTCCAAACTCTTCTTTCATACACATCAACCGCACATACTGTGCGATCGATTCTGCCATGATTCCCAATCCTTCTACGTTTGCCGGTCTGACAATATGTGCCCACCATTGATGCGCCATCTCGTGTGTTGTTGTATTAAATACTACGTCGAGCGAATTCGGATCCTCTAAATTACTGATAAACCCGCCCGTTTCGTTCCACGTAAAGATGGTTGGATGCGACCGGGCTGTCCCACCTATTATCCCGTAGGCGGGAACTTCGACCACTCTGACCACTTCGTAGGGATACCGAAACCCGAAATTCTCATTCGAGTAAGAAAGAGAAGCCTTTATACCTCTTATCATACTCATAATGTTATATTTGTGCTTCTTATCATAATAAATTTCCATTGTCAAGCCATTGTGTTCTTCCTCATATTTTTCATATCTACCGGACACAAATACCAAAGCGTTACTAAACGGCCTGTCGATTTTGTAATGATAATAATTCCTGTTATTTGCTACCCATTTTCTTTGCAGTTTACCGGTCGCTATACCCATTTGATCCGAATCGGTACTGATAACAGTCTCATACGTTATCAAATCATTGAAGCTTTTGTTAATCGCCTTTGGATCTGCAGCATCAGGCAATCTTCTCTTGGGTGGAAGTCCGTATTCGCTTCTGGTCTCATTATTAATTAATTCGAAGAGCTGATTATATCCGATAGTGGGAAAATATGCGGGAAAAGAAAAAGGGAAATTATCGATATATGAACCGTTTGCAACGATTCTGTTGTTGGCGCCCGCCTCAACAAATCCCTTGTTGAGTATTTCAAAGTCAAATTCTAATTTCAGAGTCTCTCCGGGTTGCATTCCTATTTCAGGTACAAATTTGTAAACAGAAATATCTTTATTTACATGTGCGGTTCGATGTGGCCTGTCGAGTTTTAGAAAATTTATTGTCGATAATCTTCTTGGCGATATGGTTACGAGAACTGTATCTATTACCACACTTGTCTTATTTTGGAGAACATATGACCCTCTTATAAAGGCGGATCTGTCTTTGGCATAAATATCTATTTCAGTATTGATTATAGATATCACCGGTTGAGGATAATCCTTATAGGAACTGTAAGAAACCTCGTAGTCAACCAGTCTTTTTTCAGTCTGTTCGGTTGTAACTAATTTGTTCAGCATTCTCGTATTATAATAGATAAATGAACCTGTAATAAAGAATAAAAGCATGCAACCGAAGACACCGGCTAAAGTAAATTTGTTTAGATTGTATTTTGCGATTTTTATTCTTTTTCTCAAATTGGATTCATATCCTCTTTTCCAGAGTTGATAGCTGAGTGAAACTATAACCAGCCCACCGAACAACCAATACAGCCTGTACCATGTTATGGCTGCAGCATAATGACCGAAACCGTTCAAATTTGAATAAATATATGCCGGTATCGACCCGAAACTTGACATGGGGGTGGTTACTTCGAATGTCTGAAGTAATAATAAATTCAGAACAATATAGCCTGTGGCAAAAAAATAGCCCGTATATTTATTACCCGATAGTATATGGAAAAACATTGCTGCTACACCCATATGCCAGTAGTATGGAAGATCAATACCATATAACGTTTTCAAATATAGCTGCAGTTCAATATCTGTAAATCCAAACACCACCACTTGTGCAAAAATCCCCGTAATCATAATAATGGTGACAAAGTACGTTTGTATCAATAAAAGCGAGAACAGTTTGGAAACGTAAACCGCCGCATTGCTTAAGGGAATTACATCATACATTTCGTTCGACTTAAAATCATATTCTCTCCAAATCAAAACCCCCGAAAAAAATATTGCGATGGGAATCATATAAAAAAATAGTTTTCCGGATTGTATTAAATAAAATGAAGTAAACGGGTAAACATTACTGCCATTAGGACCAGCGTTAACGACAAAATTATGATACGCCTGGTTAATTGCGAGTAACGTTATGATAATAAATGCAGGGTGAAACACAATCCTCTTGAATTCGGTAATAACGACTTTGAATATTTTTTGAATATTTGCAGACAAGGTGTAATTCAAATTTACTTCTTTTAATTTTCCGAAATATTTTACCATTTCAAATTCCGGTGCCGGGTCGTAGGCAAGCTTTTTACTTTTTTTCTTTTCCAGGCTGTCCACGAATTTAAATCTGTGGTAAGTAAAAATGAAGATCACTAGTCCCACACTAAACCAGAGAAGCCTGTTAAGCAGGACCATATTATTTAAGGGTATACCAAATAAATTTTTCTCCGCCACAGACCAAAATTGTACCGAATAAGATAATGCATTAACTCCGAACGGGTCTATGAGTGATTTAATCGTCTGGTTTGTGAATGAATCGCTGCTTCCCTGGATAAATGCAAATAGGACCATTACGACTATCGAAATTATATATGTTCCTAAAATACTGCGGGTCAGTGATGAAATGGCAAAAAACAAAATGCCGAATAAGAACAAGTTAGGTATGACAAATAAAACTATTGGGAGAAAATAAACTTTCAATGTATGTGGTCCGACTAATGACGGATCAAGAAATGCAGATCCTAGAATAAATCCTATAATTGTACCAAAGTAAACAAAAACATTGATTGTAAGCCCCCCCAGAAATCTTCCCGCGATATATTCGGACTTTTTAATATGAGTCGTAAAAAAGAAATTATGGGACTGAGACGAAAAATCTTTGTAAATTCCTGGTGAAACGATCGTAACGGAAAATATCAGACCAAAAATACTTAGATAAGTCATTACAAATGCCACTATAATGGGCGCATTATGATAGTTCTGACCGGTTTGGTAAATAAATGTGCTTTGGGGATCGGTATTAATCGTGTTCATAAAAGCAAAGAATCCCAGAAGCAGAAAGAATATGTAATTCGCTATCCGGGTAAAATGTGATTTGATCTCAAATAAATAAATTGATTTAAAATTATTCAATCTAATTCTCCGGTTTGTTAAGAGTTTTCATAGTTTGAAAGTAAACATCCTCAAATGTAGGGTCGATCGGTTTGAACAAATTATCCGGCTTAGTATCGGAATATACATTTAATACTGTTTTACCCCCGGTGAGTCGCGTAGATATCACGTCATACTTTTCCTGATATTTGGGTAAGTCGGGTTTATCGATTTCCATTTGCCAGATTTTATCTTTGATCCTATTTTTCAATACTATGGGTTCTCCTTTTAGCAATATCTCTCCCTTATTGATAATCGCCATATTAGTACAAATATCATTTACATCATCTACTATGTGGGTAGAGAGAATAATTACGACGTTTTCACCTATTTCACTCAAGAGATTCAGAAATCTTTGCCTTTCCGAAGGGTCTAAACCGGCTGTAGGCTCATCTACAATAATCAGTTTTGGATTTCCAATCAGTACAATCGCTATTCCGAATCTTTGTTTCATTCCGCCAGAAAATGAACCCAATTTCATATTTTTTTCATTCCACAAATTGACCCTGTGCAGTAATTCTTCAACAAGTCCTTTCCTCTCCTTTGTATCTGTTACGCCCTTCAATTCTGCAAAATGTTCGAGTAGTTTACCCGCTTTTGCCTTCGGATAAAAACCAAATTCCTGCGGCAAGTATCCAAGAAGTTTTTTAACCTGCATCTTGTTCTTGAGAATATCGATATCTCCAAGTGCTGCCGTTCCCGAATCTGCTTCCTGCAAAGTCGCCAATATTCTCATGAGGGTAGATTTTCCTGCGCCGTTAGGTCCCAGCAAACCAAACATACCTGTCGGGATAAGTAAATCCACGTTTTTCAGGGCTGCCACCCCGTTTGAATATGTTTTGGACAGACCCTTAATAGATAATTCCATAATGTCTCCTGAAATTAAGTAATAAAATATTATTGATTTGATTTATTATTAGGGGATTTGTTCTATCGTCAGAACCAATTGCATTAGTCGACATCTTGCAGTAGACATCTCACTTTTCAAAATGTTGCACGTCTTTGATTATTCACCGTTATCTTTTTTGTCTTCTTCAAAAAATCACCGGGTAACCGACAATAGTTATATAACCAGCCATGGTCGTAAACTCTCTGCCAAAATTTCTTAGGCTTAAATTATTAGAAATGTGTTAAGGTGTGTAGGGATTGACGACAAGTAAGACATTCTTTTCTAAATTTCTTCCATAAAGAAGCTGATCCGCCTGGCCAGCAAGGGCCGTAGACGAATTGTAATTAAGGCTCTCGACCAGTTTTGATGCACAAAAATGAAATGGTTTGTTCATGATATTTAAGGAAAAAATCTTTGGAGGCAATATGAAGTGTTTAGCTGTACTAATGTTGATTAACATGACTCTCTTCCTGTCATCTATTCAAGCAACAGATACATCACATCTCAGGAAGGAACTAAAATTGGCCGAAATTCAAGTGATGGATGCTAGCATCCGAACGGACAGCCTGGGAATCCAGCTGGCACGCAGCCGCTTTGAGCGTCTCTTAAAAAAGGAAGCATTTCAGAAAGATGCGGAGCTTGCTTCGTTTTCCCATTACTATATTGGCTTTGCTGATTTTCAGCTATTCTGGTCTATCCCGGAAATAATGAAGAATGGTAACACACTCTTGCCTCGGGTCATTAAGAATCTCGATAAAGCACTCGAGCTAAAACCAGATTTAGTCGATGCACATGTAATATCTGCCTTAAGCTACTTTTTCCTATCGTTTTTAGATCGGCCAAACTATCAGCAGTATTCTTCGAAAATGAATGCTGCCGTAGAGAAAGCAGAAGCCATTTCTCCGGATAATCCTCACATCGCTTTCTTTAAGAGTTTACAAGCAAGTTTTTCCGGCCGTCGGGACTTGAGCATCAACTATGCACAGAGTGCAATCAACACTTTTGAAAATGAGACAGATAACCAAAGGTGGTTGGCCGATTGGTGGCAGGTTTGGCCTTACGCATTCCTTGCCGGATTTTATATCAATGAAGGAAACCGAGACCAGGCAAAGGAGATTATCGATAAAGTCTTATCACTGCGCCCTGACTTTGAGTACCTAGTTGTCAATAGAATGCCGGCAGTTGAGCTTCAAAGACCCATTGCAACCAGAAACTTTAAAAATGTGAATTGGACACAATTGGCCAACGATCCCAAAGGGGACGGTAAACCCGAACTCCCGGATGCACGCGCCTTATATTACTTTTATGACCAGAAAAATGATTCGCTTTGGTTTAAAATTGACGTTTATGAAATGCCCGAATTGAATGGATTTGGTCTGAATCTGGTAGTTGATGTCGACGAAAATCCACAAAACGGATCTTTCTGGTGGGGCGGAAACAACAAGTTCCGGTATGACAAACTTGTGAGTGTTTGGGTTACCCACGCTGGTAGTGGTTATTATAGTGGTTTTGTTGGCATTTGTACAGATTTCCATGCAAGGAAGACCTGGTTCCTTAAACTTGGTTCAAACAATATTACATTTGGAATTGACCATGAAAGCAAAAGCTTCATCTTTGGATTCAAGCGCACCGACCTGGACGAATCTAAAAAACTGAATATCATCGCGGCTGTGGGATCGAATGTGAATTGGAATGATGATATTGTGGATTCAGGCTCCATTAAACTCGAACTGCGGTAAGAAAATATTGATCGATTTGCAAAAATGATTATTAGTTGGTAACGATTAATTCTAAATTTTTGGTTTTACAATTCATTTACTTTAAAGAAAAGGACGAGATTTACGAAAAGGCATTTCAGCTCCTACTAATATGGGGTTGACATGGCGGAGCTCCCAATGTTATTTCCATCCTATTTTTTTTTAAGATCGATGTGCAATGTTTCGTTGAACCTGGCCGAGTATTTGGTTTTATTTTTTTAATATTATTTTTGAGTTTTCAGAGTTTTAGGTTCGGATCTCTTACCTGCAAAGACCCTCATTCGCCCAACCCCTGATGCGCTTGTTACCGATACATAATGAGGCACTGTAAAAGGGAATTTTAATAGTTGACATTGGTAAAATATAATTGTATATACAAATAGTCGTTTATACTAATTATTGTATATACTAAATAATTGTTAGGGCGCAAATTTACAATTGAACAATCTTACGAAGATATTTGTAATGAACATAACCAATTTCTAATTAGTGGCGATCATAATCATATTGAAAATTAGGCATCCCGATATTAATTACATAAATAGAAATCAAGCGCATTGCTTTCTCCTTAATATCGGGGTGCATTTTATATAAATATTCCATGACTTTATTGGGGATGTTTCTATTATCTTCACTTACTGAAGCTTTGTCGCACCGATCAGGTGTGGGAAGCAAAAGTTGATGGCATCAACTGAATTTTCGTCTGTCAATGGTCAACTACCAAAATTTTATAATGTTTGACGAAGACAGGCATGCGGCTTCACAAAGGTGTCCGCGTGGCTTTTATACCAGTATGATAGTAAATAACTTATGCAATAGGTAATTATGCCGTTCTAGATATTCCCAATTCACTTGCAACACTTTATGGTAACAATTGAATTTATGATTGCAGGTGTTGTGTTAACAATGATCGGGGGTAAAAGCGAAGCTGCTGCTAAACATCAATCAAAGCTATGTCATCAGAGAATATATTGAGTGCCGACTAACGATAACGGTTCGCACTTTGATCCAGTTTTTAGGATCGATGTGGAAAGTTTGGTTGAACTTGGCCGCTTATTTGGCTTTATTTTTTTAGTATTTTATTTGAGTTTTTAGAGTTTTTTAGTTTTGGTGAAAAAGGATGGTGCCAGCAGATCCTGTAAAAAAGCCAGTTGATGTGCCGACCCACGAAACGGCAGCGTTTGTGATGTCCCACTCGGCGATGAAGGCGGTGGTACTGGAGATCGGCTGTGGTGAAGGGGACGTAGCCAAAGTTCTTCTCGACCATGGCTACATCGTGACTGGAGTGGATGCGAACCAGGAGGTCGTTGCCCGGGCGCAAGAGCGCGGCGTTCCGGCTGTGTGGGCTACATGGCCTGCCTTTGAGTGTGACGCTGTTGATACGATCGTTTTTACCCGGTCGCTACATCACATCACCCCAATTTTCCCGGCAGTTCGCAAGGCGCATGAACTTCTCAATGAGAAAGGCGTCCTTCTCGTTGAAGACTTCTCCTACCATGAGGCGGATGAGAATACGATCAGCTGGTTTCTGGAAACTCTCCGCTCTCCAACAGGCAGGAGCCTCATTAACCCGGTCCGCGGGGCGCTTGTTACCGATTTACTCGAAGCAGATGATGCGGTTATTGTTTGGCATAAGTGCCATGATCACGATCTTCACACAATAACTACGATGACTCAAGCCATAGCGGAAGACTTCATCATTCGGGAAACTCTTATAGTTCCTTATCTTTATCGTTACCTGGTTCCTGTGCTCCCTGAGACACCACGGGCCACTGAATTCCTGGAAAGTATTTTCAAGGAAGAGGCGCGTCTTGGAGCAACGGGTGAGATAGTACTCATCGGGCGGCGGATTGTGGGTTCACTTTAATAAGGCGTTGGCACATTGGGATACTCATTGTTAGCGCTAGAAAACTTATGTCTAACATTTAATTCAGTTGATTTCCAAGGCAGGCTATACAGACTTAAATAATTCTAATTTCTATTATATTTTAATAAAACAGTAGTTAATAGTTATATTTAAAAAGGAGTTCTATGAAAAAATTAATCGAAATAATTGCATTAATATTGATCGTTGGTTCAAATGGATGTGCAAAAAACCAAGAGGCATCAACAAAAGGAGGCGATGTGAATAAGCACGAAAAGATAAACTATGTTGAATTTCCTGCTAAGGATATAGAGGCAGTTAAAGCATTTTTTACAGCAGTATTTGGTTGGTCATTTGTTGACTATGGACCTGAATACACATCTTTTTTAAATGCAGGCCTGGATGGTGGTTTTTTTAAATCAGACTTAAATTCTTCTACTGACAAAGGTGGTGCTCTTATCGTTTTTTACAGTAAAGAGATAGAGAAGACCCAGTCAAAAATAGAAAAGGCGGGTGGAAAAATTATAAAGCCAACATATTCCTTTCCTGGAGGCCGCAGGTTCCATTTTACTGATCCAAATGGAAATGAATATGCAGTTTGGACAGACCAAAAAGGATAAAAATTATCGTAATTTAATAAGGAGAACGTTATGGTAAAAAAGAAGTCCTGGCGGGAAAAAGTAAATGAAATTGAAGAAAAGTTTCATGAGATTACCCCTGAATGGGAAGAAAAATTAGGTAAAGGAATGATACTTATTCCAAATGCATTAGACATTGAACGACTCATAAACAAAACCCAAAAAGGTGAATTGTTGACAAACGACATTATCAGAGAGGCTTTGGCTAAAGAGAAAAATGTTCAAGTAACTGCTGCAATTCCGACAGGAATTTTCTTGAAATTCGTTGCTTTAGCTGCGGAAGAAGAAAGACCTGCCAAAAAGGATAAGGTAACACCCTATTGGAGAGTATTAAAACCAGACGGGGCCATTAATATTAAATTTCCGGGTGGCGCCGTAAAGCAGATAAAATACCTTAAATCAGAAGGACACAGTATTGAGCCCGGCAAAGGGAAAAAATCGCCAAAAGTGACATCATTTGAAAAAAATATTAAAAAACTATAGTTAACAGCGCCGGTGATTACTTGTTAGATATCTAATGAAATCTGAGGATAATAAATTTGAATGGCTAAAATTTCGGTTTCCAGGGTATCCTTCATAATTCAAAAAATTTGGTTCGGTTTACCAAACTATCATTGATAAAAATTACGCGAGTGTCTGAATCGGACTATAATTTTACATAATCATAAATGTTATAACACCCGTTTTAGCGGGTCTATTATTGGTTAGGAATCTCTAGATGAATCAAATTAAACTTATTGTACTTGGTGCTTCAGGCCGGTGTGGAAGTTGGGTAGTGCGATTAGCCAAGGAACGCGGCCACGATGTCACTGCAATTGTTCGGGATGAGTCAAATTATGTTCCGCCAGCCGATGTTCCAATAGTGCGCGGCCAGGTTACAGATCCGGAATTTGTCCGTTCAATTATTGCCGACCACGGCATCATCATCTCCTGTCTGGGTCTAAGGCGGGCAAACTTAACTCCGTGGGGGAAATTGTTGTCACCGCCTAATCTCATTGAAAGTGTGACGAAGCACCTGACTGATTGCATGCAAAAATCAAAAGAATATCGTTTTATTTGGATCAGCGCCGGTGGTGTTGGTTCGAGTCAAATGCAATTGAGTTCGCTGGTAAGAAGAATGGTTAGTTTGGGAAATATACGTATTGCTTACAAAGACTTGGAGAATGCAGAACGTATAATAGAACATACTGATATCAATTCCTTAGCGGTTCGTCCCGTAACACTTGTGCCTGGCGCTCCAACTGGAAAGGTAGGCACTACAAACCGGTATACACTATTATCTGTTGTTCGTCGCGGCGATTTGGCTCAATGGATGCTGAATGCTGCTGAAAGTGAACAGTTATATGAAAATAAGTCTGTTTTACTGGGGAGGGCAAAAACAATGGAGGTATTGTCTCGTTAACCATATCATAATTTGCTGTCATGAACCGCTTTGCCGCAGAGGTATAACATAGGACTCTATTTTCATTACAATTATGGAGGAAAATCATGAGTACTCTAAATTCGCTAGTCACCAAAAATTGTAGTAATTCATGCGTGAACAGGCATTCTCATCTCTCGATGAGATATCTGGCTATCCTTCTTTTGTTTGCAGTCTTCGCTTGTTCTGACTCCTCGACCCCTGATGATTTTCTTGACTATCCGGCTGCTCTCGGCGCCACGCTGCTTGTTCCTCATCACCCGACAGGGTCTATGATCATGTTCGGCGGAGAAAGCAACTCGCGCTTCTCCTACGAAGCGACTTGGTCGTACAACGTAGCCGGGAATAGCTGGACGCGGTTCGAAACAGATGTGCATCCTGTTAAAGCAGGAGGGATGGCAGCGGCCTACGATGCCGAGTCGGATCGTATCATTTTTCTCTTCAACTCGAGACTGGATTCTTCGGCTCCCATGGGACTTGTTCGACTGTCCGAAACCTGGGCTTTCGACGTTTCGAGCGGCATTTGGACAATCATGAATCCGACACCAACTCCGTTTGGACTCATGGGAGCGCGTATGGCGTATGATTCGGAATCCGATCGAATCGTTCTGTTCGGGGGAGCGGATTTCACAGAGGGCTTAAAAAAAGCAGAGTGGTTCAATTCGACCTGGACCTACGACTTCAATTCCAATGCCTGGGCTGAGATGAATCCGGATGTCAATCCTTCTGGCCGTGCGTATTTCGCAATGTCGTATGACAGCGCGGCCGACCGCGTTCTGGCTTTCTCCGGAAGTCCGTCGGATGCGGCCGCGAGCATGTGGGCTTACGATACCAATTCGAATTCATGGGAAGCCATCAAGTACTCCGGAGACGTGCAGCCTGATCATCACCCGTTCATGGTCTATGCTTCGAACCTGAACCGCACGCTCTACATGGTCAATGAATCGTTCTCGGCGTTCGATTATTCTACGCGAACATGGAAAGCCCTCGACAGGGATCCCGAACTGGGCGTCCGTTATCGCCTGGCGATGGCCTTCGACAAAGCGTCGCAGAATGTGGTGGTTTTCGGTGGAGGGCCGCGCGGGTTAAGATACGACAACGAGACCTGGGTCTACAATACCCAGGCTGGAACATGGGCGCAGATGGGTCCGAACTAGTACGACGTGTTGGGAGATTGCAAGGGGCAGTTTCTTGAACTTTAACATCAACTTAGCTTCATTGCAGAGTCAAATTAATTACAAGCAATCATCTTCCGAAAGTTCTATTAATACCAATCTTCAAAAAAATCTTGAAATTTAGTCTTACAACTTTTATAATTAAATTAACCACTCCGGATTTAGGTTTTGCAACTGCCAGTTTATTTATTTTTTGAATGGATTCATTGCCTTGAAAAGGACTTCAAGCACAATTATTCAATCGGAATTCTATCAACCAATTGCAGAAGCCGTGGAGAAATTTCCAGGTATTCAATGCAATCCAAATCATATTAATGGAACTGAGTTTAAGGTTGCCGGCAAAGATCTGGGTCACGTTCACACTATGGGGGTTGCAGATATTCTTTTTCCGAAAACAGCCATTAACTATTTAATTAAGCACAAAATTGCTAAATTCCATCTCTGGACACCTTACATGGCAATTATGTTTCCTGTCAAAGCGATTGATGATATGGAAAAAGCGATTTGGTTATTCAAAGAAAGCTATATACTGCATGTGTTGGATTTAAAGAAAGAGGGACACATGAATGATATTCCTGGAAATCTTGATCTAAATTCCTTTATATCTGATCTTCAGAGTGAAGATGCTTCCATGGCAATCATATTGGAAATATTTAAAGACGAACCAAAATTACATGATGAAATTATTGAGTGGGGATACGTCACATAAGAATCGTTCGTTTCTATCATGAAGGATTTCAAGTAAATAATTTTTAATCTGAGGGGAATTAACTAAAGAACCGTGATTATTTTTTGCAAAAACTCATTATGGTGGACCACATTCTCAAATATGCTGTTTGAAATGACAATTTGATTAATTCTTAAATAATTGTTTGTAGTAAAAACGCAAATGCCGATAAAATAAATAAGATAGTCAATTATCGTTCATTATTAGCTTGACATCTCTTTTGCGTTGTCATATTATTATCTCCGAATTTAAACCCTTTAAACCAATCCAGTGAGATGGCAAGGGTCAATTCGGAGAATTAATCCTCCGGAAATCCCACCTCTTTTAAACTGGAGGTTTTTTTATGTCCGCAAGGTGAGCTTATGATCAAACGAATAAAGTCAAAGTTGATGGACCATAAAGACTTGGAGCGAACAGTTACACGTTTATCTCATGAAATTATAGAGCATAATAAAGGCACAGAGAATTTATGTGTCATTGGCATCCGGACTCGTGGTGTATACATTGGCCAACGCATCAAAAATAAGATTTCAGAAATTGAATCAACTGCCATTCCTTTTGGAATTTTGGATGTTACTCTTTATCGAGATGATTTTAAATTTAAACAACCACAAGTTCATGTGACTGATATTCCATTTGAAATTGATGGCAAAAATTTGGTTTTGGTTGATGATGTGCTCTTTACGGGCAGAACTGTTCGTTCGGCTTTAGACGCTTTAATGGATTTTGGACGCCCGGCGACAATTCAATTGGCTGTATTGGTAGATCGCGGTCATCGAGAATTACCGATCCGGCCGGATTTTGTTGGTAAGAATTATCCGACATCCCATGGCGAAGAAATTCGAGTAAAAGTAATAGAAGAAGATGATGAAAATGCGGTCTTTCTAGTAGAAGTTGATAAACCGACATTTTAATCCAAAGAAATTGTAAGGACTTTAATAAATAAAATATGCAAACGCGCAAACATTTGTTGGGTTTAGAGGGGATGCCCCGTGAAGAAATTCAATCCTATCTGGATACGGCGAAATCCTTTCTTGAAGTACTCTCCCGTAAGATACCCAAAGTTCCTACACTACGTGGGATTACAGTTGTGAATCTGTTTTTTGAGCCGTCTACAAGAACCCGAATAGCTTTTGAACTTGCAGAGAAACGCCTGTCTGCAGATACGCTCAATTTTACCGCATCTTCTTCCAGTGTTCTGAAAGGAGAAACGCTGAAAGATACGGCATGTAATATTGAAGCTATGAAAATTAATGTAGTTGTTATTCGACATTCCGCACCCGGAGCTGCACACTTTCTAGCCAATTGTCTGGAATCATCAGTGATTAATGCAGGCGATGGAGCACATGAACATCCGACGCAAGGATTGTTAGACATTTTTACATTAAAAGAGCATTTCGAAAGTTTAGAAAATTTAAATGTGCTTATCGTTGGAGATGTGGCTCACAGCCGGGTAGCCCGGTCAAACATTCATGGCCTGATAACAATGGGTGCTAATGTGTCCGTTTGTGGTCCTGCGACACTATTGCCATTTGAAGCAGAATCTTTGGGAGTCAGGATGGTGAACAACTTAGATGATGCTTTATCTGAAGCCGATGCGGTAAATATTTTACGGATTCAACTCGAAAGGCAGGAATCCGGGCTATTCCCAAGTTTAAGAGAATACCGTAATCTATTCGGTCTCACAATGGACAGGCTGAAAAAGGTTGGTCGGGATATTGTCATCATGCACCCTGGACCGATAAACCGGGGCGTGGAAATCGATTCTGAAGTTGCAGATAGTAAACATTCGGTTATTTTACAACAAGTAACAAACGGAGTGGCAATTCGAATGGCCGCACTCTACCATGTCGTTGGCGTAAGTGAATTGATGGAATCAAATTAATCAGTCTATGGATTAAGTTGAAGATAATATTAAGGTCAAGTTAGATGCATAATGTTGAAAATATTCTGTTTAAGGGAGGAAGAGTTTATGATTCAACCTCAAAAGAATTTAAAACCTCAGATTTATTGATTGAAAATGGTATTATCAAAAAGATTGGACAGATTCCAGGTATTGGCGCAAATCTTGAACTTATAGATGTCAGTGGAAAGTTCATCATGCCTGGCTTAATTGACATGCATATTCACCTTAGAGAACCAGGTAGAGAAGATGAGGAGACGATTGTTTCCGGTTGCCAATCGGCGATGGCCGGGGGATTTACAGCTGTATGCTGCATGCCCAATACAAGCCCGGCTTTACACCACCGTAGTCAAATTGATTTTGTGAAAAAACAAGCAAAAGATTTGCTGGTAGATGTTTTTCCGATTGGAGCTGTTACGAAGGATCGCGCCGGAAGAGAACTTACGGAAATGGGGGATATGTTAGATGCAGGAGCCGTAGCATTCTCAGACGACGGCGATACGGTTGCAACTGCTGAAATGATGCGATATGCCCTGGAATATAGCAAAATGTTCGGTGTCCCGATTATAGATCATTGTGAGGATCCTTCACTCGTCCGTGATAAAGTAATGAATGAAAGTAAAATTTCAACCTTGTTGGGCCTGCCAGGCGCTCCAACTGTTGCGGAGGATCTTATTGTTGCTCGCAATATTATGCTGGCTGAATTTACCGGAGGCCATGTTCATATTGCTCATATATCAAGTGGCAAGTCAGTAGAACTGGTCCGGGAAGCAAAGAAAAAGGGCATTCAGGTAACAGCCGAGGTTTGCACGCATCATTTTGTATTGACCGATGAAGCAATCCGGGCTTTTGATTCAAATCTACGTGTGAATCCTCCGATCCGAACTGAGAAAGATATTGAAAAAATTATTGAAGGATTAAAGGACGGCACAATCGATGCCATTGTAACAGATCATGCGCCTCATTCAATCGAAGAAAAAGACGTTGAATTTTCTGCTGCAGCTCCCGGTATGATTGGTTTGGAAACTTCAGTTGGTTTAGTGATGAAGTTTTTGGTTGCAGAAGGACATCTTTCACTGGTGGATATTGTTGAAAAAATGGCTATTAATCCCAGGCGAATTTTAAAATTACCGGTTCCTGAAATAAAAGAAGGAGAAAAAGCGAACATTTCCATTCTGGATCAAAATTTAGAGTGGAAAGTGGATAAATCTACATTTAAATCAAATTCTCGAAATACGCCATTCGACAAATGGACTTTAATTGGAAAATCATTTGGAGTGTACAATCATGGGTTGTGGTACTGTGAAATGTAAAAATATGAAAGAAAATAAATAAAATTGTTTACAGTTCCTAAGGAAATATTCTTAACACGTGGAGTGGGTCGTCATAAGGAAAAACTTGCAAGTTTTGAGTTGGCCCTTCGAAAAGCAGAAATTGCCGAGTATAATTTAATTCGAGTTTCCAGTATTTTCCCGGCCGGGTGCCATGTAATATCAAAGAAGGTTGGACTTGGCAAAATAACTCCTGGCCAGATCGTCCCTTGTGTTATGAGTCAAAGTGAAACCAACGAACCTCGCCGATTAATGGCGGCATCGATTGGTCTTGCCATACCAAAAGACAAAAATCAATATGGCTATTTATCCGAACATCATAGCTTTGGTGAAAATGATAATACTTCCGGCAATTATGCCGAAGATTTAGCTGCTGAAATGCTCGCCACAATATTAGGAGTGGAATTTGACCCGGATAAAAGTTGGGATGAAAAAAGAGAGCAGTGGAAGATTAGTGGAAAAATTGTCAGAACCCGAAATATAACTCAAACAGCTCTGGGTGATAAAAACCGGCTTTGGACTACTGTCGTTGCAGCTGCGGTTTTGATAGCATAAGTTTTATAATGATAAGTAGTTATATTTATTTTGGGGATATTTATGAAGAACTTTAGAACCCTTAATATCTTTGAAATCGGAAATGTTAAATTTTCTTGGATTAGATCCTAAATACTCAAATTTGGAATCAGCAAAATATTGTATATTCCCCATTCCTTACGAAAGAACGACTACTTACGGTAAAGGTACGGAATTCGGACCCGAATCGATATTAGAAGCATCAAACCAGGTTGAACTCTATGACGAAGAGTTAAATAAGGAACATTATTTAGCTGGGATTGCTACTTTGCCATCACTCACATTTCCTCAGAATTTAAACGTGAAAAATTGCATTGATCTTATCTATTCAACTGTCAAAGACTATTTGTCCGATAATAAATATCTTTGTTCACTTGGGGGCGAACATACAATTACATTCCCAATAGTCAAAGCCCATTTGGAGAAATATCCAAATTTGCAGGTTCTACAGCTTGATGCCCATGCAGATCTTCGTCAAGAGTATAAGGGATCTCCTTATAATCATGCTTGTGTTATGGCAAGAATTCATGAATTAGCTACCTTTTCAAGTGTGGGTATCCGATCGTTATCAAACGAAGAAAGCGTATTCATTAAAAAAAATAATTTACCAATCTGCTTTGCACAACAAATGGCTGGTAATACCGACTGGATGCATGAAGTCTTAGACTCGATTCAAGACCCGGTTTATATAACATTGGATGTGGATTATTTCGATATTTCAATCATGCCTGCAACTGGTACACCGGAGCCGGGTGGAGAACTTTGGTACCCAACACTTCAATTTTTGAAACATGTGTTTTCTGAAAAAGAAGTGGTCGGATTAGATGTTGTTGAATATGCACCTCGAGAGAATGACCATGCATCTGGTTTTATGATTGCGAAATTGCTTTATAAGATGATCGGTTATTGGGAAAATGGTAAACGTGAGAAATAAGTTCTTAAAACGCCTGAAGTTGTAAGTGCAAAAATTTGATAATTAGAAAATTTTAGAGGATAGACGTCTGCGATTGCTTTTGATGATTAAGCTTGAAATTTATTTTGTATTTTGCTTTTTATAATTTTGTATTTATTATTTTCATCCAGTTTCCAACATCCAGTTCCCAAGTTTCTAGACGCTATCCTCAAATTTTTACCTTTAGCATTTGTCCAACAATTGCTGTTGACAAACCAAACAATCTTTATTACATTTAACAGCTTTGGAATTAGAGGTTTCTAAAACTTACATAAGATATGAAATTTAAAGGAGTTAGATGTTGAAAACATTTTCTGCCAAAAAAGAAGAAGTTGAAAGAAAATGGTATGTGATCGATGCTGAGGATCAAGTCCTGGGAAGATTGGCAACAAAAGCAGCGATAATGTTACGAGGAAAGCATAACCCCATTTTTACTCCCCATGTGGATACGGGGGATCATATTGTAATTATCAATGCAGAAAAAATAAGGCTTACCGGGCGTAAATGGAATCAGAAAGCATACCATCATCATACGACTTATCCGGGCGGCTTAAAAACAATTATTGCGAATAAATTACGTGATGAACACCCGGATCGCATCATTAAATTTGCGATATGGGGTATGATACCTCATAACAGTCTTGGACGCCAAATAATGACAAAGTTGCGCATTTATGCTGGATCAAATCACCCGCATAGTGCTCAAAAACCTGAAGCTCTGGAAATTAAAGCTTAAATTGAATTGGAGTTAATGAATGAAAGATATTAGATATTACGCCACTGGCCGGCGAAAAGAATCCGTTGCTCGTGTTTGGATGACTCCCGGATCGGGAGAGTTCAAAATAAATGGCAGATCTCTTCTCGATCATTTTAAGCGAGAGACATTAAAAATGGTAATCGAACAACCTTTTGAAGTTACCGAAACCAGTGGTCAATATGATATTAGCGCAACTGTCAATGGCGGTGGTTTATCAGGTCAAGCCGGGGCGTTACGCCTGGGAATTTCACGGGCGTTGCTGCAGATAAATGATGAAATGCGGCCACCCTTAAAAAAGGCAGGTTTTTTAACTCGAGATCCTCGCATGGTTGAACGTAAGAAATACGGCCAACCCAAAGCGCGTAAGCGTTTTCAATTTTCAAAGAGATAAAATTATAAATATATTTATCAGACTATCAGGAGAAATTTAATGCCGGAAGTATTGTTAGAACAACTTTTAATGGCCGGGTCTCATTTTGGGCATCTTACCCGAAAATGGAATCCCAAGATGAAACGTTATATTTTTATGGAGCGGAACGGGATTCACATCATCGATTTGAAAAAATCATTAGTATCATTAAATATTGTTTTCGATGCTATTAAAGAAATTGTTAATCGTGGTGAAAAAGTACTTTTTGTTGGAACGAAAAAACAAGCCAGGGATATTATACGTTCACAAGCTGAAAGATGCGAAATGTTTTTTGTAACCGAAAGATGGCTTGGGGGTACGCTTACCAATTTTAGTACAATAAAAAAGAGCGTAAAGCATTTAAAAAACCTTGAAAAGATGGCTATTGATGGAACCTTTGAGAAAATCACAAAAAAAGAAATTTTGAGTTTGACAAGAGAACTGGAAAAAATGGAAAAATTCCTTGGGGGTATTAAAGAAATGAATCTCTTGCCTGGAGCAGTTTTTATTGTTGATCCCAAGAAGGAAGATATAGCAGTAGCAGAAGCTAAAAAACTGAATATTCCTGTATTTGCGATATTAGATACCAATTGTAATCCTGAAGAAATTGATTATCCGATTCCGGCAAATGATGATGCATTTAAATCCATTGGATTGATTACCCATGCTTTTACGGATGCGATTTTAGAAAGTATGGAAGAGCTTAAGATAGCTAAAGAAGTAGAGGCTGAAGAGGAGGAAGAAAAAGAAGAAAAAGCTGAAGAAAGCAAAGAGGCTTAATGAACCGTGTTGCACGAAAAAAATTGAATTTGATTTTTAAAGCACTCGTTTTAATGAGTGCTTTTTAATAGTAATTAGAATATTAGGAAGGAGTTTTATTAGAATGTCGATTACAGCTGCAATGGTGAAAGAATTAAGAGAAAAAACCGGTGCAGGGATGATGGATTGCAAGAATGCGCTTCAAGAAAGTAAGGGTGACGTTGAAAAGGCAATCGATTATCTACGAAAAAAAGGTATGGCTGCAGCTGAAAAACGTTCCGGACGGATGACGAATGAAGGTATCATTGATGCATATATTCACCCGGGAAATCGCTTGGGAGTTTTAATTGAAATCAATTGTGAAACCGATTTTGTTGCAAAAAATGAAGATTTTAAAAATTTCGTTCGAAATATGGCCATGCAAGTGGCTGCCTCAAATCCATTAGTAGTTCAAAAAGAAGACCTTAGCCAGGAAATAGTCGGAAAAGAGCTGGAAGTCTACCGCAGCCAGGCTAAGGAAGCGGGCAAACCGGACAATCTTATTGATAGAATTGCCCAGGGAAAACTTGGTAAGTACTACCAGGAAGTATGTTTATTGGAACAAAGTTATATCAGAGATCCGGAAAAAACAGTTCAAGATATGGTAACTGATATTCGAGCAATAATCGGTGAGAATATTGTAATCAAACGATTTGAAAGATTTCAACTTGGCTAAATGGAGCTGTTCATGAGATCATTTTGCTTAATAGATTTGGAATGATATTTAAACAATTTCTTAGTTAAGGAGGACCGAAACATCAGTCAGCTAATTCATAAACGTATTCTCATTAAACTAAGCGGTGAAGCCCTGATGGGCTCTAAATCATTCGGAATTGAAGCTGAAGTCGTTAAGTATATTGCACATGAGATAAAAAGTGTATATGATCTTGGGGTTGAAATTGGAATTGTAATTGGTGGTGGTAATATTTTCCGAGGATTATCTGCACATGAGCAAGGATTTGGTCGAGTGACTGGGGATCAAATGGGAATGTTGGCAACAGTCATCAATTCACTGGCAATCCAAAATTACATGGAACATTTAGGAATTCATACGAGGGTGCAGACTGCAATTCGTATGGAGGCGCTGGCGGAGCCATATATTAGAAGGCGAGCGATTCGCCACCTTGAAAAACGCCGTATCGTTATTTTTGGTGCCGGAACCGGCAGCCCCTATTTTTCAACCGATACGGCGGCAGCGCTTCGTGCAATTGAAATTGAAGCTGGTGTCATATTGAAAGGAACCAAAGTAGATGGCGTTTATGCTGACGATCCCAAAATTGTTCCGAATGCAAAACGATTTAAAAAAATTAGTTATATTGATCTACTAAATCGCGGCTTGAAAGTTATGGATTTTACGGCTGTAACACTCTGTATGGAAAACAAATTACCCATAATCGTTTTTGATATGAATAAGCCTGGTAATTTTAAACAATTAATGCTTGGCGATGAAGTAGGAACCAAAGTTACAGGTGACCAAAATGAAGAGTGAATTCCATAAAGATGCTGAAATAAGAATGAATAAGACCATTGAATCGTTGAAGCATGAATTTGGTCATATTCGAACCGGGAAAGCCACAACTGCCCTGCTAGACAGTATAAAAGTAGAATATTATGGTAACCCGGTACCTGTTAACCAGGTGGCAAATATTAGTGTCCCGGATATTCGAACCCTTGTAATTCAGCCCTGGGAAAAAAATATGCTAGGCGAAATTGAAAAAGGAATTTTAAAATCTGATTTGGGATTAAACCCTGTGAATGACGGTCAGGTTATCAGGGTTCCAATTCCCGTATTAACCGAAGAGCGCAGAAAAGACCTGGTCAAATTGGTGAAGAAATTAGCTGAAGATGGTAAAATCGCTTTAAGAAATATCCGCCGCGATGTGAACGATCATATCAAGAAGCGAGAAAAAGATCACGAAATTTCGAAAGATGCGGCTCATATCGAATTGGATGATATCCAAAAAGTAATCGATAGCTTTTCGGGTAAAGTTGATGAGCTGGTGATTGTCAAAGAAAAAGAAATTATGGAAGTTTAGGTTATACTCCAGAGTATCCAAGAAATCTCCCAATAGAAAAATAATCATATTACTAATTCTTTTATTTTTAAAGAAAATGAGTATTGTGTAAAACCCTTCCCTATCCATCCAAGTTAAAATGCCAACCTGTTTTCATCCATTTCCTGATGCATACCCTAAGGGTTTTCGACCTTGAAAATCAGGGTTTCCCTGGTTGACATTTCCGTAAATGAACACTAAATTAACTTTAATCTTCAATATACGCCCCATTTTTCTATTCATAATTAGATTTTTGAGAGAGAAGGTCAAAAAAATAAAGAATATCCAAATCACTAATTATTTCATTTAATAGAATCAAGAGGAGGTGATGATTTATGTTTGTATTAAAATACTAGCAAAATGTCTTCATAAAGTACTATGTTGTTACCAGGCAAGCAGATGCAACATGGAGTTTATTGGTTATTAACGTTTGTAAAGAAAGCAATGAGAAAATTATTTTTTACATTTATTTTGTATAACATGTGTTTATGCTGCTCTCTGGCGCAAGATTCTACCAGGGCGAATCTATACCCACTGCAGGACGGAAATTACTGGGAATATGACTCTCATTGGCCACTTATCTTTTCAGATATTATCTTCACAGCCTCGCATCGTGTTATTGGGGACACTCTAATGCCCAATGGCAAGACCTATAAAAAAATTGAAAAAACAGATCTTGATAGTAATGAAAATGGAACGATTCTCGTAAGGATTGATGATTCTTTAAACGTGTTAGAACATACTTGGCTTAAAGATATAGAGTTTCTCCGGTTTAAGTTAAATGCTCAAGTAGGTGAAAAATGGTTCCCGATTTTTCCAGATACTGGATTAGTGAGTGAAGTAGTTGATATCTACGATGTTTTTACCTTTGGTAAAACTCGGCAGGTTATGGAAGTTAGCAGTTTTATGGCACCATTTGAGTACGCAATATATGAATACATTCTGTTAGAAGGAATTGGTATGGTATTTTATGCAGTGGCTGATGGCTTCTATTGGACTCAAAGAGGCGCTGTTATTAATGGCAAAAAATATGGCATTACTGCAGTCAAAGAAAAAGAGGAGATTATTCCGGTAACATTTAAACTCTTTCAGAATTATCCTAATCCATTTAATGGCGAGACCACCATCAGGTATAAAATACCCGGGCCGGGGGCTGTTGTAATAGTCATTTATGATATGGCCGGCCGCGAAGTGATAAAATTATTGGATCGGCAAACGGTTTTGCCCGGTGAATATTCGGTTACCTGGAATGGCAGAAATTCTGACGGTATAGATTCCAGCTCCGGCGTTTATTGGGTTCAGTTTAGATCAGGTACTTTCATAAACACCAAGAAGATGATTTTATTGAGATAGTGATAAACCAGATACAAGGAGGAAACAATGAAAAAAATAATAATGATGAAGATGCTTAGGAAAATGTTATAATTTCCATTTTTTTTATGCCAACCTGTTATTATCCATTTCCTGATGCATACCTAAGGGTTTTCATCCTTAAAAATCAGGGTTTCCCTGATTGAACATGTTAATTTATTTTACTAAACTTAACTTTAATCTTCAATATACAGCATTAATTATTTTTAAAGTTAACAGAACCAAGAGGAGGTGGTGATTTATGTTTGTATTAAAACACTAGCAAAATGTATTCATAAATAATTATGTTGTTATCAGGCAAGCAGATGCAACATGGAGTTTATTGGTTATTAACGGTTGTAAAGAAAGCAATGAGAAAATCATTTTTAACATTTATTTTATTTAACATGTGTTTATGCTGCTCTATGGCGCAGGATTCTACCAGGGCGAATCTATATCCACTAGAGGACGGAGATTATTGGGAATATGACTCTCATGAGCAATTTGCTTTTGAAGGTATTGTTTTCACAGCCTCTCGTCGGGTAATCGGGGATACCCTGATGCCCAATGGCAAGACCTATAAACAAATCAGAGTTACGGATCTTGATGGTAATGCAAATGGAACGGTTCTCGTAAGGATTGATGATTCTTTAAATGTATTAGAGCATACTTGGCATAAAGATATAGAGCTCCTCCGGTTTAAGTTAAGTGCCCAAGTAGGTGAAAAATGGTTCCCGTTTTTTCCAGATACTGGATTAGTGAGTGAAGTAGTTGATATCTACGATGTTTTTACCTTTGGTAAGACAAGGCGGGTTATGCAGGTTAGCAGTTTTATGGCACCATTTGAGTATGCAATAGATGAGTACACTCTGTTAGAAGGAATTGGTATGGATTTTTGGGCTGTGGCTGATGGTTTCTACTGGTCGATGAGAGGCGCTGTTATTAATGGCATACAATATGGCGTTACAGCGGTGAAAGAAAAAGAGGAGATTATTCCGGCAACATTTAAACTCTTTCAGAATTATCCCAATCCGTTCAATAGCGAGACCAACATCAGGTATAAAATACCCGGGCCAGGGGCTGTTGAAATAGTCATTTATGATATGGCCGGCCGTGAAGTGATACAATTAGTGGATCGGCCCGCGGTGTTGCCTGGTGAATATGCGGTTACCTGGAATGGCAGAAATTCTGAGGGTATAGATTCCAGTTCCGGCGTTTATTGGGTCCAGTTTAGATCAGGTACTTTCATAAACACAAAGAAGATGATTTTATTAAGATAGTGACAAAACCACATAACTAAGGAGGAAACAATGAAAAAGATAATAATGATGAAGAGGCTTTGGAAAGGAATTATGAATTCAATTTTTTGATTAGAGTATTGTGTAAAACTGCTCCCCTGGCCATCTAAATTAATATGCCAACCTGTTATTATCCATTTCCTGATGCAAACCTAAGGGTTTTCGACCTTAAAAATCAGGGTTTCCCTGATGGAATATGTCGATTTACTTTACTAAACTTAAATAATCTAAAAAAATCAGAATAAACTAATAATTATGCCCCAGGTTATTAGTATCATGCACAATAAAATGTTAACGATCATTTTGTCAAGCGTTTTATATACGATCTCGTTTCATATCACTAATTGCATAAGCCAGGAAACGGATTATTTCCCTTTACAAATAGGTAATCACTGGACTTATGATTTTCATTATAGAGATCAGAATAATAATGGTGAAGATTATATTTACTCCATTACGATTACTGATTCCACTGCTGGGAGTTTTCAATTTGATAATTATCCCACACCTCGGGCAGATGCAGTTTTTAGATCGGATAGCAATAAAGTTTACAGATATTCAAATGGCGAATTTCTACTTTGGTATGACTTCAATGCTGAAGTTGGAGATACGTTAATCATACCAGGGGTAAATATTGTGCCCACTGATACAACGGATTTAATATGTGAAGTCATTAGCAAAACGGATACATTCATTTTAGGCAATGATACTTTATTCAATTGTATCCGTTTTAAATTTACAATTGTAAAATTATATGCAGACTTTCCCCAGTGGAAAGAAACGTTTGCCCCGGGAGTTGGTCTTGTTCTATATGATTTTAGTGGATTCTTTCCGGAAGGTTATTATAGGTTAAGGGGAGCTGGAATTAATGGCGTTATGGTAGATGTGCAAGAACATGATAAAAACGCTATAGATTACCCTCAAAGTTATCTACTATTTCAGAATTACCCCAACCCTTTTAATTTATCAACTAATATCAGATTTCGAATTACAACTGTAAGACAATATTCAAATGTTGAGCTTAAGATTTATGATATTCAAGGCCGGGTTGTTAAAACACTTTTTAATAGAATTCAATCTCTTGGTGATTATGATATAGTTTGGGATGGTAGGAATGATAATGGAAAGGAGGTAGCCGATGGCGTTTTCTTTTATGTATTATTAGCTGATGGAATTATACAATCGGCGAGAAAGTTGGTTGTACTGAAATAAAGAAATCAGGAGGTAATATGGGTTATATTTTAAAGAAAATGGTTATTGTTGTTTTTGGTCTGTTTGCGATTCTGAATCATGTAACAGCTCAACCCTTGCTTAAGGATAATGGCCAATTAATAGTACGGTTAAATGAGAAATTTGGCATTCCCGAAATTATTTATGGCAAAGGTATTTCATTAGGGAACACAGGAATTCTTGATAAAAATAATCTGGATGCTTATTCCAAAACTTTCTTCGAAAGGAATAAAGTTTTTTTGGGTATTAAACCCAAAGATATTCAGCTTAAGAATATTGATCGGATTAGTGATAATTGGCATATCAAGTTTCAGCAAACTTACAAAAACCTGCCTGTAGAAAGTGGATCCATAGGCATGGTTGTCAAAAATAATGACGAAATCAGCATAATTGGTAATAAGTATCATCCGGGAATTTCAATACAAACAAGAGCAAGTATCAGTCAAAACAATGCGGAGTCGATAGCAAAAAATTATTATGAACTGGCCAATAAAGTAAATATACAAGACGCCCATCTTGTGATTTTGCCCATTGATAAATTAACAACTTATGAATACAGGCTAGCTTGGAAAATTGAAGTACGTTACCTGGCGAACATATTAGATTCAAAAATCTTTTTAATTGATGCATTAAATGGCAGTATTCTTAAAGAAATAATAATTACGGCAAGCGATATAAGCGGAACCGTAGATGGGTATATTTTTCCAACCACGCCACAATCCAGTGTTTATCCCGCCAGGATTTCAGTACCATTCCGGGGCTTAAGAGTAAATAGAATAGGGGCAAACGATTATACGGACAGTAATGGAAATTATAATATCTCCGGACAACCTGGAACCAATATATGGTCAGATTTAAAAGGTGAAGGAGCATCGCTGTTCGCATCTATAGACGCTGATCCACCCAGAACCATAGACAGTTATTCATCTACTTCTCAATACTCATGGACCTGGATCGACACATTGAATCATGGATCTGAATATAATGTTTTTTACTGGTCGCATTATATGTACTACTATTGTTTGGATAATTATAATTTAGATGTATATAGCCCAGGGAGTGTAAAGATTTTTATGTATCATCCTCTTCCCACCGCAGCTGCGGGGAATGATATTTATTATTTTGAAGGTGAATTGGGTAACAGAAGCACAATCATCCATGAATATTCTCATGTTTTTCAGTTTTCTAATGCTGAATTGTATGTTGAAATAGACAATCTATTACCAAGCTCATCATTTAAGGAAGGGACAGCTTATTATATTGCATATTCAATTTTAAATGAACCGGATATATCTGCAATACCATATCTAAATTATACCTCTACTGCGACTCCATATTATTCTGAAGATTATGATGAAAATGAAAATATATATTATAACGGTGCGATAATTGGCAAGGCTTTGTGGACGCTTAGAACAGACCTTGGGGATCCAATTTTCACTGACGGTTTGGTATTTGATGCAATGGAAAGATTTAACATATTCTCAAGTTTGGCAGATCCTGACATAGATATAAACGCAGATTATGCTTCTGCAATTTTAATGGCAGACGATGACGATAGTGACCCAGCCAACAGTACTCCTAACCGAACAACCATTCTTAACTCATTTGCCCAGCACCACATCTATCCTATAATTTACGCTCCCCCGGCAGCACCCCAGAACCTGGTTATGACCAATGCCGGTCAAAACGGCCAAAGTCCTGTTCTGGTTTGGGATGCAAATAACACGGAACCGGATTTTATGGAATATCGAATTTGGCGTGGTAATGAATTTGAGGAAAGTAGTATTGATTGGCAGCAGATTGGCACTACGACGAATACGACCTATACGGATTACGAAGTAACGATACAAACATCGAGCAGTTCGACAGCCCATTATAAAATTTGTGCCGTCGATGATGAAAGTACGGAATCCGACTTTTCGAATACTGTCGCGACAAAGGCAATTTGGCTGCCCAAAACTATTGCAGATAATGATCAGGAAAAAGACTCTAACGATACAAACGTTTATGAAACTGCGTTATTTCAAAATCATCCCAATCCATTTAATCCGCATACGGAAATAAGATACACATTGTCAACCGGGGGTGAGGTTAAGCTGGTGATTACTAATTTACTGGGCCAGGTAGTCCGAATTTTAGTAAATGAAGATCAGCCGGTTGGCATACATACAAAAATATGGGATGGGCGTAACGAATTTGGCAACCAGGTATCAAGCGGTATTTATTTATATCGCCTTGCGGTAATCCCGAACGATGGCAGCCGGCAGATTGTCGATGTCCGAAAATTGAGTTTGTTGAGGTAAATCAACAAAAAACGGGTTGAGATTTAAATGGAGCTGTCCGGGGTGTAGTTTAATACAATTTTCAGGAGTGGGAGGGTTTTAGGGCAAGATCAATTTTGGTCTTGCTTTTTTTTATGCCTATTTTGTTGAAGTAAATTTAAGAGTATTGTTTCCAATGATGAGTTCAGCGCTAGTTTGCTTGAACTTCATTTAATTTTGCTTGAAATTAGATCATACTCTTTACATAATCTAGCATGACTAAAAATCGAATCACTTGTGTCTACATTTATTTAGGTAAGATAAATTATCAACCAGCCTGGAATTTACAAAAGAAGCTGGTCGTAGCCCGTCGCCAAAGTGAAATACCCAATGTGTTACTTCTGTTGCAGCACCCGCCGGTTATCACAATTGGAAAATCCGGAACGGATGCTAATCTTCTTGTGGAATCTGAATATTTGACAAAACACGGTGTCGAACTAATCAATACCGATCGCGGAGGTGATATTACATACCATGGCCCCGGTCAATTGGTAGGTTATCCAATTTTAGATTTGACAGAGTTAAAGAAGGACATTTTTTGGTATTTACGTCAGATAGAACAAGTGATTATCAATACGCTTCAGCAATTTAATATTGAGGCCACTCGAAAAAAAAACTACACGGGTGTTTGGGTGGATGCTGAAAAAATAGCTGCTATTGGGGTAAAGATCAGCCGGTGGATAACCTCCCACGGTTTTTCCTTTAATATCAATCCAAATTTGGAACATTTCAATTTGATCATCCCTTGCGGTATCCAGGACAAATCCGTGACTTCCTTAATAAAGCTTGTCGATAAAGCCATCACTATTGAAGACGTTTTACCAACTTTGGTTGATCAATTTGCTGCTGTATTTCAAGTTCGAATGATGCCGTTTAACCATTCAACCTGGCCAAAGCTTAGGCAATATTTGGATGAATTTGTCAGTGTTGGTAATTTTTATTAATTCGAAAAGATGATTTTGAGATATTGTTAATCCCGGCTCAAATTTTTGGAGAATAATTGTATAATATCCGGATTAACTTTATTTTTTTATCAAACCTTGTTTTTAATCCTAAAATTTGAAGCATTTTAATATTTTTGTAACTTATATTTGTAAATCTAATCCAACAAAAAGTGGATAGATAATTTTTTGATAAAGAGTGGATTTGGAGTTACTGATGGCAAAAAACGATCACCATAAAGTTGTAATCATCGGATCTGGTCCCGCTGGTTTAACGGCTGCATTGTATAATTCACGGGCTATGTTAAATCCGGTGGTTATTGACGGAATAGAACCGGGTGGACAACTTATGATCACATCGGATGTTGATAATTATCCCGGTTTCCCGGATGGGATCCTTGGACCGGAATTGATGGACAAAATGCGTAAACAGGTTGAAAGATTTGGTACAACTTTTATCAATGGACATGTCGAAGAGATTGATGTAAACAAACGTCCATTTCAGTTAACGGTTAATGATGATAAAATACTGGCTGATTCGGTTATCATTGCTTCGGGAGCATCAGCAAACTGGCTTGGACTTGATTCGGAAACCCAGTTAAAAGGCAAGGGTGTTTCCGCTTGTGCAACCTGTGATGGTTTTTTCTTTAAAGAAGAGGAAGTAGTCGTTATAGGTGGTGGCGATACGGCACTGGAAGAAGCCTTATTTTTGACTAAATTTGCAAAAAAAGTTACTATAGTGCACAGACGAGATCAACTGCGAGCTTCAAAAATTATGCAGGATAAATCTTTTGCAAATCCAAAGATTGAGTTCATTTGGGATTCCATAGTTGAAGAAGTCCTCGGTGTTACAGAAGGCAAAGTAACCGGCGTGCGATTAAAAAATATCAAAAGTGGTGAAACCAGTAAATTGGATTGCCAGGGATTTTTTGTCGCCATTGGTCATACACCAAACACTTCACTTTTTAAGGGTAAACTGGAAATGGACGTGAATGGATATATTTTGACAAAAAACGGAACGACCTTCACATCCGTTCCTGGGGTGTTTGCGTCTGGTGATGTTCAAGATTCAGTCTATCGGCAAGCAGTAACCGCAGCCGGCACAGGTTGTATGGCGGCGATCGATGCTGAAAAATTTTTAGAGGAAAACGGAGCTCATTGAAATCATATTGTCTGGGGAGTTTTTAAGAATTTCTTGATAGTTCTTCTATAAATTATTAGAATTAGTTGCTTTAAAAAACTGTTGTTTATTTTTGTTTCTATTGAATTTTATCTTGCGTTTCAGAGATAAATAATCAAAAAGGTGTAACATCATGCAATTAGATGTAATGATGCCGCAATTAGGCGAAAGTGTAATAGAAGGAACAATCATTAAATGGCATACTGAAATTGGTCAAACCATTGAAAAAGATGACATATTGTTAGAGATCAGTACAGATAAGGTTGATACCGAAATTCCATCGCCTCACGGCGGAAAAATTATTGAGCTCCTTGCGAAAGAAGGAGATACTGTCCAAATTGGCTCTGTGATAGCAAAATTGGAATCAAATCAGGCTGGCGTTGTGGATGTCCAACCTGCGGGTGAAAAGCAACAAAAACAAGTTGAACCTGAGATACATCCCGAAACTTTAATGGATGAGAATAAAGAGATCGTGGAAATTGACAAACCAGGAGTGAGGGTTGCAGGGCGATTCCTGTCTCCATTGGTTCGCTCAATTGCTAGACGGGAACAGATCCCTACGAATGTATTAGAAACTTTGCCAGGTACCGGTAAAGATGGCAGATTGCGCAAAGAAGATATACTGCAATATCTTGAGCAAAGAAAAACCGGCGTGATTTCGGAAAAAGAATGGGCAAGTGAGCCGATTATCCAACCTACATTAAAATTCGATGGCGATGTGAAACGGGTTCCGATGGATCACATACGCAAATCCATAGCAAATCATATGGTGTCAAGTGTAAGAACTTCTCCGCATGTAACTTCCATTCATGAAGTTGATGTTACGAGTATCATGGCTTATATTGATAAAAATCAAAATTCATTCCGACAACGTGAAGGAGTGAAGTTGACAGTTACGGCTTTTGTCGCCCAGGCTTGTGCCCGGACTCTAAAAGAATTTCCCATTGTTAATGCTTCAATTGATGGGACTGACATTATTTATCATAAAAATGTAAACCTCGGTGTTGCTGTTGCCCTGGAAAATGGCCTGATTGTTCCGGTTGTGCGCAATGCAGATCAGTTAAGTCTATCAGGGTTGGCCAAGACAATATATGGTCTTGCCACACGAGCCAGGACAAAAAAGCTCAAGCCCGATGAAGTTCATGGCGGCACTTTTTCAATCACAAATTTTGGCGTTTTTGATACGATAATTGCTGCGCCTATTATTAACCAACCCCAGGTGGCTATTCTCGGGATAGGCAGCACAAAACAGAGAGTGGTTGCTGTTGACGGAATGATTACGATAAGATGGATGATGTACCTCGCTTTAACTTACGATCATCGCTTATTGGACGGCGCTAAGGGTGGGCAATTTTTACAAAGAATGACTCAGATCTTGGAAAACGTTGATGATTAAAATTGATGAAAAAACAGATATTAAGAGAATTCCAAAGCCGGACTGGTTAAAAGTTCGGTTGCCCCATGGACAAAAATATAGTGAAGTTAAGGATATTGTCAAAAGTAACAAACTGAATACGGTTTGTGAAGATGCACGATGTCCGAATATTGCCGAGTGTTGGGGCAGGGGCACTGCAACATTCATGATTTTAGGTGATATTTGCACCAGAAGCTGTGGATTTTGCGCTGTGAAAACAGGATTACCGACTGAACTGGATATATTTGAACCCATTCGCGTTGCCAATGCTGTTAAAAAAATGAACTTAAAACATGTCGTTATCACATCTGTAAATCGAGACGAGTTGCATACAGGCGGAGCAGAAATATTTGCTGAAACGATTAAACAGATTCGGGAGAAGGTGACTGGCTGTAAAGTTGAAATATTAACTCCGGATTTTAAAGGAGTTGAAGAAGCGCTTGATATTATCGTTGCAGCAAACCCTGATATTTTCAGCCATAATGTCGAAACCGTGCCAAATCTTCACAAAATTGTTCGGCCGCAAGCTAAATACGAACGTTCTCTATACGTCCTGGATTATATGAAACGAAAAGGCTTAATTACAAAATCCGGTATGATGCTTGGGATTGGAGAGAAAAACGAAGAAGTATTATCAGTCCTTAAAGATTTGCGTAGAATTTTTGTTGATATCATTACTCTTGGCCAGTATTTGCAACCCACCCCCAAACATTTACCTATAGACCGGTTTGTTACACCCGATGAATTTAATTGGTTCAAAAAAGAATGTCGCGATATGGGTTTTAAACATGTTGAATCTGGTCCGTTGGTTCGCAGCTCCTACCATGCAGATGAGCAGGCGGTTTGTTGATTTGTGTATCTTTGGCATATTTTCACAACTGTCTATAGGATTTAGATAACTTTTATCCCAGCTTTAATGTTATAGCTTTTTCTTGTACTTCCCAATCCATAAATAAAACCATTGACATATGAATAATATTTTTTAGATTTCTTTTCAGACTAAATTGGAAAGAAAGAATCACCAAAAAGTGGATAACCTTGTGAATAAGACGAGCATCAGTGTTCAAATGCTCATGTTTGATTTGTTGACGCCCTGGCAAAATGGTACTCGTGGAATCAGTAAATAAACTGAGTGTTATCGTTTATCTAAAACAAAGAAAATGGAGTTTAGTATGAAGAAGATTTATACAGGTATGTTGTGGGTAATCCTGGTTTTTATGATAGGATGCGGAGAGAATCAACCAGTGGTTAAATCCGTACCCAAACCAGAGTTTACCTTAACCAGAAGTCAAACGCATAACCGATTTAGTAGCGCTATTCCTCCGGCTATTAAAGTTCCATCGGGTGCGATTGTGGAAGTTTATACAAAAGAGGCGACTGATGGACAGCTTACAAAGGAGTCAACAGTTGCAGATGTTGCCAATTTGGATTTTGATCCAATTCATCCGTTAACCGGACCTGTATATGTGGAAGGGGCTCAACCGGGTGATATCCTCGCTGTGACCCTTCATGAAATAGAGATTGGAGATTGGGGTTGGGCTTGTATTATTCCTGGTTTTGGGTTTTTGGCTGATGAATTCACCGAGCCTTATCTGAAGACATTCACCATAAGCAAAAATGCAAAATCAACAAAGTTTAGTGATAAAATCCAGATACCGTTACAACCTTTCCCCGGTGTAATGGGTGTGGCGCCTGCAACCGAGGAAATGCTTTCCACGATTCCACCACGAGAAAACGGTGGGAATATGGATAATCGTTATTTAACAGTAGGAGCGACGGTTTATTTCCCGGTATTTGTTGAAGGTGCATTGTTTTCCATTGGGGATACCCACGCCGCCCAGGGAATGGGTGAAGTTTGCGGAACTGCAATCGAATCCCCTATGAGAATTATTTATGAGGTGAAAGTGATCAAAGGGGAACGCAAGATTTCAGAACCACAATACGAAACGGATGAATATTATGCAGTCTCAGCTTTTGCCCCTACCTTAGATGAAGCGGCAAAAAAAGCCACTCGATTTATGATAGACTATTTGGTGGAGGTACATGGATTGCAGCGTGCGGACGCTTATGTTCTTTGTTCGTTAGCCGGAGAACTCAAAATTGCAGAAGTTGTGGATGTCCCTAATTTTCTGGTTGCAATGCATATGCCTAAGAAGGTTCTAGGGATTTAACTGAACTCATGAAAATGAATTTGTTAATACCACTCGATTAATAGAATGTAAAACTCTCGTATTGTTATCACTGCTCTTGTGAAATAAAACAAATCGGAATCAACTGCGCATTAAAAAGTGATGATTTTTTCAAATTACAGTGGAGAAACTATTCCTTCGCCCCTGCTTCTTTAAGTAGTATTAGTGGAAACGAATCCTACGTTGGGTAGCTTCACCATGCTCTCTGCAACGGAGTAAGGGGATCTTGTTACCGTAAAAGCTTTGCTAGCCAAAGGCCTGTTAATGATTTTGATCATGTTGATATGCCGGATCCAGGTGATGGGTTTGATGAGTCGACTATCATATCACCATTACTGCTTGCCGCAGCGCCCTCAATTAGAGGAAGATAGGAAATTACTAATTGAAGGAGACTATATTATGTATACTCGACAGTTCCCTAGGTGTCATAAATAAATGGAGGAAATTAAATCTGTCAGTCTTGACAAAATCCACCGCGAGCAGTAGTGAATTAAACTGCGTTGGCGCTGTCATTCTTAAAATGAAATCAAAAGCGAAAAACGTTGGGTATCGCCGAGGTCAATCCTGTCCTTGGCCA
>CAYXGW010000057.1:0-36755 GCA_964464595.1 uncultured Deferribacteres bacterium
CGGCGTCCGTCAATACAGCCTGATAGCTCATGATTTGTGGTACTTGAGCCGTTGAAATTCTAGTAAATAAAACTAAAGCCAGGACGGTGAGAAGTAGAATTCGTTTCATGGATTACACTCCTATTTTTTTGTTGATATTGGATTGAAACCTAATAATTGAACATTAAAAATTTAACTTGTTGAAAAGATTACAATTCAGAAGAAATACTTTATGTAAAGGTCAAATAAAGTCAGATATTTTCTGAAGTACTGCATTTTACATAATTAAAATCTGATTGTCAATAACGATTATTTTTATTTTGATTGTGAGGTAGGAATTTTTCAATATAAAAAGTATATATAGAAGCGTGTATTTTACATCCGGAAGGATTCGTTAAAGTTTCATCATTATTAGGAGATTGCTTTGTTTATTTCATTCCTCGCAATAATATTTTTCCGGAATGTTTTCCCGTTAAGAAATTATATGAGTTATTGAAGGGGAATATAATAGAACTTAAATCGAAGGATTAATTGGCAGGTAAATACACACCCTTGAAAATCCTGTCCGGACAGGATTTTCTTCTGCTATTAAGAGGTGATTTAGGAATGTGTGATTTTTCTCTAAGAGCCTAATGACTCATGCCAAACCGCAAAATTATATTGATAATACTTTCTACTCATACCTCAATACTTCAACCGGATTCAACAAAGCTGCCTTTATAGACTGGTAGCTAACCGTCAGCCAGGCAATCATAAAGGCAGCAACTGCGGCTAGTAAGAATGAAAAAATACCAAGCTGAGTCTGGTATGCAAAGGTTTGCAGCCAGTGATCCATAACATAATAAGCAATAGGCCAGGCAACGATGTTGCCCAAAAGAACCAGAATTAAGAACTCTTTATTGATGAGGCCGACCAGTCCCGGGATCGATGCCCCCAGAACCTTCCTGACGCCGATTTCCTTGGTGCGCTTTGTTACAGTTAACGAGGAAAGTCCGAATAAACCCAGGCAAGCAATCACAATCGCGATAATAGAAGAATACGTGACGATATTATTCCATCTCTGTTCTGCCTGGTACTGTTGAGCAACATCGTTATCCAGAAAATAGTATTCGAAGGGGATATCTGCTGCCAGTGTTTTCCATTTCGATCTTAGAATTTCGATACTGCCGGGAATATTATCCGGCTGAATTTTTGCCAGCAGGTATCGTATCGGTACATTTGGATCCAAGTGAAGAATTGCCGGTTGGATCGTAGAATGGAGTGATTGAAAATGGTAATCTTTAACCACCCCAATTATTGTTAATGGTCTGCCACGAAATGTTAAAGTTTCACCCACAGGATTTTCCCAGCCTATCTTATTAACAAATGATTCATTGACAATGGCCGCCTGATCCGGATCGGTTTTAAAATCCCTGGAAAAATCACGGCCCTGAACCAGTTTCAAATCAATTGTGGAAAGGTAATTGTAATCGACACGATATTCAAATGCATCCATGTTGCTGTCCTGATAACGAAATCCGACATGATGATAGCCACGATCGAATGAAAAACCAGTCCCTGAAATATTGACTATCTGGCTCTCAGAAGCCAGTTCATTTTGGAATAAATTCAATAGTTGCTGCCCTTCTTCTGATTTGATCGAGGGGATGACCAATATCTGCTCCTGGTTATAACCCAGGTTTTTTGTCATTAAGAAATTCTTTTGTTTAGTAATGACTATTGTTGTGATAATCAGAAAAATAGATAGGCTAAACTGTAATACCACCATGATCCGGCCAAAATTCCTGCTTCCACTGAGTTTGATTTTACTGCGAAAGATTTCGATAGGTTGAAATCTAGACATGACCAGGGAAGGAAAACTGCCTGCCAATAAACCTACGATTAATGCTAAGCATCCGAAAGCCAGTAATGCGCTTAAGCTATTTGTAAATCCCATTACCAGGTTTTTTTCGGCAAAGGAATTAAAAGTTGGCAGAAATAGTTTAGCAAGGATGCCACCAAAAAATAAAGCCAGAAAACTCATTGCAACAGATTCAGTCAAAAATTGTTTCATGAGTTGAGAACGTTTCGCACCCATGACTTTTCGCATTCCTACCTCCCCGATGCGAGTAGATGACTGTCCTATGGAAATAGTCATAAAATTGACGCAAGCGATTAGCAGTACGATGGCTGCTATTCCTCCGAGCAAGTAGGAATAAAGTGGATTGCTAACAGGTTCAAGCCAGCCGCCGCCGATGGATGAATTTAAATGCACATCAGCCAATGGCTGCAGTTTGATCTCCCGGGGTGGATCGAAATATTTATCAGCAAAGGCGGGAAGTTTGTTTTCTACAGTTGATAAATGAACGCCAGGTTTCAACAGTACAAATACGTTATTGTTGTGACTGTTCCAACTGTTCGCTCGTTCGAGAGAACCGCTGGATAAATCGAATAATCGTACAAAAGGTGCAACAAAATCGTATTTGATAGAGGAATTTTCAGGTGAATTTTGTAATATTGCGCTCACCGCAAAATCCAAGGCTTGTTCGTTTAAACTCATTGAGATAACTTGTCCAATCGGATCCTCATTCGGAAAATATTTTTGCGCTATCCCCGCACTCAACACGATTGAGTGACCATCCAGCAAAGATCGATCCCGGCTTCCGGATTGTAAGGGAAACGAAAAAATCTCAAAGAAAGTAGGATCAGTAAAAAGTACTTCTTCTCGAACTAAATGATCTTTGGTGCGCATAACGGCTGTATTTGTCATGAATCGAGCGGTAGCTGCGACCTCATCAAATTCCGACGACAAGGTTGGACCAAAAGGCACAGGCACAAAGGGAGAAACTCTAACCTCTCCGTTTGAACGTGAGCGTTGTGAATAAACCCGGTAAATTCGATCTTTATTGTCGTGAAAAGAATCATAGGATAGTTCATTGCTTACGAAAAGTAAAATTAAAATGCAGCAAGCTATTGCTACCGATAAGCCAAAGATATTGATAAAAGAATACACTTTGAATTTTAGCAGGTTTCTTACCGCAATTTTTAGATAATTTTTGAACATTATGTTCTCCGGTTTTAAAATATTATAAATTGAATCAGTACTACAGTCTTCTTTTTATTAGCTTTACTAAACCTTGAAGGTTTAGTAAAGCTGTTTACCGGTTGTTTGCATCAAATATTTTCTTCAATTAAATATTTATCGATTCCACTGTAGTCAATCATTTGTTCATGAAATTCGATAAAATCATTTACTTCTCCAAACCAATTCAACAAAGATTGTTTTTCTAATTTTGTACTGTTTTTACTGGTTAGTGCATAATAAGAACTAAATTTCCAAGCACTATATGACTTGCAGAAATGATGGTGTATTGGATTATTATGAATATAATGAACTAGCTTAATGATGTATTTATCTGAATCAATATGTATTCTTTTAAATCTCTTTTGAAAAAGGCTACCAGTCCGCCCTTGTTGTTTATTATAAGCTAGAGAATAACTGCTGAAAAATCTTTGAAACCTTTCTTCTAAAAATTTATTGATGTTGAAATTAACCTTACTAACTTTTGAAAGTTTAGTAAAGATACGCATAAATTCTTCCTTCTCTCTAACCTGAACCAATAAGTGGAAATGATTTGGCATTAGGCAATAGGTGTAAATTTTTAAGTATGGCAATAGATACTTTACAAGTTGCTGTAAAAAGAACAAGTAATTTCCGTCATTTAAAAGAGATTTTCTTTATTATTTCCTTGGTTGTATATATGGTAGAAATATTCATAAGTAAAAGGAGCATGATAGTTTTTCATTTTCTAATTTAACCTGTTACCTAAGTTTTAGCAGATAAACCATTTCTATTCCAACAAGGGCAGTTTTATGGTTTTTAATAGCTTTACTAAACCTTGAAAGTTTAGTAAAAGTTGTTTGCAATCAAAACATTCTGGAATTTCAATATATGAAGCGTATTAACTTGTATCGATAAATTTCTGGCGGAACTATAGCTAATGATAACCCGGAAATATTGATAAATGAATTATACCTTGAATTTTTATTTATAACTTTACTAAACCTTGAAGGTTAGTAAAGTTGTTTGTAATCAATACAGCTGGAATATCAATATATGAAGCATATTGACATGTATCGATAAATTTCTGTCGGAGCTATAGCTATTGATAATGCAGTAATATTGATAAATGAATATACCTTGTATATTAGCAGGTTTCTTATTTTGAGATAAATTTTAAGTATACACGGAGAAATTTACGGAAAGGATTGCTTGAAAGAAAACCTTCGGCAAATTGATGGAGAAACTATCCCCAAAGCGCCTATTATTCACTACGCAAACTCTCAACCGGATTAGCAGAAGCAGCCTGCAACGACTTAAATGCAACTGTTATGAGGGCAATTAAAAAGGATGCTGCTAGTGCGAACAGGAATATAGAGGCATTTAACTCAATCTTATATGCAAAATCAGACAACCATGAGTTCATGAAGAAATAAGCTGTTGGAGCTGCTACAACAAAAGCAATTAAGATTAAAACCGCGAATTCCTTTGATAGTAGAGATAATATATTTGAAAGCGTGGCTCCTAATACCTTTCGAATCCCGATCTCTTTTGTTCGTTGGGCAGCCATATAAGAGACCAACCCGAAAAGCCCTAAACATCCAATCACAATGGCGATAGCTGTGAAGGTATTGATTAACCCCGCCGTTTTCAGTTCATCATCGTAGAATTTTTCAATGGTTTCATCCAGGAAATTATAATCAAAAACAGATTCCGGATATATTGAAGACCATGTTTCTTTTATTGAGCTTAATGCCTGACTAATGTTACTTGTTTCGATTTTAATGGCCGCCAAATTGTAATTGTTTTCAGCAAGTATCAACACGGGTTGAAGCTTTTCGTGTAATGAAGAAGTATTGAAATCTTTTACAATACCAACAATCGGACCTTCTCGCCCCCAAATTTTCGTGTATTTACCAATGACTTCGTCATATCTGTTGCCATACCCAATCTCGTTTACAAATGCCTGGTTGACGAGGTAATAAACGAGTGAGTCTTTCGGCATTAAATCCTGGCCAGCGAGTAAATTTAATTCATAAGTTTCCCGGAAATCTTCATCCACAAATTTTATTTGGGCCTGTCCTTCTTTAATTTGATCGTCTTCTTTGAACGTGTAATTACCACCCCAAACATTGCCGGAAGCAGTTCCGGTATTTGAATAACTAACATTTCTAATGAATGAGTATTGTAAAAGTTGGTTTTTCAAGGTTTCAAGTTTACCCGGGTTTCTTTGCGGCAAACTAACTTCAACAATCCCTTTTTTATTAAAGCCCATATCTGCACTGGTGAGATATTTCAGTTGATTGCCAATTACAAATGTGCAAAGAATAAGGGCCTGGGAAATGGCAAATTGAAGAACCACCAGGCCTTTTCTCAAAGATAATCCTTCTTTATATCCTGAACTGATTTTATTCCTAATTGACTCAATAGGGTTAAACCGGGAAATCTGTATCGCAGGATAAAAACCAGCACTGATTGTAACAACAACAAAAAGAATAACCAAAAATAATAAAATCGAAGGATCGGCAAAAATTTCCAAATTTAAATTGTATCCCAGTAATCCTTCCATTTTATTAACAACAACTTCAGCAATGGCTATGGAAGCAAACACTGCAATCAATGTGATAAAAGCTGTCTCACCTAAGAACTGAATAATCAGTCCGGAAACGGTGCTGCCCAATACTTTTCTAACTCCAACTTCTTTAAAACGCCTCACGGCGAGGGCAGTGTTCAGGTTAATGAAATTGATACATGCAGTAATCAGCAAACTGATCCCGATCAAAGCCATTGCCAATAATGATTTTTTTGAAATGACTCTGTGGCTTAAGTTTCCATACCTGTTGTCGAAGTGGACATCCTGCAAAGTTTGTAGTTGAAATGAGAGATGCTGAGCGATTTCCGGATTTCTGTATTTTGAGATAAAATCATGGAAACGTTCGTTGATTTGATTAGGCTCTACATGGTCGGGAAGTTTTAAATAACACTGAAACGACGTTGATGGGCTTCCCCAGTTTTCATTGCCTTTGTAACTCAGGTCAAAAGCAATGAGCATATTAAAGGGCAGGTCTGTGTTTTGCGGAAAATCTTCAATAATGCCCGTAACCTGAAGGTCTACTTTGTTATTGAGAGTTATGATTTTGCCCATTGCCTGTTCGCCGCCAAAATATTTTTGGGCCTGGCTTTTTGACAATACGACAGTTTTTGGATTTTCTAACGCCGTTTCAGGATTGCCTTCCAGCCATTCACGACGAAAAATTTTAAAATAATCGTTCTCAACATAGGCGACGTTATCCTCTTCGCGATATTTTTCTATTGATCCATCCGCTTGTTTTATAGAAATCACAAGTGAATTAAAGTTACAATCAACCAGGCTTATATATTCGATTTCAGGAAAGTCGTTTCGAACAGCAGTTGGCATGGGGTATGCAAGCCCCGGATCATGCATAATATTACCAAATTTGTTATCGATTCTTACGATGCGATAGATATTTTCGGGATCGTCATGATACGTATCAAAACTCAGATCAAACTTAATAATCGCAAAGATCAATAACGCACAAACAATACCCAGTGAAAGTCCGACAATATTGATGAAAGCATAACTTTTATTTTTTACCAGGTTTCGTAAAGTCACTTTAAAATAATTTGTCAGCATTCTGGCCTCGATTGGTGGTTTATTATTGATTATTATTAAGAGCAAAACAAGCAAGGATAATGCCAACTTAAGCAGCAAGTTAAATTTAGAGGGTCATTAAAGAATTGGAGATCTATTTCTGGAAAAGGGTGTCCGTCTTTATTGCAGGCAGTGTTCACCAGCGTACACAAGTTTCGATGAAAGGGTTGTTTGATGGGTAAGAATTTGAGAAGACAAATGAATGTCATTCAGGAGTCTACGTCCTGAGCCTGTCGAGGGAAATCAATTTTAGCCTATGGTAAGTGCTGTTCTTTCAATTGATTCTAGCAGAATGACGGATTCAATTCTCTTTAGATTCGGTGACGATCTTGTGTTTAACAGGTAGTAAACGAGTATTCATACAACTTTTTTAGTGGATTTAATCTCTTATTACATATCCTTCAACTTCTTCAGCATTTCCACGGCGTTACTATTTCCTGGGTTTAATTTTAGAGACTGCTTATAGTTTTTAATTGAAAGTTCTTTGTCGCCGTTTACCATATACGCTTCGGCCAGGCTGTCATAAACATTGAAAGATTCGGGGTAATACTCAACATTCAGTTTGAATATCTCTATCGCCTTAGCAATATTTCTTTGCCGCATGAGCGTATATCCTTCAGCGTTGATAAAATTTTCGGCTATTAATCCTGGAGAATCATCATCTGTTGATGCCCGAAAGAAAACGTGGTCAAGAACGTCTTCCATCAAAAATTCGGTTTCGGAAAGTGGTATTAGGCCAAATGTGCCAAATGCAGTTGTTGCGATCAAACCACCATCGTTGAGCTCTACTTTGACACTTCGACCGCTTGGATAGGTATAAGTTTTCGCATAACGTTTGAGCACGGTCGAGGACAATTTGATAGTTTCAGAGCGAGGCGTCATAGCCGGCAATTGCGTCAATGTGGGATGATCAGACCCGTCACCGGTTTTAGCGTCGATCAGTTGCTTCAGCAATTGTAGAATTCTTCGAGTACGTACCCGGTCGCCAGCATAAGTGTCCACCCGATGTACAAAAACAATGTTTAGACCCGGAATTATTGTAATGGTTTGTGTCCCGACACCATAGGCCGTATAAGCGCCGTATTGTTTTAAATCACCGCCAAGGATCCACCACATGTAACCATAACCATCATCGCCCCTTGCTTTGGAGTAGGATGTTGAGGTTTCTTTTACCCACGAAGATGGAATAATCTGTTTACCGTTCCACTTGCCATTGCTTAAATACAGAAGTCCGAATCGAGCCATATCCCGGGCCGACATCCGGAATGGATAGGCCGGATAATTAGAATTTTCCGGTTCCAGATGATAATAGCCGTTTTGGACCCGGTAATCCTGCATTTGTATTTCTTTGCCAATACGGTTATCAAATTCTTCGAATATTTTTTTGACGGTCTCCTTTTCGAAGATGAATCCAAGTGTGTTGAAATCCCAGTTGTTATAATACCAGAAAGTTCCGGGAGCATGGCTGCCGCGTTTTGGCCGAATCCTTTTCATCCCCGCCGTTTCATAGGCCGCAGGATGATAAACTCCGGAGCGGGCTTTAAGCATGTCGAGAATTTTTGCCTGCTTTTCGACTGGAGTGAGGGTGTCTTTATCATCAATATTGAGATCGGCCAAGGTCTTGTTAACATCGATAATTCCATCGCCGACATGCACGCCATAGAGAGCGTTGAGGAAGCTCTTTCGCACCGAATGGCACATATACCGGCGTTCAATATCTCCCCAGGTGGTGACAACGGCACCGTTATACACAAGCATAAATGCGGCAGAACCAATCGATTCAGCAAAGGCTTTAGCGTCTTTTAATTTTTCATCTGACCATCCAGCTTGCTCTGGGGATGTATATTTCTGCCATGATTTACCCGGAAAGCGATCTTGCGACAAACATATTGATGACAGAATAAATAGGACAGATACGAATAAAAATACGGTAATCGATTTAAGATAAATCTGCTTTTTTAGATCATTTTTATTAGATGTAACCATTATAATCCTCCAATTGGGTTTTTTGCTTGGATTTGATTAATAGGAATGATTTCATTACGTTGTGATTGGAAAATTGTTACTGAACAGGATTTTCCGTATTTATTACCGGTATTCCGGATTCGGAAAATCAAAGCGGCAACCGGCATCCCATTTGGAACGCTGGTTCCCGTGTGCAGGAATTCCTCCGGCGTCTTTAATCATCCGCGCAAGGTGCATCAGGTTCCAGGCCATAAAGGTGGTATTGCGGTTGGTAAAATCATTTTCAGGTCCGCCGGAATCGGGGTCCAGATAAGAAGGGCCGGGGCCGGTAGGTCCCAGCCAGCCTGCATCAGCCTGGGGAGGGATAACATAGCCAAGATGCGATAAGGAATATAAAATGTTCATGGCGCAGTGTTTTGCGCCATCGTCATTTCCTGTAATAAGGCAACCACCCACTTTCCCATAATAAGCGTATTGGCCATTTTTATTGAGATCCCCAGAGGATGAATAGAGTCTTTCGATGGATTTTGTACATACAGACGATTTCTCTCCAAGCCATATTGGTGATGTGATAACAAGTATTTCTGCAATTTTTACTTTCTCATAAATTTCAGACCAATCATCGTATTCCAAACCCTTCTGTTTCATATCAGGATAAACTCCATAAGCAATGTTGTAATCAACCGGACGCAAAATTTCCACCTTAATTTTATTCTTTGCCATAATTTCTTTTGCAGTATTGATGAGTCCTTGGGTGTGAGATAATTCAGGCGATCGTTTTAAAGTACAATTTAAAAATAGAGCATTTAGATCTGAAAAATCCCATTTGCTGGTTTCACACATCTCAAGTTGTTTTTCGTTTAAAATCATAACACCTCCTAAAGGAGTTAATAGGGTTAATTAGTCTATCTCAAAATTCTATTATTATTGTTTTATGATTTATTACACTTGGCAGGTTTTTTTTCAAACAAATTTTAATAAACAAAATAATTTCAGACAAATCACATTAGATGGGAGGTTAATTAAAATCTGTAAAAATAACAAATAAAGGGGAAAAAGTATCTCAAATTACCCCAAACTTTCTCGCAGTTTAGAGAACTGTTTTCATTTACAAGTTGTCTGTCTCCAGTTATTACTTTTATTTTTTAATTTCATGTCATAACCAGATTCTTTAGATATTTTTTCCGATCTTTATTAAACTTAATAAATATCGGGTTTGATGAAAAAGCTTAGAAAATAATCAGCTTACTTTGTATTTTGTGCGTATAGATTTAATTAAAACCTTACCTATTCATTAAAAATTGGAGAGTCTAATGAACTGCAACCTTTACACATTTAATCACAGACATTTTTTAAAGAAGATTGTTCAAGCGTTATTGATAATTCTTTTTGTGTCCTTTCAGGTTTCCGCACAAGACACTGTACCAGTGGAAGCACAAAAAGGATTTGAAGCAATTAGCGCTAACGAAATGAAGGCGATATTGTCTTTTCTGGCATCTGATGAATTGGAGGGTAGAGGGACTACTCAAAGAGGATTGCAACTTGCAGAAAAATTCCTGGAATCACAATACGCTTTAGCTGGTTTAACCCCTGCGCCAGGGGAAAGGTCTATGCTGCAAACTTTTTTCGTTCTGGAAAGCAAAATGGATAAGGCTTCTTCAATTTCCGTGATCAAAAACAGCAATGGTTCGAAATTGACACGCAAATTTTCGTTGTACATTGATTTTTTTGTCAGGGCCCAGGGCAGCCAATCTTTAACCATTGATGCCCCTGTTGTATTTGCAGGATATGGGCTAAACGATTCTAAATCCGGCTACAATGATTACAAGGGTTTAAACGTGAAAGGAAAAATTGTTTTGGTTATGAGCGGCAGGCCCAGCTTTGCCAGTCCAGGTGCTGCACCAGGGCGAAGTGGGGAGAGTGCCAAAATTGAAGCTGCCAAGAGTGCAGGAGCAATTGCAGTCTTTGCGGTTGCACGTCAATCAATACCGGAACAATATGCCCGTTTTAAAAGATGGATTGATAGGCCTTCTATGACCTTGCAAAACCAGAAAGCAGGATTTCCTCAATTCACAATCAGTAATGAAGTCGCTAATTTGATTCTTGCCGAGAGTGGAAACAGTATTGAGTCCTTAAAGGAAAAAATTGAAACTACTAAAAAACCAAATTCGTTTAATGTGCAAAACACAACTATTAATCTAGATGTTCTCATTCATACCGAAGCCAAAAAGACCCAAAATGTAGTTGCTTATCTCGAAGGTTCCGATCCCAATCTAAGTAGAGAAGTTGTAGCATTTGGCGCCCATTATGATCACCTGGGTATTTCTGAAGATGGTACAATTTTTAATGGTGCGGACGATGACGGCAGCGGAACAACCGGAATCCTGGAAGTTGCCCGGGCTTTTGCCAGAAATCCGAACCCGCCCAAAAGAAGTTTGTTGTTTGTTTCTCATTCAGGTGAGGAAAAAGGGCTTTTAGGTTCTCGCTATTACACCGATAATCCTATAATTCCATTGAAAAATACAGTTGCACAATTGAACGTGGATATGATTGGCCGCAACGAAGACAACGATGTGTATATCATTGGCTCTGATTTTATCTCGACTGAATTACATAATCTAAATGAAACAGCAAACCAGGTTGTCGGCTTAAACTTGGATTATAAGTATAATAATGTTGATGATCCTGAAAGATTTTATTTTCGCAGCGATCATTACAATTATGCCAAACACGATATCCCAATTATTTTCTACTTTACCGGCACACATGATGATTATCACAAAGAGACAGATGATGTTCGCAAAATAAAATTTGGTAAAATGGAAAAAATTGCCCGCCTGATTTATTTAACCGGTTGGAATGTTGCGAACCTGGATCATTCTTTGTCGAAAGACGGTAAGATGATGACGGCCGTGGAGTGACTAACTCGATCTTCGATTCATTCCAGGGAAGAGGTTGCGGGAGTGACATTAAAAAGTTATTATTCAATACCTTTACTTAATAGTAGCTTTAACTATTTCTAACCTTCTTTCTGACTATTTAAAATTCGTCACAATTAAATAATCGCCAAATCTTATTGAAAATGTCTAATTGGTTAAGCATACTCTTATTGATTTTAGGTGTAAGTTTCTTTATTCAGTAAAAGATATAAAAGATAAATCCAATCCAATCGAATGGTTCAAGAATTTATGGAGAGTTCTTTCTGAGAAAAAAAATTGAGTTATCCAACCTTGTGAAGAAAGACCGGGGTTTATCCAATTCAACCAATCGTTCTCAATCGGAATGTATCTTTCTCTTTTAATTTCAGGCGTCAGTGAATACTATACCGGATCTAAATTCAAAGGATTGATTTTATCATTGTGGAATTAGATGCTTGAGCTACTCATGTTTATTATCGAAATATTGGTATTGAATTTGGAGAAAAATGAAAAACATCTGTAATGTTAATTATGTTAACACCTATTCCAAACCACAATTGTTAGCTGTGATTAAACTTGAATTATGACCGGGACAAAACTGATCTGTTTGAATAAAATTGTAATTCACAGAATGATTTCCTAAACTATTTTGTAATAATATTCCAGGTTGGTGTACTTTTTTCTAAGAAGCATTATTTCCCAACCGGTTTTACCATTCATTGATCGCTATATCCCGGAAAGATCTAGATCTATTCCAAATGTACTTTACTTGATGGTGCGCAATATTATTGTGGCTCAAATGGCGGAGCTGTAGATGATTGCATTGGTCATTCGGCTTTTATTCTTTGTGGAAAAATCGTCTTGTAAAGTCTATCTTTTTGTGATTAATCCAAAACCATTAATTTTAAGAAGTGAAAAAATGGCAAATAAAAAATTCCAACCTCGTTCCCTCATCTTTAGATTCCTTGTTTTGAGTTTTTGTATGCATGGTGTTCCGACTTACAATTTGAGTGCTCAGACTCAAAGCAATAGTTTAAAGCAAGCACAAGTTCAACAAGCACAGGTACAACGAACTGATGGCAACAAATCCGGTGAGTCGGTTTTTGATTGGAACACATTATCTAGAGTTGGTTTCGGTGCGTTTATTGGTCGAGATATGGAAAGCTATTTGCCAGGCGCTGTACCGGTTAATCAGGATTATCAGTTGGGGCCTGGCGACAGGCTCGGAATTTACTTACTAGGAAAGACCCAACGAGAATATGACGTAACTATTAATGCTGAAAATAAAGTTTATCTTCCGGCTATTGGCGTCTTTGATTTTGGCAATCATTCCCTCCTAACTGCAAAAAAGGAATTAAAAAAGTTATTCGACCGTTATTTTTCCGAAAAGAATTTCGAATTATTACTTATTCAACCCAAGATGGTAATGGTTTCCGTAGTCGGTGAAGTAAATAAGCCGGGACGATATACTCTGAGTGGATTGCAAGCAGTTTTTGATGCGGTTTTTAACGCCGGCGGTTTAAAACCAAATGGTTCACTTCGAAATATTCAATTGGTCCGTACGAATGACCAGGTGGTTCGAGTGGATCTTTATGAATTACTCGTCAAAGGGTTTGGTCAAGGCGGACCCCCATTACAGCCAGGCGATATTATCCAGGTTCCGCCTCTCAAGTCATCAATACGTATTGCGGGTGAGATCTTCCGGCCTGGCATCTATGAATTGGATCCGATGGCCCAGGAATCCTTACAAGACATGATTAAACTGGCCGATGGTCTTAGACCTTTGGCATACCTGGAACGCCTGGAAATAAGCCGAAGGCTCGAAAATGGCCAACGGGAAGTATGGTATGTCGACGCTCGGGATAGTCTCGTTATGGCTTCCACAATTTTGCAAGATGGCGATCAAATTAGCATTTACTCTTTGTTGGAGCAAAATCCGCGGCGGACCGTAGAGGTTCTTGGCGAAGTCAGGCGGCCGGGAGTCTATACTTTAGAAGATAATCTCACCATCCGTGATTTGATTTTGAAAGCGGGCGGCCCTACCCGGATCGCACATCTTTTGGAAGCCCAGTTAGATCAGATCGAACCTAAGGCGGCTGTTAATCGAATCAAATTTCCACTTGAAAACATTCTTAAAGGAATGGGCAATGGCGCTAACTTTAAATTAGATGAGTATGATCGTGTCATCATTCGACGTATACCCGAATGGCTTGTTGGTCCCTCTGTTGAAGTTAAAGGAGAAGCTATGTTTCCAGGTGTCTATACTATTACAAAAGACAGCACGTATCTAAGTGAGATCCTTAAACTTGCAAGTGGGATTACCGAGGATGCATTTCTGCGTGAAGCAAAATTATTGCGTCCAACAGCACCTATCCAGAGCGACCGGGAATACGAACGGTTAAAGGCAATGCGTCGAGATGAAATGACAGATTTGGAATATGAATACCTGGTCATGAAAGAAAGCCAGGGGGTTGGGCTGGTTGTAGTAGATTTTAATAAACTTTGGATAAATAAAGATTTAACCCAAGACGTTGTCCTTGAAGATAAGGATGTTATTTATATTCCAAGAGCACCTCAAAGCGTAGAGGTTACCGGCCGCGTTGCTAAGCCAGGTGGTGTATTATTTAAAAGAGGAGCTAACCTAAAGTACTATATTGAAAAAGCAGGTGGTGTAACCTGGGACGCACATAGAAGACGAACTAAAGTAATAAAATCTACCGGCGAGATTATTGATGATGAAGATGTTAAGGAATTATTGGCTGGTGACACTATATGGATACCCCGCAAACCGGACCGCGACTATTGGAAGATCTTTCGAGAAACGATGTTGGTAATGGGCCAGTTGGCAACCATATACCTGGTGATTCAAAATTCTACAAAATAAGAGGAAGAATTGTCTAATCAAAACGAAAATGAAGTAGATCTTCTGGATTATGTTGCAATTCTGGTAAAGCATCGCTGGATGATACTTCGTAACTTTGGGGTGGTATTTGTCCTATCGATTATTCTAGCTTTCATATGGCCGAAAACCTATACTGCAGAAACAACGCTTATGCCCCCGCAAGAAGTTGATGAATTTTCAATGATGAATTTCATGCCAGATATTTCACTCCCAGGCCTATCTCTTCCCAATAGCAGTTCTCCATCGGAAATCATGCTTACAATCCTTGAGAGTAAGAGTGTTGGGCAAAAGGTACTATCAAGACATTTTGCTTGTGATGGTGAAAACATTCCATTATATGAATGTTTGAATTTCGAATCGATTGAAAAAGGTCTTAAAGGAATGAAAGGGATTGTTGAGTTTTTTTTGAGTGAGCAAGGATTTATCACTATTTCCGTTTCTCTTGGAGACAGGAATCTAGCTGCGGAAATTTCAAACGCCTACGCTGAAGAATTAGATAAAGTTAATCAAGAAAAGAGTATTTCCAGGGCTAAGAATTCACGAATTTACATTGAATCACAATTGAAAGTAACAGTAGAAAAACTCGGTGAAGCTTCCCAAAAATTATCATTGTTTCAGCAAGAGTATAAAGCTGTTTCACTTCAAGAGCAGATGAAAGTTTCAATACAGCAAGCTGCGGAATTGAAGGGACATATTATTTCAAAAGAAATGCAAGTAGGTGTAATGTTACAATCAATGACATTAGAAAATCCTTTAGTAGTTCGTGTAAAGCAAGAATTAGTAGAGTTAGAAAGACGCTACAGTGAATTTCAATATGGCGATCTTTCAACTAATGGAGAATTCTATTTACCTTTTGCTGAGGTCCCAGAGGTTGGGCTCAAACTTGCTGAGCTTACTCGGAATGTAAAAGTTCAAGAGACAGTTTGGGAGCTTTTGAATCAACAATATTATCAGGCAAAAATTCAAGAAGCACGTGATACACCTACTGTGCAAACTCTAGATGTTGCAGAACCACCTCAATACCATAGTTCTCCGAAACGGATTCTAATGATATTTGTATTAACTACATTAAGCGTCCTTTTTAGTATATTTTGGGCTTTTGGAAAAAATTATTTTGACAGGATGCTCGAACGACCTCACGAAAAAGAAATAATTGCTAATATAATTATTGAGTTTCGAAAAGATATCGGACTAATCAAATCAAAAATAATGCGGAAAACATGATCCAATATCATTTGCTTGCAATAGTAACACATGAAGAAAACTATCCTTCTGGTTTTTGGTACTAGACCAGAAATTATCAAAATGGCTCCTGTTTTAAAAGCATTAGCCAAAGAAAATTCACAATTATTACCAGTTTCTTGTTTTACTGGGCAACATAAAACAATGGCAGAAATGATGCTTGATGTATTTAACATTGATCCTATGTATAGACTTGAAGTTATGGAGAATAATCAATCTTTGTCTGATGTTACGACTAAAGTGATTAAAAATATGAATACTATACTTCAAGATGCTAAACCGGATATGGTTTTGGTTCAGGGAGATACAACTACAACTTTTTGTGCGGCCTTAGCTTCTTTTTATAATAAAATCCCTGTAGGTCATATTGAAGCCGGATTGAGGTCAAAAATACGATATGAGCCCTTTCCCGAGGAAATTAATCGGTGTCTGACAAGTCATATAGCAACCTTACATTTTGCTCCAACAAGTAAGTCTCGACAAAATTTATTAAATGAAGGAATTTCGGATAAATCAATCTTTATAACTGGTAATACTGTTATTGATGCTTTGTTTTCCTTGCGAGATTCTGCAAGAGATAAAGAATTTTCTGAATTAAAATGTATTGATTTCAAAAAAAGAATTATTCTAGCAACTGTACATCGAAGAGAATCTTTTGGTAAGCCATTAGAAAATATTTGTAAAGCATTCAAAGAAATTCTATCGCGATATCCTGACGTAGCAATTGTTTATCCTGTTCATTTAAATCCCAATGTTAAGAAGATAGTCAACAATGAGTTAATGGGAGTTGATCGGGTTTACATTTTGGATCCAATTAATTATGAGGCATTTGTTCAACTGATGGAAAAAAGTTACCTAATTCTAAGTGATTCAGGCGGAATACAAGAGGAAGCGCCATCACTAAACAAGCCTGTTTTGATTTTACGGGATGTTAGTGAACGACCGGAAGTCTTGGAAGTAGGGGCTGCAAAATTAGTAGGCAGCAATACTGAGAATATTGTAAAAGAGGTATCTCTTTTGCTGGATAATACAGTTGTTTATAAGAAAATGGCTTCAGCAGTTAATCCGTTTGGAAACGGCAATTCTGGAGAATTAATCGTAGAGACAATTCATTCCTATTTCTCAAAGAATGGGGATAAATGATTTCAAATACAGTTCGCGCAGCTCAAAACTTTTTTTATCTTTTATTCTCACAGGTATTTACTCGAATTCTTGGATTTATAGTCTTAATCATCATTGCTCGTAAACTGGGTGCTGATGGTCTTGGAATTTTTAGTTTTTCGCTTGCTATCATTTCGTATTTCCTTATTTTTGGTGATCTTGGGTTAAGTGTTTTAGGGCAACGAGAAATTGCAGCACATCCTGAGGAGAAAGAAAGAATAATTCAAAGAGTTTTTACTCTTAAAGTTTTTTTTTCTTCTATATCCTTCCTAGGTTTGATCAGTTTTTTGTTGATTTCAAACCAAAGTGGAGTAATTAAATGGGTCACATTTATTTTTGGATTGACTGTTTTAGTAAGAGCATTTACACCGGAATGGTATTTTACTGGTGTGGAAAAAATGTCTTATATCGCTATTTCTACTTTCCTTAACCGGTTTATATATGCATTTATCGCGATAATAATTTTATTTGTCTTTCCAAATATAATAGCCTTATCTTGCGCCTGGTTAGCAGGGGCCTGTATAGGAGCAGGTTATCTCTATTACAAATTCCGCATCGATTTTATCAAGAAATTATTCAGATGGGATGTAAATGCATTTAAGTTATTCTTATCAAAATCAATACCTATGTCAATGGCTTTCTTTATGACACAGATCTATTTCAATTTTGATACAATCATGCTAGGAATTTGGAAGACACAAAATGAGGTTGGCTGGTATAATTCAGGATATAAGATAATATTTCTCATAATAAATTTTTCTGTCCTTTTTGGAACAGTCATCTTACCAGTTTTTTCTCGTTTCTTTGTTACAAATCGTCCGAAACTAGAAATAGCTGTAAGAAACTCATTTAGAATCAGTTCAACTTTCGGCTTGGTAATAGCTATAATATTTGTGGTCTATGGCCACAAGATATTCGACTTAATTTATGGCACTGGCTTTGAGAATGGAGTTTTAGCATTCCAAATTCTTTCAATTACAGCTTTTACAGCTTTTGCAAGTATCCCTTTTTCATATTTTCTGTTAGCTTCGGATCAGCAGAAAAAATATTTATTCAATGTTTCAATTGGAGCTATTGTAAATATCTGTCTGAATTTTCTACTTATCCCTAAATATGGTATTACCGGAGCAGCGATTTCTACAATCATCACAGAGTTCGTTGTTATGGGAATGATGATGTTTTATGCATCGAAAGAAATCAGACTAAAAATCACTACAATTCTACTCAGGCTAGTGCTTTGTGGTGCTTGTGCTAGTTATCTTTTTCTTACTACCCAAGATAATTGGATTTTAGGTCTTGTCTTAGGATGCTCATCCTATATATTACTCTTGATTATTCTTAAAATAGTAACCTTCACTGATTTAAGAATTCTTTATAGTATCTTCCTAAATAAAATTAAACCCAATATCCAAATGAATAACCCAAGTATGTAGGGAATTAGTTAAATCCTTATGCTTAGTATCAATACTGATATCATACCTATTAATATCAAAAGTGAATTTTCAAAGTCCTTAAAGTTTTTGTTTTTTGTGACTCTGGGATATGGATTAATGTTTTTGTCACAAATTCAATTCAATTTGTTTGTTATTTATTCGTTGTTGATATTTTCAATTGTCTCTATAACTATTCTGATTAAACCTTTTCAAGGATTATATTTATTTGTGTTTTTTGCGATACTAAGTGAAACCCATTATCTTTATGGAGTTGAACTTTTTCATTCAATTTACACCTTTAAGATAGGCGGATTTTCACTTATAGATTTATTATTATTTTTAATTTTGTTTCGCACCATAATTGAGTTTTTCCTCGAAGGATCTACACGTTTTAGGGTTTCACCTTGGGATATTGGATTCCTGGTTATCTCAGCTCTTTTCATTGTTGCAAGTATTTGGGGATTTATTTTTGACCCCTCTATTAGAAATTGGTTGGTGGATGTTAAATCTATTCTATTTTTTGTAACACCATTTTTTTTGGTTAGATTTTATTTACGCGATGAAAAAAAAGTTTTTAGTCTTTTCAAAGTTGTTGCAATAACATTGTTTGCAAAGACAATAGTGTATTTTATTGGTTACCTTATCCAATTTACGCTTTATGATTATATAGTGATTCGAGTTACACTCAGCTCTGATGGTATATTCTATCCGCTACTACTGTTGTTATGTATTACTGGCTATATAATTGCGGATAAAAAAATTCAAAAATTCTCAGTAATGCTCATTGGCATAATAACAGCTTTAGTGTTGTTTTGGAGTTTTTGGAGGGAGGCTTGGTTTTGGACAGGAGTTTCAATTTTATTATTCATAACTGTTTCTGATAAGGATAGTAGATCAACTATCATAAAAGCCGGTATAGTCGGTGCTATCGTAATGGCTACTTTTATATCCATTTTGCGGCCACAAACATGGGAATATGCAATTACATCTATTATGACGTATTCGCTTAACCCAAAGGGAAAAGGGGAGAGCGAAAGTGGGGCGATTAGAGGAATTGAGTGGATAAACGTTCATAATTTGTTGGTAGATACAAGAACAGTTTTAGTCGGCCGTGGCATGGGTGCTACATGGTCAGATCGATATCATCCGCTGCCTCGTAGGTTTGATGTTTATTCTTTCCCGCTAAACGAAACTGAACACGTTATGACACATATGATTATGTCCAAAATCTACCTAAAAATTGGGCTCCTTGGTTCCTTTATCTTTTGGCTGAGTTTATTACTGCCATGGTTCAAGAATATGGTCCAAATTAAAAAATTAAAACCCGAATACAAATATTTCTTGCTTGCTTTTCTCATTAGCCTTATAGGTATATTTGCTAAATTAGAACTTATGAGAGTTGCTTTGATTGGTGGGTTTATTATGGGAGGTTTTTCCACTATCTATCTAGCCATTCAACAAAAGTATAGTATTGAATCGAATCGCCAGGCTTAAGAATGGTAAATCGAACAGCACTTATAACTACTGTTTTTAATGAAATCGATTCAATTCAATATCTTCTTGAATCAATTTTAAAGCAAGCACGTTTGCCGGATGAACTCATCATTGTAGATGGTGGCTCTACCGATGGAACTCCTGATGCAATAAGAAGTTTTTACCGCAAGCATCAAGAGTTGAACGGTACTCTTATAGAAAAAAAGCGTGTTAATATATCCCAAGGTAGGAATATCGCAATATCAGCGAGTAATGCTAAGCTTATAGCTGTTACAGATGGTGGTTGTCAATTAGCTGAAAGTTGGTTTGAAAAAATAATAATTCCACTCGATAATGATAATTCATTCGATGTTGTCTCCGGATTTTATGCGGCTAATGCGCGGACCTACTTTCAAACCTGTGCGGGCGCTATACTCGTTCCAAAACTAAAAAGAGTTAATGCTGAAAGATTCATGCCATCAAGTCGCTCAATTGCTTTTACCAAGAAAATATGGAAAACAGTAGGAGGTTATCCTGAACATTTATATAATGCTGAAGATACACTTTTTAACAAGAGGATGCTATCAGCTGGTGCCAAAATGAAATTTGTTCCTGAAGCAATTGTTCATTGGACACCCAGATCTTCCCTGCGAAAGTTAGCTAAACAGTTTTATAATTATCGCAAAGGGGATATAGAGGCTGGCATTTGGAAGCGGACATTTATAAGAAGTACAGTAAGTACCAGCCTTTTATTTGGATGTCTTTTATTTTCAAAATTGTGGTTTGCCTATTTTGCGGTTATTTGCGGATCTAGCATCATTGTTCTAAGGAGGCTTGCTAAGCACGATTTATATTTATTCCCCGGTATCTTTATGGTTAGAATTGTGCAGGAAATTTCGGAAACAGCAGGTTTAACTGCTGGGCTTTTTAATAGACTATTATATGGTAAATAAAAAAAGTATTGTATTTGTAGCCGGTAAAGGGCTAACGAAGTTTTCTGGTTATTACTTCAGAATAAAGAAGGAAATTGACCTAATACTTCATCATGGTGGCTATGATGTAAAGCTTATTGGACTTGTAACTAATAATGTAAAAAATGAAAAATACTTACAACGAGTTAAAAAAGAGATGAGTGAAAATTCACATTTTTTATCATTTAGAAATATAATTAAGTTGAGGCACCACATTAAGAAGAGTGATCTATTACATCTTGAAAATCCAATGGCATTCTTTTTCTCCTGGTTTTCGTTATTTTTCATAAAAAAAAAGCCAAAACTATTGTTTGATTATCATGGGGCTAGTCCTGAAGAGAACCGAGCTTTGGGTGGCAATATTATTAGTTTTTCAATAGTCAAGTTTTGGGAGTGGCTTGGGATTATGAAATCGGATGCAATAATATTGGTTTCTAATACACACAGGGATTATTTACTTGAAAAATTTAAAATTTCATCAAATAAAATTTTTGTTATCAGAAACTTTATCGAGGATAACCTTGTCAAAGTAGCGAGTAAAAACAAACATTCTCTTCGTAAACAACTTGGCTTACCGTTAGATATTACCATTGTAGTTTATTCTGGAAATTTTCAAAGTTGGCAAGAACCGGAGCTAATTGAGTTGATTGCAGATTATTTGAGTCAGGCTAATAATGGTACTCTTTTTTTACTACTAAGTGGAGATCCTAAAGCAAAAGCTATTGCAAATAACAAAACAATTATTCATAAAAGTTTAGATAGAGAAGAGGTGTTCTTATATTTGAAAGCAGCTGATGTTGGATTGTTACTAAGAAGACCTAACAAAATCAATCATTTTGCGGATCCAACAAAATTGGCGGAATATTTGAGTTCCGGTCTTACAATATTTTCATCAGGGCTTGGCGATCTAGAGCGAATGATTTTGCAGAATCCTTTAATCGGATTTTACTCTTCAAAGAGTTTGGATGCCCCGAATGAAGTGCTTCAAGAGTTTATTGATTTTATGTCAAATTTTAAAAATGAAAGAACTAATGAGGAAAGTATTAAGTTGTATCAACAAGAATATACATCTAAAACTGCGAGGGATAAATTGTTTGATTGTTATGAGAGAATCTTTGTTAGTTAAGATACTGGAGCTATAATTGTCTAAAATAAAAGTTCTCCATATAATAACTCGATTGATTCGGGGCGGGGCAGATGAAAATACAATTTATACTGTTGAGGGGTTGTCTCCTGAAGACTACGAAATTACACTTGTGTCTGGTCCTGCTGCAGAAGGAGAAATGGAACAATACCTAAAGCAATGCGAGTTCCGGGTTCTCGCCTCACTACAACGCCAGATTAATCCTATCAAAGATTTTTTAGCCTTCTGGCGGTTAGTCGGGATTATTCGGAAAGGCCGTTTCCAGGTTGTTCATACACATGTGGCTAAAGCCGGAATTCTGGGTCGATTTGCAGCTAAATTTGCTGGTGCTCCAATCATAATTCATTCATTGCACGGCATAACATTTCATCCTCATTTATCAACACCGGTTCGACTATTTTACCTTGTTCTTGAAAGATTGGCAGGAATGTGCACTGATTTATTTATTGATGTTGGCGAAGATCTCAAGAAAACGTATGTGAAGAACGGGATCGGTAGTGCCGATAAACATGTAGTTGTTCGAAGTGGTTTTGACCTTTCCCGCTTTCTAAAAGCTGGAGAAAATCGTTCCGTTCACAAAAGGAATCTCCTGGAACGATTTGGTTTGCCTGAAAATTCTATCCTTGTTGGAACGGCTGCCCGCCTTGAATCTCGCAAGGGAGTTAGATATTTTATAGCTGCTGTGAAGCAGATTTGCGAACAAATACCGAATGTTTATTTCTTGGTCGCAGGTCAGGGTCGAGAAAAGAGTCAACTAGAAAAATACGGAGAAGCTTCAGGCTTGAATGGGCGTTTACGATTTACTGGTTTTGAAACTGCAATTGAAGTATATTTGGCCGGGTTGGATTTATTTGTATTGAGTTCTTTGTGGGAGGGTTTACCACGTATATTGGTTCAAGCAATTGCCGTTGGCTTACCGGTTGTCTCATTTCGAGTTGAAGGTGTTGGCGAAATAGTCAAACATGGGAAAAACGGATTTATTGTACCCAGTCGTGACATTATTACACTTAAGATAAGAATAATGGAATTGCTGAACGATCCGTCTTTAATTAAAAAAATGAGTCAATATTCTAAAGACAAACTTTTGGGAGATTGGAATTATGAGAACATGGTGGCACAAATTGATTCATTATATCGTAGCTTATTACTTGAGAAAAAAATTATTCTAGAAAAAATTGAAAGGATTACCACTTAAATGAATTGGACAAATTTGTTACTGCTTCTCATATTTATTGCTTCATTTTCACTTACTCTCATCATTGTTCCATTTATTCGCAAATTTGCCAATAATAAAAAGATCTTCGATCATCCGGGCGGTCGAAAAGGGCATAGTAATCAAATCCCACTTTTAGGTGGAGTGGCAATCTGGTCTGGTTTTGTGACCTCTATTATGATTGCAATCGGGTCAGTGTTCCTGTTGCGGCAATCAACATCAGTAGTTGAATATATTCCCAATCTGTCTGTTTTGTGGCAAAATATTTCAATCGGGATCCCTGGTATCCTTACAATAATCATTGTATCCATTGGAATAACTGTCCTGGGACTACTGGACGATTTGATTAAGAATGGCCTGCATTATCGAACAAAATTCATCTTCCAAGTACTGATGATCTCATTTGTTGTTGCTAGCGGTGTATCTGTGCATGTTTTTCCCTGGCCCTGGTTGAACCTGCTAATTAGTTTTTTCTGGATTTTAGGAATTACGAATGCAATCAATTTGCTTGATGGTATGGATGGTTTAGCAGCAGGCGTTGTAGCCATCTCTGCAACCGGGTTTTTACTTTTGGCAGTTTCGAGCGATCTTTTTTACGCAACAATTCTGCTTGTCTCATTGATTGGTTGCTGTATTGGATTTTTACGTTATAATTTTTCTCCTGCCAGGATTTTCATGGGCGATGCCGGCAGTCTTTTGTTAGGTTTTCTTTTAAGTTCTACTGCAATTATTTGCTTAAATTCAGCGGAACCAGTTGCAGCCAGCCCGGTAGCTTTATTCCCGATTATGGTTTTAAGCATTCCAATTTATGACACATTTTCTGTGTTATTCATCAGGATTCGCAATCGCCGCCACCCATTTGTCGGAGATAAAAACCATTTTTTTCATCGTATGGTTCGATTTGGTTTGAGTAAGAGGAATACTGTCTTTTTAATCTATGTGCTTAATGTGATCGCTGTAATTTCTGCTTTTGTCTTGTTTAGACTAAGCTGGTGGGAAAGCTTGATGATGCTGACTATGACAGGTGGTTTATATATTTTACTTCCCCATTTCGTCTATTTTATTGGGAAAAGGACTTTACCGGCTCATTCCATTTCCAAAGAAGCGCTCAATTCGGGAAGATCTATTATTTTTGACAAAGAGAAGGCAGCTGAAATTAGCTCGAAATTCAATAGCCCGTATTTCCGGAAACAAGAGGAATTGAGAGCTGTGATGGAGCACTCTGAACAGCCCTAAACAAAACCTCAGAAATGACAAGTATTTTCTTTTTTTGCTGTCTGAAATATGTAGCCAGATATTTCTATTAGAGTTTATCCAACTGAAATAGTCAAAAGGGAAATCCTCACTTACATTCCTTAAATCAAATAGTAAATTAACCTCACTGATTTTTTCCCATGCATGTATATAAATCATTTCATTTCAACCGAAATATCAGGATAATCCCGATTACACTAAAATCTTTTCGCTAAGTTCATCAGTTCAAAATTGAATTCAAGCATCCTTCGAGATGTGCCGAGAATATAGAAGGAAAAGGGATAACTGATGACTAATAATTACAGGAAAATCATGAACAGGTTTCGTTTGATTATATTCACCTTATTAGCGATGGGTATGGTATCAAATATCACGGCAGGGACACCCAACGAAAAATATTCTCTTGATCCCCGGTTCGCCCTACATAATAAAGTTTTTGGTGAACCGTTTTTAAAATTGAACGGGACAATCTCGATTCATCCGGAATCCGATCAAAACAAAATTTCTCAAATTGTTACGTATAAATCCATACCCAAGGGCTTGTTTCTTTCAATTCTTATTCCGGGAAGCGGTGAATTTTATTCAGGTTCAATTGTGAAGGGCTTATTGTTTTTGGGATTGGAAGTTGGCGCATGGACATCTTATAAAACCAGCCTTGAGAATGGAAGAAAATGGGAACAAGATTATATAAACTTTGCCAATGAGTATTGGAATGAAAACCGGTGGTTAGCTTGGTGGAACTCATTAACACCGACTGATCAGTCTGAATTTTTAAAGATAGAATTGCCTGCTGAAAAAAACTCGAAATTTTATGAAGCGGTAGGTATTTATGAAAAATTTAATGCCGGCTGGATAGATGCACAATGGACCCCGGGTTTAGTAAATACACAATCTTCACCGTCTAGCTTAACTTTTAATAAGTGGCGGCAAAACAGCAACAACAGTCTCAAATGGGCGACTGCAGCGACATCCCTAATTATAGCAAATCATATATTAAGCGCAATGGATGGCGCCTGGTCTGTTTTTCGGTATAACAAGAATGTAAAACCAACTGTGAAATTGAAGTATGTATACGCAAGTCCCGAACCACAATTATTGACCGGAATTCAAGTAGGATTATAAATACCAATAAAATCCGAAATCACAAGCACCAAATCACAAATGAATTCCAATATTTAAATTTTCAAATAAAAAACTGGCTTTATAAGTTTTGTCATTCCGTTATTGAGACATGTGATTTCTGAACGAATCAGGATAAGCTTTTTCAGATGAAAAATCGTGCGTGAGATCGATCCACTTTCAATTTAAAAAGGGTTCTGTTTGTTACTTGAAAAAAGAAGTGTCGAGACCATCAAAACCATAAACGATCGATAGTTGAATTGCATATCTAACCCCTTACTCTATGAAATATGTGAAGGTTGAAATAGAATGTTTGTTTTTGACTAATGTGGCATTGGATTTTTTGGAAAAATAGTAAATAGTATAAACTTGAATTGTTCCAAATGTTATATTAAAACCAAGTATCCAAAGTATACTAAACAAAGTGCTTGCGTTTTGAATTTGATTTAGGTAAAATTATGTTAAAATTCCGAACAAAGATTTTTCTTCTTTTATATGACAATTTGAGTGAGATCGGGCCTTGTCAAGGGCATTAGGGAATGCGCCAAAAGTGCATTCTTTGGTGCCGAATTGTCCAAAGCCAAGGACTGCAATAGAAAAAAGGACTATTGCGGTTAGCGATGGTGTAATTGAAGCGGTTGGAGCCGAAGTAAATATCCCTCTGATGCAAAAATTTGGGATTATGATGGTCTAGCAGTTTTGCCAGTTTCATTGAGATGAATTCTCAGACGGTGTTGTTATCTTATAAAAACAAAAAACTACCGAATACCCTGGGTAATAATGGGTACAAGTATTCTCGATCGTTTTGAACGGCAAGTACATCTAAATATTTTAGACTCATATCTTCATTAAACTAATTCTCAAAAATATGACGAACTTGTAAAATTATTAATTGTTATAAAATAACTTTAATAAAAGAAAGATTTTTGAAAAATGAACATTTTAGTAACAGGTGGTGCCGGTTTCATCGGATCTCATTTATCGGATGCTCTACTACAGAGAGATCACAATGTGACCATAATTGATGATTTATCAACTGGGAAATTAGAAAATGTTGCTCATATAAGATCCCTCCCTAATTTTAAGATTGTTATTGAAACTATAATGAATGAATCGGTGATGGATCGTTTAGTAAGCGAATGTGACATGATTTTTCACCTGGCTTCTGCTGTAGGTGTTGAATTGATTGTAAATAAACCAGTTGAAGTTATTGAACGGTGTGTGCTTGGAACAGATATTGTATTAAGAATTTCAAACCGCTACAAGAAAAAAGTGTTAATTACTTCTACATCTGAAATATACGGAAAGAGTTTAAAAATGCCGTTTAATGAAGAGGATGATCGATTATTGGGTCCGACCACTAAAAGCAGGTGGTCATATTCCAGTTCAAAAGCTATAGATGAATTTTTGGCATTGGCATATCATAAAGAAAAACAATTACCCATAATTCTGGTAAGACTTTTTAATACAATTGGTCCACGTCAAATTGGGCAATATGGTATGGTTGTGCCTCGGTTTGTGCAGCAAGCCATGAGAAATGAGGATATTACCGTCTACGGAACAGGAACCCAGTCAAGGTGTTTTTGCTATGTAGATGATGTTGTTGCTGTTTTAATTGAACTCATGAATAACCAAAATGCAGTTGGAGAAATTTTTAATGTGGGTCAAGACAAAGAAGTTTCGATTAGGGAATTAGCGGAACGAATAAAAAGTGTAACAAAAAGTAATTCAAAGATAGTTTTGGTCCCTTATGATAAGGCTTATGAAATTGGGTTTGAAGATATGGAACGTCGGGTACCCGATCTCACAAAAATAAATAATTTAATTGGCCTTAAACCTCAAATAGCATTAAACGAAATGATTGAAAGGATTTGGAAAAGTTTCAAGGAATAAAAAAAACAAAAACAGCGATATCTTTAATTATAGCAAATCATAGATTAAGCCCAATGGATGGCGCCTGGTCTGTTTATCGGTATAATAAGAATGTGAAACCAACTGTAAAATTGAAGTATGTATTCGCAAATCCAGAATCGCATCTGTTGACCGGAATTCAAGTAGGACTATAAACACCAATAAAATCCGAAATTACAAGCACCAAATCACAAATAAATTCCAATATTTAAATTTTCAAATAACAAATTGGTTTTATAAGTTTTGTTGTTCCGTTATTGAGACATGTGAACCATAAACGAGTCAAGGACAAGCTTATTTGATATTTGATAGTCAGCTAAAAACCAATGACTGAATAGTTAATAATCTTCCACAAAAGCCACAATTCGTAAAGGTGCGCCACTGCCGCCTTTGATTTTAATCGGCAAGGCGATGATAAAAGCGCCCGTCGCCGGTAATTGATCCAGGTGGGCGACATTTTCGAAACCTGGAATATTCTTTTCGTACAGAACTTGATGAGTTTCGAACAACGTCGATTGGCCGTAATCGATACTGGGAGTATCCAGTCCAACCGCCTTTATATTTCGATTTTCAACCAACCATTTAGCAGCTTCCGGGTCGATACCCGGGAAGTGCAGTAGGGGAACGGCATCCGGACCAACCTGGTCTGTGCCCATATATTTTTTCCTGTCCGGCCAGAATTGGCCATAACCCGTATTAAATAGTAAAATTGCACCATCCTGTATCCTACCATGCCGGATTTCCCAGTCACTTAAATCGGTTACACTGATCAAATAATCGGGATTTTCCAGAGCAGAACTTGATACATCAATAACCGCTGCAGTTCCGATTAATTGATCAAGTGTCAACTGCTCTACAGACTTCCTGCCTTCAGAAAAATGAATTGGAGAATCCAGGTGTGTGCCGCCATGTTCCGCTGCGCTGAAGTTATTAGCAGCATAATAATAGCCACCCTCTGTCATGCCATCGGCAACAACATCCAATTTAAATCCCTCTGCAGTAGGCCAATAAATTGTTTCAGATGAAAAATCGTGGGTGAGATCGATCCACTTTCCATTTGAAAAGGGTTTCTCATTGTTACATGAAAAAAGAAGTATTGAGGCCATCAAAAGCATAAACGATCGATAGTTGAATTCCATATCTACCTCCTTACTTTATGAATTATATTAAGGTTGAAATAGAATGTTTATTATTGACTAATGTAACGTTGGAATTGCTGGAAAAAAAGGAAATAGCATAGATTTGAATTGTTTTCAAAGTTATTTTTAAATCAAGCATTCAAAGTATTCTAAACAAAGTGCTTGCGTTTTGAAATTAATTTAGGTAAAATTATGTTAAAATTCCGAATAATGAATTTTCTTCTTTTATATGACAATTAGAGCCAACAAAGAAGTATTTTTATCCCACGTTATATATTATCAATTTCCTCATTCGTACCATTCAGGTCACCATAAAAGTAAAATTGGTGAATTTCATAATTTTCAATTAAAGTTCGTTTTATAATTATTCATTACCATAAATCAAACCTAATCTTTAAATGAAGGAGAGGAATATGAGTCAAAATTCGTCCAGACAAATTGGTATGAACATCCTAGCGATTTTCATGCTGCTTGTCATTCTTGTGCCTGACGGGTGGTCTCAAACAGAGACAGGACCTGTCAAAGGTATTCGGGAAAATACGCCAAATGTGCATGCTTTGGTGAATGCCCGAATTGTCCAAAAACCGGGGACTGTGATAGAAAAGGGGACAATTGTGGTTCGCGATGGTGTAATTGAGGCTGTTGGAGCCGAAGTAAACATTCCTTCTGATGCAAGAATTTGGGATTATACAGGACTAACAGTATATGCCGGTTTTATTGAAATGAATTCCCAGGCTGGCTTGCCAAAGCCGAGAACTCAAAGGACGGCCGGCTTTAATCCAGCGACGCCACAGCAACCTCAACCGGATAGTCGAAGAGGTCCACAAGGATGGAACCCCAATGTGAAGCCGCATCTAAAGGCAGTAGATTTGTACAAGCCGGATAGCAAGGAAAACGAAAAGCTGCGCAAACTAGGATTTACCACTGCATTGATTACCCCCAACCAGGGTGTTTTCCGCGGAAGTAGTGCACTTGTGACTTTAGGAGAAGGGCCTGTTCATGATCATATTCTCAAGAAAGAAGTCTATCAACAGGTAGCCTTAGACAGGGTCCGAGGCAGAAATTATCCTAATTCTCCAATGGGAGCTATTGCCCTCATTCGCCAAACTTTGCTTGATGCTCAATGGTACCACGCGGCACATGAGGTTTTTAATGCGAATCCAAGTGGTAAAACCAGACCTGAAGAGAATTTGACCCTGGCGTCGTTAGGTAACGTCATCCAGGGGAAACACCCGGTGATGATTGAAGTAACCGATGAGTTGAATTTTTTGCGGGCAAATAAGATCATTAAGGAGTTCGAATTAAAATCTGCGATATTAGGAAGTGGATACGAATACCGTCAATTAAATGATATTAATGCAACGGGTATTTCGGTGGTTTTGTCTCTCAATTTTCCGAAAGCGCCGGAAGTTGCTAATGTGGAAGCAGCCCTATCAGTAAGCCTTGATGCATTAAGTCATTGGGAATTAGCCCCCGAAAATCCAAAACGCCTAAATGAGGCTGGAATATCCTTTGCATTTACAAGTGCAAAATTAGGTAAAGGAGATAAATTCCATGACAAAGTTCGAGAAACGGTTGAGAGAGGCCTTGCTAAGAGTGCCGCTCTTGCTGCTCTTACCACGATTCCTGCTAAGATGCTTGGTATGTCAAATCAATTAGGAAGCATCGAGACAGGCAAGCTGGCCAATTTAGTTGCAATGGATGGCGATTTGTTCAAAAGTAAAAGCAAAGTCATGGATACCTGGGTAAGAGGTGCACGATACGAAATCGAGAAGAAAACGACTGTGGATCCTCGCGGAAAATGGAATGCAACATTCACTCTCGCTGATGCAGTTTCTATGGATGCGACACTAGAATTATCCGGTGAATTGAAAAAATTAAAAGGAAATCTATCGTCGGATCATGGTAAGGTTGATCTGAAAAGTGCTAAATTAGATCATCATCGGTTGACTGTTGTGATGCCCGGAGATAGTATGGGTTTTAAGGGCGCGATTCGCATGAGTGCGAAAGTCGATAAGGATCGATTAAGAGGTCAGGGTGAATTGCCGGACGGTAAGACTTTCAAATGGATGGCGAGCCGCATAGATGAAATGGATGAAGAAAAATCCGATCAGAAAAAGAAAATGGCATCAGACAAGAAAGTAAAGGCTAAATCTTCAACCATGGCTGTTCTTGGATATCCGGCTGGAGCTTATGGCAGAACGAGCCCACTGGAGCAGCCAAAAAATATTTTGATCAGAAATGCAACTATCTGGACCAGCGGCCCGGATGGTATTCTTAACAACAGTGATATGCTGATCACGAATGGTAAGATTGCTAAAATTGGCACCGGATTGAAAGCGCCGTCTGATGCTCATGTGATTGATGGCAATGGCAAACATGTCTCGGCTGGATTGATCGATGCTCACTCTCATACTGCAATCAATGGTATAAATGAAGGTTCCCAAGCAGTAACTGCAGAGGTTAGTATCGAGGATGTGATCAACAGCAAGGATATCAATATATATCGTCAATTAGCAGGCGGTCTTACAATAGCGAATCAATTGCATGGATCCGCAAACCCTATCGGCGGAAAGAGTTCAGTCATTAAACTGCGCTGGGGATCATCCCCCGAAGGGTTAAAATTTAAAGCAGCTCTGCCGGGAATTAAATTTGCATTGGGAGAGAATGTAAAGAGAAGTAACTGGAATGATCCAACCCGAAGGTATCCGCAGACTCGAATGGGCGTGGAACAAATTATCCGTGATCGTTTTAGTGCAGCTGTGGAATATGAAAATGCCTGGAGAGAGTATGAAAGCAACAAAAAGAAAGGGGTCATTCCTCCACGCAGAGATTTGGAACTTGAAACTTTAGTCGAAATTCTAAATAGCAAAAGATTCGTTCATAGCCATTCTTATCGCCAGGATGAAATCTTAATGCTGATGCGTATTGCCGAAGATTTTGGTTTTCGCATTCGTGTGTTTCAACATGTCCTGGAAGGATATAAAATCGCTGAAGTAATGAAAGAACATGGCGCTATGGCATCAACGTTCAGTGACTGGTGGGCTTATAAGTTCGAGGTTGTCGATGCAATTCCTTATAATGGCGCGTTGATGAATGAAGTCGGCGTCGTCGTTTCATTTAACTCGGATAATGGTGAGTTAGCCAGGAGGTTAAACTTGGAAGCAGCCAAAGCGGTTAAATATGGCGGTGTCGTTCCTTCTGAAGCGTTGAAATTCGTTACACTAAATCCGGCAAAGCAACTCGGGGTTGAGCAATTTGTTGGCTCATTGGAAGAAGGAAAGCACGGCGACTTCGTGATCTGGAGTGGCAGTCCGCTTTCGACCTATAGTAAATGTGAACAAACCTGGATAGAAGGACGGAAATATTTTGATATCGGAGAAGATATGGAAATGCGAGGTCAGATATTAACAGAACGGGCAAGGCTCATTCAAAAAGTAATGGCTGCAGGCTCAAAAGGAAAACCTGAGGGAATGAAGGGTAGGCCACAAGGCAGACCCACGGAGACAAACGGACAGGAGGTGCAACGATGAAAAGATCAATCCAAAAGAAGGCTTACTCGATTGCTTTCATTGCGGCAGTAATCCTAGCGATAAATCTAAGCTTTGCATCGGATCAAATCCCAGCGCCGCCGCAGGATCATCCTATTGCATTAATCGGCGGCACAATCCACACCATCAGTAATGGCATACTTCATGGTGGTACGATCCTGTTTGAAGATGGCAAAATTACAAAAATCGGTACGAATATCGACCTGCCATCCGGAACCGAGCGTATTGACATAACCGGGATGCATGTATATCCATCATTGATCTCAACCAATTCAAATATAGGTTTGGTTGAAATTAATGCAGTTCAAGCCACTAGAGATTACGCCGAAAGAGGTGATATCAATCCCAACGTGCGGGCAGAAGTTGCAATTAACCCGGATTCGGAAATGATGCCTGTCGCCAGGGCAAACGGCGTTGCATTGGCCCTAAGTATTCCCAGCGGCGGAATTATATCCGGACGATCTGCTCTGGTTATGATGGATGGCTGGACCTGGGAAAGTATGACTCTCAAATCATCGGTTGGATTGCACGTCAGCTGGCCTTCAATGGGTGCTAGGGGCGGCCGTTTCCGGCGAGCGCAATCATCTCCGGAAGAGCAGAAAAAACGCAGAGAAGAGCAATTAAACAAAATCAAAAATGCCTTTGCAGAAGCCAAAGCTTACATGGTCGCTAAAGAAGCGGAAGGTGAAAAAGGAATTCCGAATCATGATTCTGACCTTCGATGGGAAGCGATGATCCCATTTTTGAAAGGTGAAGCATCTGTATTCATTCGTGCAAACGAAATCCGACAGATCCAATCCGCTGTGGATTGGGCAACAAGTGAAAACTTGAAGATGGTTCTTTTTGGCGGCCGGGATGCCTGGCGTGTTACAGATTTGCTGGTTGAAAATAATATCCCCGTTATTCTTGATGCAATCCAGGTTTCACCGTTGCGTCGTTGGGAAGCTTATGATGCGCCATTGACGAATGCCAAAAAGCTGCTAGATGCAGGAGTTCAATTCTGTATAGCCGGCGGGGGCAGCGCTGCTAATCAAAGAAATCTGCCTTATCATGCGGCAATGGCTGCGGCATTTGGGCTGCCCAAGGAAGAGGCGCTGAAGGCAATCACATTAAGTCCGGCGCAAATCCTTGGTGTTGCTGACCAAGTTGGTTCACTGGATGAAGGCAAAGATGCGACTTTGTTCGTCGCCAATGGAGATCCCCTGGAAATTATGACTAACGTGACTATGGAGTTTATCCAGGGCCGAAAGATTGATTTGTCTAGTAAGCATACCCAGCTGTATGAAAAATACAGGACCAAGTATAAACAAATGAACTTGATTCAGGAAAAGATAGCTGCGAGTAACGGTTCGAAGTAACGATTAAGTAGAAAAGGACAAGAATTAGAGATGGGGCTGTCCAAAACGCGTGTTGTGTCCGCCGAAGGGCTCCTCATAATGACATCTTTCCCTGAAAGAATAATGGGAATGTAATTTTAGTGCCCTTTTGGATAGCCCCTTACTAGATTTGTAAAGTAAAAGATCATGACCCCAAAACTAAAAAATTATTGGTCTGGCAAATCCATTCTGATAACAGGTGCTTCTTCAGGCTTGGGTTATGCCCTGGCCGAAGCGCTTGCTCCCTATAATGTTCAATTAGGATTATTGAGTCGCAGGGAACAACCCATGTGGGAACTTGCTGAAAAACACCGGGACTCCGGTAGTAAGTTTTGGATCAAATCCTGTGATGTCCGGGAAAGAAGCACTGTGGAATCTGCTGTGAGGGAATTTCATGAATATGCCGGCAAAATCGATGTCGCTTGGATCAATAGCGGTGTTGCCGGCAATACCCATTATAAAAAGTGGAACTATGATTTTGTCGAAGCATTGATCGATACCAATATAAAAGGAGCAATTTACACCACAAAAGCATGCCTGGATTATATGGTTCCAAACGGCAGCGGAACGATCGTTGGTATTTCATCAGCGTCTTCTATGCAAGGTCTTCCAGCCCGAGGAATTTATAGCATGACCAAAATAGCGTTGATCTATTATCTGCAAAGTGTGGAGGCTGAATTACCGCAAATCCAGTTTACAATTATCAACCCGGGGTTTGTTGATACCCCGATCAACCGGGGCAATCCCAATCGATTTTGGTTGCTCTATCCGGACAAAGCAGCTCAACTGATGATAAAAGCCGTTGCAAAGAAAAAAGCGGTTTATACTTATCCCTTCAGGATGATGCTCCTGTATAAATTTGTCTGGCATTTGCCGGATTTCTGTCGTAACTGGTTGGCTCGTAAACTGGCTGGATTTAGTGATCCGGGGTCTGAAGGTTAAGTACCGAATGCAAAAAATATTCACAAACATTAATGATTCCTACCGTTAACTTTTCTTGTAGTTAGTTAATTAATCCTTGCGATTAAATGAAGAAATTGTTATAGTGGCTAATAAGAAGTAAACTACAGAATTACTTGCTAGGCAGAGAGGCATCGCGTTTCTCAGTTCATATTGGAGGTTATAGATGGAGGTAAGTATGTTATATAAATCATTTAACGTCGAGGAGTACTTCAATTCCGCCATCGATAATATCATAATGAGAATTGGTAAGCGTTAGAATATAAAGAATTGCTCCCCGTTTGCAAGCTTATCAGCCACATATTGCCACTAGTTGGTAGCTTAGTAAACGTTGCAATCGTCGAAGTGCCTTCACGACAAAAATTGCTAGATACTATTTTTCATACAGATTGGAGAATTTTAAAAAGGAGGAGAAATGAAAGAATTTCGAAATCAAAGTGTACTGACCATAATCGAAGAGATTAAGTCAAGGGTTCTCAATTGAGTTTGAAGATGGAATGACAACCAGCCACATACAAAACATCTGGGCGACCGCGGAAAGAGCGCACCCGGGAAATTGGGTTTGGGGAGGCCCTATGATAACAGCTTGTTCACATTATGCACATAATTTATGCCGGGGACCTGTCAGCTGGATATTTCAAATGGGATTGTCTGAGTATGAAGAGCGTGAACTTTCTATATAAATAAGCTAATTATTATACAAGGAGGCAAATATGCTGAACTTCCTACGCAAAGTTGTTAGTTTCCGTTGGCCATGGAAAGGCCGAAAGGGCATTGCATTGTTAACCGAATATACCGAGCGAAATGAGGTAAAAAATTACGAACGGCTCTCCGATCTCATCAAGGCACGGATGGAACTGCTATATAGTAAGTCCAATCGCGCGTTGCGAGATACGCATGCGAAATCACACGCAGCTGTCAAGGCCCATCTCGAGATTTTCGATATCGACGAAACGGATATCAAGCACGAGCTGGCTAAACGCACCACTTTATCTGAATCGCAAATCCAGGGCATGTCAATCAGGAAGGGTCTGTTTGCCAAACCGGGCCGATATCCGGTGTGGCTGAGATTTGCCAATGGTCAAGGAAACGTGAATCCTGATAGTGATGGCGATACACGTTCGATGTCTGTAAAGATCATCGGCGTTGAAGGTGACCGCCTGACGGAAAGCCATGAATCGAAGACTCAGGATATAATCACACAAAACGCTGACGTCTTTTTTCTTAGGACAATTGTGTACTACAATGGTTTTTTGAAAGCCTTGTTCAAGTCCACAGTTCGAGTAGGTTTGTGGTTAATTTCCCATCCGTATCAATTTCTAACTTTAGAACGAATCAGGAATTACGCCCCAAAAAGCCTGCTGACGGAACGCTATTGGAGCGGTTCTGCATATTCACTTGGGCAAAATACCGATTCTGACGCCACGTGTCCGGATACTGCTTCTGCCTCTTACCCGGCCGTGTTGAAATATGCTTTCACACCAGTAACCGCCGACGAACCCCATACTGAGATTCCGCGACAGAAACTCGAACTGAAGGAAAATTCCATCCCCGAAAACTACTACCGGGACGAATTGATCAAACAACTCGCACAAAAAAATGCAAAGTATTGCTGGAATCTGGGAATCCAATTTCAGACCAACACAGAAATGTCGATTGATGATGTGACGATTCCTTGGTCTGAACAGCAATCGCCGTATTTTACGGTGGGACGGATGACCGTCGAGCATCAAATGATCGATTTCGAAAAGCAGTTTGATTTTTGCGAGAAGCTGACGTTTGCTCCTTGGAACGGGCTAAAGGACCATCGCCCAGTAGGAGCGTTAAACCGCCTCCGCCGTGCCGTCTATCCCTTGGTGGCATCTTACCGTCTTCAAAAGCGTGGAATCACACACAAAGAACCGACCGGCGATGAGACTTTTGATTGAATCGTGGTCTGTCACAAATTCAAAAGCTCTAAGGCTTCGAGTAAATCGGGCGTATCCAGGCCTTCAGCAAAACAATCATGGTTATAGGTAAGAATAAATTAATTATTCAACAAGGAGGTAAATATGGGTTTTTTCGATAACCTAATTGGCTCGGTTGCAAAATCTTGGCCGTGGGCTGGCCAAAAGATAAGTAATATTGCTATGAACAAACTTATTAACAGTTGTCCACATAGGCCAAATCCATGGAGTACAGCACATGATTATGTATCCTGGACTTCGCTTTCAGATAGGAAATGGAGTTCTCGTCATCTGCCGGCTAAAATCTTGGCCTCCCCACCAAACGTTGATGATCTCACAAACTTTTTCAAGCGTGATAAACAGCGTTTAAGCTCAAAGTCTACTT
>CAYXGW010000058.1:0-36320 GCA_964464595.1 uncultured Deferribacteres bacterium
ACTCTTACACCTGAAAGACCGCCAAACCAGGCTAACTGAACTTCATTATTCTTAAACGCAGCAACGGATGCACTATAGGATTTGACAGGGACATACTTCACATCAACATTTAGAACTTTTGAGAGGTATACAGCTACTTTGTCGAATCGCTGCTGCAATCGATGTGTGTTTTCATCAGGAACTGCTGTAAAACGAAAAGTTTGTGGGAGAACTGAACTTGCTGAAATCAAATAGAAAGCAGCAATTAAAATAAATTTTTTCATCCATTTACTCATATGAATTGTATTCAAATCAGGCAATCTACCAGGTATAATAAAAAGTCAAACGCGGAATAAAGTCGGTTGAAGGAGCTTCTCCTTCATCCACGTCATAGGTTATTAATTCAAAATTAGGCATAATATGGACATTCTCTTCTACTAAAACATCAAGACCGGCTATAATAAGCTTCGATTTTGCTTGGTCGGAAAAAGGAAGATAAGAAAGACTTACACCAGAAGGGCTGGGATCAAAGCCGCGGTCTAACCTTGCGAAGCTCCATATTTTCTCGCCAAGCTTTGCCGCTGTAAAAACAGAACCCCATCTTATCTTTTGACTGTCAAGGCCATCCCCTTTTTTGCGAGTTTGATGTAAAAATTGGGCTCCTATTCGAAATGTAGATGTTTTATAGCCGATGAATCCTTGCTTTGTAAGCCGATCCTTCCCATCCGGCATGCCATTCCAATCTCCATATCCCTCGATAAACAGGTTTTTAACAACCTCAAATTTAAGCGCCAACATGAGCTTTTTCCCCTTGTTGGTTTCGGAACTGGTGCCATTGCCGTTGGCAAGCATGGCATGGTATTGAAACCGTTTATTCTGATCCAGGCTGCCTTTGAAGGCGATGCCGGTGTCCCTTGAAGATCCAAATTTATGTAAATCAGCAAGCGTTTTCTCAACCGAGCGATATCCCCATACACTTTCTAAGAAAGCAAAAGTTGGCGATGTTGAAATTCCAACATAAATATCGTGTTGATCCAGGTTCCATTTGAGATATGCATCTTTTAAATATGGAATTAATTTCGATTTAGTGGAAAAGTCCCCAGGACTGTTTGCTTCAAAGCGTATACGAGTTGAGAAAGCGTTACCTATTTGGTTATCATAGGTAAAGTAAACACGTCGAAACCAGAGTCCATTTTGATTTTCATAATTTGAATTGTGATTTGCGGCTACCCAATACGCATCAGCGTAAACCAAACCGGAAAATTTATGTTTCTGGGCGAATAATGAGGTTGTTCCGAGCAATAATAACAATATCGCAGTAATATATTTGTGTGTCATTTTTTTGTCTTGTAGAATATTAATGTGTCTTGCTCCGTTTGATTGCTTAAACACACTTAGTTAAAAATAAGATTTGTTGAATCTTGTAAATCGGTTACAGTTCCAATTATTTTCGCATGCTTTACGCCGACGTTATGTAACTCGCCCAATAAGCCTTCACCCTGCGCTTTGGGGATTGCTACCAAAAGCCCACCGCTTGTTTGCGGATCAAATACGATTTCCTCATGCCAGCCTGGAAGATCTCTCTGAAAACGAATATGATCGCCAACCATTTGACGGTTATAAAGGTTAACGCCGGTGCTCATCCCTTTTTCATACATTTCCAATGCTTCATTCATCACGGGGATTTGGTCCATGGAGATTTTCAGGGTAACGTTAGAACCGTCTGCCATTTCGAAACAATGACCAGCCAGCCCGAAGCCGGTAATATCTGTCGCAGCGTGGATTTCGAATTTAGCCATAACTTCTGCCGGTGTTTTGTTTAATGTCGTTATAATTTCAATACATTCGTTCAAGGCATCTGTGGACACCCAGTTTTTTAAATTTGCGTTAAAAATAACCCCGCTGCCAATTGGCTTTGTCAATATCAACACATCTTCTGGCTTCGCGCCGATATTTCTCCATATTTTATTAGGATGAACGATCCCAGTTACAGATAATCCAAATTTGGGTTCTTCATCTTCGGTAGTGTGGCCGCCGACTAATACGGCGCCCGCTTCAGAAATTTTACTCAGGGCGCCTGCCATAATCCCATGAAGTACTTCTGGTTCTAATTTATTCGATGGAAAACCCACTAGGTTCAAACAAGTTATGGGCCGACCTCCCATCGCGTACACGTCACTCAAAGAATTGGCAGCCGCTATTTGGCCATACAAGAATGGATCATCCACCGGAGGAGTTATAAAGTCTGCAGTGTTGATTAGTGCTGTATCATCATTTAATCGATAGACGCCGGCATCATCACTGGTATCAAACCCAACCAATAGATTTGGATCTTGATCTTTAGAAAAGTTTTGCAACAATTCACCCAACCCGACCGGGCTGATTTTAGCCGCTCAACCGCAGGTTTTTGCCAGGCTGGTCAGAGTATGTTTTTGTATTTCGTCGCTTGACATCTATTTGTCTCCTAATTGATAAAATCAATTCCGGTTTTCTGAGATTAATTCTTTTAGTAATTTATTTAATGATAATTTTTCAACTGACGGATCAAATTTATTGGCTAGTAAATTGATTTTTTGTTTGAGAACAGCCAAAAATAGAGGATCCGTTTCCGTTTTATAAAGAAGTTTTGAAAGAGCTGAAGTATCGCCAACTTCAAAAAAGCCGGGATAATCTTCACCCAATAATCCAAGGGTAGCTGATATTCTTGAAGCCAATATCGGAACACCGGCCATCACCGCTTCCGATATGACGCTGGGACCTCCTTCCATTAAAGAAGACAATACTACAACCCGGCTTCTTGCTAAAATAGATAGTGCCTCCCACCGTGGTTTTTTGCCAAGCCAAAAATAGCGATTATTATTTTCCATTTCTTGCAATGCAATACTTCTCATTTCAGGTTCCAGAATGTCACCAACATGAAGTGCTCGAATTCGTGAATCATCAGGCAGATTTCGAACAGCATAAGCTGTAAGGAAAGGATCTTTTAATTTGCGAAGGTGGCCAATAACGCTAATGTCAAATGTTCTTTTTCGTTTTTGGATATTTCCATTGAGTTTTTCTGCAGATTGAACAATAACTCGAACTTTGTGATGAAATTCAACGGGTAATTCCCGGATACCAAGAGGCTGTAACAATATTAGGCGGTCAGCATATTCCAAAGATTTTATGACATTAGGGTTAGAATGAATATCTTTGTGAATGTCTGTCCCAGTCAATAGGACCACAAGAGGTTTGTTTGGACAATTTTTGTGGAACTCTTCAATTGCTGGAAAGGAGTGACTTGCATGAAGAGCGACCATTAAATCGCAATTGCTTTTACGAAAGTTTTGTGAAATAGTCACTTTATGCCCCAATTGTCTCAAAAATCGTGTCCACCGTAGAGCGGTAATACGGTTTCCTTTCAGAGAGTTTTTTGGGGTATGTGTAATAATTTCTATTTGCATTGTCTTTTGGGCAGAAAAATGAGAATTGTTTATTGTTTATTTTTTTAACTTTTTTTGAAACTTACTACGGCATGTAGTAGTAAATGTTTCAAAACACCAATTTTAAAGATATAAGGTGGTAAATATAAGAGTAAAATTAATTTTTGCAAGGAGTAAATTTTAATTCGTAACGTTCTTATTTTAAGTATTAGCCAAGCATTTGCAATGGCTGGTGGCCCCATGGTTACGTTATTGGGTGGTGTTGTAGGTGCCAAGTTGTCACATGATCCAATGTTTTCTACTTTGCCCGTTTCCATTATGATTGTTGGTATTGCGATATTCACAATTCCAGCAGCCCATGTGATGAAGCTTATAGGTCGTCGGCGTGGATTTATTGCATCAGCATTGACTTCAGCAGTTGCTTCTTTATTAGCTGTTTACGCCATTTGGACAGAAAGTTTTATCATATTCTGTTTTGCTATGGTATTCATAGGTTCAAATCTCGCATTTGTGCAACAATACCGTTTTGCTGCTGTTGAGAGTGTAAAGCCTAATCAATCAAGTAAAGCGATTTCGTTTGTCTTAGTTGGCTCAATAGGAGCAGCCTACTTAGGGCCAGAAATTGCCAGTCGCGCAAAGGATTTGTTGGAGTATGGCGTATATAGCGGATCCTTTTTCGGACTTGCACTAATGTCATTTTTAGCCGCTATTTTGTTATCATTTTATGATGATGTTGAAATTCAAGATGAAGGGATATTGGGTAAAGAACGCCCTTTGCGAGAGCTAATAAAGCAACCGCCCTTCATCTTAGCCGTATTGGCTGGCGCAATTGCCTATGGTATGATGAGTTTTATCATGACAGCAACTCCGGTAAGTATGCATGTAATTAATGGATATTCGTTAGAAGATGCTGCCTTGACTATTCAAATCCATGTGATGGCGATGTTTCTTCCATCTCTTTTTACTGGTACAATCATATCACGATTAGGTGTTTTAAAAGTAATGACAGCGGGCAGTGTATTATTGAGTGCGAGTATTATTATCGCTTTGTTGGGCCACCAATTACATTATTATTGGAGTGCATTATTTCTATTAGGGATTGGTTGGAATTTCTTATTCGTAAGCGGGACAACTCTGTTAACTCGATCTTACCATTCTAATGAACGATTTAAAGCCCAGGCAACTAATGATTTTTCAATTTTTGCGATTTCTGCATTAGCATCTTTGCTGGCAGGAGTGATCATACATCGTGTTGGTTGGAATTTTATTAATTTATTTTGCATACCTCTTTTAGTTCTTATGTTCTTGTCCATATTTGCAGTTCGTAAATTCTTAGTCAAAACAAAATCATCAATAACTTGATATGAAGGTAAAAGGAATCCATTTTTATAAAATAATATGTTAAACCTCTATTTTGCACATGTGCGAAATCCAGCCAACACATCATTTCGGTGAGGCAAATAAAAATTGCGATAATTATTTCGAATCAGTCTGGAGCCTGTAGCCCAACATCCGCCGCGCAATACTTTGTTGTATCCAAACCAGGGGGCAGAGTACTCTTTATAGGGTTGATCAACAATATATCCTGGGAAAGGGTAGAATGGGGTAGATGTCCATTCCCAAACATTCCCAATCATCTGGCGACAGCCAAAAGCACTATCGCCTGCCGGAAATGCCGCAACATCAACACATCCACCGAGCCGATGATCAAGATTTGCATGCTCCGGGTTAAGCGGATCATCACCCCATGGATAAAACCGTTTGTTTTCTGTTATTCTGCCATCATTTGACACATTTCCTGATGCAGCTAATTCCCATTCTGCCTCTGTTGGCAAACGCCTTCCTGCCCAATTACAATAAGCTTCAGCTTCATACCAATTGACATGGATAACAGGGCAATGATCTTCTAAAGGAATGAAGCTATCGAAATTTTTGCGATACCATTGTTTCCCATCCGGCATATAATACAGCGGATGTTTAGCTTTGAGTTTCTTAAGCCAAATCTTACCGCTATAGCTCCAATATTGCAAATTTTTGTACCCTCCAGCTTCGACAAATTCGCTATACTCACTATTCGTAACGGGAGCTTTAGCAATATTAAAAGATGTAATTTCGACAGGATGGGCCCACATTTCGTTATCAAAAACAAATGGTTGTTCTTGTGTTGCGCCTAAATGATAAATTCCGCCTGGAATTTCAACATCACCAGGATGGGAACCTGCATGAATAATGTTTGGATTTATTTTTTCTAAGTTGAATGGAGGTTTGGGATAATCCAACGTCTGGCGAGAATAGGTAAAGGATTCTGAATGCATATCTTCATGGAATGCGCAAAGTAAATAGAGATAAGTTTCCCAGGCATTTGGTTCATGATTATCCATTCGAGTAATCATGCGATTAAGCACTGCCTCCATATAAGCGAGCACGGCTTTGCGATCAAGCAGTGGTAAATGCCAGCGGTCATCGTGGTCGATTAGGAATGAGTCATATAATTCATCACGACCTTTAATCATAGGTTCAGAGTGATCAAGCAGTCTTAATAAAAACACTTCATGAAAAAATGCAACATGACCAATCTCCCACAAAAGAGGATTTACGGTTTCGAGTTGTTGATTCATCAACTGATCGTCGCTCAAATCTTCAATTAATTTCAATGATTGCTTACGAGCATCTTTAATAATTTGGATCAACTCTGAAGAGGGTAATTTAAAATGCTTTTTCATAATTTGTAACAAACTACAATTTTTAAGGTTAAATTTATGTTATAAAAGTGTATTAATGTGAAACACTGCCTCAATGAAATTCAATTAATTGATAAGCAAAACGAAAAAGTATTTCCAACAATATTATAAAATTTCAATAAATATGATAATCAACTATATAATTATTAAATAATTAAACTTATTTTATTTTCATTAGAGAATTCAATTTTTTTTAAAAAAAATACTAACAGTTCTTGGAATAATAATTGCTTCAAATAACCTGTGGTTTAATACCATGTTCATCCTGGAACACCTTAATGAAAATTATAATTGGTAAAATATTAAATTTATACTACACTTCTGTAAACAGCTATAGAAAGTTAATTTATTTTCAAGGGAGGCTAATAAGCTACTACTCAGCAAATAATTAATAAAGTTAATAATAAAGGGACAAGCAGGAAAGTATGTAAATCACACGGACGTGCATTACAATCCATCCTAGTGCTTGTCCCTTTTTGTTTTCATTGCTGTAGATATTATCGAAAAGAATACTGAAATACTTTATTTTTTAAATCTGGTATGACTATTTTGAATATTATTAGGGATAATAGCCATACTCATCCTTTTTTTAAGGTGATTCAACCACACCAGCTGAAAATGGTAATATTGTATTTGGTACTTTAACCAGGTAGGACTTTAAATGAGTACGAATTGATGTTATATTTTTTTATTTTTGAATGAAGATTGGTGACATGTAATCCTGCATATTTTGCAGCTTGTGTAATATTCCCTTGGGATATTTTTAAACAGTCGATTATATATTCTTTTTCAAAACTTTCGACTGCATTCTGTTTGGCTTGTTTAAATGTGGACACACCTTTTGGGGTTTCTCTATTTGTTTCAATATGCATGCTTTTAGGTAATTGATTTATTTGGATTAGATCATTTTCTGCAACGATTACTGCATGATGTATTGCGTGTTCAAGCTCTCTAACGTTCCCTGGAAAATCATAAGTTTGTAAAACAGTTAACACACCCTTGGAAAACCGTAAATATTTCTTAGAATATAATTTACTGAAATGATCTAAAAAATAATCAGCAAGGGTAATAATATCGCTTTTTCGTTCACGAAGTGAGGGTAAATCTATTTCGATAACACTCAGTCTAAAAAAAGCTTCTTTTCGAAATGAACCATTAGCGACCATATCTTTCAAATTACTTGATGAAGCCGCTATTACACGAGCATTACTTTTTTGTATTTCTGTGGAACCGAGACGATGATATTCTTTCGATTGGAGAACACGTAATAATTTAACCTGCAAGCTGGATGGCATTTCATTCACTTCATCCAAAAAAATGGTACCTTCATTTGCAATTTCAAACCAGCCTTTTTTATCTTGGACAGCTCCTGTAAATGCACCTCGCCGGTGGCCAAACAGTTCAGATTCCATTAAATTCTCAGGAATAGCAGAACAATTTACTGGAACGAAAGCTTGTTCTTTTCGATCACTATTTTCATGTAGAGCTTGTGCAACTAATTCTTTTCCTGTTCCTGTTTCGCCCTGTATTAGTACTGTAGCCTGGGTTTTCGCAATCTGGCAGATAAATTTAAGAACATTAACAGTTTTATGATGATGTCCAATAATGGAATCGAGGTGATAATTATTGCGCAATTCAGCTTCTAATGAATCTTTACTATTTAATGATTTTGGCATTATATTATCTAAATTCATTTGGCTGTTATCATAAATAACTTGCCCCAAGTTAGAATCAGTTTTAGACATATTCATCTCCACTCATTAAAAAGAAATTGATTTGTTTGATTCTAAATTATTATTTATAGGTGAAAATAAAATCAAACAAACTAGTTGGAAAAGGGATAATATGTTGAGGAGTTTTTGCTGAAATGTTCGTGCTTGCCAAAACAATATTGGTTTGCACATCAATTCAATGCTGGAGGAATTCCATTTCCGATACATATTAATCCTTTAATTATGTATTACCAAACAACATTTTAATGTCACAAGTTGATACAATGAATCCGTTTGTATCGATTTGTAACAGGGTTTTACGCATAACAGCGGTATAATAATTACGTTCTTGCAATATTTGTTCCAAATTAGAACGTATTGCTCAACGATGACATGAGGTTATTGATGAAATCCACAACGATTTATATTGATGGTGTCGGTCCGGTATTATTCGAGAGAAGCGTGCGAGCTAAATATCTCAATATCTCCATAAAGTCTTTACGTGGAATTCGGGTTGGTATTCCAATTGGGATTTCCCTAAAAAAAGCAGAGGAGTTTGTTTATGAAAAGATCCCGTGGATTCGAAAACATCTGAAGAAAATCGAGCTTCAAAGTAAAAAGCAAAATCATCATTCTATAATTATTGACCGTGAAATTGCAAAGGAGACATTAGTTGCTCGATTGGTTCTATTGGCTGCAAAACATGGTTTTCAATACAATAAAGTATTCATAAAAAACCAGAAAACAAGATGGGGGAGTTGCTCGTCAAAAAATAATATTAACCTCAACATGAAGCTGACTCTATTACCTACGGAATTAATGGATTATGTAATTGTGCATGAATTAGTACATACCCGCATAAAAAATCACAGTAAGAAATTTTGGACAGAATTAGATAGATTTGTTGACAATGCCAGAAAATTGGATCGGAAACTTAGAGATTGGAGTATAGGTTTGTTTTAAAGCAATATCATTATTCGTGCCGAATTGACTTTATAGGGTTTGCTGTTGCCGCTTTGATGGTTTGGTAACTAACTGTAATTAAAGTGATTAGAAATATTAAACCGCCTGTGAATAAGAAAATTTCCACATTTATATTGATTCTGTAAGCGAAATTATTCAACCAGGTATCCAAAATAAAATATGAAATTGGTACTGCAAGAAATAAAGCAAAGGAGATTACCAGAATAAACTCTTTTGACAGCAATTTCAAAATACTCGAAACAGATGCTCCGTGAACTTTCCGAATACCAATTTCTTTTGTTCTCTTCTGAGTTGCAAAAGATACTAGCCCGAAAAGACCTAAACAACCAATTATGACTGCAACGACCGAAAAGTATCCGATCATCTCTTTAGTCTTCTCTTCTGCTTGATGTAATTGAGCGAATTGTGAATCAAAAAAAGTATAGGAGAATGGATTAACAGGATCAAATTCAGTCCATTTTAATTTAATATAATCCAATGTTTCCGGAAGATTTTCCGAATGAATTCTAATCGAAAAACGGCTGTACCAATTTGGCGGTTGGATGTATAAAATAAGCGGACTGATTCTCTGATGCATCGATCGAAAATGGAAATTTTCAACAATTCCAATTACGGAACCAGGATTTCGGCCGATTCCTGGTATTGCAATAGTTTTACCTATTGGATTGTCCCAACCAAGTTGTTTTGCGGCTGCTTCATTGATTAAATAAGCACTTGATGCGTCTGTAAGATAATCTTTAGAAAAATCTCTGCCTTCTAACAATTTCATCTGGTAGGTTGCCAGGAAAGCATGATCTACAATGAGCTGACGCACATCACTAGTTTCACCTTCCGGGATGCCTTCAGGTACAATTGGAATGCCATAATCACTTCCTCCTGGCATATTTGCCGAAGTTGAAACATCCAAGACACTCGGATGTTGTAATAATTCCCTCTTAAATGATTCATGGTTTTGCCTCATGGATTCATCCTGGATGGGCACTATCACTAAATGTTCCTGATTAAAACCAAGTTTTTTGTTGCGAATATATTCAAGTTGTTTATAAACATGACCTGTAGAAATGATCAAAATGATGGATACTACAAATTGGAAAACTACAAGTGTTTTTCTTAAAGAGGAATGGCTTGTTATTTTGAATTTACCTTTAAGAACATCGGATGGAGCAAATGCCGAAACCACAAATGCCGGATAGCATCCTGAAACAATTCCTACAAATAAGCAAATACCCAAAAGACCAAGAATGATCATCGGGTTGACGAAACTGATTAAATCAAATTGTTTATCTAGTAGCGAATTAAAGGATGGAAGAAAGAAATATACCAAAATAATGGCAATTAGCAGTGCTATTAAACTCAACACAAAAGATTCACCTATAAATTGGCGAATCAATCCTTGTTGGCTTGCACCAACTACTTTCCTTATGCCAACTTCTAGTGCACGATTAGCAGAACGTGCTGTAGCAAGATTTATAAAATTAATACAAGCGGTGATCAATATGAATATTGCAACTGTAGAGAAAATAATTATGTATACAAAATCCGAATTGGATTCAATTTCCCGGAATAAATTTGAATGCAGGTGGATCTTTAACAAAGGCTGTAAAAATGGAATATAATTGGCGGCTTCTTCACCTATATTTTTTGCTAAAACAGAAGGGAATTTTTTTGCTACCGCATCATCTTGATAGCTCTTTTTAAGAAGTAGGTAAGTATAATACTGATTTCGCACCCAATCTGTTGGAAGAGTAGATGTATCTGATGATAGTGATACTAAAAATGAAAAAGTAAAATGAGAATTCTGCGGTACATTCTCTAATACACCTGTAACCTGAAATTTAGTAGTGTTATCAAAAAGTAAGAATTGGCCAATAGGGTCTTCACTACCAAAGTATTTTCGCGCCATATCCTGTGTAAGAATGAGAGAAAAGGGTGCCTTCAATGCAGTTTTAGGATTTCCTTTGAACAAGTTAAAGCTAAAAATGTCAAAGACTGTAGAATCAGCGTAAAATCCATTGTTTTCATAAAATCTTTTTTCTCCCCTGGACACCAAGGTCTGATTAAAAAACATGAATCGAACCGATCGTTCGATTTCCGGTAAATCCTGAAGCGCAGCCGGACCCCAGGGACCAGGTACTTTTGCGATACCTTCAATGCCACGCCCATAAGTATTTCCTGGGCTTCTCATGGCTAATCGGTAAATTCGGTTTGCATTTTCATGATATTTATCATAGCTGAGCTCATTCTGAACATAAAGAAGGGTCAAAATACAGCATGCCATTCCCACTGCTAAGCCAATAATATTAATCCAAGAATAGGCTCTATATTTCTTAATGTTTCTAAAAGCGATGACTAAATAATTTTTAAGCATAACTTCTCCAGGATTATTAGGAAATCAAATCAATGATTTTCTAACGAATAGTGTTAAATAATCAAGCGACATTTGATTGCAACGATTTATACAAAGTAGTAACTGGAAGACGTACTTTTTGTGGGAAGGTTACAGGAAAATTATTCTGAATAAAAATAAATGCTGCACTAAAAGAATTGATTTTGATCTTATCGACTTTTATTGCAGCCTATATTTGCAGCAAATTGCATAATAACTAACTAATCAATTTTCTCCCAGCGGAAATGTGATTCATCCCATGATTTGGAGGCCTTTGGTTTTGACATTACCAATTAATTCAGATACATCACCTGCCAAATCGAAAGTACCATCATCCACTATATCAGTAAGGCCTAATAAGTATCTGCCTTCGATAAATAATGAATTACTTCCAATAGGAAAACTTAGGCCTCCTCCAAAACCAATTCCAATATCCACACTTTTTACAACATTGTCCAGGTCTGCTTCGATATCTATTCCCAGAGCCGATAGTTTTATTTTTGAGCTCAAAACAAAGCCTATTGTTGGCCCAGCAATAACATAAGGTTTCATTGTACTATTTCCTAGTTCGATTCTTACCATGATTGGAATTTCAATATAATCAATATTGAATTTAATAATAGTACCCAGAAATTCCGGATTATCCACAAAGAGAAGTTCTGCTCCCTTTTGTGAATACATAGGCTCAAAGACAAGTTTGAGCTTTGGGCCTAAGCTTAAATTAAGAACACCGCCTATCCCAAAACCAGAGCGGGTGCCGGTGTTTATATTATCCTCTACATCGCTTATATCTACATCAGTGATGTTGACACCGCCAATAACACCAACGTTAATTTGGGCAAAAGTTACATTTGCAAAAATAAATCCGGAGCAGATTAATATAAGTGGAATTTTTTTCATAAAATGCCTCGCAATTTGTTGTAAGTTTATAAAAAATTTAGGATTTGAATTATGACAATATACTTGGCAATTTTTGATAAGTTTTGATTTCAATATTTATTTTAGAATCATCAATATGTTATTTGTTACATTATTTTTGATTGGAGTCCATAAGAAAAACGATTGTAGGTGTTACATCTGTAATTGATTTCAACTTTCCGGCAATTTGATTTTTATTTACTCCCCAGATTATTGTCATTGCGGGGTTGCGAGTATGTGATTTCGTTGACAAGTCCTCAAGATTACCATGGTCACTTGTAAGGATTACAGTCGTTTCAGTCAGATCAATTCGATTAAGAAAATAGAATACAAAACGGCCTAATTTCTGGATTTCTTCAATTGCAAGCGGCATATCCTGATTATGACCGGCTTTGTCTGATTTAAAGTACTCGTACAAAATAAAATCATATTGATTCGTTGCCCCGGCAACAATTTCAGCAGCTTCTTCAGGTGTATAAACCGGTATTTCAAATCCTCTTTCGATCAAATCATAATTTGTGAAATCCTGGTAAATTGCTCGTTTTTGGATAACATCTTCTAGCGTAAAAAAAGGTAAATTTGCAGCATGATTTGCGATTGTCGTTGCAGATAATCGTAAAATTTCATTCTCTTCCAATTCAAAAAAAAGAGGGCGAAATGCATTTAAAAATGCAGGCTTTTTCTTTTTCTTTTTTAGTTTTAATAAAAGAGATTGTTTGAGCAATGCTTCCCGAAGGGTTTTATTCGGAAAGCCACTGAGATGCCGGCCAAGTAGTTGAGAAGAATTGATACCGGTTAATAATGCAGTTTGCCCGGTTGCGCTTTGGGGCAATCCGCTAATACCCATTGTTGCATCCAACTCTAACGAAATTCCATCAAATGGTAGAAAGTTTGGAAGACTATTTTGGAATATTTGGAAAATTCCGGTTTCATCGAAGCAGCAAGGATTGGTTTCTTTATCCTGTTTCCCGATTCCCAGCCCATCTATAAATAAGAAAACAACTTTCATATATTACTTTCTGGGAAGTTTTGAACCATAACCAAATTCACGAATGGCATTTACGTCTCTTCGCCACTTTAATTTGACTTTAACCCACAACTTTAAAAATATCGGACGCTGTAAAAAAGATTCAATGTCTTTACGTGCAAATTCACCAATTTTCTTTAACGCCACACCATTTTTGCCGATCAGAATTCCTTTTTGGCTGGTTCTTTCAACAAAAATGATTGCACTAATAACGTCTTTCTTCCCTTCTTGTTCGTGAAATTCATCAATCAAAACTGTGGTTGAATAAGGAATTTCTTCTCCATAAAATTCAAAAATCTTCTCACGAATCACTTCGGAAACAATAAAACGTTCCGGGTGTTCAGTTAACATTTCGGGTGGATAGTAGGGTGGACTTTCCGGCAACCGCGCCACAATTTCTGACACAACGAGCTCCAGGCCATCTTTATTTAAAGCAGAGATGGGAATTATTACCGAACTTTCGAAAGTTTCTGAGATTTGCTGAATCAAAGGCAATAGGCGGCTTTTTTTAACTAAATCAATTTTATTGATTAAAATCAAAATTGGTTTTTTTATGGATTTAAATCTATCCAGGATCAATTCATCTTCCATCCTCAATTTATCCGAAGCCTCAATCATAAACAAAACCTGGTCGGAATCCTCCATTGCTGCTTTGACAGAACCCATCATAAATTCCTGGAGCAAGTATTGTGGTTTAATCATTCCGGGTGTATCCAGGAACAAAATTTGGAAATTATCACTCGAGTGTATTCCTAATATCTTATGTCTTGTCGTCTGGGATTTTGGCGATGTTATTGAAATTTTAATCCCCAATACCTGGTTCAAGAAGGTTGACTTACCAACATTGGGACGACCGAGGATACTTACATACCCTGCTTTATGTTTTATTTGGCCATTGATTTGATTATTATTCATTTGAATTTGGTTTTCCTTTTGGACATTGATCCTACAAATAAACTCTCATTGTAGTACCTGTTTCCGGCCCGGTTTCTTTAAGCAATAATCTACCATTATGATATTCTTCCACAATACGTTTTGCAAGGTTTAAACCTAAACCCCAACCCCGTTTTTTGGTGCTGAACCCCGGTCTGAAAATATCATCTTTGTTTTTATTTGCGATTCCCCGACCATTGTCAATTATATCAACAAAAATTTTGTAACCCTTTTTATCCGATGTGCCTGAAACAATACGGATTAAACCCTGGTCATGGTTGATGGAATCAACTGCATTTTTAACAAGATTTTCGAATACCCATTCCATCAAATCGACGTTTATAGGTATGGTTGGAATATCTTGCAACTCTTCCTCAATTCTGATTTTCTTTTGCATTTGCGGGATTCGTCTGCACATATACGTTGACACAGTGGTCAAGATTACATTTACTTCATGAGGATATAAATCTGCTTGTGAGCCGATTTGAGAGAACCGCTCCGCTACTTTCCTGAGACGTTCAGCATCCAGTTCCATTTCCTCAATAACTTTTATCGTTTTTGGGCGATTGTACGATCTTTCACGAATTAATTCGATCCATCCCATTAAAGAAGAAAGTGGTGTCCCAAGCTGATGAGCGGTTTCCTTTGCCATACCTACCCATAGAAATCGTTCTTCGCTCTTTTTAATGGTGCTAAATCCAATAAATCCCACCAAAATAAACAGGGTTACCAAACCAATTTGAATATAAGGCAACCAGCGTAAACGGTTAATTGTGGTTGAATCGCCATAGTAGAGGTAACCCAGAATTTGATTGCCATTGGTTGCATCTATATATTCAATTGGAATAGGATTGGCAACTGTACTCATTCTATCCTTGATGCGATTTACAATTTCAAGGTTTTTAGATGTTCTTTGGGAATCAATATTTTCTATTCCTTTCCAGTCTAGCGGGTTTTTTTGGGGATCAGTATGAATAATTGGGAAATAGGTCCGTTTTATGATTTCTTCAAAAATGAAACTAACATCTGAATTTGTTTCAGCAGCTGCACTGGCGTAAAATTCTGCATAATATTGTAAGATATTGCGGGATTCGTCGCGAAGGTTATCGACCATCTTATCTGTGTAATATAATAATCCCACGATGATTATGAGGGCAATCCCTAATAGAATCCCCTTAAATTTTCCTTTAGTCTCATAAAATTCAGTCTGCATTTGACTCCCATTTCCTCACAATGTTTGTGAAAACAGATTGAACGTTTTTATTCAAACGTTTAACCTGGTTATTGTTATCTATACAAAAATCTGCTCTTTTTATTTTTTCTTCAAGTGGAATTTGGTGAGAAAGCCTCTCTTGAATTTCTTCCCGGCTTAAGCCATTTCGTTGATGAACGCGTTGGATACAAGCCTCTATTTCTGACGAAACAACCACAATGAAATCGAGATGCTTATATAGATCGGTTTCGTAGATTAAAGGAGAATCAATGATGATCATCTTAACTTCCGCCAATTTCTGCTGAGCTTCAACGAAATTCCACATTTGTTTTCTCACATAAGGGTGAATTATGCTGTTTAATTGTTGGAGTTTGCCTTGGCTGATAAAAACGATACTGGCAAGTTTTTTCCGATCCAATGTTCCATTGGAATTAAAAACCTGGTCTCCGAAAGTTTCTCCAATTCTCGAAATTATCTCCATATCTTCCGTTGATTTACGGGCTGCAACATCTGCATCAAAAACTACAGCGCCTAACTTTTCGAATAACCGGCTTACTGTAGTTTTCCCGCTGCCAATGATTCCGGTAATACCCACCAGAGGTTTGTTTCTGTTCACCGAGCTACTGTAAATTTTCCCCAATATGACTCCTTTTCATCATAAATGTGATATAAATAGATACCGGATGGAAATGCTTACAGAAAATGGAAAAGTGACTTTGCGTGAAACTTGTTCATTTCATAAAAATCCTCTTTTGCTTTTTAAATTGCCAATAAATAAATGATAATGGATTCCAATCGGACCGATTGTTTTGGATTTCATCAAGGAGTAAAACAACTTTCTGATCCAAAAATCGTTGATTCCACAGCAAAAAAGCTTATAAATTGTGCGAGGATTTCAATCATAAATTAAATACTTTTGCCTGATCTCCAAAAATTCATTTAGCTGTTCCTGCCAGGAAACCAAAATCTCATCAGCGGATTTACCCGCAATTAACGCTTTTCGAACCTGGTCAGTACCATAGGCGCGATCGAAACTTGCTGTTCGGTTGGATTCATTGAAATAATCATACTCGGGAAATAAATCCCGAATAGCAGCGAGCAGCCGGATTCCCACATCAATAGGTCTAAATTCCTTATAATCCCGGATATGTAATTGCACACCGCCGCATCGTTCCTGAACAAAACGAAGGTAATATGGCCGGAAAAACAACGATCGGAAATACACACCCGGAAGGCCCATTTCATTCATAACATCTGCCAGGTTTTCACCATCGATCCACGGTGCGCCGCACAACTCAAAGGGCTGGGGTGTTCCAACCCCGGGAGACAAAGTTTCTAATTCACCGAAGCCACCAGTGGCGGCAATATAAAAGCAGGTTTCCGGGTGTGGAACATGCGGTGAAGTTGGGATCCACGTTAATCCGGTTTCCTGAAAAATCATATTTCGACGCCAGTTTTTCATGGGAACAACGATCAGCTCACAGTTTATCTCAAATTCTTCATTGAATAGTTTGGCCAATTCTCCAACCGTCATGCCGTGGATATATGGGATCGGGTAAAGTCCGATTCCTGATTTGAATTCGGGATTCAAAACGGCACCTTCGACTAGAGTCCCCCCTAACGGATTCGGACGGTCTAACACAACGAAGGGAATATTTTGCTCTTTGGCAGCCTCCATTGCCCGGGACATAGTGTAAATATAAGTATAAGGTCGAATGCCGATATCCTGAATGTTGAAAAGAAGGATGTCTACGTTTGATAGCATTTCGGCAGTTGGTTTGTAGGTTCTTCCATACAAGCTGTAAACCGGCACTCCTGTTTTTGGGTCTTTATCGTCTGCAATTTTATGACCGGCCATGACATCACCACGCACACCATGTTCCGGTCCAAACAAGGCTGTTAACTCAAATCTGCCGTCTGAAAATAACAGATCGATATCGGATTGCAATGAGCTGGTCACACCGGTTGGGTTGGTAATTAAACCAATTCTTTTTCCTTCGATCAAGGGTGAGTATTCTTCCACCAATTGGTCGATTCCGAGAATGATGACAGATTTGTTTCCCTTGGTTCCGCAAGCAGTAAAGAATAATAGCGTTAGAATTGATGTCAGCCATTTGTACATTATTTTCTTCCTTGTTATTCATTTTGACTTCAAGTAACTTCGATCTTTTAAACATTGATTTTTGGTGATAAAGCAAAAAGGGCAATTCTGGTATTTTTAATAATATCAAATTACAATTAAATAATTTGTAGCACAGAAATCCCTATTTTTTATTGTCAATTTACGGAGCTGTTTTCTACATTTCTTTATGATCAACCCTGTTAAAGTTTGATTTACCATGCACTAATTGGAATGATATTAAAAGCAACTTAGGAAACGGAGGAATTATGAGCAGACATTTAAGATACATTATAATCTCATTCCTGGTATTCGGATTTGCATGCAGTAAATATGAAGGACCCAATATTGAAAGATCCGATGACCCAGAATTTATCCAATCGAAATTAGCAAAATATGCTCCGGTAGAATTGAATATTGCAGATTATGAGTTGAATGAAAATCAACTCAATATCTTGAAACATTTAGTGAAGGCCGCCCAGGCTATTGATGACATATTTTGGCAACAGAGTTACAGCCAGTCCCTGGCAATGAGACACGAGTTGATTAATTCGACCAAAGTAATCGATAAAGATTATCTGCACTTTTTGAAAATCAATTATGGCCCATTCGATCGACAGGATAATGAAAAACCATTTATCGGAATTGCGGATAAGCCGCCTGGTTCCGGATTCTACCCTGAAGATATGACTAAAGAGGAATTCGAACAATTTGTACAAGATCATCCGGATTTGAAAGATCAATTCTATTTATTGAATACAATAATCAAAAGAGAAAATGCATCCCTGGTTGCTGTAACTTACGAAAAGGAATATCGTGCCAATTTGGCAGTGGCTTCTAATCATCTTCAACTGGCGGCAGAAATGACCTCCGACAGTTTGTTCAAAAAATATCTAAACTTACGTGCCGACGCTTTATTGTCCGGTGAATTTTTTAACAGCGACATGGCCTGGATGGAATTGGTAGAGAACGAACTGGATATTGTGATTGGCCCAATTAAGACCTATGAAGATAAATTGCTTGGCTTGAAAGCGTCTTATGAAGGTATCGTGTTGATTCGAGATTTGAAAGAAACCGAACGAATGGACAAATATGTAAAATCGATGAGCCAACTTGAGTACCGGTTGCCCGTTCCCAGGATGTTTAAAAAAGCAAGTGTACCACAGCAAGCTCCTATTGGGGTTTTCAACACAATCTTTACTTCCGGCGATGCGAACCTGGCGGTGAAAAGTATCGCATTCTCCCTGCCTAACGATGAACGAGTGAGAGAGTTAAAGGGTGCGCGCACAGTTCAGGAAAAAAATATAATCCTGGCCAAATACGAGAAAATACTCCTACCCATTGCCGGTCGTGTTTTAGCTGATGAAATTCTGCCATTTGTTGACGGGGAAGCCTTTTTTACCAACACCCTTCTTCATGAATTGGCCCATCCGTTGGGTTTGAATTATGTCAGAGGGAAAAATGGGGTAACCGTTCGAGAAGCGCTAAAAGAAACCTATTCGCCAATCGAAGAGGCAAAGGCAGATATCGTAGGACTGTTCAATGTGGGTTATTATGTTCTCATTGGCGTGCTCCCTTCTGATTTTGAGCAGAAGGCCTATGTAACATTTATCGCATCTATCTTTCGTTCAGTTCGATTCGGAGCCACTGAAGCCCATGCAAAAGCAAACATGATTGCGTTTAACTACCTGGTAAATGAAAATGCCATTTTATTTGATCCCGCAACTAAACGCTATAATATTGATTTTAAACGAATGCGAAACGTTGTGAAAAAGCTGGCAGCCGACCTGTTGATGATAGAAGGCGATGGTAATTATGAAAAAGCTAGCCAATGGCTGGCAGATTTGGCGATCATCCCCGACGAAACCCAGGCAATCATTGATGGGCTTTCTAATATTCCGGTTGATTTGGAATTTATATTTGATGCAAGTTTGTTTGAGTGAAATGTTATTTTTTTGGTTTTGAAATTACTTAGTGTTGTTTTTTATAATACTAATATTAATTCTGTGTTATAGTGGTCAAATGAAATTTAACTGATTTAAATTTTTAGATACGATTTATTCACCAACCGACTTAAATAATTTTCACCTTTCCTTTCTTAAAGTATTTTCCTACCCTTGTAATTCCAACCCATCTCCTTTTAAGGGTTATAACAATTTTTAATTCTCCTTATCAAGTCCGAATTTTATTTACCGATATTAAGAGACAGAAGGTACAGTTTAAGTTTTAATCCTATAAAAGGAGGTTTTCACCATGTCAATTCGTAAGTTATTTGCTTTATCCGTGGTCGGTTTGATGTTTGGGATCGGGTGTTTTACTCAAGATAATCCAGTTGGAGAAAATACGGTCATCCCTTCAATTCCGAATATTGTTTTCAATGGTCCAATATCCAATAACATACCTGCCAATCTGCAAGAATTTATCGGCCTTTTTAATGGCAACGCATCTGTGGGGTTGAATTACCTTAATTTGGCAATTTTTACAAGTCCCAATGTCGACGAGAATAGCTTTTCATGGGAAGTCACCTGGGATCAAGTTACGGCAAATATACTCGCAGAAAAGAACTCCGATGGCTCGGTAGATTGGCAGGTTACCGTGAATGGTAGCGATAATAATGTAACCTATACGGATTGGGTTGCTTTGAAAGGTAATGCTGAATTAGATGGCAATACAGGTGTGTGGAGTATTTATTCGGAAAATTCAACGACAAAAGCTGCAGAGTTTACCTGGGTTGTTGATGGCAACAATAATAAGAATGGAACTCTAAAACTGTTTGCTGCAAATCAAACCTACGAATTGGTCAATAATTCTGACAAATCAGGATCTTTGGTATTAAAAGAAGACGAAGTAAAAGTGTACGAAGCACAATGGAATACCGATGGGACCGGAAGTTGGACATCCTGGGATGCCCTGGGTAACCAAACTGATACGGGCAATTGGAACTAGTATTTATAAAGCCTTCTTTTTGATTGACATTATGGGTAAAATTATTTATTTGTAAGAATGTCAAAATTAATTTTTGAGGTTTTAGCAAGTATAAAAACAGAAGTGCAGTTGGTTTTAATTAGCTAACTGCACTTTTATTTCCAGCAGGCAATCAGAAAGGAGAATCCCATGTTCCCAGACCTTCTACAAACTTACCTAATTAATTTTTCTTATGTTATTCTAAAAGCTATTTTCTTTGCAATTGCATGTTTCCTTGCCTGGCGCTTATTCGATTGGCTTGAGCCATTGGATGTTCGCAGAGAAATTGCTGAGAAGCAAAATATCGGTCTGGCAATTATGATGGCTTCTCTTTTCCTTGGTTTGGCTTATGTTATCGGCCAGATATAGCTATTTATTTTTTTTGATTTTTGTAATTTCATGCTCCGGTCTTGAAAATAGCCAGGATCTTTCTGAATTTGTTGAAGAGACAACAGATTCAGATTCACTACAGATCGGAACAAGAGAATCTCAAATAAACGCTCAACTTTTATTATCACCAAGGCGGATTTCTCCTTATGATCACATTATAAAAAAGTATAGCCGGAGATATGGCTTTGATTGGCGGTTGATTGCCGCGCAAATATTTGTTGAAAGCCGGTTTGAAATACAGGCACGTAGTGGAAAGGGCGCCATCGGATTGATGCAAGTAATGCCTGCTACTGCAAAATATTTGGGGGCCGATGTGCCAAAGCTGTTATTGCCGGAACAGAATATTGCCCTGGGATGCTTTTACGATAGAAAATTATTCCAACTCTGGAGAGATAAGGAAGGTATAAATCGTCTTGCATTTACGCTTGCAAGTTATAATGCGGGAAGGCTTCGGATTTTACGGGCAGAAAACAAGGCGGGAAAAACCGGTTATTGGAGCAAAACAAAAAATTACGCACCGCTGGAAACGAGAAATTATGTGGGCCGCATATTCGGTAAATATGCTGAATATAAGAAAAAGCACTTTTAAATTTTATTTTATCAAATTAAAAGGCCGCAGAGTTCAAAGAGTATTAAATGAGTTTATTTTGCATTCTCCCCGGTTTTTTGAACTGCCTGTTCAACACTCTATATTTTTTTTGTAAATTCAAAATGGGTTAATTGCTGAAAAGTACGATAGCGATGATAGACATCGTCTTTCGAAATCGAGTCTAATTTTCTTGGCCCGATTCCTTCCACGCAATATGAAGCCAATGCACTGCCAAATACGACTGCATTTCGATGCGCTAATTCCGACAGGTGATCGGTTTTGGCTAAATAGCCCATATAGCCCCCGGCGAACGTATCTCCAGCGCCGGTAGGATCTTCGATCTTGTCGACTGGAAAAGCCGGTAAAAAGAAGAATTCATCATTCATTCGCATCATAACTCCATGTTCTCCCTTCTTGACAATAATTACTCTTGGTCCCATCTTCTGAATCTGCAGCATTGCGCCTACGAGGTTGGTCATACCGGTAAGTTGTTTGACCTCTTCATCATTGATGATCAGGCCATCAACCCTGGAAATGACATCTTCTAACGAATCGATTGTCCGATCTATCCAATAATTCATGGTATCTAATGCGACAAATTTTGGCTGATCAATTTGATCAAGAACGCTTAACTGTAATTTCGGACCGATGTTTGCCAAAAACACAAATGGCGTTTTGCGAAGAGATTCAGGAATTTTGGGATCGAAATGCTCAAAGACATTCAGGTGAGTAAACAATGTTTCCCGACTTGAAAAATCAGGCGAATATTTGCCACTCCAACGAAACGTTTCGCCACTCTCTTTTTCTACACCACTAAAGTCTACATTTCTCTTTTTAAAGAACTCTAAATCTTCTTCTTTGAAATCATCGCCAATGACTCCAACAACATGAACCGGTGAAAAAAAAGAGGCTGCGGCGCTAAAATATGTAGTTGAACCTCCTAATAAATTGTCAAATTTTCCATTTGAAGTTTCAATATTATCATAACCGAGAGAACCGACAACAAGCAATGAATTCATTTTAACTCCATCTTTTTAAAATGCTTGTTTCTGAATCAGCAGATTATTTTCACATCTTTTCCGGTGCGGAAATACCAAGAATTTTAAGACCGTTTGCCAAAACCGATTTTACGGCAGAAACCAAAGCTAACCGAGCTTTTGAAAGCTCGGGGTTGTCTGTAACAACTCGAAAATCAAAATAAAATTTGTGGAAGTTAGCTGAGAATTCGGTCAAATATTGCGTTAAATTTTGAGGTTCCAAAGTATTGTGAAGGCGAAGCAGAGTACCAGGATAATCAATCATCTTGCGAATCAAATTCAATTCGACTTCTTCTTTCAGCAATTCAAATTGAGCTTTTCTGTCGAATATTACCCCTTGATTAAAGGCATATTTCTCAATATTACAAATGCGGGCATGGGCATATTGAATATAAAATACCGGATTTTCATCTGAGTGTGTCTTTGCCAGGGATAGATCAAAATTCAAATGTGTGTTCATACCGCGCATTAAGAAAAAATAGCGCGTTACATCTACACCCACAATATCCATCAATTCATCAAGCGTTACAAAATTTGCCTTGCGTGTAGACATTTTTACTTTCTCATTACCCTCTGTTAGAGTTACAAACTGATGAATGAGGACTTTGACGATGGTTGTATCATAGCCGAGGGCTTTCAAGGCTGCAATGACATCCGGGTAAGTTGCTATATGGTCTGCACCAAACAGATCGATTAGCAGATCATAATTCCTTTCAAACTTGGTTTTGTGATATGCAATGTCGGGTAATCGATAAGTCGGCTCACCGGTACTTTTTACGATCACACGGTCCTGCTCCAGACCTAACTCAGTTGTTTTTAGCCAGACTGCTCCATCTTTTTCATAAGCCAGGCTTTTTTGTTTGAAATCACTTATTACCTGGTCGATATCACCGTTTTCATACAAAGATTTTTCGTTGTAATAACTATCGAATTCAATGCTCAATCTTTGTAACGTGTTCTTAATATCTTGAAAAATGAATTGTTCGGCTGTTTCCTTAAAAACTGGATTTTCAGAGTCTTCCCGGATTGAATCTCCAAACTTAACTTTTAGGGTTTTTGCAATATCAATGATATATTCGCCTTGATAATGGTCTTCTGGAAACTCGATTTTATCACCCAATAATGCCAGGTAGCGAAGACGAACCGAATCACCCAACATCCGCATTTGTCTACCGGCATCATTGAAATAATATTCTCGATCTACCTCGTAGCCGCATGCAGCTAATATATTGGCAATGGTGTCGCCAAGGCAAGCCTGACGGCCATGCCCGATGGTTAGCGGTCCGGTTGGATTTGCACTAACAAACTCGACTTGCGCTTTTTTACCACCTCCGATTTTGTTGTGGCCGAATTCCTTACCTGCTTTTAATATTTCTTCTAATTTGTGATAGATCCAGTTGGGATTATAGTAGAAATTGATGAATCCAGGCCCGGCAATCTCTGATTTCAAGATGAAATTTTTGTCAAGTTCTAATACTTGGAGTATCGATGCAGCAATTTCTCTTGGATTTTTTTTAAGTTGTTTTGCTAATTTCATTGCCACATTTGTCGCAATGTCACCATGTTCTTTAGATCGAGTCCGTACCAATTCTATTTCTGTATTGCTATTATCCGAATTGGATATATTGCAAATCGATTCCTGAATGGCAGTACGTAAATATTGTTCAGCTGTCATTAGATTCTATTTTAATTTACTTTATTTCCGTGAAGAAACGGCTTCAGGTTCTTCGCTTATCTCTTCGAATTTCGCATCTCCCCACAAAGTTTCAAGACTATAGAAATCTCTTGTATCTTTGTGAAAAATGTGCACTATCGTATCAACATAATCTAATAAAACCCATTTTGAGTTTGTATAGCCTTCCCGGTTCAGAGCCTTCATTTTTCGTTTTTTCATCATAAATTCAATATGGTCGCAAATGGATTTTACTTGGACTTCAGAATCGGCTGAACACACTAAGAAAAAATCTGTCATAGTTGTAAGCTTGCGAAGATCCATGATCAGAATTTTATCGGCTTTTTTCTCTAAAGCATAGTTAGCTAACTGTCGTGCCAGTCTCTTTGATTGACGTTTTACCGTACTAGCAGTTTTCATTCTTGAATTCTTAACAGGTTCTATTTTTGTTAAACTTGAATTCATACAGCCTCTTTTATTTATTGAGCAATATCGGAATAGCCTTTTAAATTAGCATAATCACTTCCTAACACAATTGTAGCTTCAACCGCTAAATCTTCGCTTAAAATGGCATTTACAAGATTATCGTCAATCCCTAAACTTCTTGCTATTTGCAGTGCGTTTTCAGACTTCAAGGAAACCCGGTCAATCACAAACGATGAGTCCACATCGAAACTTCGATAATTTTCGGTGATCACTACGTCAAATCCTTGTGATCGCAAATAATCTGTAAATTTGATGGCGACCCCTGTAACACCACAGCCATTGAGTACTTCAACCCGGATCCTTTTTGTAACCGTTTGCGTTTGTGAAACCGTAGGTTTTTGGAGGAAAAGGTTATCTTTTTTTGCAAAAGTGTATTTCCAGATTATCGAAGCGACAAATCCCAGTATCAGGACGATTAAGACTACAATTACCCAATTCAACAATAATTCTGCCAGAGACATTGGTGGTTTGGAAGTACGCTTTTGATGGGTTCTTTTTTTACGAGTTTGGTTTTTGGGTTGGATACGAGTTCTTCGCAATGTTTAGTCTTTCAAATACTGAACTAGTTGAAAGTCAAAATAGTATCGAGAGATTCTCTCGCTTAAAAATAGAGTAATAATGGGGGGTATGCAAAGCGAATGAATGTATTTCATCAATTGAAGTTAATTGTCCCGCTGAATTCTCCTTATCATCTAAAAGTATAAGGCATACCATACAGATATGATCCGGGGTATTGCCGAATTTCAAGCTTAAACTCTGTGTTTTCAGATGGAGCATACTTTAGTTGAGCCCCTGAAATAAATAAACCATTGTTAAAAGGTAAGTTTGTTTTAAGTCCTAATTTATTATCAGAGCTTAGATTATTATTCATTTGAATGCCCCATTGTAAAGAAACACTCAAAGGGTTTGAGATTTGATATGTCATGGTATTTAAATACATTGTGCGGCTTAGTGAATTATTGCCATAATTCATAAAAGAGACAGAATAACTTTGTGTCATGTGGAATTTATCAGGGTTGAATATCGATCCGGAGATGAGACCTATTGGATTTAACCCATAGTGCAAAACATCTTTAACATCGATTCCATCTTTCGATTTAAGCTGTGCTGAAGCCATCATAGGTAATAATAAAAGTAAAAAAAGACATACAAACTTTTTCATAAAGCCTCCGGAAGTCGATTAGTAATTATTGTCATTAATCTAATAAATTCTCGGCAAATGTCAAACGTTATTTAACTCAAAATATTTTTATTCACTTATTTTCAGTAATCCAATTTCTGAAATAATATTAAAGAAACCATCATCGTAAGTTTTTCATTCTATCACATTCTGTGTTATTTATCGAATTTCAAGAAAAGCGATCTCACGTTTCATTGCTTTATTAAGATAATTTGCATTCAATTCGTTTACACTCTGACCAATTTTTGTCTATCAATTGCATAGGAACATTTTCAGAATCAATGAAAATAACCTTTAGTTTTTGGTTTTTATGATACAATATCTTTGAATGAACTTGAATGGCTAAATCCCGGTTTTGATCCGAGAATATTTGCCCATTCATAATGTCAGGAATTTAATCTTTGTCAAAGTCAAAAGTTCCGCCCCACCAAAAATAATCCCGAATGGAACGGGCTTTGCTTAGTCTATTATTTTTCTGATTTTATTTAACAATTACCATTTTCTTAATTTGATTAAAGTTACCGGTAGAAATTTTGTAGAATAATACTCCTGAAGGTATATTCTCGGCATCGAAAGTAACAATATGTTTGCCGGTTTCCTTTTGCTTGTTCACTAGTGTGGCTATCTCCTGGCCCTTAATATTATAGATTTTCAAAGAAACAAACTCACTGTATGGCAAAGTGTATGAAATCGTTGTTACCGGATTAAACGGATTCGGGTAGTTGTTTTCGAGCCGGAATTGTAAGGGAGTTTCGTTTGTTTCAATCACAGATGTTAAATTCGCCGCTTCTAAAACTGCTGCCTGGGCGTCAATTTTTCCAAAACCCCATGTGTTATTCCCTTCCCCGGGAATTACTCCGGTAAATGCATCTTGTCTTGCTGTCACGGAAAGAATATGAATGATTTCGGTTATTGTAAGTGTGGGATTTGCTTGCAGCATTAAAGCAATAATTCCTGTGGTCATTGGTGATGACATCGATGTTCCTTGCTCCATAATATAGGGCCAGTCGTTGTCAACTTTTGCTACAATAATCAGTGGATTTATTGTGCCATCAAATGATGATCCCGCGGAAGCAAGTATACTTCCCGGCGCTGTAATATCCGGCTTCACCCTTTCATCAGCTGTAGGGCCACGACTTGAAAAATCAGCGATATTATTAATTTGACCTGGAATTATAAAGTTACTCCCATCAAGGTCGGTCCACCTTATTTTTGTGGTATAAGCTCCCACGGTAATCACACTGTTTGAAGTTCCACCTACTTCACCGACAGTATAATCCGTATCGCCATTTTGAAGTTCTGAATCTCCCAGGTCTGAAAACGGCAATCCGTTTCCATCTCCGTGGTTCCACATATGAATGGTGGAATTTGCACTTGTTGCTGCAAGAAGCATCACATGTGTTGTATTATTACTCATTTGCAGCTGGATATTCGGTTTTTGATTCGTGGGTGAACTTGGAACAGCCGCAACTGAAATCCTCGCAGTATCCCCATCGGATTCATAAATTGTAACGGAACTGAAGGCTGAACTACTTGCGGCAACATATTCAGAGCTCCCAAGAATCTCGTTTGTGGTGGTGTCTAAAAGGGCTACAGCAACGGAAAAATCACTATTAGGAGAACCCCAGGCCTCCACTATTGTTTCTAAAAATCCCGTACCACTATCTATAAGCTCAACGACGGTAGAAATGGTGTCACTATTAAAAGTATGAGTTATATGAAGAGGTGTGCTGCCCTCGTTTCCCGCTGCGCCGACTAAAATTTTACCCTGGCCAACTATGCTGTCAAATGCTTGATCGAGGAGAGAAGTACCATCGTGAGGACCGATATGAGTTCCAAGACTCATATTTATTACTGCGGGTTTGTCCACTGAAGCAGCATAATCAAAAATGTAAACTGCTCCGTCTATTATTCCACTGCCACCGCTAACTTGAATATACACTATTTCGGCCTCGGGAGCCACACCACTAAATTTGCCATCAGATCCATTCCCAGAACCGGCCGCAATTCCGGTTACGTGTGTCGCATGGGACCCTTCATCCGCTTCCGTATCGCCTTGTGCAGCCAAAATTGTATTTACATTATATTCGGAACCATAAGAATAACCGTCAGGAGGCGTCCCGGAGTCGTCTGCCTGATCCCAAACATGTGTGAGACGGAGATTGCCATTTTGATCTTGAAGAGTCGGATGAGTAAAATCCAAACCAGTATCTATAACTCCAACAATAACTCCTTCACCAGTGTAAGTTTGGGATAAACCGGTTCCGTTATGGACCAAGTCTACTTTGGTGTCAGCCCTGGCTGAATCTAATCTTGTCTTAACAGGAGTATCGATCTCAATAAAATCCAATCCTTTTATTTTTCCTAATTGCGATAGCGATCGAACCGGAATTTTAACCGTCCAGATATTTCCGATTTTACTATTGATAGTAATTCCAAAATCTGACAAACGGGCTTCATAAAGACCGGAGTTTACTAAAATTAAACTCCGCACAACGAGATCATTATTTATTTTTTTGATCAAAAATTCTTTCATCAAACTTTTGGAAAATGTCAAAGGTCGTTTAAAAAGTTGGGCTTTTTTTACATTCGATTCGATATGCGTCAGGAATCGTTTTGTTACAGCAGAATATCGATCCTGTGTTTGCCCTTTCGAAACAAACACCACGCACAAACAAAATATTAGGATAAACTTGATGGGTTTCATATAATCTCCTTGAAATTTGTGAAGTTAGAACGAACCTCTGAAAAATGGTAAGGATTAATTTTATTTCTTTTTAATTGGCACATTAATTTCGATATAATTAACACCTTTTATACTCCCCAACGACTTCAGAGAAGTTAAGGGGATTACGACTGTCCACAATTGGTCTAATTTTGTATTTACATTAATTTTCAACGGTGCTAAATCCGATTCCTTGAATGTTGGCTCGACAACAATTTTCCCATGAACCACATAAACGCCCTTTTCTTTTTTTAAGAGAAAATCTTTTTGGATTTTGTCTGATGGAGTAGGGTTTTTGGTTTGATTTTCATCCTCAATTTCTAATTGCTTCATTAAACCCATTGTAAAGGGCGAATACAATGCTTTTTGGCTGGCACAATTTATCTGGAATGAAATAACAAGCATTAAGGACAAAACCATTGTTGGTTTGTTGAATAAAAAATTCATAAATATTGACCTTTGTCTTTTTGTTTTTTATGAAAAGAATTCCAAATCGGTTGATATAAGCAAAGTAAAGTTTTGGAACGGCATTTAATTATAGAAAAAAATTCATAAAAGCAAGAATTTTTCAACAATCTGAGAATCTATTTCCGATGATATAAAATTTCAAATATTTAGTCTGGATTTAAGATATTTTCATCAAATCCATTGACTTCTCTGAAAAATTTGGATATACTAAAAAACGATGCTTTTAAATAAAAAAACAAATTTTTTGATTCGATTGGTTCAAGTTTTAACCTTGCTGGTAATCTCCTCTATTGTTATTTTCCCAGTTTGGGCTGATGACATAGATTCTCCCAAGGAAATATTAGCTAGTGCTACTAAAGAATCACCAAAATTAGATGGCTATCTCAATGAAGATGCCTGGAAAGTTTCCCGAGTTATCGATCAATTCTTTCAGCGGGAACCCTATGAAGGTGCCGTTGCAACAGAACGTACGGAAGTGCGAATTATCACTGACGATAGTAACTTATATATCGGCATTATTTGCTTTGATTCAGATCCGGGAAGCATTATTGCTAAAGAAATGGAACGCGATTCCGAACTGGGCCGGGACGATAATTTTTCCATAATTTTAGATACCTTTAACGATAAACGCAGTGCTTTTTACTTTGCCATTAATCCCAATGGCGCCAAATTCGATGCACAGATTGGAGCAGGTGGTCGGAGAGGGATGAATAAGGACTGGGATGGTGTATGGGATGTGCGGACAAGAATCACCGATAATGGGTGGAGCGCCGAGATCGTCATTCCTTTTAAAACGTTGCGATTTAAAGAACAAGATAAACAAACATGGGGTGTGAACTTTCGCCGTGAGATCGCACGCAAAAATGAAGAAACTCTATGGCAGGGCTGGCGACGGAATGAGGGTATATTCCAACTGGGTTCTGCAGGCGAACTGCAAATGCCGACCAAGATTAAGCAAGGGCGTAACTTTATTGTTCTTTCATACTTATCTTCAGGATATGAAAAAGGTTTTTCTCCATATGATTTTGAAACCGGTGGAACGGGTAAAATAGGTTTTGACGCGAAATATGCACTTAGCCCGACATTAACATCTGATTTTACCCTCAATACGGATTTTGCCCAGGTTGAAGCTGATCAGGAAAGAATTAACTTAACACGCTACAGCTTGTTCTTCCCGGAAAAGCGCGCGATTTTTTTCTCGAAAATGCTTCCAATTTTACCATGGGCAGTCGCTTCCGGGCCTTGGCTTTTTACAGCCGTAGAATCGGCATTGGTGAAGACCGAGAGCCGGTTTCAATACTTGCCGGCGGACGAATTACCGGTAAAGTTGGAAATAGCGATATTGGACTTCTTTCCATTCGAACGCGTGATACTGATGAAACCCCAGGCACACTGTACAATGTGGCTCGTTTCAAGAAAAATATATTCGAACAATCCCACTTCGGCATGATTTATACGCGCAAATCACCCGGAAGTGAGTCAACCAATAACCAGGTTGTGGGTTTCGATCTGAGTATGAGAACACGCAAATTCCGAGGCAATCGGAATCTGAATTTTTCTTCTTATTATATGCAGAGTTTTTCACCCAAAACTAATTCCCGCAGTAATGCTTTTAGCATTGGCTTAACCTATCCAAACGACTTTGTAAATGCAAATCTTTCCTATGCCCAGATAGGCGAAGATTTTAATCCGGAGCTAGGTTACGTGCGTAGAACCGGGGCTCGCATGTGGTTCGGTAATTTTAATCTTTCGCCGCGACCCAAGGTGTTAAACCTGCGCAAAATGCAACTCAATTTTCGCGTTTTTTATAATACGGATTATGATGGTATGTTAGACTCGGGGGGAATTACATTTCGTCCTATTGGTTTGGTTTTTCAAAGCGGCGATGAATTTGAGTTTAATATTGAAACAAAGAACGATTACCTGGATTCTTCTTTTGATATTTTCCAGGATATCGAAATTGCCCCTGGTAGATATGATGCGCTTAGCTACCAGTTAAAATTGCAAACGAATCGCAGTCGGCTGGTTTCTACCGAAATCAGTTATGACTTTGGTGAATTTTTCTCAGGAGATCAACAGGGAATCAATCTGAAGACACGATTTCGCCTCAACCGGCATTTGTCGATCAGCGGAGAATATCGCTATACAAAAACAGATTTACGGGAAGGAAGTTTTAAGACCCAGGAACTTGTTTCTCGCATGAACATCGCAATCAACACTCGCCTTACAGCCCGGCTTTTTCTGCAATGGAACAATAATGATGATGAGATCAGCATGAACTTCCGTGTCCGCTGGATCCCAAACCTGGGCAGTGATTTTTACCTGGTGTATAATGAAATTCAAGACACCGCACAAAGGGGCATTCACACAAAACACAGGGTATTGCTTACCAAGTTTAGTTATTGGTTTAGTTTATAGATTAATATAGCTAAATTATCATAACTACTTGTAAAAAAACAATATACATTATTAGTTATATTGTAATAGTAACGTATAAGTAACGTTTCAATGATTTTAAATGATTTTTGCAAGTTGCTTCTATATCAAGGACAGTATTACCAAAAACCTATGAATAAATTGAATAGTTAAGAAATATCTCGTTCAAAAACTATATATTCTTTTGAGTTATAATGGCGTTGGGCTTAAGATCGTTGGCTAAGAACTATTAATTTCGGAGTCTCAATGTCACCTTGAATTTTCAGAATGGAAAATTTGTCCAAATAGAGCGGATAACCTCTTTATTTCTTTTTTCTCTAAGTAGATCTATTTCACCATCAGATTTAATGGTTCTTACAGCACGAATAAGATGCCCTACATAACCACCTGACCAACTACCTGACAAACCACCTAACCAACAATCGGACAATAAAGGTAGACCTACCGGATCTTTCGGTTTGCCAGGAAACCATTTGCCATCATCGTAAATTGTGAAACTAATGCCGGGAGTACTTCTGGGAGGTCTCTGTAAATTAGGAACTTGTTGCTCAGTAAAGCCATTTTGAAAATTTTGACAAGAATTATCATTTTTGCTGTAAACCTTCTGCTCATAATACTTGACCAACTTGGCACTTGATTTATTAAAGTCGACCACCCAGGCAAAAGAGTCAGCCTCAGCAGTCTTCCCATCGTACAAGAACAATGGGCTCGACTCGTCTAACGGTCGTCCAAAACCCAAAGGGTCTGAGAAGGGTTTATTGAATTCAGTTGGAGATAATTGACGAAAGCCTGTCTGTGGGAAAGCACTTGATTCATTAATGTCAACCGTAGAATCAGCCTTAACAATCCTTAAGCTTGGCAACTTACCGGTTAAACCGAATATCGGACTGTCGGAAATCCGAGGAAATTCAAATGGATCTGATTCATGAAAGCCTGTCTGTGGGAAAGCATTTGATTCATTAATGTCAACCGTAGAGTCATCCTCAACGGATGTCGTCGATTCCAACCTCAACCCCGACACTCTCGACTTCTGCCCTTTGGGTTTGGGAGCAGGCCCTCTATCAGAAGTCCATATAAAGCTTTGGTGTTTAACAAAAACAGGTTCAACAAAAGTATCTTTCTCCACAAATGTAATTAACGATATGGCCTCCTCTACAGTTGGCAACCGCCAGTCCTGAAACTCAGAAAAACGATGGTAATTTAATCTAAAAAGATAGTTTGCGGCATTTATTGAATAAATTACAGAACCAGACCGCTTCCATATTAAGCGACTGCCATGATCTACAACAATGTCGTTTATTATCTCAAACTGATTCGAATAATCCAGACCTTTAGGGTTAGCACTCGCATCAAATAAGTTTTTTAATTGAACTATTCTCTTATACTTTTCTTTTGTGAGGGTACTATCTGGTTTTGAACGAAGAATCGGCGTATTGCCAATAGGTAATCGCCAATTACGCAATTTTTGTTTTAGATTGTTCAAGCTCACGGCTTTTCCATATGGTGGTACATCAAGTTTAACCATGCCAATAAGATAACCTTCTGAATCAAAGAGTCCCCCACCTGAGTTACCAGTATTTAAGAAAAGGGATTCGAAGGATATTACCCCTTCCGAGTTTTTTGTTACCTTAGCCGGATTAATGTTTTTTCCCCATTTGTTGGATGAATCACCAAGATATCCAATATGATAAACTTCACTGCGACGTTCAATCCTATCTGAGTTACCAAATATATTGAATGGGATTTTTTCTACCGGGATTCCATCCTTCTTCCAATCTATGACCCCTATTATGGCAAGATCAAGTTTGAAATCCCATTTGTCAAACAAACTTGCTCCATACAGTTTGTTCTTTTGCACACCAAATTCAACAAATAAATTACTTTTTGAATTACGATAGTCACGGACCGTATGATTTGTTGTCGCTATAAAGATAGTATCATTGACTACACCAACAATGATACCAGCCCAAGTGTCTGTAGGATTATTATCTTGATACTTAGCTTCAATCATAACAGATAGCTCTTCCATTCTTTTCTCGCGTAAGTCTGCTTGGTCTAATGATTGACCAAGAGTTACATCATGAGTGATCAAGCACAGTAGTAACAAAGAGCAATTCTTAACTTTTGGGAATAAAATCTTTAAATACTTCACAAACATCATTATCCCTTAAAATGTCAATATGAAAAAATTTAATATTTAATTCGAATCGAATATTCTAAAAAGTATTAGTTTAAAACAACTCCTTCTGATTATACTTCTAGGTGCATCAGGGATTCATCCACCAACGCCATAGGGCTGCTATCAATCCTATAATATAGCAGATTGTAACCCAAAATACCTCGCTGCTACGATTAGCCCTAAGGTGTTCAAGGTAAGTTGGCATTAGGCTTCTCCTGTGTTTTCCTGAGCCCGTCGTCAATCCGCGAACATTACTATAAAACCTCAATACCAAATCAGAGGCTCGGAGCTTAAAGTCTATTATCTTACCTTTTGAGCTCTCAAAACGAATGTTTTCGAAAGGCCTTAATTTATATTCCATATTGTTAAGTTCTTGAAATAAGATGGAACCAGATTGTATGGTTGAAATATCACGAACGTATGAAATAGATGCGGCATGATGTTCTTTTATGCTAGAGAATTTGAGATTACTAATTAAGAGAGGCGTAGAAAAAAAGTTAGGGAAGGGCTCATTGAAGGTAAGGTCAACAAAAAACTCAGAAGAATCACCATAGACAGAAAGAAGCGAACTAGATTTCGCTCACACAATTTTTTTTTCAGATTCAGAATTCGATGATATTCCAACATGTATCTCGCCGGAAAAAATAGAATTAAGGGTTAAATCAGAACTAATGTTGGACAAAGATAGACGCCATTTGTTATCAGACTCCAAGGGTTCAAGCTGCACATCTGTTCCTTTGGACACATTAATAATTAGCACATTAAGATAGCTACTACTGTCTTTTAGTGTATTACTTATTAGCTTGACATTAAAGAACGATCCATCACTAGAAATTCTGTTAAGGTATTCAATACCCCCACATTGCATTTCCTGGACACCTATTATTCCTAAAGATGAAAGTTGGGAAGGACGAGATAAATCTTTGTCTTCACTCATCTGGAAACTTAACCCAGACAACTTTGCTTCCAAAACCACCTCCGTCTCGGTCTTTCGACATGAATGAAGCAATCCAACCAAAATAATAGCCCCCAAAATTGTCATAAACAGGATCCACGGTTGATTTCTCGATCTTTTGATTGACTGATTAGTTATTTCGATTATCTTCGCTAAACGCTCTATTTCATCAACCTTCTCAAGCGATAGAGTTTCTTCAGAATCCATCAAATCATCTAAAAAGATATCAAGTTTTCGTCGGAACTGTGTGTTCAGTCTCTGTCTTTTTTTATGGAGGCTATTCATGAATTCTGTGTATTAACCTTGATAAAAATAGATTGGTTTTCCAATCGCGCCTACGCTTGATTTTGCCGTTACTTGCATTATGTAGATGCCAGGATTACTCATTTGTGGAATTCGGATATATATCGGAGTGTTAGCGGCGTAAAAACCCAAAGACGTATCTTCATAAACCTGCCTTTCCAGTTTTCCATCACTAAGGACAGGAAAGATACTCACTGACCATGACATGATTTCAGCCCCAGAAACAAACTTTATTTCGTAAACCTTATCTGAAATATTCGGAGATTTTGAATGTCCAACTATCAGGGGCAAGAAGATTTTTTTAGTGGATCTACCTATGCGCGCATGCGTCCATCCCACCACACCAATCTGATTTTTCTGCAGTCTCAATCTGCTAAGTATTCGAGAAGGCCACAGAAAAGTGGTATCAATAGAACAGAATGTATCTAACCTATAATATGTTTTATGTCTTAGCGAATATGCGCGTAGATATATATCGTTCAAGCCGTAAGAGGGCCATTCTACGGGTATATTATTACTAGATTCTAAATCATAATCTAGCATTGTTGTAAACGATTTGAGGTTCAGATCAATGGTGTGTCCAAGCTCCATTTTATACGTTCCCTCACAGCGATTACCGCGGTCAAGATAACCGTAAGTGCTATTTGCTGGCTGTAATTCAGGGTCACATTTGTTTGATTGGGCAAGCAAAGGATACGACACCACAAAAAAAGCTAAAGATAATACAAGATACACTCGTATTGAAAACTTGCAATGTTTACATGGTATCCTTGTACTAAGGTTTCTTGGTTGATTATCGGGAAAGTCAATCGTTGGTGTTTTCATTAGTCTCATCTCAAATCTCGTTCTTGTAGAAGCCCAAGACCTGGCTTCAAGATGTCAATCAGGTATTAGTTACATCAAACTATTAAGTATACCCTCGAAATAAATGTTATAATATTTATAATTATGAAAACTTATAACCCTTGGGAAAGGCGATGTAAAACTCGATATAAGCATATTATATGATGAATTTGTTAATTATAGATAATTTAATATATTAAAATAGTAACTGAAAAGAAACTAAAAGTAACGATAATTAAAATTATCATGTTAACAAATCCCTACTTATCCTTGATAAAAACTCAATAGTTTTTTTTCAAAGATCTGAGAAATTTGAGATACTCACGAAAAGTTCATAAGCTAAAATAAGGGAAATGGGATTTCAAAGTTCAAACTGTAATAGATTAATAATCCCGATTACAAACAGTTACATTGTAATTTAAAATCACGATGCATCATAAAAGATACCTGGTAGAATTATTTGTGCGCCAATATGTTATTATTTATTTCCTACAACAACTTCAGTTTCGCCCTTCAGGTATTGATCCAAAAATTTCAGGATGGCGCTGTAACCTTTTAATTGATTTTCTTTTTTTCGGAATCCATGGCCTTCATCGTCGAAGATAACATATTCTACCGGAACATTGTTTTTGCGAACGGCTTCTACAATCTCATCAGAC
>CAYXGW010000059.1:0-7094 GCA_964464595.1 uncultured Deferribacteres bacterium
TATGGGCAGCGTTTTGACCGAAGTGCGGTCATCCCGGTTGATCCCGACGACATCGGCGGTATTGGCAATATAGTAGCCGGTGTAGATTTCGACGGCGATGGCAAGAAAGAAATCTACACCGTGAATAATGACTGGCACGATCAGGCAGGATTGGACTGGACCCCCCGCATCTACAAATATGAAAAAAACAATGGCAGGTGGGAAATTGTTTGGTGGACTGCATTGGATATCAGTCGCCAGAATACCTGGCCGGCATTAGCGGCTGCGGATTTGGATAATGATGGCAAATGGGAAATTGTCTTTGGACCGGTAAATAATTTTTCGGCGGAAAATCTTAATCCGGCGAGAATTGTCGTCTTTGAGTCCGCCGGCGATGGAAGTGATGTGATGGGAGTTGCGGACGGCGATGTTGCTTTTCGTCCCAATGCCCAATGGACCATTACGGAAGACAATGGGGTGAACATTCGTCCGTTTCGATGGGAAATACATGATATTGATGATGACGGAACCGACGAAATTATCACGGCAAAACGTGAAGGAGCCGAAGGTGCCCAAATTTATTCCGTCGATGATGTCCCGGATACCGGTGATAGCTCAGAAACATGGACAATGGAGTTCAGTGGCGTTCCCGGAACTCATTGGGACATGTTCGTCATGGATTCCACAGCTTGGTTTATAAGAGACAATGGTGAAGTGACCCCTGTGACCTGGTCTGCAGCCGGCGACTCGTTTCGTGTTGGCGATGTACAGGTGGGTGCGGTTCCTGGCGGCTCGTGGAAATCTGCTACCGTTGTTGATCTTAACAACGATGGAATCCAGGAAGTTTTGGTTGCTTCCTGGAGTTCGGGGTCAAGGAATGTTTATCTCTTGCAGCACGGCTCAGAGCCCTTAACAACTACCCTGGTAAAAGAAGTGCCGGCTGAGTCCAATAGACTCTATGGCGGTGCAGCCGGAGACATCGACAATGATGGCAATGTCGATTTTGTCTTTGGCACCCGACAAGCCACTCCCAATGGGATAATCCATCGTCTTGAATACGTAGGCGGCGATGCAGGAGATCTTACCGATCCGAATAATTATGAATTATCTATTCTTGACCATGGTATCTCTCCTACTGCAACTCAATATGACATAGTCTCAGTAGCAAATATGGATAATGATCCTGAAGACGAGGTACTCTACACAGGTACGCCGAGGGGTAATAGCAGAGCGGATGTTCTGGCTGGTACTCAACGGCCCCAGCCATTGGTGATTCTGGATAGAATTCCTGGCAATCAGCCGGTTATCCAAAATGTGGCGGATGTGCCTCACGATAACGGCCGTCAAACCTGGGTATCCTGGTGGGGCGCTGCAGATGATGTCGGCGGTATGCGTTTTGATGCGGATCTTTCAGGAGATGGTGTTTCTCATGGTAGAGGAACGTTTACCCTGGATCGGGAAAATCATACGCTGTGGTATATGCTGGAAGTGTATAACATCGACAGCGTTGCGCAGGCGCATATTCACCAAGGCGGTCCTGACGATAGCGGACCGGTTGTTGCATTTCTGTTCGGTCCGGTTGAACCAAATGGTCCTATGAACGGCGTTATTGCAAGAGGTCGAATTACGGCAGATGATCTGCTTGGACCCTTGGCGGGCGACTGGGAAGGGTTTGTCAATGATCTGCTGGTCGGCAATACCTATGTTAATGTGCATACAGCGACCAATCCCGGCGGCGAAATTCGTGGCCAAATTCTAACCAGGCCACTTGAAGACGATTCCAACTTGAGTAAGACTTCCGGCTATACCATAACGCACTATGTGGTTTGGAGAATCGATGGTCTGGGTCCAGATCGTCCAGGTCCGGTGCCTGTGCAGGTCGCGCGTGTGGATGCGATTCAGTCGCATAGATATGCAGCGGTGGTTCCAACGCTTTGGGACAGTTCGCGGACCACTTACGTCGTCTCTGCCCACACCGAGAATGTGCTGACACTCTGGAAGTCATTCCCCAAGAGTGGTTTTTCGGTTGACAACTTAGCGCCATCTGCGCCAACAAATGTTCTTGCAAAGGAAGTTGAAGGTAATTCTTCGTTCGTTGAGCTGACATGGGATGAATCACCTGCTGAGGATTTCAACTACTTTATTGTTGTGAAAGGCACAGAGGCTGGTTTTGATCCCGGGACTGCAGAGAATATTGGCAACACAACAGAAACCACCTTAACTGATGAAGCAGTATCCACTGGTCAAACTTTCTATTATCGTGTAGCTGCGGTGGACTTCAATGGCAATCAAAGTGAATACTCAGAAGAGGTATCTTTGCTTATTACTTCGGTTAATGAGGATTCTTTTATTCCAACCGAATATGCTCTGGAGCAGAATTATCCAAATCCATTCAACCCGACAACTACCATAGATTTTTCCATTAAAGACAAAGGACATGTCTTATTGAAGGTCTATTCGATGTTGGGCCGGGAAGTAGCTACGCTTGCAGATAAAGAATACGAAGCCGGACGTTATTCCGTTGTTCTTGATGCGTCGCAAATGGCCTCCGGTGTTTATTTTTATATTCTTAAGGTGAATGGTAGAATTTTTAAGAATAAAATGTCATTATTGAAATAGACAACCTATTCTTGATTTTTATCCTTTGAAAGAATAAGGGAGGGAAAATTATTTTCTCTCCCTTTTTTTTTCACACGTTTTCTATAAATACAATTGGGGACATTATAGTTAATTATTAGGGTTTCTGAATTTAAAAGACATAGAGGGTTGGATAGGGAATACTCATTTAGCTTACTTTCTTAATCGATCATCTGATCGAAGATTGCATGCTATTTTAGATTAAACAGCCAAATATTGTATTGATTGCAAAAGTGGATTTTATATCCTATCTATTTATAAACACTAAGATAACCCCTATGAAACAAATCATTTTATCTCTTTTGATAATTATCATGCTTGTTAGCTGCAGTCATTCTGATGAAGTACAAGTAAAAGAAACTCAAACTCCTCCTACTTTAACGAAAACAGCACAACACGACTCAACAAAACCACCCCAGGAACCGGAAGGGTTTAAATCGCCACATCAGGAACATAGTGAAGAGCATAAAGGTGAGCCATCAAAGATAAAGTGATTAGTTCTAAAGAACCAGATACAAATATGAAACAAACATTTCTTATCATTTTACTATTCATATTCTGTATTTTTGGAATTTCATTTGGACAAGAATTTAAAGGCATCCACCAATTAGAATGGGAAAAGCATCGCAACGCGCCCACTTCACCGGAATTAATCGGCGGGCCATTTGAGAAAATTATACCTCTTGATAAAAGCCTGTCCAAGACGAAGGGGTTGAATGCACGGGTTTTTGGCTTTTTGCCATACTGGAGCACTGCCGATAACCTGCGTTACGATCTGCTTTCCCACATTTCAGCTTTTTCAGTAGAGGTTAATTCGGATGGTTCTCTAGGAAACGACCATGGCTGGCCCTGGGTTAATTTGATCAACAATGCCCATAGCAAGGGCGTAAAAGTTATCCTGACTGCCACACTTTTTAGTGGTGATAACATCCACACCTTGATCACAAATAATAATTTTAAAAATAATTTCTTTGTCAATATCAAAAATAAAATGTTGGAAGGCAGCGCTGATGGACTGAATGTTGATTTCGAGAGTTTAAATAACTCCGACCGGGGGACAAACATCAATAATTTTGTGGCCGAACTTACTGAATATCTGCACTCACAAATTCCAGGAACTGAAGTGTCTTTTGACGGTCCAGCTGTAAATTGGGGAGGGCATTGGGATTTTGCCGGTTTGGTGCAAAGTTGTGATTACATATTTATTATGGGTTATGCCTTTGCAGGAAGTTGGAGCAGCAACTCCGGAGCAAACGCTCCGTTAACCGGCGGTTCGATTAATATCACCAATACTGTTTTAAGTCAATATGGCCTGGTTACATCCACGCAACCGGAGAAGTTGATTCTAGGCCTCCCATACTATGGACATCATTGGAAGACAGTAACCGATCAACCGGGTTCCTCAACCTTAGGCTTTGTCGGCTCGATATTTTTTGATTCTGCCATCTCCGGCGCTCAAACATATGGACTAATATGGAATAACCAATCTCAGACACCCTGGTACAAATGGCATGATGGCTCCGACTGGCACCAGGTATGGTTTGACAACGACTCCAGTCTTAGCATGAAATATGACCTGGCCATCGCAAATAATTACTCGGGTATCGGGATGTGGGCCTTAGGGTACGACGGCAATCGCCAGGAGTTATGGGACGCTATCGATTTCAAGTTTGGCAGCGGCCAATTACCAGCTCCAAGCATGCCCTTATCCATAAGAATATTGCATGAAAGTGAATCTTCACTTCGAATCCAATTCGAACCAGCCAATCGGGCAACCGGGTATTTTGCCTATTTAAGCACAGATGGTGTGTCATTTCCTGATTCGGTTTTTCTATCAACACCCGACGCGGTAATTAATAATTTAAATTCAGGAGAGCTCTGTTTTGTGCGAGTGCGAGCTATCAATTCAACAGGTCTGTCGCAGCCCACTGAAGTATTGGCTGCAATCCCTTCCGACGAATCTCATAAGATTCTGGTTGTAAATGGCTTTGATCGCACCGGGGGAACGAGCAATTCATTTGATTTTATCCGCCAACATGGGCAAGCGATTCATAGTTATGGTATGTCATTTTCCTCGGCCAGCAATGAAGCGGTTTTTAAAGACGGCGTTGCGCTGGCCAATTTTGAAATCGTCGATTGGATCCTTGGTGACGAAAGTACTGCCGACGATACCTTTAACCCCTTCGAACAAGATCGGGTAAAAACGTTTTTGCAGAATGGCGGCAAACTATTTATTTCCGGCGCTGAGATTGGCTGGGATTTGCAAAGGGGCTCATCTTCTGACGCTAGTTTTTACAATGAATTTCTGAAAGCACAATACATCGCCGATGCTCCTAATGGGAGAAGTAGTACTTATTATAGTGCAGAACCAATAAGTGGAACAATCCTGGAAGGAGTCAATACTTTTAACTTCGACGATGGTACACATGGCAGTTTTGATGTTGACTGGCCGGATGCGATCAAAGGGATTAACGGCGGCATAAATTGTTTAAAATATACAAATGTAAACACCAATAATGGTGTAGCCGGAATTTATTTTGACGGCCTATTTCCACAGGGTGTCAGTAGCGGTAAGCTGGTCCATTTTGGTATCCCTTTTGAGACGATTTATCCTGAAGAGGATCGAATCGCCATCATGCACAAAATCCTCAACTTCTTCGATGGCACTGCTACAGATGTTGTCATTCAAGACAATGGCTCATCGCCTCCGGAACAGTTTTCTCTTTTTCAAAATTATCCTAATCCCTTTAACCCATCTACGACAATCAGTTTTTACTTGCCAATACCAGGGGAGGTATCCATTGAAATTTTCAATACCCTGGGACAACGAATAAAAATGAACCGGATCGACTTCTCTTCCCCCGGAAATAAAGAATGGCTTTGGAATAGCAACAATGATCTCTTTCAGCGAGTTCCTTCCGGAACCTATATTTATCGTGTAAGCTTTTTTCCTCTAAATGGAAACCGATTTCAGGAAGAGAAAAAAATGTTAATCTTGAAATAAAATTGTAATTCTTTTTTGACTGGATCAACAAGATATACTGGATATTTATCCTGGTAATCCTGATAATCCTATTTATCCTGTCTAAAATGTTTTAAGCTTGAAGTTTCCAAAGTTGAATTATCTAAATCAATGTTTCCAAATGTCATCGAAACAGAAATTGGTTCTACTTTCATTATTAATCCTTTTGTTCCCGTTGCAGCTTTTTTGTCAAAATTCAAACGCAAGAAAGCTTTTTTCGAAGGATCCCCAATCGCAATATAAGGGTGAAAATGTCCTGTTCTGGCATGTAAATCTGGATGGTGATAAAACAAGTAGGTTGATCTCAATATCCGATCAGCTAATTACTTTTCAGGGAATCAGTAAAAAAAATTTAGCTTTGCCGGAAGGATTTATTAAGACGATATTCGCTCGGGATGGCTCGGAAATTTGTGTTTTAAGCGCAAAGAATTTGCAGAGCGATGGCAATAAAATGCTAACCTTGCAGTTTTATTCGAATAAGGCTGAGCTTATTTTCGAACTTACCCAAAAGCATGTGTACGACGAATCCATTCCTGAAGTTTATGTATTAAATGAAAACAAGGGCTTTCTTTTAGGCAATAGCGCTGTCGGAGAATTGTGGTTTTATGACAATAATGGCGTATTGAAAATTGAGGTAGATCTGTTTCCAGGTGCACAATTTGACCTTGAGCGCATCATGTCAATAGAAGCTTCTGGCGATGCCAGGGTAATTGCAGTGCTGGCGACCAGAAGGTCTGCCTCTCCAATGGATTCAGGTGTGCCAAATCCGTCGGGGGAGCCCACATTGTTTGTATTCTCTAATGACGGAAATGAACTCTGGAGTCGATCCTTATCAGAAATGGCCGGAGGAGAGGTTGCTGTTTCACCGAGAGGTCAGTACATACTTGCCAGCAGTTATTCAACGGATTCGCGTGGAGGGCTCAAAAGAGTAACAACCCTTTTCGATTACAAAGGTGAGCAAATAAAAACTTTCGATTTTCTATTTCAAAAGACATCGTTTTCTATTTCAGAAAATATTTTATTGATGGCAGATCGACAAACTGTGAATGCAGTGCAATTACCATCGGGTAAACAAGTATGGCAGTACAAAATAAAACATAAAGATGGTTTAATTACTGCAGTTCAAATGGGTAATGAACTTCAAACATCTCTTATCCTGGTTGCAAAAGATGCTTTCAAGAATGGCGCCTTTGTTTTTATCGAACCCAAACTAATAATTCTGAATCGACTGGGAAAATCCATACAAACGCTCGATTTTTCTGAACGGGAATTTGTAAATCCGGCATTGTTTACTTCCCCCGGTCCAGAAACTGTTGGCTTAGGGTTCAGGGATGCTTTTTTAACTTTTAACGTATCAAAATGAATACGCTATATTGGTGCTTATTTTCATGTTTTCGACGTCAGAATGTCGATGAAATAAAATTCCAAAAACCAAATCTCAATTCTCAAATAAATC
>CAYXGW010000059.1:7194-35489 GCA_964464595.1 uncultured Deferribacteres bacterium
TCAATTACAAATGACCAAAATTTATAAACACGGGTTTAGGATTTGGAAACTTGATTATTGGTTTTTATTTGTTTTTTGGTGCTTGCGATTTGAGATTTCATTGTCACATTACAGTTTTCTTAACTTTTAACGTATTAAAATGAAAACCCTTTATTTGTGTCTTTCATGTTTTCGACGACAGAATGTCGATGAAATAAAATTCCAAAAACCAAATCTCAATTCTCAAATAAATCACAAAACTCAATTACAAATGACCAAAATTTATAAACACGGGTTTAGGATTTGGAAACTTGATGATTGGTTTTTATTTGTTTTTTGGTGCTTGCGATTTGAGATTTTAATGTCACATTACAGCGTCAAACACGTTTTAGTTGGACTACCCAAGAAAAGATTAGGGTTCTTTGTTCTATCTACTTGCCTACTCCTGATCTGTTTTTCTCAAAGGTTCCTTTTTGCCCAATTTCCATGGCCGGTTACGCCATTCGATCAAAGTCAGGAAATAACCGGGAATATGGCCGAATTTCGCGATACCGGTAGTGCGGACCACTTCCACAATGGCACGGATATCCCGAAACCTGACGGCTCTCCGGTTTACCCGGTTAAGGATGGTATTGTGACTGCGTTGTCGCGATCCGGTTCCAGTGCTTATGTTCGAGTTCAAGAAATCGCATATGTGCACATAAATCCAAGGTCTTCTTTGTCAGTTGGAGATTCGGTATTTATGTCTCAATCCATCTTGGGAACTATTATTGCCGGCCAGGGACATGTTCATTTCACCAATGGATTTGTAGGTTCCGAGCGCAATAGTTTGCTGCCAGGATCGGGTCTTTCACCATTCGACGACAAATGGGCGCCAATTATTCGATATACCCGGTTTTATCTGAACAGCAGCACCGTCACATTTCCCGCAGATAAAGTGAGTGGACTTGTGGATATCGTTGTAAAAGTAGATGAACAAAATGGTCCGCCTTCATCTCGACTTTCCCGTAGAAATAACGGCACTTATGAAATCGGTTATAAAATATTGTCAGCCGATCGGTCGACTGTGGTTTATTCCCCTCCTGCTGATGGCGTTCGATTTCAATTCGATACCAAGCCGAGTAATGGCTTTGTGCACAATGTGTTTTATGATCAATTATCCAGTACTACAAGCCATGTTTATATCGTGACCAACAACGTGAATGGCGATAATTTTTGGGACACAACGACTCTGCAAAATGGTGAATATACGGTTATGGTATTTGCGGCGGATACATTCGGGAATGCCGATACACTGTATTCAACTGTTGAAGTGACGGAACCGGATAATGTCCCGCCGGAACAACCTCTAATTCAATTTGTTGGCAGTGATTCACAACAACTTCAGGTTCGTTGGTATCCGAATAGAGATCCTGATTTATTGGGCTATCGATTATTCTTTTCTTTCGACAACGTCGCGTGGCAACCACGGTTAAATGAATCCAGGTTAACCAAAAGCAAAATGGATACCAGCTTTAATGTATCTTTGAACAGGGATATTTATTTTAGGCTGCAGGCGGTTGACAATGCGGCTGTTCAAAATGTCAGCATTCAATCAGACGTATATGGCTCCAGCAATGTCAAACCCGAATTCAAAATACTCATTGTAGATGGCTTTGACCGTACTGAAGCAAGCGGAAGCTGGCATCAACCCTGGCATGATTTTGCATTTCTCTATGGAAAAGCAATTGCCGAAAACAATTTTGGTTTTGAAACCGCCGCCAATGATGTAATTTTGGACAGCAGTATTGTTTTGGAGAATTATGATGCTGTGATGTGGCTTCTAGGGGATGAATCTTTTGTGGATGAAACATTCGATTCCGTAGAACAGAATATGGTTAAATCATACCTGGAACAGGGCGGAAATCTCTTTGTAAGTGGATCTGAGATTGCCTGGGACCTGGATCAAGATGGCAATACGACAGGGTCAACCAATGATGACGAGAATTTTCTTAATGATTATTTGAAAGTCGATTTTGCAGGTAACGATGCAGACCTGTTAGCCGTCACGGGTGTCCAGGGTACAATTTTTGAAGGATTGGATCTTGAATTTGGGGCAGTTCCTTATGAAGAGGATTCGCCGGATTTTATTAATCCGGTTGGAAATAACACCCTTGCAAATATAAAATATAATTCTAATAAAATCGCCGCTATTCAATTTGAAGGAGTTTTTGGCGCAGGTGTAAAACCTGGGAAAATGGTTTATTTTGGCTTTCCATTTGAAACCGTAACCAGCGAGGATACTCGCAGCGAAGTCATGAAACGGATCTTGAGATTTTTCTTCCCGACTACACTGGTAGAAAACAAAGAAGGGACGCCGCCAACCGGTTTTGCCCTGTTTCAAAATTACCCGAATCCCTTCAATCCAACTACCGCTATTTCCTATAGATTGCCATTCCCTTCCCGGGTAAAAATAGTTGTCCTGAATGTCCTGGGCCAAAAAATCCGGACCCTGGTCGATGCCGGGAAATCTGCTGGCATATTTACAGAGACCTGGGATGGCTTGAATGATCGGAAAGTACCGGTTACCAGCGGCATATATTTGATAAAGATGCAGGCAAATGCGGCAGAAGCTGGTTTAAACCGGGTTTTTGAAAAAACGGTAAGAATGACGTTGCTTCGATAAATATTGTTTTTTGGAGTCCTGGTTCATTAATTTATACTATCTGGGTGGGTAAATATGGAATATATGGAGGAAAATTTTTTGTGGTTGTAGAGGATTACAAAAGTGTTATTTTGAAAAAACATGTCATTAATTGCTATATGGTGGAAAATAAAAAGCATTTTCCATATCTAACTAAGTTAGGCAATCGTTGTGGTCCGTTTCTGTGCTGGTGAATAAGCCTAGTGCTACTATTTAATATGGAAGGATTGAGCCGTGCGTTTTCTTAAACGGGTATTTTTGATGATCTTTTCTTTTACTTTATTCGCTTCCACACATTATGCCCAAGGAGTTGATGAAGGATGCCCGAAAACATTTGGTTGGCAGCCGAACGACGAGGAACTAAGGAAGAAACTATGGGGTCATATAAATTGGGCTTTCGAATATATCGAAAGGCCGGATGCTTCTACAGAGGGTAAAGCCAATCTTTGTAATGCTGTTCTACAGATCGACATCTTTAAGGAAATTGATCCCCAACTGTTTGCCTGGATCGATCTGAGTGGCGCAGTATTGTCTGGGGCCGACTTGAGGGAAGCGGTCCTCATAGGCGCCAACCTGAAGGGAGCAGATTTAAGCAATGCCCGATTTACGTGGAGCTATCCTCAGACAGGCGAATCTGAGTGGAACAGATATTGAATTCGCCAAGCTCACGGATGTGGATTTGGAGAACGCCAAATTCGAGCCTGCTTCAGTTCCTTCAAAAGGGCACTTATCCGGAATTCGTGGTCTTACAACTGTCGGGTTCGATCCTGGAAAGCATAGCGGCCTTGTACTGTTGCATGCCGCGCTTCGTGAAGCCGGACTTAGGAATTTGGAACGCGAAGTCACATTTGCTCTTGAGCATGGTAGAACACAGCATGCATTATACAGCGAAGACGTGGGCCTTTCCTCTAAGTTTGAAGGCGTCTTTAGACTGGTCTTCTTCGAATGGCCTACGAACTATGGGCTCAATTACGGTCGGCCCCTATTAATCCTGCTTGCCTTAATAGGAATCATGACCATGGTCTATATTCCACCAATTGCTATTCGAAAGCTTGCTGGAAAACATAGTGGACTCTTCAGAATCATGCCGAAAGGGCGAATTGATGAGGCTGCGGGGCGCTTCATGACTTCTGATAACGAAGTGGTTGAGCGCTTAGAGTCCAAAGGGTTGGCCATAATTGGCAACGCGTTCTACTTTAGCGTTCTGTCGGCCTTTAATATTGGCTGGCGCGAACTGAATGTCGGCAGTTGGCTAGCAAAACTGCAAAGCCGTGAATACGAACTCCGGGGCAAAGGTTGGGTAAGGGTCGCATCCGGCGTGCAATCGCTGGTCAGTGTTTATATGGTGGCCATGTGGGTCTTAACCTACTTCGGAAGGCCCTTTCAATGAAAAGGTGACAGTTTTTATAATAAGCAAATCACCGCTCATATTTACTGTTCACCGCTCCGATAATCCCTCTTCTTTACGAGTGGGTTTGTCTTTATTGGCTTCCAGACCCCGGTTAAATTTTTGGAATTCCTCATTCAATTGTATGATTTCAGCTTTGCTTGCGGACAACACTTGCCTGATCAGCGCGAGAAATTCCAGGGCTTCGGGAGGCAAATTGGTGAAAGGAAGCAAATCGTCATATTGTTTTTTGATCTTGCGCAAACGCCAAAGCAAGATTTCAAAAATGACCAAAAGTACCATAAACACAAAAACAGCGATTGCACAAACCCAATAATGTTCCTCCAAAAAATGTTCCATCAGTCATTCTCCCAATGTCTGTTTAACGAAGAGCATGCGCAAGTGTTTGCACGCACAAGCTCCGTTGGTGAATTTAACTGCCGGTTCTTATGACAGGGATAGCCGGCAAGTACGAATGGCAATGATATTGCCTTACATTTCATGAACAAAGAACAATTTGGGATTTTTGGTTGCCAAGCGTTGGCGGTGTAAATTGAGAAGAGGCGACAGAGTAAAAGCAAACAAAAAACCCACCACTAGGGGGGCCGAAACCCTATGCCGGTTTCCCGAACATAACGGCGTATGCAGTCCCTAATGATGGGTCCACTGAGCATACGCCGATTTTAATACCATACCACCTCGCAAAATGAGATGGGTTAGGTACTGTTTTTAAAACGCTCTTGTTAGAGCATTTTTAAAAGAAAGGATTTTTTGCTTGCTATTTTAATTGTTTTTTTTCTGGCTTTATGATTTAAGAATCAAGAAGGGTTGGAAAAAAAAGCCTTGACTTTTAGGTGTGGGTTTGTTAATTAGGATACCAAAACAATTGTAGAATTTATGGAGGGAAATTGTGCTTGTTGCAGGTGGTAAGTCTGAAACTTTTAATTTAAAGAATATGCTTTAAGGTGATATGATAGAAATAAGAGGGTTCATGCATTTTCAATTTATGACTAAGATTAGATGTGGAGGCTTTTATGGTTATTCTAGGTGCAATTATTGGCGCAATTGCGACTATTCTCGCCGCAGTTGTTAATCGTTACGGCATGTTTTTTTGGAGGCGCTCAACGAAAATTCTGGGTACCGGGAGCGCTGCTCCACTACAACTCCTTCATGATAACAAAACGTTGGGTCCCGTTACAGACCAAACATGGGAGCAAAAACTGGAAGAAGTAAGGCTTCATCTGCGTGGTTATGCACAAATTTCGGCTATATACACATTGCTCCATAATGGAGATATTAAGCTAAGAGGTCAACTTAAAGGTACGGGGGTGGTTGTTAGCGGTCGTGTATACTTTCACTACCGTATAAAAGACAAAAACCGAAGTCAGAATTTGAATGGTGTTCTGATGCTTGTCGTCCCGGAGTGGGGAGATATTACCGGATACTATTTGTCACAGAGTTATGCAAAAGAAGGAAACAGTGTTTTGGGAAAGGTTCGTCTTACTCGATCACCAGCATAAAAAATTTGTCTTGAACACCTAACGCCAGTGATATGATGGAAAATAAGAAAAAATTTGCCATATATGACTAAGTTAGCTGCTAAGACCATTGAAAAAATGAGTATACTTGATCACCAAACCAAACTGCTCTACAAAGAACTTGACTTAATTGATAGCGCAATTCGCCAAATTGATGAAATTACAAAAGGAATTAAGAATTGGGCTATTGTTACGTGGACAGCTTCTTTAGGTGCAGCTTTAGCTAGTGATGAGTTAAAGCAATTTATTTTTCTGACAGCCTTAATTCCCATGCTTTTTTGGATAGTTGATGGCAGTTATCGAAGGGTTCAACGCCAATTCATTGCTCGAAATAGAGCTATTCGCGATTTCGTGAACTCAGATGAATTCAAGAATTGTATTCAAGAGAGTATCCCCTTCGACTTCCCATTGTTAGAAATGAGAATAAAACCGAAGCACTGGTCATATAGCTTATTAGGAGTGTTGATATTCCGAACTATAGGATTACTTTATATCGGTCTGATAGTTATAAGCATTCTTGTATGGATTATTGTGATGAAGGGCAGCTAACTACTCGCTCAAGCCGCTTAGTTCAACCGTTAACGATTATCTATAAAAAACAAACCCCTAAATCACTCATCGGTAGTCTCAGAACGATGCCCTCTCAGAAGGTTGTGCAGAATGTCATCCCCGTCCCGCCTGGGTGGGACAGTCGGGGATCTATGGGCATGAGCAACAGGATTCCCGCTTAAAACATGCGGGAATGACATCTTTAATTGTGGTTCAGCGTTCCGATAATCCCTCTTCTTTACGAGTGCTTTTGTCTTTATTGGCTTCCAGACCCCGGTTAAATTTTTGGAATTCCTCATTCAATTGTATGATTTCAGCTTTGCTTGCGGACAACACTTGCCTGATCAGCGCGAGAAATTCCAGGGCTTCGGGAGGCAAATTGGTGAAAGGAAGCAAATCGTCATATTGTTTTTTGATCTTGCGCAAACGCCAAAGCAAGATTTCAAAAATGACCAAAAGTACTATAAGCACAAAAACAGCGATTGCACAAACCCAATAATGTTCCTCTAAAAAATGTTCCATCAGTCATTCTCCCAATGTCTGTATAACGAAGTGCAGCGCTGGAAATTGCACGCACAAGCTCCGTTGGTGAATATTTACTGCCGGTTATTATTGCCCGAATGCCGGCAAGTACGTATGGCAATGATGTGCCTTTTATTTCATTTCAGGCAAAAGAACAATTTGGGATTTTTGATTGCCAGACGTTGGCGGAGTGAAAAAGAGGTGACAGAATTAATAGCAAACAAAAAGCCCACCACTAGGGGGGCCGAAACCCTATGCCGGTTTCCCGACATAACACCGTAAGCGTCCCTAATGATGGGTTCACTGAAGCTTACGGTGATTTTTATACCATACCACCTCGGATAGAAACGAGATGGGTTAGGTACTTTTACAAAACGCCCTTGCGAGCATTTTTAAAAGAAAGGATTTTTTGTTATCCATTTCAATTGTTTTTTTTGCTGGTTTTGTTTTTCTCTGGATCAAAGGGGGAAGTGGGGAGAAAAAAGGTTGTTTTTTTGAGTGTGGGTTTGTTAAATTAAGATATTAAAACAATTGTAGAATTTATGGAGGGAAATTGTGCGTGAGTGTAGGTGGTATGTTTGAAACTTTTAATTTGGATAACATGCTATAAGGTGATGTGATGAGAAATAATAAGGCATTTTCTATATAAGATTAAGTTGATGTCGTAATTTACACAACCAAACAAAAGGAGATTAGTATGCAAACTCAAACTACACAAGCTCGAAATTGGAATGATTTGTCAAGTGTAATAGATGTGGCAAATCTCGATTCATCAGACGAAAAATGTTTGGCAGAGATCCAATCTGTTATTGAAAGGTATAGCCTTACCGATAAATTTGGTGTGGCATTACTACATAAACATTTCTTGATAGATGAAGACGAAATGCTGGTAGAAAGAAACTATTCAAAAGAAAGAAGGCTTGTTACATCTCCTGAAAAAGCCTTAGATGTAAAGGAAGACGATCTCATCACTACCATCTGGCGGTTTGATAACGGCGTACGTTACGGTTGTTCATATTGCAACAAAGATCATTGCACTAGTTAGGAAAATATCTAACATGGCAAATCAAGCTCCTAAAAGCACCACTTCGGTTTACTTTATGGATGATTGATTTTCAACACTAACTATTTTCTAAGAGCAACAACCTAAATCCCTCTTCTACAGGCTCAGACCATTACCTCTCAAGAGGCTGTAGCAGAAAATATTGAGGGAAATTGTGCGTGGTTGTAGGTGGTTGAAAGAACTTTTATTTTGAAAAACATTAGGTGTAAGAACTCATTGGTTAAAATATTTTTGGAGTAATATGATGCATCCTTGCGCTTTATGTGACTCAAAAGAAATTGATGAAATTCCAGAAAGCCGAGATGTTAGACACTGGAAATGTAAACGTTGCGGAGAAGTAATCGTTGTCCGCACATTATTAGGAAAATTGCCAAAACATTTCTTTGATCTATGGTTGCTTTCAGCGTATTGTAGAAAACGCACGCGTGAAGGGCTACCACCAGATGATATTCATTCTAATAATTTTCCGATTATTATAGAAAAGATGAAATTCTCAAAACCCACAAACATAATTGATGCTCAAAATAGAATTATTCAGCTTTTTGGTGAAAAATCAGATTTACTTGGTGGATGGATTAAATATGATGAAGACTGCCATTTGGATGTCATACTTCAAAAGAAAGAAATGGAGTATATTTTAGAAGCCTTAGACAAGCAAGGACTTTTAGAAATTGAAGGTGGTATACAGAATGTTGAAGGGCCGTCATGGGAAGATGATCCAAAGGAATTTGGGACTGGACGTATGCGATTAAAATTTGATGGATGGAATAAATTTGAAGAATTGCGACAAAAACAACTTACGTCCAAGCAGGCATTTATTGCTATGAACTTTGAGGATGAGTGCTTAGAAACATATAATGATTGTATCAAACCTGCTATTGAGAAAGCTGGCTTCTTTCCATATCGTATTGACCAAGATAGACATATTGAAAATATTAACAATCGCATAATTTCTAAAATACGAGAAAGTCGGTTCTTAATCGCTGAATTTTCAGGTCATAAGCATGGAGTATATTTTGAAGCAGGATATGCTTTAGGATTTGGGATTCCAGTTATTTGGACTTGTGAGAAGTCCAATTTTGGTAAAGTTCACTTTGACACAAAGCCATTCAATCATATTGTTTGGTCAAATAAAGAACAATTGAAAGAAGAATTATATTGGTTTATTAAAGGGAATATCGTTATTTAGGTTATCCGGTTGGGTGATTATCCAATTACATAATGGAGGTATTGTTCGTGGATGTAGGTGCAGTGAGTAAAAAATTAGGACAATATGCGAGTTGTATTAATGTTCCAATACAAGCACAAATTGGCTTTTTTAAAATTAATGAAGTCATTATCAAATTTTAATGTTTTATGTCAAGTGTTTTTTTAAGTCATAATTTTAAAGATAGGGTATTTGCCAGGAAACTTGCAAATCATCTTAAAATTGCAGGTGTAAGAGTTTGGCTTGATGAAGCTGAATTAAGGCTTGGTGATTCTCTAATTGAAAAGCTATCGACTGCAATAAAAAAAATGGATTATCTAGCAGTATTACTCTCAAAAAATTCTGTTTCCTCTAAATGGGTAAAAAAAGAAATTAATATAGCATTAAATGAAGAAATATGTGGGACGAAGGTAAAAGTATTGCCCTTAGTAATTGAGCGTTGTTCAATTCCATTCTTTTTACGAGATAAATTATATGCTGACTTTACAAAACCAGAAAATTATATAATTGGTTTTCAACTTCTTCTTGATCGTATTTTAAAAGAGAAAGTAGTTGATGCTAAATTAATTGTAAAAAAATATAAAAAATTAAAAGAAATCAAAAAAATAAGACAAGTTATTTTTTCTTTGTTAGAAGATGAAAAATTAATAAATCATACTGATGCAGTTGCTGAAATACTTGTTCCAAGAGCTAAAAAGCTAAAAGAATTTTGTGATGAAATCTCTGAAATTGATATTTACAATGAATATCTAAATATCTTTTTAGAAGAACTCAAAAATGAAAATTCAATAAGAAGTACATCGATATTTTATATTTGCAATGAAATTTTCCCAAAATATGATTTAGACAAATATTTAATAAATAACTTTTACGAGCTAAATTGTGATGTACAAGAAATTATAATAGAATCACTTTTTATTGACAGAAACCCTAATCCTAATTTTTTAAATTTAATTGAGAACTTAATAGATAGAAACCCGAAAAACGTATGGATTGATTCTTTAATTAATATACGCAATTCTATAGTAAAAAATAAGTTTACAATATAATTTAATCTTTCTAATTATAATAATTATAGTCTATTATACCTAACAAATTTGGTATTAATATGGATGCATGGCTTATTACGTGGGAAGGTACAAATAGAAGTATTAATTATACAAATAAGATTGCAGGTGTATTGAGCGGGCGATATTCTGAATCATATATTGAAAAGTTAGTCGATTTTTATATCATCGAACTCAATTCAATGTCCATGAAATGGCCTATTTCGCAAATAAGCGCAAGGCTCGTGAATATCAAAGCAAAACTATTCCTTCTATTCCTGGTCGTATAAAGTATGGGTCTAATCCTTTCTTGTATGCACGTCAAGTAAAGGAATTTAAGGTGAAATATGATGACAAAAAAAATATTGAAATCATTCGCTGGAGAGAACTTGCCTTATATGGAAATGACGAAACACATAACTACAGAATAAAAGAAATAGAACCAGAGAAAAAGAGAACTATCATTCGTCGACCTTTAAAACTCTGTTATAAATCCCTTGTATTAAACTCCTAATTATCATAACATCAATTCAAAAAGGGGTTAAAACATTGGAGCACAAAAAAGTGGCTTGCAATTTAGACTATCGTTCAAGCAAACTCTAAATGACCCCAGCAATCATTTTCCTCACCACTCGCAAGTTTAGTTTTGATTTCTCGATCAAAGGTTGGCAGTGGGTTTCTATCGTTATGTGGTTGACCGGTTTATCCCGTAAAATTGCTGCCAATTGACCCTGCCAATCGACCACGCCTTCACCGATTGGAACACATGCAACCGAGGTGCTTTTGACAGTGTCCTTAACGTGAATATTTGCAATCCAATCTTTGATTGCAAAATAACCATCTCATAATCCTCATGATCAAATGAATGTAATTGCAATTTAATTACCCAATCCTCCTGGAAGATCGGTTTAAATTGTCAAACAATTGTAGTTGCTGATCATGTCATTTCTTTTAAACTTCCCTTGATTACATTATGAAAAAGACCTAAAATATTTACAATATATTTTACATCGTTGAAACGGCCTTCTATCATTTCTTTCTGTTTTTCGAATTTCAAAGGCTATTCTGATTAGATATTAATTAATGTGCGTTCGACATAAGATTTCTTTTTGATTGACTCATTTGAGAGTTATACAAAATTATGAGTGTCATTGCGAGGAGTGCCGTCCGGACTGCACGACGAAGCAATCTCTTGCTATTATCCAAGTAGATCGCCACGTCGCTAAGCTCCTCGCGATGACAGCATAACGTAGTTTCTTAGAATTTCTAACATAAAAATGCGTTATGTCGAACTAAGTTCATTACCCTGGATGATAACATCCCAAGCGATTGCAACAACATGAAGGAATAATAATGAGTGAGAAGGTATTTCCCGGCAGAAAATCCCCATTAAAGGTCATGGTATTAGGGGTTGGGGCGTTTACCCAAGGCATTCTAAATATATTAAAGAAACAAGGCGCCGAAGTATGTACTTATTTGACGCGAGATTATGCCCATTATCCACCATCACTTGAAGGAGAAACATTCTTATCCGAAATATATCCGAATCCATGTGAGTTGATTCGTGAAAGAGGAATCGATTTTGTTATCCCCATGTCTATTGATTGGATTTTAGCGGAGTGGGCAGAGGAGCTTGTCACAATGCAAGTCCCTATATTTTCACCGGTCGAATCGGGTATGAATATCGAAAGGGATAGGGATTTCGCAAGAAAACTCTGTTGTGATTATCAAATCCCTTTTCCAAAGGCACATATAGCTCGAAATCGTCTTGAAGCTGAAGAAGTCTTGGCAAAGCATTCTATTCCATTTGTAATCAAGAATCCATTGTGTTCACCTACGAGCCCGATTCACACCATCATATGCGAATCCATTATGGATACACGCAGTTGGTTACCACAGTTAGACTATGCAGAGGGATTATTCTTACAAGAATATATGGGCCGGCGTGAAGCGGGGCACATTGCCCTGGTGAGTGGCGGTGAAATTTACTCATTGGTAACGAATCAAGAATATAAACGGGCTTTTAACGGAAACATGGGTATCGTTGCCGGAGCACCGTTGGGTGGTTTGGTCGAGAAAGATCCTGACGATCAATACAATCTTGCTAAGGAGTTGTTATATCCATTACTGCCATGGTTTAGAGAAGTCAACTTCCATGGTCCAATCCAGGTAACTGCAGCTCGGAGGGATGACAGGTGGTATGTCCTCGAATATAATGTGCGCATTGGTGTTACATCAGGACCCATGATATTGCAGATGTTGGAAAATCCACTGGAAGTTCTTTGGCAGGTTGTAAACAATCAAAAGTTAGAAATTCAATTCAAATCTGATATACAATTTGGCTGCTCACTTACACTTGCCGGTTATGGATACCCTTACATACAAGTGAACGGGCCCAGGCTTCCAATCCATGTTGAGGGTCAGTTTGATTGCGATATTTGGTGGAATGAAGTTGCACTTGATCACGACGGTCATCTGCATATGACCGGCCATCGCATAGCAGACGTTGTAGCTTTGCATAAAACGAAAGAAAATGCAGTTAAAAAAGCATATGCCAACATAAAGAAAATAAAATGCTTAAGCAGCTATTATCGAACTGATATAGGGGACAGCTTATGGCCGCCGGGAAGTAAATAATTTGGATATTCACTGTTCAAAATGAATCAAAATTGCACAAATTCCAACCACCGTCCAGCCTGGGTAGAGTTAGACCTTTTACAATTAAAGCGTAATTTTGACATTATCAATCGCGATAGAGCAGCTAACGTAAGCATTTTGTCCGTAGTAAAAGATGAGGCTTATGGACATGGAGCTTCAAAAGTAGCTGAAATTGCTCTTGCATCGGGGGCAGTCTATCTTGGCGTGGTTACCCTTGATGAAGCGCTTAATTTGCGTAATAGTGGCATCCAGGCACCTATTTTGCTTTTTGGCCATCGTGCAGCGGAAGAACTGCCTTACTGTGTTGAATATAATCTTACTTGCTGCGTAAATGATTTGAGGACGGCACAAAACCTTTCTCAACTCGCGAATAGTAAAAAAAGAGAAATTCCAATCCATGTGGAGATAGATACAGGACTAAGTCGTTATGGCGTAAGCTATACAAAAGCATTGTCCTTATTTGATAGTTTCAGAAATGTAGCCAATCTGAAGCTAGAGGGCATAATGAGCCATTTTGCCATGTCTGATGAGGAGGACAAATCATTCGCAATATTGCAATTGCAACGGTTTCAGAAAATATTGAATGCCCTGGCAGCGCAACATATTCAACCAAAATATATTCATGTTTGTAATACCGGTGGATTTCTTGATTTACCTGTGGCACACTTTAATATGGTAAGACTGGGAATCCTCCCCTTGGGAGTCTATCCATCAAAAGTTTGTCGTCGAATTTCAGGACTAAAACCTGTGATGTCAGTTAAGTCTAGAATTGCCGCCATTCAAGATATAAGCCCAGGTGATACTGTTGGTTATGGTATGCGTTACAAAGCTACTTCACCACGCCGAATTGCTACTCTGCCTTTTGGATATGGTGATGGCTATCCACGGGTGCGGAATCAAGGATCAGTTCTGATTCATGGAAAGCGTGCACATATTGTTGGTGGTAACGCGATGGATGCCATGTTGGTAGATATCACTAACATTCCGGCAGCGAAACTTTGGGACGAAGTTGTTGTGATGGGAAAACAAGATAAAGATGAAATTACAGTACATGAAATTGCAAATTTGAAGAACAGTGTTTCATACGATATACTGGCAGGGTGGCGTTGGCGATTGCCCAGGATTTATTTAAACGATGAATAATTAGAATTCTACTTCTCAACAGGCTATTGCAAAATAAAAATATCCGGCGAAATGTCATTCTGAACGAAGTGATGAATCTCTGATTTTATTGTGTTCATGACATTTCAGAGATCCTTCTCCCGCCAAGGCGGGCTCAGGATGACAATTTTATCATCTTTAGACGTTCCCGCTTAAGACTTGCCGTCAGGGAACCACAAAAATGTCATCCCCGTCCCAGCCTTGGCGGGATTGTCGGGGATCTATGGGCATCAGCAACAAGATTCCCGCTTAAACCAGGGTGTCCGAGAACTGGTTTTGTCACTCCTGTATGCTTTAAGCAGGAATCCATTTTGTGCTTAACTGATGAAAACAGACCCCCGATAAAAGCCCTCGGGGGTGACAATTTTGGGGTTCTCGGATACCCTTAAAACATGCTGGAATGACAAAAAAGGGTGTTTTGTTCAGACACTAATTAATACATCAATCAAAAGAACTCTACATAGATGCAGCAATCATTTTCCTCACCACTCGCAAGTTTTGTTTTGATTTCTCGATCAAAGGTTGGCAGTGGGTTTCTATGGTTATGTGTTTGACTGGTTTATCCCGTAAAATTGCTGCCAATTGACCCTGCCAGTCGACCACGCCTTCACCGACCGGGACACATGCAACCGATGTGCTTTTGACAGTATCCTTGATGTGAATATTGGCTATCCAATCTTTGATTGCAAAATAACCATCCGGAAAAGGAGATTCACCTGTACCTACCGCATTTGCCGGATCCCAGTTTGCCCGCAAGAAAGGGGAGTTTACTTTTGCTAATATTCGTGCGGTATTTGTGCCGGTATCGCACCAGAAACCGGGTTCGTTTTCAACCGCAATAATGAGCCCATGTTGCCGGGCGGATTCAGCGACACGGCGAAAATGCTCAACCACACGGTGCTCATCGTCTTCCTGATCATTATTCGATCGTTTGAAACCAAAGACAAGCACCTTGTCTGAATTGAGTCTTTCAGCCAGGCGAAATGTCGCAGGCAAAGTTTCTGTTAATTCATGTTCGATGTGATCATTTTCTTTAAGAGTTCCTTTGAATATACCCGGCGAAAGGGCAGTGATGTGAATGCCATGCTTTTTTATCAACTCTAAAATTTGTTGAATATCGGCTTCATCTATAGTAGGAATTCGATGCTCTCCGATGACCCGCAATTCAAAATTATATATTCCCCAAGATAGACCAATTTCGATGGCTTCCTTTACATCAGGAGATATTTCATCCGTTACGAATCCTATTTGCATATTATTTCTCTAACTCGATTTTTATCATTCGTTCCGACGGGACTATGATATGTTAAGATTTTCAAAATCCCCGCGATGAATCGCGGGGCTAAAGTCGTACCTTTATTTTAGGATTAACACGTTGGCGCCATCCCAATAACAAACTCAAACTGTAAAAATTGTTGTAGATTATCTATTTTTAATATTCTAAAATAATGCACACATCGTGTTATTCTCTAAAGTAACTTTGCAGCTCGCACACCTTCCAGAACTTTTTCAACATCTTTGAATGAATTATAAATATGGAATGAAATCCGGATTCCATCCAGGCCGCCCTCATAGATACCCCGGGTCCGGAGTTTGTGCTCTTTTGATAAGAATGTCTGAACTGTTCCTCGGTCAACATTCTTTAAACGAAAAGTAATCATGGCGCTGTGCTCGTCCGTGTGGGTTGGTGATAAGATTTCGACGTCCAAATCATTCAGTCCGTTAATTAGAGCAGCGCCCATGGCATGCACCCGCCGCCAGATATTATCCATGCCGATCCCGAGTAGAAATTCCATCGCTGCTGCCAAACCGACAAACAGCGGCACACTCATGGTTCCGTACTCATAACGCTGGGCAGTCGGATTAAGGTGAACCTCACCGGTGGCCATATCGAAATTGCCGGCATTTGAATATGCACCGACCCATTTGGCTTCGATGATATCCAGCATTTCTTTTCGCACGTATAACAACCCGGTACCCTTTGGGCCGACAAGCCATTTGTGGCCGCATGTGGCGTAAGCGTGGCAGCCGATATCATGAATATCCAGAGGCATCATCCCGGGCGCTTGTGCGCCATCCAAGAAATACCACAGGTTATGCGCTTTTGCCAGTTCGCCAATCTCTTTAACCGGAAGTATCTGCCCGGTAGCCGTTGTGACATGAGAAATACTCAAGGCCCTGGTCTTATTGGTAATGAGTTTTTCTATTCGATCCATATTCTCCCGGGCGGATTGAATAGAGGGTTCAAATACCTTCACGACAATACCATCACGCTTTTGGCGCAGCAGCCAGGAAATTGTATTGCCGACATGCTCATGGGTTGAAGTGATAATTTCATCATTTCGTCGCAGTGGTAAACCATTGCAAACAATATTGATTCCCTCGGTTGTGTTTTTTGTATACGCGATTTCATCAGGATCACAACCTAAAATATGGCCTGCTTGTGTCTTGATATCATGCCAAAGCTTTTCCTTATGTCCGCTTTCTGAAAGCTGTTCTAAGAAGTCGACCTTGTCTTTCATGGCATTGATAGACACGTATGGAGAAGCGCCGATTGCAGCGGTATTGAGGTAAATGCGATCTAGTGTAAGCGGGAACTGATCACGAACATCTGACCAAAAGGCTTCATCATGAGGATCAATATCGCCTATGACCCGGGGGAATTCCGGCACGGGATGCTTACTCGCGGATGAAATCGCAGGTAACCCCACTAACCCGGCTAAGCTCTGACCGGCGGTCTTGAGGAAATGCCTTCTTTTCAAATCTGTATCCTCATAATCAAATGAATAGAATTTAGCGCTTTATTTCTTGACTTCTTCTTCCCAATAACGCAGCTTGCCAACGCCGGATAGATCCGCAGTGCCGTCAAAATTAAGACCAAATTCAGCCGGAAACTGCTCATGTAAAACCCGGTCCTTGTATTTTATCTTTACGGCTCCTGTTATTGCATAGTGAATTTTCTCAGGTTCTTCCACCACATAAAGATGGTAGGCGTCGGTTTCATAATCACCATATCGGACCTTTCCGGAATCGTAAGTATACATGGGTCTGCGCCAATCACGAATAAGCTCGTATTGCAAATCCAGCTTTGCGCCAATGATATATTGCTTGTCAGCCTTCTTTATCTTGATTCCTGCTGCTGCGGGAAATTGTTCGACACCCAACATTTCAACCTGTGCCATGAGTTTTTGAATATCTTCTGATTTAGAGTGGGGGATAAGCAGCGTCACAAAAACCTGGAGATCGTTTAGATAACCATTTCTTCCTATTAACTGGTAAATCACAAATTCATCCTGGAAATAGCGTTTTTGAATTTCAACACCTTCATGTAAATGGGATTGGTACGGAAAGTAAATTAAAAGCTGCTCCTCTCCGCTTACGTTCAAATTACGCAGGGAATCATAGGTAGTATCGTACCATCCAGGACCCTGGGCATTGATTTTACGCGTATGCCAAAGGTTGGCCATCGTTAAGGTGTTTGGTTTTGTGAACCTGACTACATCAAAAATGACAAACCAGTCGAGGTCTTTGATATAGTTAATAATTCGATCAGCTTCGTAGCCAAGGGTTTCGTCGATCAATCGTGTTCGAACCATATCATAATGTCTGAGTGTAAGGAAGTCTATTTTTTGTGTTCGAACTTGCCTGTATGCGCCGGAATTCCGGAAAAAATCCAACATGGATTGCCCGGCAACAGCTTCATTTCCCGGACTTGCATAGCGATATTCTCCCTTTTTTTGGCCTAATGAAATTTTACCGTTTCGAACAGCGAGACGATTATGAAAATAATCCGCCCGATAAGCGCCAAAGGGGCCACTGGGCATGAAATCCCGATAACCGCCGTCATGTAAAAGAATGGTGTTGTTTTTCATGAACAGCACTATACTGTTTTCATCGGAATGACCATGATGCATTTTCTCTTCTTCAACAGGAATGGTGGTGCGAAGATATTCCCGGAAAATCCAGCCGCCATCACCTTCATCGCGATAATTATAAAGCATGTAGGTATTTTGCTTGTCCCAGCCATTGCGGAAAACCACCTTTTTCCCGACGATATCTTCCAGGACTTCCTGACTTCCGCTTGTTGGAGCTGTTGCGGGAAGATCGAAATTGGCCCAGCGATAGGCATCCGAAAGCGCCAATGCGGTAAAAATGTTTTTTCTTTTCGGTATTGGATCCAGATATTTGCGGAAATATTGAGCCGCAGCCCAGCGCAGTTTCGGATCGTTGTAAACACTTGCTCCTTTTTCGAAGAATGGAATCATGCGATTCCAGGCTGATCCCCAATTGGCATCGCCAAAATCCGGCACGATTCCAGCCGGGCTCATCAATGCAAGAAAATAGTTGAAATAATAGTTCATGACAGGGGTTCTATAAAGGCTTTCATCTTCCCGTACGGTACTGGCGTAACCGAGCAGGGAATAGAGCCAAATAGCGTTGTAGCCGCTTGCATCTTCAATTTCCCATTGTCCCCAATTATCATCTGCAATTGCCTGTCCAAGCATCGCCCATTTATTTTGATTCGGGTGATTTGGCAGCACTTTTGCGGCATACAAGAGCGCCTCGGCTCGCAGCATTGCTCTATTCATTGGACCCCATTCCTGAAAATGGACCAGAAAATCGGCGCTTTCGGAAATATTGTTTTCAATAATTTCCCGCTCTTTCTTACGCAAGGATGGATTTTTTTTAAGCGCTGCATATGCATGAACATATTTGCCAAAGGTAAAAATATTTGGAATAGCCGGCAGGTGATCGCCGTATTCCGCCTTGGTTTTGTGAAAATCAGCCGGGTATGCTGCCCGATAATTACCGTAATAAATGAGAAGCTCTTTTGTACGGCCCAAATATTTTTCTTCTTTTGTGATATCGTAAAGATTAGCAGACAATGCGGCAAGATAGATATCATTCCCCGGCGGGTTGTAACCAAAGACATAATCGAGATTTATATTTTCACGCCATGTTTTTCGTGAAGCTTCCAAGTTATTCCAGCCCTCTTCGGCAGTACTTGTGATGTATGCCAAATATTCCTGTTTTGAAATTGCATTTTGCTGGGCATTGGATTGAGCGGCTAGTAAAAGCAGGTTCAAGCAAATGATTATGAAGGAGGCTTTTTTCATTTTATTCCATTAAAGTTAGGATAAGGCACAAAGTAACAAAGTAACAAAGTAACAAAGTAACAAAAATATTAAGTTATTAGAGAATAGTTTTAATATTCCAAAAAATACTGAATATCAAAGTTATTTGATAGCATATTTGATTTCAATTTGTGCTTTATTCCTTACCTTGTTTTGGGTCATAACGTATGGACTATTTTGAACATGCTTCATCTCAAATTCTATATTGATCCCATTCCAGGTGAGCGAAGTACATTCCGTATCAAACGGCAGTAACAGATTTAATAAAACGTCAGAATCTTCGCATTCAAACATTAATTTGATTATTGAATCCTCTATAAGATGAGTATACTGGTAGCCAAAACATGCGTTTGAGGTGGAATATTCAACTTTTATTTGTACATTTTCTTCATCTGTAATGATCCACCTGGGCGAACAACGGACTTTACAGAAAGAATGGTCCAGGTCTTCAATGCCGGCAAGTCCTTCAACGAATGCATAAAGCATCGCAGAGGAACCCCAACCGTCTGTGGGTGATGCCTCGGGACTGGTACTTTTTTCTTCAGAGGCGGGCTCGCCGTTAGGAAAATACCACAAATAGGTCTCGCCGGTCTCAGCAATCATTTTACGATACTGTTGCAATACCTGGTAGCCATAATGCTCGAATCCATATTCGAAAGCTGCACGGGAGAGTTCACCTCCGACGAGGGGGAAAATGCCGCCATTAATGTATGCCCCGGCTACAAGTTTCTCATCGCCAAAGATGCCATTGGGGAAAGGGGGATCGATGCCAAACCACTCGGCAAATGCATGCGTATTTTTTCTTCTGAGTTGGTATTCTTGGAGTATGGCGATGGCTATTTCGGGTGTCGCCAAGCCACGGTTTATCGCCATTGGGTTGCTCAGACTTAACTGTTCTTTCTCGTTTACACCAGCAATATTGACCGGATTTAATTTATGGAAATGTGTATAAAATCTACCATTGAAGAGCAGGTCGTTGCATCGCTTGCGCAGGTCGCCAGCTATGTTTTCCCATCGGGAGGCATTATTATTTTGGCCAACAGTGGCATACATATTCGCCAGCAAAAGAGCGGCTTCATAAAAACCGCTGTTATCACCGTGAAAGATTCCCCAGAATGTATTCTCGGTAATCTGAAAATTCAGCCACTCCGAGCGTCCGGCCGTGTAATCGAAATCCCACGTATCAATGGTGTATGGGCGTTTAACCAGCTCGCATTGCGGTTCCCATCGGGTCGGATGAGTATGGGTATATTGCAATGCACTTTCCAGCGCCGGAAGGTTATTGGTCAGCCACTCTTCATCACCGGTTGCTTGCCAGGTGATGTAGGCCGCTTTAACGAATCGATATTCCACATCTGCTTCAACCGGAACGCGCACCCATTTTTCCCAATTTTCACGATCTCCGGAATTTCTGCCGGGATTCGTCATCACATAGTCAAATATCCTGCCATTTGTTGACTGCATTTTGGCAAAGCAATCAATAGCGCTTATGATATCAGGCTCAATGTACTTCCCTGCACGCAACATATCGGAGTGATCCCTGATCCATAAAGAAGGGCTATCGGGAGAACGAAACCCGCGAACCCAATCGCCATCAACTATGAGTTCAATGATATCATTTTGCAAGAAACCAATAATTTGGTTACAAAATTGTTCCCATTCACCGGAAGAAGTTTTTACATGTAACATTTAATAAAGTCCATTTGGCTTTGCTTCAAATTCTATGTAAAAGTAAGTATGTGAAAAATAATTTTAAAATCCAAGCAGATAAAAGCCACAGATTTTCACAGAGTAAAAAAACTGTCATTCCCGAATGTTTTTATCGGGAATCCATTAAAAACAATCACTCCCGTAGGCTCCTAGCTGGATATAGGTGTTAGCAGTCCTGTTAATCGTTCAAATAAAATCAATACAACTTCACTCTCTGTCTTCTGAGTCTCTGTGGCTGTTTTTTTGTCAGTGCAAGTCTGTGGCACTATACCGGAAGAGAAAATAATAAAATGTATTTAAATATTTGTTTTTATGATTTTAATAAATATTATCAATGATTTGGATGAACGGCTTGATTTGTCATCAATAAATTGTATGATCGACTCTTTCATGTCTTTGTTAGCGTGTTTGTTCTCAGGAATATAGATGAAACGAATAGATACAGCCCATCGCAGCACCTTATCTGAAGCGGCGAGAAATAGCGAACAGCACGTTTTTGTTTCGTATAGCCGTGCTGACAAGAAGATAGTTGAGCCTATGGTAAAACTTATTCGTGCGACAGGTCAAACAGTTTTTATGGATATAGACAGAATACCCGCAGGTAAGCGATGGCGCCCTATAATTGATCAATCCTTGGACCACGCTGATGTTGTTTTGGTTTTTTGGTGTCAGCACGCAAACACTTCTATACCGGTTCAGAAGGAATGGCGTCGTGCGTTGGAGATTAAAAAGGATATAGTTCCAGTACTACTAGATAATACGATCCTTCCTAAGGAACTGTCAGAGTACCAATGGATTGACTTCAGACTGTTTGTTGATCATCATCCACGTTCCACAAGTGTGGCACCGGATGAAAATGTTTTTGCCGAACAGCAAGGAACCATCGTGCATGAGATGACAGCGTCGGCAGGGGCATTGCTGTTAATGGCACTCAGAGAACGGCATCAAGGACAACAAGATGCACTTGTGGCAAAATGTATGGAGAGAATCTTAACGAACTTACGGGAATTATGGATTACGCAAAGCTGTGTTTCAGAAATACAAAAACGGCTAAATTTAATTCTGGATTTAGCTTGGAACCACAGCTCGGGTAATATATTCAGACAAAACACTTTAAAACCCCATATGAATGTCCGTGAGATTATTGGGCAATGCCAGGAGCTATTGTCTTTCTGGAAAAACAGAGATAGAAATGTTTTCAGTATCAGGCTTGTCGATGAAAGCCATGCCCTGTCCTGGTTCCTGAAGCATCGCCTTGCCAACCCTGCTTATCCCAGCAAGCCCCTTGATACATCGATTATTGAGCACTTTGTTGAACGTGTACACAGCAGCTATCAAGTTTTAGAGACCGCATTGAAGGCCAACGATAATAAGGACTTTTCTGAACTCTTGAAGGTGTGTGCGGACTTCGAACGTAACGCTACAGCCGTAAACTCTGCCCTCTCAGATCATATCGATGATGTGTTGAAAAATCTAGTTACGATCCTCAAGCATTCTCCTAACGATCGCCTTCATTGGGAGAGCAATAAACTCATAGACATATGTGACGAATTACTCACCATATCACGGCAAGTCCTTAGCCCTCATAAGAAAAAATAGTGCGTATCCTATATCCGCTAGCTGCTTTGAGAGAAGCCCAAACAATCTCTTTTAGCGGAGCGCAAAAAAACCGTGCTCGCTGAAGAGTTAGTTAGCTGCCATAATTTGAGGCATTCATTTGCGACCCACTTGCTCGAAGATGGTTGCGACATCAGAAAATGTTTATTATTAGGATATTAATAACTATTATCTGTGATTTGGATGAACGGCTTGATTTGTAATCTATAAAAGGCATGAGCGACTCGTTCATACCAATGTTATATGTAAACAAACACACATAGGATTTAGAATGAATGTTGTGAAAACAGCTCTTAAATATGCTTCATATTTTGTATTTCTCCTCGTTGCAACTTCATTACTATTTTTTTCGATCATAGAAATTGAACCGGGACTATTAAAGGGTTTTAATCTTGATCGTATAAAGTATTATGCATATAAAAAAAGATACATATATGATGATAAACTAGTATTCATTGCTAAAGATATTAGTGATATTAAAACAATATTTAACGGCGATTTATACAGTAAAAACTATGGAATTAAACCTCTAAGACTACCGTATTCTGCATCATATAATAATGAGGGATTTCGCACTAATAGCTCGTCACAACCTTATAATGTTCTTCTCATCGGTGATTCATATCTTGAATTTGGTGAGAATGATAATTTTACATTTTCTGAATTATTTAAGACGAAAAGCGGGCTCTCCGTCTATAATGCTGGAAAGGGATGGTACGGCCCTTATCAATACATCGAGTTGCTCTTACAGGTCATGCCAAAATTTCTAAATGGAAAGAAAGATCAACCCAAAATTGCCATTTTTTGTTTTTTTTCGGGTAATGATATTCGTGACATAAAGGAATATGACAAGTGGCTTAATGGAGGGACCTATTATACGTTTCTTCCACAACAGAATTTTCTTAAAAGATACATCACCGTCATGTCGGATATCGAAAAAGGGGCTATTAAATTTTTTCTCAAAATGAAGCAGAGAGATCCTAGTGAAAATCTCGGCGTAATAAAAATACAAGAGAATAAAATACCCATGAGATTTGCTTATTGGAATGAAAAAAAAACAGCGGACCAATTGTTACAAAAAACGGAGTGGAAAAAGTTAAGACAATTACTAAAACAATTTAATGATATTGCTAGTAAAAATAATATTACGCCGATTGTTTTGTACATTCCTTCTAAATTACAAGTTTACGGCAATTTATATCTAAATAATGAGAGTGGCGTTAGATTTATTGCTAATGTTGTGGAACAGTTGAAGTATGAAACAAATTCATTAGAAGCCATGCAGTCAATTACAACAGATTTAGATATTCGCTTCATTGAATTGTTTTCCTATTTCAAAAAACTAGCAAATAATGGCGAACAACTTTATTATTCTTTTGATACACATTGGAATGTCAACGGTAGAAAACATGCGGCTGAGTATTTATACAATAATATTGGAATAAATCCCTAAACCATAGATATTATCAATGATTTGGATGAACGATTTGTCACCTATAAATAGTAGGAGCGACTCGTTCATACCTATGTCATGCATACTTAAACAGATTTAGCAAAATATATATTATTGGAGTTTGATTCGTGGAAAAAGTGAGTATACGCAAGGAACTTGCATCTATTAAAGAACATTGGTCTCAGAAAATCATTGGAGAGGCGAACGGCCAACTTTTCAAGGTTGCAAAAGGGCTTGGAGCGACGAATTGGCACAAGCATGATGATCAAGATGAATTGTTTATTCTTTATAAGGGGCATCTGACCATACAGCTTCGAGACAAGAATATCGAGCTGTATGAAGACGAAATGTTTATTGTCCCAAGAGGCGTTGAACATTGTCCAAAATCCGAAGAGGAAGTAGAATTTCTAATAGTGGGGTTAAACATTACTTCAAATGAAGCAGGTGGAAAACCTAATTTATAACAGCATTTCATCAGTGCATAGTAAAACGATGTTACCGAACACCGCAAGTTACGGCTAAAAAAGAAGGCTTCCATTTACGGCGTCGGCAAAGCCAAGCTCAAACTTACTCTAGATACGATGACTATTCGTAAAGCCACAACAAATGATGTAAAAGAAATTCAGTCTTTAATTCAGAGAGCAGTAAAACCTGAGAGTAACGCTGATTTTGACGAAGAAGGTATAAGGCAGTTTATTAAGCCTAACGAATTACCTGCTATAAAGGATCGTATAATCAATGAAGAGTATTTGACTTTGTGCTTTGTTCAAAAAGAAAGAATTGTTGGAATTATTACAATTCATAATAATGAGAAAATCGACCAACTATTTGTTGATCCTTCTTCGAGAAATTATAAAGTCTCTAAACAATTATGGCACGCAGCAAAAGAAATCTGTGCAGAAAACGGGAATAATGGCAAATACTGGGTAAAATCATCAACGATGGCAGTGCCGGTGTATGAGAGCTTTGGATTCCGCTTAGATGGGACCCTTCAAAAGAAAAATGGTATTACTTACTACCCAATGGTGCTGGAATCGTGAAAATGGGAGTTAACAAAGCAAATCAGTTCGCAGCCTCTGGTGCCACAGACTTACACTGACAAAAACAGCCATAAAGACTCAGAGTTTCGACATCAGAACTATTCAAAAATTGCCAGGGCACAAAACCTTGATACGAGTGATATTTATAACTATTATCAGTGATTTGGATGAACGACTTGATTTGTCAGCTATAAATGATATGAGCGACTCATTCACACCTATTTTAGCTGGCACAAATGCTTAGAATAGAAATAAGGATTGACAAAAGATGAATAATACAATAATCATACCTATAATTGCCGGTGTTACTTTACTTTTGGTTCTTGCCATGGTGGTTGCAGCCTCCAGATATAAAGAAGAAATTGTGCCAAATTATCGAGCCATGTTTATAATGGGCATATGCTTTATTCCTATCGGAATTACTAATCTTGCTTTGTTGCCATTGGGAATTATCTTTCTACTGGTTGGTCTGCGTAATAAAGATAAATGGGGTAAAGAAACGAAGTGGGCTGATTTTCCTCCAAATTTAAAGAAAATAAAACTCATATTTGCGGGTGGATTTGTCATACTGTTATTATCAGCAATAGCATTCTTGATTTTTTCTCGAATACAATTTAAATAGGTTTTAGTAAAGTGAAACAATCAATTGTTCACATAGCCCTGGTGGTAAGGGACTATGATGAAGCTTTGGAATTTTATACAGAGAAGCTCAATTTCACAGTGGTTGAGGATACTTATCAACCAGAACAAGACAAACGTTGGGTAGTAGTTTCACCGCCTGGATCAAGGGGTACGACATTATTACTAGCCAGAGCTTCAAAACCCGAACAGCAATCTTTCGTTGGTAATCAGACCAGGGCACAAAAACCTTGAAACGAGGGATATTAATTACTATTATCAATGATTTGGATGAACGATTTGATTGTCATCTATAAATGGGTTGAGCGACTCGTTCATACCTATGTTAGAATCTTATTAAAACTAGAGGGCAGCACCGGAATATTGCAAGCACCGAATCAATTGGTTCACCATAATTCATATGGGAGATTTCAATGCAAATAGTGCGAGACCTCGTTCGTGATCTGGTTGGGATTATTTTCCCGGGTGGATTAATTGTTGCGTTCACTCTATGGTTTTTCTGGGCGGTTGTGATCATAATAGATCCATCTACTTCTCTCACTCTTTTTCCTACGGATAACAATATCCTTATTTTGCTTATCTTTAGTTACATTGCTGGACAATCTCTTCGAATCAAACGACTGGACGCTTTGGAGGAACGATGTACCGAAGAATATCGAAAGCAAAAATTACCAAGTTTAGATGAATCAGAATGGAAAAAACATATACAAAACATTAAAGAGGAGGAAGAAAAGTACTTTGCCGGTAATTCCAGTCTTGATCGCTTGAAGCACGTATACAGAGAATACAGCGACAAGTTTAAATTCTGGGAGAAGTTTCCATACGGATATCGATTGAGAGGCAGAAGATTATTACATCAACCTGAAAATTATATTAAATTCTTTAAGAAATATGACAAACAGGGAATAACAAAATTTGAAACTTTCTTTAACTTGTGCAAGTCAGTTGTTTACGAATACAGCCCCTCTTTTAAAGAAGAATTACTTCGGCAAGAATCTCTAGTAAGACTTTTCACAGGGATATATTATGTTATCAAGTATGGTAAAGTGCTTGCCATAATAAGTGGCATTCTTCACTTGTCGATAGCGATAGCAACAGGGCTTCACTGGAGCATCGTCAATTTTCTCAAATATGATAATACTCAATTATCACTAAAAGTATTTTCTGTTTCTCTTTTCGCATTCCTGATCTTTCTATACATGAATAACGAAATCATAAATCGTATACGTCATATGCGGGTAAAAGAAGTAAACTTAGCACACGATGCCTTCTATTTGATTTCGACGAAATGTAAATTGGATTTGTAAACTCAATATCTGTTTCTAACACGGCTTCCAGTCAACAGCGGAGCGGTGGTTTCTGGGTTAACTCCGGGCCCTTTCAAAGTTAGCTCAATATGAACATGTTCTACACTCATGTTTTGAACCAGGGTGGTATGGGTTTTCGCCGTCCTGTTGATCGTTTAAAATTAAATCAATACAATTTCCCTCTCAGTATCCTCTGAGTCTCCGTGGCTGTTTTTGTCAGTGTAAGTCTGTGGCAGTCACCTATACCAGAAAGAGAAACGAATAAAAGGTAGTTAAATATTTATTTTTATGATTAATAACTATTATCAATGATTTGAATGAACGACTTGAATTGTCATCTATAAATGGTATGAGCAACTCGTTCATACCTATGTTATGAAACGCACGATCCATTCACAGTATGTTTCTCTGTACGATAGGCGTAATGAAAATACCGTAACATTCTCGAACCTGAACCAGAAGTTTCTGACCGGGATCAGGGGTAAATATTTTTTTATTGTCATATCATAGAAAACAGTTAATTTTTACATTATAACAATTTAGCTTGCATATTAAGCTAATTCGATTAAAGTACAAGAGCTTCATGGGTTGCAAGGATTCTCAGTTTGAAAATTTCTTAGCTCTAAACCCATAAGCCTGACAGTATCGTACATAATATTATCCTGGCTCGTCGTCATGAGTTAGATAATAGTATTTATCTTCGCGAATTATAAATCAGCCTTGCGCAATCCTTCGAGAGGTAAGAAAGAAAGCCTGCACGGAAGCACAAAACGGTTTTCATGTTCGCAGCAAACTACTTGATTTAATCATGGAGAGATCAAATGAAGAAATCTGAAACCCTAGGTGACACCATGTCTTGTCGACCCTCCCGATCTGTCCGGTGGCTTATGGTGTTTTGCTTTATGCTCTTTTCCTTGCAGCCTGCACAGGTCGAAGAAAGGAACATTCTGAAGAAAGGAATGATGACCAACCATCAGGTGAGAATTAACGAGATCATGGCCGGTCTTAACGGCGATTCCAGGATCCAGTTCTTCGAAATGGTGGCGGGTGGCTGCGACCAGAAAGTGTGGGGCCCCCAAGGATCGGAGGTTGTCGGCAGAGTCAAGGTCGTTTTCTTCGATGCGGCAGGAACCCAGACCGGTCGATTCGTCACGGATGTGGATCCCCTAGGCGTGTGTCCACCCTTTCAACCCTCCCCCACCGAGGCGAACACTGTTTTGTTCGCGACCCAGGCGTTTGCGGATCTAACGGGTATTACCCCTGATTTCATCTTCCCGGAAGAGGTCATGCCGATCGCTGGAAAAGTCTGTTTCAAAAACAATCCCGACAACAACCAGCCGTGTGGGGGTGGTGCTTTTGGCGTCAATCTATGCCTTTCCTATGGTGGAGCCGGATTCACCGGCAGCACCGAGGGAGCCGGAGCCGCCAATGCCGCCGACCTCGCTATCCTGGGCTCCCAGAGCCTGAGCCGTAATGCGAATTTTTTCGCCGGCTCCAACAGTAATGCCGACTTTGCCCTGGCAACGCCGACGCCCAACAGCACTCAGAACGACGTCGCCAACGTCGAAGACAACACCGTGGGTGAAGTGATGTTGCCGGTG
>CAYXGW010000060.1:0-35267 GCA_964464595.1 uncultured Deferribacteres bacterium
GCCTCCTTTTCCCGGTCCCAATTTGCTGGCGTCATCCAAATTAGGCGCCCGGAATCCCTGGGCAATATTCGAAACAAAGTTTACGTTTTCGGTTAAGGAATATACTGCACCGGAGCTGACGGTGACCGAAGCCGGGGATATTTCGAACGTTCCTAAATCTGCGGTGCCACCACTTGCGGCAAATGGGGCATTAAGTTTAAAAGCACTAAAACGTGTTACGATATTAAAATCCAAACGGCGGGAGAGTTTGAGTTCAGCTTGACCGAATATCCCGAAACTCAGGTAGGTCGAACCATCCGGATAAATCGGATTTTGCGTTGTTTCGACCCCGGATGATAAATCAACAATGGATGAATTGGCATTTACATGATCAAAATAGATTTCCGATCCATAAACAAAATAGTGTTTTTTAAGCAGTATTTTATTCATCTGGATTTGAGCGGCGTAAGTCACTGTTTCAAATTGATCCCTGGTCTGGTTACTGCTTCCGGTTCTTTGCTGGATACGTCTTTCAAATTGCCTGTTTAGAGACAGCGTAAACTTTGCCGTTTCAAAAAAACTATTTTGGTTTGTGTTTTCGTAATTTAAATAGACCAAATCACGCTCCTGGGGATCATACAACCATAAACTGTTTATGCGGGATTCAATGGTATCATAACGGGGAACTTCATTTTGGCGGCTCAACTGGTAAGCCAATGAAAAATGATGAGACTCATTTGGCGATAGCACAATTTTTGTCATTAAATCAAATTTGTTATATTCGTTTGGCGATTGTGTTTTGTTAAGAATCCTCGATACTCTTGAATCATTTCGTAATCGATCCATTAATGTGCTGCCTCCGGAAGTTCCCCTGGTGATATTGCCGTGGGAATAAAAAGAAGCATCAACCAAAAAGCCCCATCGGGTATTTGCAGTTTGCAAGCCTAAATGGGCGGCTTGAGTATGATCTGCAGTCGATGAACTGATGGATGCAAACGCATCCCATTTTTGCGTGTGTTGATCATCCAATGTCGGACTTTTCGTGATGATGTTAATGACACCTCCCAAAGCATCGCTGCCATATAAAGCGGAGACAGGTCCATGGACAGATTCAATCCTTTCAATGGATTGCGGATCGATGGTATTAAGATATTGGAGATTGCCGCCGCGATAGGTGGAATTATTGAGTCTAATTCCGTCAATCGCAAGTAGGATTTTATTGGCGCGAAGTCCTCTGATAATAGGAGAGCCACCGCCATTGTTGGTTTTCTGCATGTAGATTCCGATTTCTTCACGCAGCAATTCCGGTGTCTGGTTTGCGTTTAAATTACGGATTTCCGCTTGCGTTATCACTGAAACCAATTGCGAGGCGTCCTGCTCTAAAACCGTATGCCGGCTTGCTGTGATCTGAACATCCTGGAGATTAAAAGATTCTGCCGTCATTTGGAAATTAATCCGTAACACTTCATTGGGTTTTAGTTCAATTTCGCTACGGATAGTTTTATAACCAACTAACTTAACCGTAACTTCATACTCTCCTGATGTTAAGTTATTGATTTCGTACTTGCCATTGTCATCGGTATCGTCGCCAACTTGAATCGATTGGATAAATACTTGCACTAAGGCTAAAGACTTGCCGGTATTTTCATCGCTGACTTGACCCATTAATGAAGCTGTTTGGTTGGCTTGCTGTGAAAAACATGGTTTTGAAATCGAGGATAAAAGAGTTGAAAATAGAAGAAGGACAAATTTTGCTTTACAAATTTTCATTGGGTGATTCAACATCCTTTTGTTTTGAATAGTTCAAAATTAATTAATTGTAATTTTTTTTCAAATAATCCAACGCTATAAGCATAATATTGATAAAAATAAATAAGAGAAGATCCTTAAACTTGGTGTTGTATTATTTTAATGGCGAAATGTTTCAAATGTTGTTAAGTTCAAATTCAAAAAATTTATATAGTTGCAGGTTTTTCCAATCAATCCATCAATCAAATTTAAATACATAGAATGGCTCAAAGTTCATTAATCGCATTGGCAATTGTATTGACATCTGCCAGTTTATTCCCAAATAATTATTTATTCGCCCAGGATCAGTCAAGTCAGATAGAAAGACTCAATATCGCCGGTATTCACTCAAGGATTTCTGTTGCCGGAACGCAACTTGGAAATACAATATGGGGTCGGTTTGTTATGAATAAATACTATCCGTGGATGTCTGTTTTTGAAAATCCTGCATTTTTAGCAGGGCAAAAAGAACCTACTATTACATTTCAATTTTCTCCCCGATTGAATTACGGTCTTACTAACATTTTGGGTCTATCAGAAAAAATCAATGGTGAAATAACCGATGCGGTGGCGAATCAAAAATCTGACAATTTACAAATAGGGTTTCCAAGAGTAAATCTAAATATTATAAGAGACATGCAATGGCCAGAAGGCATGGTTTTAATGCCGATGGGGAAACTTTCTATAGGGTTAATGTTTTATCGTCCCATAACACTAGATATAGAAACTCAACTCAATTCAGTTGAAACAACTATTTCAACGCTTGTGGATGTTGGGGGTGGAGAAAACAAAGTGATCTTAAACAGCTATGCAGATGCAATCAATCGATTTCAGTATAGCGTCACAAGTACAAGCTTCATGTTCTCACTAAAATTAAATCCTAACATTGCTGCTGGATTAAATATCGAGCGATTGCAAATGTCCGTAGCTTTCAACAGCGTTTGGAATATCCAAGGAGCTATGTTATTCAACCAGGTTGAACATCTTTTTAATGATGAGCAAGCTTTATGGCACAATGATATTAATCAAAATGTTCAAGGATCTTATGACGGCGTAACCTGGCGTTTTACATCTGGGGGATGGTTTGGAGTATCAAAAAATTTTCTTATTGATTTCTCATTATCACTAACTCCAGATGCGCATCTGTCTGGTAAAGTAGATAGAAAACAAAACAGAATTCCAGCTCTCGATTTAGATGGTTTGAAAGAAGGTGGGGACGTCGAAGAAATACTCGATCCGGTTAAATTAGAATTAACTCAATTAACACTTACCGAACCCATACTCCGTAAAGAAGTGGCATTGGTAACTCAAAAACTGCCAGAATATATAAAACTGGGGATTACTATGTTAATTGGCAATTGGAGATTCTATTTATCAAGTAGAGTTTACCTTCAAGAATATAGTTTACAATATGCTCAGGACATAGTAGGGTTAAATTTATCTAATAGTTTCAACTTTTATTTGGGGAAAAGTGGGTTTTATACGAAATTAGGAATTTTCTCAGGAGAGTCAATTGTGCCTAGTTCTCAAGATTTTGTGACGGAAACCATATCAATCTTCGGGCCGAACCTATCTATTGGCTATGGAAAATTGATTTCTAACAAGATCAGTTTTGTGTATGCGGGCGAACTGCTGCCTGTTCCCGGTTTAAATTTTGGTATTCGGTATATGTTATAAGTCAACATAAACCAAATATATATTATATATTATTATCTAGTAGCTATGGACATTAAACAGGATTATCCTTATGAAAAAAATTAGTGCTCTATTTTTACTAATTTTGTTTACAGAGATGATCCATATGAATGTGTATGGTCAACAACTCACATTGATTGAATTCCCGTTTCAATTGGTAAGCCAAACCAACTTAGTCCGGGTTCGATGGCTTGAGCCTGTAGCTGCAAATTTTCAGTATGGAACGGAACATGGTAAATTTAACCAGATACTTTCCAAATCCGGTTCTCAAATCATAGAATTTATACCTTCGGAGGAGGGGCTGGCTCCCGGGATCTATTTCTGTCGGGTTTCCGATGGTATTTCACATTCTCCTGAATTTCCCTTGATCATTGAATTTCCACAATCTCCCGTGACACGTTCACCTGTAAATGGTGCAGTTATTCAATCAATTTCATCACAATTCGAATGGAATGCTGTCGCCGGAGTACCATTTTATCATTTGATTTTGTCGGATCAGCCAGTGGTAATTAAAGAAGATAACCAGGGAGAATTGCGGCTAGAAGGTGCTAATATTATTTACCAGGTTATCACGAATAAAACTGAAATAACATACGGTGAATCTGATGCCTCGGGATTCTTTAACCAGGTTAATGCGATTATACCGCCACTTTTGGAAGGGAAAGAATATAATTGGATCGTTCTGAATAATTACGGAGGGATTCCGGAATTAAGCTCAATTGTGCAATCCGGGCTACAGGGATTTACGGTGGATCTAAATATAAACCTAGGTCCTCCGAATCTTCTGCAACCACCTGATACTTCATCAATCTCAAGCGAAAATATTGACTTTTCCTGGCAAAGTGTAAACGGTGCTAAAACCTATCAATTCGAATTATTTGAACTGCTTACTGAGCAGAATTCTTCTTCTACTTTCCCGGTATGGCAGCGGGTTACGACACAAACCCAGATTACAATACCTATTCGACAGATTGGTAAAAACAGTGAATATCAATGGCAAGTCATTGCTCTCGATGAAACCGGCAAAGGCTCCGCCAGCGAAAAAAGAGAATTTTTGTATAAAGTGCCATTTGGAGAAATATCGATTAGAACCAAAACAGCTTCCGGGAATACACTTTCGCGGACTAATATTCATGTAGAGGTACTGCAGGGCAGTGGTGAAAACAATGATTACCTTACATCAGACTCGGGTGTGTTTACCCTAAATGTTCAACCTGGTCGTTATTCTCTTACAGCCATTAAACAAGGATTCCACGACAGCACATTAACGGTTGAAGTTGAAGTTAATCAAAGTAAACCAATCCTTTTCGAATTGAAAATATTACCAAGATCGGTGTTCGGAATTGTGCAAGATATACTGGGTAATCCTATTTCTCGAGTTAATGTTGTCACCGAAGATGGTATTACAGGGATAATTCGAAAATCAATCACCGACTTTTCCGGTGGGTTCAACTTTCCTCTTCCGGCAGCAATTTACAAAATTCATGCGGAAAAAGTTAAATATTCTACTATTGATACTGTTGTTATAAATCTACATGAAAATATTGCACTGCAATTGAGTTCCCCCTTAGTTATTGAAAAAAATTCCGGGGTTCTCCAGGGAAAGGTGATCACCGAAAATGGTTCTCCAGTTTTTGCTGCAAAAATCATAGTTCGGAACGGCCTCAATAAAATCACCGCGACATCTGATGTGAATGGATTATTCCAGATGAGTTTAAAGGAAGGTGCCTGGCAAATAATCGGAGAAAAAATCGGTTTAAGTCAAGAACATTCGCGTGTTGTAAATATTGTAAATAATATGACAATAAGTTTAACTCCTGATTTAACACTAAAAACTCAAGCTGGTTTAGTTGGAGGCATCGTTTCTGATGGGACATCAGGAATTGGTAATGTTCACATCCGTGCAGTGCCATCTCAAGGATATTCCTATGAATTTTCTAGTAATTTCAAAGGCAATTTTTCTCTAAGTCTTCTACCTGGCGTCTATGATTTACTTTTTAATAAAGAGGGATTTAAAACTCCTCCACCAATGCATTTAGAACTATCACCTGGAGAATCCATTTCGAATTTAGTAGTTCATATGCAATTGACATCGGCAGAGATTTCCGGGGTTATTCGGAGCAGGGAAGATGCTATTGCCGATGCAATTGTTACGAATGGCGAAACGATCGATATCTCTCGAATTAATGGTTTCTATAAACTCCACGTTGTGCCTGGAACTCATGCCTTACAAGTTATCAAATCAGAATATTTTCTTTCTCATCCGGTTAATGTTACTGTTTCCAGTGGTGAGGAATTAAGTAATATTGATATCGAGTTAAATAGCCAGGCTGCTACAATTCGAGGCCGGGTTATTTCAGCAAATCTCCCGGTAGTTAACTGCGAAATACTTTTTTTTATGAATTCAGATACACTGTCAATTTATTCAAATTCAGCCGGGCGTTTTACAATTTATGTTGAGGCAGGCGTTTGGAATCTATTGGCAAGAAAGGAGGGATTTGCCGATCAAACTACTCAAATTGCTCTACAACCCGGACAAACGATTCAAGGGATTGAATTGGTCTTAACGGCAAATCACGGGTTCGTTTCCGGCCGCATTGAAGATTCCCTGGGAAATTTCCTGCCTCTTGCTACCGTGTCTGTCATGGATCGCCAACGCCAGGCTATAGCAAATGAAAATGGCAATTATCAATTGGAATTGAGTCCTGGGCAACTTGTTCTTTTAGCTGAAAAAGCAGGGTACGGGCAAAAATTACAAGAAGTTAATCTAAACCAAAATCAAAATATTATAATGAATTTTTCTTTATCCTCTTTCGGTATATTGGTTGGAAAAATTACTGATTCCAATTCCACACCTGTTAATCATGCTGAGCTGATTGCAATTCAAAATGGCGATACCTTAAGAGATTTTAGTGATTATGCCGGTGATTATCGATTGTTTCCACCAGGAGGGAACTATATTTTGGTTGCCGATAAACTCGGTTATACTGCAAATCAACAATCTATTTCGATACAAAACAGCCAGACTTTGATTCGCGATATTCAATTGGATTTAAATCCCAATGAAATCGCCAATATCTCCGGATTTGTATCGATAGACAACAAAATACCCCTGTCCGGAGCTTCAGTCACGATTACCGGAAAATCCAATTTAACCAGGCAAACAGGATCTGATGGCAAATATAGCCTTGAGAAATTGGAAGCCGGATTTGATTATATTATCAAGCCAAAGGAAAAGGGATTTTTCTTTTTACCAGAAAATAGGATTTATAATCCTTTGACAGGCAATCTTTCTGATCAAAATTTTGTTGCAACTTTTTATGGAGATTTAAGCGGAAACCAGGGAGTTAGTTCATTTGATGGATCATTGGTTTTGCGGATTAGCGCGCAAAAAGACGTTTCCCCTTATTTTACAGACTTTCCCAGGGATTCTTTGGCGGGTGATGTCAGTGGAAATCAAAAAATCAGTTCTTTCGATGCGTCTTTGATATTCCGTTTTTCCGTTAGCCTGATAGATAGATTCCCGGCTGAAATTTTGTCCGGTCCGGTTTCCAAACAATCTGGGCCGATTCAATTTATAACTGAATGGCATATGCTAAATAGTGGTAATTTCGAACTTGTGGTTTTTTCGGAAACGCAAATATCGTTTTATTCCGTTGATGCAATTTTAGATTTTCCTTCAGATCAACTTGAGTTTATGACTTTGAAAACTTCGACTGCGCTTGCGAACTTCAACCTTGTATCAAATAATTTAAATGGCACATTAAATATTGCAATGGCAGGAAATTATTTAGCTGAAGTATCTGACACACTTTTCAGCATCAAATTTCATGAAGTGGAAAATGCATGGAATGATCACAAATACGATCTTCAATGGCAATCAATATATGTTGACGAAGTTTCGGCAAACATTGAATCAATACACGAAAAATGGATTCCTGATCGCTTTGCAGTATCCAATTCGTATCCGAATCCTTTTAACCAAGACAGTGCTATTCATCTCGAGCTTCCGGTAATCAAGAATTCAAACACTACAAAACTTGAGGTTGAAGTATTCAATTTGTTAGGGCAAAAAGTTAAAACAATCATAAATGAAAATTATGAACCTGGATTTTATAGGGCAACCTGGCAGGGTGATTCTGATATTGGAATTCATGTTTCAAGCGGCTTGTATTTTTTCCTTGTACGGTATGCAAAATTTCAAGAAGTCAAAAAAGCAATTTTGCTGCGATAGTGAATGAAATTAGCTATGGATCATTTTAGAAAAATTATTTTTTCCTGTGCATGCGTTATTACTACTTTTGCGTCAGCGTGGGCTCAAGGTCCAACTGTAACGATTCCGATTATTTTGGAATCTCCAGGAAGAGATTTTGAACTGGATATTCAAGTTACCGATTTAACCGGTTTGGAAGTATTTTCAATGGATTTCACTTTACAATTTAATGGTAGTCTATTGGACGCTCGTGATGTAATCAGTTCAGGAACTATTTCGTCAATTTGGGGCACGCCAACTGTAAATATTTCTGCTAACCAGGTTGGAGTAGCTTTTGCCGGAGTGGATCCGCTTGTAGGCTGCGGAAGCTTAATACGAATTCGATTCCATGTTTCCGAATCTACTGAAATCGGAAGTTCTTCCACATTGAATTTTACCCATTTCCAATTAAATGAAGGTGAGCCATCTGCAAATATAATCGAAGGTAGTTTTACGGTGAAAGCGGATGATATCCCGCCAGTTCTAGAGGCCAACCCATCAATTATTGAGCGAAATTATCATGATGTCAAAATTTTGATCAGGACGGATGAGCCGTCCACTATTCGACTTAACTATGGCGAAACAACATCTTATGGACAAACCACGGAAAGTGACCAGCCTTCTAAGGCCCATACACTTAATCTTACAAATCTACGAGAAACCACTACATATCATTATCGCGCAGAATTAACCGATTCCCTAGACAATGGACCACGAATCACGCAAGATTTTAGTTTTAGCACGAAAGAAGTGTTTATCCTAATTCCAGAAATAACTGTTGACCCGGGTGCAAATATACAGGTTGCAGTAAGTGTCCCGGATCTAAGTGATTTGCATATAACCTCGCTTCAATTTGAAATCTCTTTCAATCCAGCTTTATTAAATATCACTGGGGTTTCAACTGAAAATACTTTATTGTCCGGTTGGTCGGTGCCAAATATCAATATTTCTTCAGGATCGGTAGCTGTTAATGCCAGCCACAATAATTCATTATTCGGTTCCGGAATACTAATAAATCTACGTGCTGAAGTGCCTGCAAATGCTCCTTTAGATGAAACATCTGTTTTGACTTTTATAAATGCCTCAATGAATCTTGGACAAATTCGGCTAGTACTGAAAAGCGGTACTGTTACCATAAAAGATAGACTTGCACCTTTAATCATTTCCGGACCAGTAATTGAAAATCTAAGACCGAATTTGGCTTTAGTAAACTGGAATACCAATGAACCGGCGAAAAGCATTGTAGAATATGGGATTGAGTTGCCTTACAGCGCTCAAATTAGAAAAGAATCTTTCACGAGTAGCCATAGTATTGAATTGGCTCATTTACAACCGGGAACAGAATATAATTATCGTGTGGGCGCAATCGACCCGAGTGATAACGGACCCACCTGGAGTAGTAATCAAATATTCACAACACCAACTGCTGAAATTCTTGTGAGTTTGCCGGATAGCAGTATCCGGTCAGGAGACACTCTGTGGATGCCTCTGAATGTGTCTGATCTTTCCGGTTTTAATATAACTGATTGGATTACTTTAATTGGGTTCGATCCTGAGCTTTTTAAATTTCTCGGAATTCAACAAAGTGAGACTTTAACATCTACATGGCCAGGTATAGCTGTTGAATCTTACCCGGGGATTGTTTCTTTTGCTGCAGAAGCAAATGGTAATACTGCAATTAATAGTGGGGGGAGATTAGTATTTATTGGGTTTATGGCAAACTCAGTAATCCAGCAAAACAAAATGAGTGCAATATCGATTGCACATTTTGAATTTGATGATGGATTTCCCTACGTTTTTACATCTGATGCAAAAATCATGTCTATCGCACCGATGGATAATGAACCTCCGAATATTCTATTTGGGCCATTTGTAGATAATATCACTAATCAATCAGCAAGAATTAGTTTTGGGTTAGACGAATTGTCAACGGCAGTTTTAGAATATGGTTTAACAGGGTCATACGGTTTGGTTTTGGAAGAAACCAGTTTATCAATAAATCATGAGTTTACTTTGATTGGGTTACAAAGCGGCACTGAAATTCATTTTCGTATTCAGTTGTACGATGTGGCTGGAAATCAATCCTCTTTTACTTCAGACAGTTCTTTTACGACTTTAGTCGGAAATAGTGTTGCTGTTCAAATTCCAATTGTTCCATCGACTCCAGGAGCAACAATCGATATTCCCATCCAAGTTGGGGATTTGACAGGGCTTGAGGTATTTTCAGCTGATGTTGAACTGCATTATGACGAAAATCTTCTTATTGCAACTGAGGTATTAGGTTCGGGAACGCTTTCATCAACATGGGGTGTTCCGGTTTTTTCGTTGTTTCCAAGTCGAGTTGTCATCGCAATGGGTGGAACACAGGCATTGTCCGGGAGTGGCGATCTTGTAAAGATTCGCTTTATTCTTTCAAACGAAGTGCAAGCCGGAGAAATTATTCGCATTTTAATTGGGAGTTTTGTCTTCAACGATGGGACGCCACAGGCTTCTGTAAAATCCGGGGGTATGGAGATCATTGACAATACCCCTCCGGAAACAATCTCCGGTCCTTTTGCTGTCAATATCAAACCTAATTCAGCTATAGTAACATGGCAAACCGATGAACCGGCAAAATCCAAACTATATTATGGGATAACTTCAACAGATGAAAATGTGATGATTAACAATGAACTGCGTTTATCCCAAGCTTTTGTAATTACTGGCTTAATCCCGGGAACCACGTACAAATACAAAATATCGTCCCAGGATAATTCGGGTAATGGTTCTGTTTCTTCGCAAATGTATGAATTTACAACATCGGAAATTACTACTGTCAACTTTCTGTTAACGAACCATCAAGCAGATCGGAATACTAGCTTTAGCATTCCATTGGATTTCCGAGGAAGTACTGGCCGGGTTGTCCGGGATATTGAATTCGAATTAGTCTTCGATCCGAAAATACTGGAATTTCAAGATTTTTCTACTCAAACCAGTAGTGTTCCGGATTGGTCATTTTCTTCGGCAGTAATCAGTGAAGGGCGCTATCATTTTATTTTATACGGAGATCAGCCTATTCCAGCAGATGGTGAATTAATTCGTTTCAATTTTCAGACTTTAAATGTTGCCTATGGCGCTACCAGCCAACTTAAACTGGAAAATGTGAAAGTAAATGATGACACAACAGGTGTTCTAGTTCAAATAGGACAATTTACCGTTCTTGATCAAACACCTCCGGAATTCACAACTCAGCCAGTGGTCAGCCAAATTCGAGATCGTTCAGTCAGAATTGAATGGCAAACCGACGAACCTGTAAATTCTGAGATTATTTTTGGCACGCTTGGTGGGGATTCAACGACTATTGTAATTCCTACACCGAGTGTGAATTTTAGTTATGACTTGACCAATTTGAATCCAATTACTGTTTATGAAATTCAAATAAACATTAACGATTTAGCAGGCAACGGGCCTGTGTTTAGTGAAAAGAAACAGTTTACAACAACAACCGGGAATGAGCTTGATGTTGTAATTTCGGATACCGTTGCAATTATTGGCGAAACAATTGATATACCTATCCGGATAAGTACGCCAGGTTCAACGCCAATCCAATCCTATAGATTTAAGCTAATCTTTCGATCGGAAAAAGTGGCATTCCAAAGTATTAAACAAGTCGGATCATTAACCGAAGGCCTGGCTTCCCCGGTCGTTCATCTTGATTTAGATACGTTGGAATTAGAACACAACCTGGGTCAAGAAATTGCTCAAGGCGGTATTTTGATATTCATTCAATTCAAATTAGGGGAGCATTTTTCTCATAATGATTTTTCCAATTTACAATTTTTGGAATTTGTCTTTAATGAAGGAGTACCACCGGCAGCTTTTTCAAACGGAAGAATTCTTGGGCTAGATCGGACAGCTCCTGTGTTTATCTCTTTCCCTGATACTACAAATACAAGGTCAAAATCGGTTTCTTTAAAATTTGTAACCGATGAGCCTTCAAGAATTGTCGCGAATTATGGAGAAACGGATTTGTTGGGAGACACCTTTGAGAATTTTACATTTCTAATGGATCATGAAATAACCATTTCAGGGTTGCAGCCAAACAAGAATTATTTTTACCAGGTTGAACTTTTTGATTCACTTGACAATGGGCCGACAGTTGATCAAATTCGCAGCTTTCAAACACTGTCTGCCATTGTTTATGCTGATATAATAGATACAATTGCCGCAATTAATTCCGATTTTAAAATTCCAATTGGTGTTAGTGATATTTCAGATTTTGGATTTTTGAATTATCAAGTTGAGATCATTTATGATGGTTCGGTTTTAGTACCTATCGGAATTGATCTAGAAGAGAGTTTATCAGAGGATATGGGAATTGGCAATTTTTCTTCAGTTGAAAACCAGATCAATTATAGTTTTTCCGGTTCAGATAGTCTGAAAGGAAGCGGCCCGCTACTTTTTGTACGGTTTCACATTTCCAGCGATGCGAGTTTGGGAGACAGTTCAGAAGTAATCATTAGCAATTTGATTTTTGGAGATGGCTCAATTCCTGTTCAGATTTCAAACGGATTTGTTCATTTTTCTCCCGAAGTCGTTATTCCTGAAGTGCAGGTTTCTTTACCAAATTTAACAGTAAATCCTGGGGAAGAGTTTGAAGCTGCATTGATAGTATCGTCGACTATGGGGCTGGATATTAGATCATTTTCATTTACTTTGGGGTTTGATCAAAACCTTCTCGATTTCGTTACAGTTTCGAAAACCGGATCTCTTATTCAAACCTGGACCGATCCTGTAATCTCTTTAACCAGAGACAGCATTTCGGTTGAATCATCCAATAGCATACCTTTGTCAGATGAGGGAGTTCTTTTAAAAATTCGATTTGCAGTAAAAGCGGATGCTACTACTGGAACGAGCAGTGTGTTAGATATCGGAAGGTTTATCTTCAACCAGGGATCCCCACAAGCTATTATTACTGATGGCAAGGTAACAATTGTCGAAGTTACTCAAGGATTTATTTCAGGAACTATTACAGATCCAAGAGACGAATTCATTGCGCAAGCATTGGTTACGGTGCAAGATAGCCTTGGGAATCTTCTTGGCTCAGGGAACAGCAACTCTTCCGGTGAATACTATTTTGGCAATCTTGATCGAAGATTCCCCTACCGGATGAATATTTCAAAATTTGGATTTATCGATCAAACTATAGAAAATATTCATGTTGACACGACTCTAAATATTATTTTGAATTGGGCATTCGGGAAAATATTTGGAACTGTAGTGGATGAAAACGATGAGCCCTTAAATGGCGTGAAAATCTCTGTTAAAAACAGCTCGACAGGACATGTAGTCTTCGAAATAAATACTGGAAGCCCAGGAACTTTCACTGTGGACAGCCTAGTTTCATCTAGGTATTTAATCACTCCGAAAAAATTAGGCTTTACAAGTAATCCCAGAAAAGTTGAGGTAGATTTATCACCCTTTGAAGAAAAAGAGCTGAGATTTGAAATGAGAACTTTTTCATTGGCTTCCGTAAAAATTACAGGAGATGCAACAATTTCTAATTCTGAACTATCGACTTTTTTTTATACGGCACTTTCAACAAATAATGAATCTGTTGACCTTGAAAACCCTGAGTGGTTTCTTTTTCCCATTCAAGCTGGTGTAGTAGATAACATTGGCCGGGTAACACCGGATAATCAATATTTAGGTTCTGCACAACTTATTCTTAATGAAGCCGGTACCGACATTGGAGATACCTTGGCGCTTTCCATATTTGCCACTGTTTTGCCAGGGCGTCCGCTATTTGTACGAGATTCAAGGGGGGTTGAATTGATTATACCACGGCAGTCTGTTGAACAGCCAGCAGATGTTCGACTGGATTATATTGTGAATCAATCCATTAAAAAATCTACACGGGATAAAGAAGTTGTTGGGATCGGTTATGACTTTAAACCGGATGGATTGCGTTTCCTCAACCCGGCAACGATAAGACTTCCTGTTACTGATAACCTGTTGCATCAAGATCCAGAGATTGGTCAATGGAATTTGGATAATGCAGAATGGGATTTATTAGAAAGTTCAATTATTGACAATCAAAACCAGGTTGAAGCAAATATAGACCATTTTTCCTTATTTGCGATTTTGATATCCTCCCAGCCATTAGGAATTCAAAATGTTACATTTACTCCCAATCCTTTTTCACCGGAAGTGGATACGGATCGTGATGGGTTGCCAGGCGTTAGTATAAGCTTTGAAGTAACTTCCACCAGAATTCGACAACCATTTGTAACAATAAAAATATACTCCTTGCATGGTGAATTGGTCAGAGAGCTGGAAAAAAATGTCTCCATTGACAAAGGAGAGCCATTTTTATCTCAATGGGATGGACGTACGGACTTAAATTTGATAGCCCGTAATGGCCGTTACTTGGTGAAAATTGAAGCAAAAGATGGCGGTGGTGCGGAAACTTTTCTTGGCCAGGTGATATTAGTTAAATGAATAAAAAAAGGGAAATCCAATTGATTTGGGTGATTCTTTTGTTGGCGGTCTTCCCGGCAACTGCGCAAAAGTTAGCCAATTTCAACGCTTCATTTGTTGACATTGGTTTTGGCGCCCGGCCATTGGCAATGGGGCAAGCATTTACTGCAATTGCCAATGATGTAAATGCAATCATTTGGAATCCGGCAGGAATTGCAAATGTCAACAAATTCGAGGCGACTTTCTCGTTTGCCAGGCAATTTGGGATTGTGCCTTATAGTTATGCCGGATTTGTATATTCCCCAACGAAAACCATAGCAACCGGGCTAGGAACAATAATCTCCGGTGATGACCTTCTCAATGAGACAACATTGGTAGTCGCCTTTGCGTACCGGATCATGGTGAATCAATACAAGACGAATATTGGCATTAACCTGTCGTTTCATAACGCCAATTTTGGCGGGAATGCAGATCCTGAAACTTCCGTGCAAGGTGATGTCTCAGGTATATCCATCCATGCCGGCATTCAAATGTTCTTATCATCAAAAGTTATTATTGCAACAAAAATAAGCAATTTGGTAAATTCGATAAGCTGGAATACATCCACAAAGGGGAAATACACTGAAGGTTTACCTGTTGGGTGGACGATTGGTGTTGGATATTTAGTTTCAGAAGAGCTTGTTTTTGACCTGGATTACAAAAAGTCTTTGTACAGTGATTTGGAGGATCAGTTTGCAATTGGTTTAGAAAAGAAATTATTTAATCGAGGATTTATTCGTGGTGGAACGGCTACTTCAATCGATCAACCTGAAAGACTTTATTATAGTTTTGGAGCAGGGATAACTCAAAATTATCAGGATAAGCTTTATACATTTGTTGATTTCGCATATATCGTTCATCCATTAAACGATATGTTTAGAATATCATTATCATTTCAAATCGACTAAATTTGTATTCTTTTACTTTGGTGAAATAAGTTAAAAAAGACCAAGGAATCATTTTATTAGAATAAAAATGTGAATCCATTTTCCATAAATTCAATATAATACTATTATCAATTTCAATAAAAGCATTTTAACACCTAAAGGATCAAAAATGTTAAATAAAAATAAACAATATACAATAATTTGTTTTTTAACTCTTCTATTTGCAACAACTTCACAAGCACAAATTGGCATGATTGGTTATGGAAGATACGATCAATTCGGTTTGATTGGGGGCGGGCTTGGTTATACGTCAATCGATAATGAATCTTATGTCACTATAACTTTAACTCCCGAGCTGTCTTTCGGAAAAATAGGAGTAGGGCTAAATGTGTTTTTGTTGTACAACACCAGTAACGGTCATATCCGCTCAAAAGATTGGGATGAAAGCTATGATTATTTTCGCATCATACGCTACCTCCGATATGGTTGGAAAGGAGATGATTTTTACACTCGCATTGGGACTTTAGACGCAACCAGAATCGGCCATGGCCTGATAATGAATTATTACACAAACGAGGCAAATTGGGATAATCGAAAAATTGGCCTAACTCTGGATATGGATTTTGGCAGATATGGAATTGAAACCATGACAAGTAACCTGGGTAGATCTGAGATCATTGGAGGACGATTTTACCTGAGGCCTTTCAAAAATGTTTTGAATATGCCTTTGCTGAACAATGTCATTTTTGGCGTAACTTATATTACAGATGTGGATCCGGATGTGGACCGAGCTACTGAAAATGATGATGTAAGTGTATATGGTCTTGATATTGAATTGCCTTTTATTGATACTAAAATGCTCTGGACTGCAATTTATGCGGATTATGCAAAAATAAATAATTTTGGGTCCGGTAAAGCTGTGGGTATTGGTCTGCGGTTAAAAGGATTGGGAGATTTTGTATATTTTGAGGCAAGGTTAGAGAGAAGATGGTTAGGTGAGGAGTTTGTGCCGGGTTATTTTGATTCGTTTTATGAAATAGATCGCTATGTGCCGGCAGGAATTGGAGGATCTTACAAAACAGATTTTCTATCAAGCATTACTTCCAGTTCAAAAGGAGTATTTGGTGAGTTACGCAGCAATATTTTGGGTTTAGTGGATATTATCGGCAATTTCCAGAAACTTGATTCTGTTGATAATAGCGGTATTCTACATGTTAATGCAATTACCCGGCGCCACATTCCCCTGGTAACATTGCAGGCAACCTATGATAAGAAAAGTATTGGCAATTTTAAAGATATAAGGACATTAGACAATCGATCTATTTTGCGCCTTGGCATAGGCTATAAAATCAAACCGTTTTTAATCTTGTTTATGGATTATATTTGGACATTTGAATTGGATGAGGAGAACAATCAGTATATTCCACAAGAACGTTATAGTCCTAGGCTTGTATTTAACTATGAATTCTCAATGTAATTCATTAATTATTTTTATATGAGGTAAATGAATGAGGGGGATAGCTCTCAGACGGTTGATTGAATTCTTAAATCGATCTGTATTATTACCACTGTTGCAGTGGATTTATCCGGCAAATTGTTTTTTATGCGAATCCTCCGAAATTGAAGGACTGAATCAGGTCTGTAATAAGTGCTGGCATCAACTGCCAAGGACAACGGATACGGCTATAAGTAATCTATGGCTGGCTAGAGAAGAAAATCTGCCTTTGTTTATAACCCGTTTTCATGCATTTTTTGATTTTAATGATGAAATTCAGAAGATCATTCATGAGATGAAATATAACGGAAAAACCCGAATTGCAAGGGAGATTATCCAGTTTTTGAAAGAAGATATATCAAATCATTTTCATGGAATTGAAATAATTATACCGGTACCTCTTCATGCCAAAAGGCGCAAGGAAAGGGGCTATAATCAGAGTGAATTACTGGCCAAGGAGATTGCCATGATTTTAGATAAGCCGCTATTTACCAGCGTTGTAAAAAGAGTGACAAATACCAAATCTCAGACGAAGTTGGATGCCCATGAGAGGTTAGAAAATATGGCCGGCGCTTTTTCTGTATCAGATAATCAAACAATTCAAGAGAAAATAATACTTTTAGTAGATGATCTGATTACAACCGGCTCAACTTTAAATGAATGTGCAAGAATTCTAAAAGAAAATAAAGTCAAAGAAGTATATGCCCTAGTTTTAGCCAGAGCATAGAGTTTTAAAAAAAATATGCAGCAGATTTTTAGCAAATAGCCGACATAAATTATATTAACCACAAGTACGCAATGAAGGTACAAAGTTACCAAGAACTGACATTTTCTTCTTCTATAAATTTGTGGCAATTGTAGTAATTATTTTGGTTGCAGTTTCATCTATCAACTTTGATTCAAAATTCAAGATTCGGGAAATAATAATACAAACTATCTAATTAATTTATAACGATTTAAGTCATCTATATAATAATAACTTAACAGCCTTTTTCGATCAATTTAATGTGGATATTTCGTGGAAATCGTTTTATTATTAGAATTTGAATTTTTCGATATTAATTTGGGTACTATGAATAAATTCGGATTATTAGCCAGCGTAGATATTAAATCCGGTTTTGTTTGAATTAACACTAAAATTGTCAAGTTAATAAGTTCTTAAAAAAAATAAATAACTCTTTTGGAGGTTGTCAAATGTCAGTAAAAATCGGAATTAATGGTTTCGGAAGAATTGGGAGATTAGTCCTTCGAGCCGGAATAAACGATGATAATATAGATTTCGTGGCTGTCAATGATATCACTGATTCTGCAACATTAGCTCATTTACTGAAATATGATTCAGCTCATGGTATTTTGGAGGATGTTCACGTTCAAGATAACAGCATACTTGTAAACGGAAAAACAATTCAAATATTGTCATCAAGAAATCCTGCAGATCTACCCTGGGGTGAACTGGGAGTAGAAATTGTAGTTGAGTCTACCGGATTATTTCGGAAACGAGATGAGGCGCAGCTACATATTGATGCAGGGGCTAAGAAAGTCATCATCTCGGCTCCAGCAAAAAATCCTGATGTTACCATAGTCATGGGTGTTAATGAAGATAAATATAATCCAACAGAACATCATATTATTTCAAATGCCTCATGTACAACGAACTGCCTCGCTCCTGTAGTTAAAGTAATCGATGAGCAATTTGGTGTTGAAAAAGGTGTGATGACGACTATACACTCTTATACAAGCGATCAAAATATTCTGGACGCACCACATAGTGATCTAAGAAGAGCACGTGCTGCTGCAACCTCTATGATTCCGACTTCAACGGGAGCGGCAGAAGCGGTAGGTGAAGTGATGCCACATATAAAAGGCAAATTGACCGGAATGGCAATACGAGTTCCGACTCCTAACGTTTCAGTGGTTGATGTGGTGTTTAATACCAGGCAACCTGTATCAAAGGAAACAGCAAATGCAGCTTTAAAGGCTGCGGCAAATTCCAGTTTAAAAGGCGTGTTAGCCTATTCAGACGAGCCACTGGTTTCTAGAGATTATAATGGAAATCCGAATTCTTCCATTGTAGATGGCCTTGCAACTTTAGCCGTAGGCGATAATATGCTTAAAGTTTTATCTTGGTATGATAATGAATGGGGCTTTTCCTGTAGAGTGATCGATCTTATCCATTTTATAAATTCAAAATAGGTAAAATTGTTAAATAAGTTAACTATCAATGATCTTGATTTAAATGGTAAACACGTATTAATGCGTGTAGATTTTAATGTACCCTTGGATGCTAATCTAAACGTTTCGGACGACACACGAATAAGAAAAGTGTTGCCAACAATTGAGTACATCCTTTCTAAAGGTGCAAGTTTAACTTTAATGTCCCATTTGGGAAGACCAAAAGGATCAGTTATTTCAAAAATGAGCCTAAAACCGGTTGCTAAGCATCTCGCCAGTTTGCTGGAGAAACCAGTGGAATTTGCAAGTGATTGTATTGACCAGGAGACAGTTGATAGAAATTCACAATTAATTCCAGGTCAAGTTCTTTTGTTGGAGAACCTGAGGTTTCACAAACAAGAAACAGAAAATGATTTGGAATTTGCCGCAAATTTAGCTAAATTAGGTGACGTTTATGTGAATGATGCATTCGGTACAGCCCACAGGGCTCATGCATCAACAGAAGGTGTAACCAAGTTTTTTGATATTTGTGCTGCCGGATTTTTGATGGAGAAGGAGATTAACTACTTAGCCAATGCTGTTGAAAACCCAAATAGACCCCTGGTAGCGATAATTGGTGGAGCAAAAATATCCGGTAAAATTGATGCCATTCAAAACCTTCTTGCCAAAGTCGATGTTTTACTAATTGGTGGTGGAATGGCCTTTACATTCTTCAAGGCTTTAAGGTATGAAATCGGTAATTCAATTTTAGAGGAAGATCGAATCGAAATTGCAAGAGAACTTTTAGAGCAAACAGAGAAAGAAGGAAGAGATTTAGTCCTGCCAATTGATATTTTAACAACCGATCATTTGGACAATATTTCCAATTTGAAAATAATGGATGCAGACTCAATGACTCCCGGAAAAATAGGAGTTGATATTGGTCCCGGTTCAATTGCTTTGTTTAGAGAAAAATTGGTCAACGCAATGACGGTTGTATGGAATGGACCCATGGGTATTTTTGAACAGCCTGAATTTGCCAATGGTACTTTTGAAATTGCGAAAATCTTATCAACTTTAACAAAGAAAGGGGCTTCTACTATTGTTGGTGGAGGAGATTCTGTCGCAGCGATTAACCAGTCCGGTTTTCAAGATTCTATTACACATATTTCTACCGGCGGTGGCGCTTCTTTGGAGCTGCTCAGTGGTTACGAATTACCCGGGCTAGTTGCCTTAAATGATAAAAGGAATTAGCGATGAGCCGAAGGAAAATTGTTGCGGGAAATTGGAAAATGAACATGGATATTGCTAGTGGGAGAAGTTTGGTCAATTCTCTGGTTACAAAATTGAAAGATATTAGGAAGACAGATGTCGTTTTCTGCCCTCCCCATCCTTTATTAAATTCTCTGGTTGATATTCTTGCTGGGACAACTTTCTGTCTTGGCGCACAAGATCTATTTTGGGAGGAAAGAGGAGCTTACACTGGGGAAGTGTCAGCAGAAATAATTCGCTCAGTTGGATGCGAATTTGTGATTATAGGCCATTCGGAAAGAAGAAAGTATTTTAGTGAAACCGATGATACAGTGAACAGGAAAATCAAACGAGCTTTACAATCAAATTTGATCCCGATTGTTTGCATTGGCGAATCTTTAGACGAGAGACAAACGAATCAAACGAAAGATGTTATCAAAGTTCAATTGCAGAACGGTTTACAAGGGTTATCGAAAGAAGAAATAAAAAAAATCATATTGGCGTACGAACCTGTCTGGGCAATAGGTACTGGAAAAACAGCAACTCCGGAGCAAGCAATTGAAGTGCATCAGTTTATTCGAGGAACAATTAAACAATGGTATGATGATAAAGTATCTCAAAGTATTCGTATCCAATATGGCGGATCTGTGAATGAGAATAATGCAAGAGAACTGCTCTCACAACCGGATATTGATGGCGCTTTGGTGGGTGGTGCCAGTTTAAAATCAGAAAGCTTTTTTGAAATCATATTTGCGGCGGAACAATCCATTTAATAAATTTGTAAAAAGTTCAAGGAGAAAATATGTTATCTTTTTTAGTATTCTTACATATAGTCGTTTGTCTATTGTTAGCGGTTTCTATCCTTATGCAGGCGAGTAAGGGTGGTGGTATTGCCGCTGCATTCGGAGGAGGACAAGGAAACATTGGTGCGGTTTTTGGCGGCAGAGGTGCAGGAGATTTTCTAAGCAAATTAACCATTGTACTTGCAATCATTTTTATGTTGGGAAGTGTTGTCCAGGGTTTAATCAAAAAAGATGTTGCACCAAATCAAAGTTTGATCCAGCAAGAAATTCTAAGCAATCCCTCTCCAGCGAATATTTTGCAAAGTGCAGACGGCTTATTACCCCAGGCAGTTACGCCTGTTCTAAATGACACAACAAAATAATAAAAAAATATCTTGATTTATTAGTGGTAAATTTATTAAATTGCTTATTTAAAGAATGCCGAAGTGGTGAAACTGGTATACACGCTGCCTTGAGGGGGCAGTGCCCTTTCGGGTGTGGGGGTTCGAATCCCCCCTTCGGCACTAAATTAATGGAATGAATTAGGTATAAATAAATAGGATTTAACTAGCTGGAGGTAATTATGAAATTAAAAATTCAATCGATCATTTTGGTAGCTATCGCGCTATTGATTGGATTCAATATTCCCCAAAAATTATTTGCTCAAACTCAGGAAGAGTATGAAAAAAGTAAAAAAGAGTATGAGCAAAAGCTAAAGGATTTTGAAGCTAAAAAATCTGAAACGGCAAAAGCAAATGACGCAATTAAAGAAAAAAATAAAAGAAATACATTAACAAATGATGGATTTCAAGCCTTAAGGCAAAGACAATATTCAAAAGCAGTTCGATTATTCAAAGAATCCATTCAAATAGATAATGCATTCGAAAGGGCTTTTTATGGTCTTGGCTACGCTTATTCTAGAGATAGAAAACCACGGGAGGCTTTAGATGCATATGACAAAGCCATTAGTATAAATCCTAACTATGTAACAGTGTATGTGGCTCAAGGAAATTTATTACAACGCCTTGGGCGAAGGCCGGAAGCAAAAGGAAGTTTTGAAAAAGCGGTTGAATTAGAACCAACAAATGCAAAGGCGCTATACGGATTAGGTTCTATCTATGCGAAGCAAAATCGTCCTGATCATAGGAAAGCAGTGGAATTGTTTCAACAAGCAGTAGCTGCTGACGAAAAATATGCATTGGCTTATAACGCTCTTGGAATTTCTCAAATGGAGCTTGGATACTCGACAAAAGGGATTCAAGCGTTTAAAGAAGCAACCTATGCTAATCCAAATATGGCTGATGCGTATTATAGACTTTCAAAAGCTTTAAATGATATTGGCAAATCACGGCAAGCTTTGGATGCAGCTACAAGTTGTATAAATATTAAAAAACGCCAGAAAAGATTTTTTGCTGCAGCCCATATTGAAGCTGGAAGAGCCTATAGGGATTCAGGAAATAACTCTTTAGCTATTCAACAATTCGAGCTTGCTAAAAAAGATAATAATTGGCGGGAATTTGCCACCTACCAGATTGAAGAGATCAAGCGAAATCAAGGTGGGTCGCAGTAAATAATTTTAAGTTCCATATTAGAATAAATTAAAGGCCTATTTTTTTAATAGGCCTTTTTTTTGAGTATATTTCCCAACCAATTATTCCATAATGGTTTATACTTGCTCTTCATTAATTGTATTAAGAAAGCCGTGAATTAGCCGATAGATATTCAATTAATAGATTATGAATTATTGATATTTTTCTAAAAAAAATGAGTTTAATAAAGTCAACAGCAATTGGTAAAAGGCTATTCTTATTTGTTACTGCAATGGATCAAAATTTGATTGCTAAACCAAATTTTGAATTAACAGAAAACTGTTGTGAATCCCTGCCGAAATTTGAGCTGGCATCGGGAAACTGTTTGCAAAGCATTTCAGAAACACCTGTATATGATCATCTGAGTGAATTGATTTCCGATGGAAAATATTCTTTCCTTCGAAAAAACACAGATGATTTTTACCAAGTATTGAACCTTCTTGGGAGTACGCAATTACCCTTTGTCTTTTTGCAAGAACTCAATATGTTAAAACGTTTTGGCTATTATTATCGCCATACTTTGGCAGTTACATCGCTTGTAGCAAAATTTGGATTGGACACTGGATTGGCCAAAAAGGATTTGGAACTTTACTTACAATCTGCATTCATTCATGATATTGGTATAACTCGCCTACCACATTCGATTTTATTTTCCAGCCAGCAGTTTAAAGACGATGAAGAAATTTTGATGCAACAACATCCATTGATTTCTTATATTTTGTTTGAATATTACAACCAGGGTAAAAACCAGGAGATCGGGAATGGACTTTTATTTCATCACTGTCCTGGTGAACTGAAAAATTCATCCGATTGTAGGAATAAAAAACAGGCAAATGAAATTGCCTGGATGCTGTTCAATATGGATGTTTTTGATGCTTTAATTAGCAGTCGACCCTTTCGTCCTGCGTTTAGTTTTGAAAATGCGATAGATCATCTCACCAAGCTGAATCAAACTTTTTCATTACCGCTTGATATTGTTTATTGGCTCGAAAAGAAACTCAAGTCATCGAGTTTAGATAAATTAGAATCAAATCTGATTCCAATAAAACCAACTATAGACGCAAATCAATTAAATTAATCTTTGTATAATTTGATTGATTTATTAGTTTAGCAGTCAAATTGCTAATCTTAGATAACCATATATTTTGAATGCCTTCTCCAATAGGACATACCCTTTTAGGGCTTGCATTATATGCACAATGTAGATCACACCCTTTGCGGTTTTCATTTTTTACGATTCTTCTGATTGCAGTCGCATCAAACTTACCTGACTTTGATTTTATATTTGGATTTTTAGAAGGAGATCCGAATCGTTATCACCGGGGCATAAGTCATAGTTTTGCGATTTCAGGAGTATTATTTCTCATTTTATTCGTGTTCGAAAGGTTCATAAAGAAAAAGGATAATATGTCCTATTCTTTATGGTTTTTGGGATTTTATTTGCTGCATATTGTTTCTGATTATTTTGGTGCCGACTCTCGACTTCCTTATGGCCAACCCATTCTTTGGCCTTTGTCGGAAACTCATTACCTGTCTGATGTATCAATCTTTTTGGATATACGCAGGTCTTCGGATTTTAATGAATTTATCCCGAGTTTATTTCGAAAGCATAATTTAATTGCGGTTTTCGTCGAGGTTTTAATTGCGGCAATTTTAGGTTTGTTCTTATCTATTATTAGGAAATTGATTTTAAAGTTTCGCAGTGAATCAAATTAAGATCATCATTCTATAATATTTTCTTAATTCGATTTTCATTGCCATTGATCAATCGTTGGATATTGGATCGATGAGTGTAAATGATTAATATCGACACGCAAACGGCTAGAATTAATAGAGGAGGAGATAGGGTAGAGTCAAGCGTAACGCTTAGAAATATTAAAGCCAAAGGCAATGTCACTGCGGCACTTAGCGAGGAAAGCGATACATATCTGGACGTTATTAGTACGATTAAAAAAACTACCAGACAAATTAAAACCGCAGCAGGATAAAGTACGATTAGCATACCAGCTGCAGTTCCGACACCTTTTCCACCACGAAAATCAGCAAAAGCAGTCCAGATATGACCGATAATTGCAAAAATACCTGCAAGCATTTGGATATACACCTGATCCCATGGTAAATAATCTATTCGTAATTGTGCAATAGTATAAGTGGCTATAATCCCTTTAGCAATGTCAACTAGCATAACAATTATGCCAATTTTCCAACCTAGAACACGAAATGCGTTTGTGCCTCCTGCGTTTCCACTACCTTTGGTACGAATATCAAAACCAAAGAAAACCTTACTTATGATGATACTAGTTGGAATTGATCCAGCTAAATAGCTTAAAAATATAATGAGAATTAAAGAGTACATTTTACTAATCACCAAAATCCAAAACAGCGATTGCGGCTGCGCCTGGTCCGGCATGAGCGCCTAGTGCAGGTGATACAGGCATAATTATTATTTCTTGATCCGGATATCTGGCAAGAATTTTTTGGTGATACCATTCGGCTGTGGAAAGGGTCTCTACATGTGCAATTGCAAATTTGGGAGCTATCATTTTTTTGGATTCTGAAAAAAGCAAGTTCAATGTTTTTTCCTGCGATGGGATTCCTGCTTTTGCTGCTGCAACTTTATCTGCTTTTCCATTTGTGCCGATCGAAATAATAGGGCGTAAATTTAAGATATTTGCAACCATCGCTTTACTTTTGCTCAACCTTCCACCTCGAATTAAATATTCAACAGTCGCAAGACTTATGAAAATTTTGCAATTTTTAACCCATCTCTCGATTAGGGGCACTAAATCATCAACATTAATCCCTTCTTCAATTTTTTCGGCAGCATCTTGCACAATTAGGGCAAGACCAACTGTTGCAGATTTTGAATCGATGATTCTAAAATCAGTGCCGGGAATTTGTTTAGAAGCAGTTAAAGCCGCTTGATACGTTCCACTCAGGGCTTTTGAAACTTGAATAGCAACGATTGTATCATATGTTCTGGCGAGTTGTTGGAATATTCTTAGAAAATCTTTAGGAGCAGGCTGCGAAGTCTTTGGAAATTCCTCAGATTCCATGAGTCGAGAATAAAATTCTTCTGCCTGGATAGTTACTTTATCCACGTACTCTGTTTTATTTATGGTTATCCTGAGAGGAACGATATGAATATTATATTTTTTGAAAATTTCTTTGGGCAGATCACACGAACTGTCGGTTGCAAGTGCCAAAGAATGGGTATGTTTCTTATTATGAACATCGTAATGCTGCTGCAGCATATCATCCATTTTTTGATCTTTAATTTCTCCGTACTCTTTGACAAAATCGAATACCTGGCGAGGATGGTCCGTATGAATATGGATGCGGGCTCGTTTTTCAGAGCCGGCTACAATTAAGGAATCGCCAAATTCCTGCAATTTTTCTCGCAGAAGTTTAGTTGGAATATTTTCTCCTATCAAGTAGAATTCAGTGCAATAACGAAAAGTGATTTCTTCCACTGAATAGGACATCTTTGCAACACTGGAGCCAAAATCCGAACCGGAGAATTGGGCCTTATTCAATTTCACCAAGCTGCCTTCTTTGATAAAATTGAAAACTCCTTCAAGGATATACACAAATCCTTGCGCACCGGCATCAACAACACATGCCTTTGCCAGAACCTTTAATTTTTTTGGCGTTTCTTCTAACGAATGTTTAGCTACCTCTAAAGACGAATACATCAATTCAGAAAAATCATGTGTCTTATGAGCAATCAGTTTTACATGATTTCCCCAGTCTTTAATAACTGTAAGAATAGTGCCTTCTTTTGGATGGGAAAGCGCTTCATAAGAGCTTTCGATAGCACGGTGGACAGCGTCTGCAAAATGCTTGGTGGAAACTTTAATTTGTCCTTTAAATCCTTCAGACAATCCATAAAAAAATTGGGCTAAAATAGCCCCGGAATTACCCCGGGCGCCATTCAATGCAGATTCTGCAACCTGGTCTCCTGCGATTTCTATCGTATCACTGAAATCATTTGCTCGAATGGATTCGGCTATGGAAACCATCGTAGAGGCCATATTCGTTCCGGTATCTCCATCCGGAACGGGGTATACATTAATGTCATTGAGCCTTTGTTGTTTTTCATTGATCCAAAGTGAAGCAGCTAAAATTGCCCGGCTATATCTTTTACCATCTACATAAGTAATTCGCATATTATTCTTATTTTTTAGTTTATGAATACTAAAATAAAGCTTACATTACGGATTATTCTAAGGAAAATCAAGAGATTTCGTTTTAAAATAAAATGAATTAGCAGAATTCAAAATATCGAAGTGAAGAACTTGATTTTAATTGAATCTCATTTAACTTTTAATCAGGTGATCAATTTGACAATGAAACCAGCTTTTTAAGCAGAAATAATGGAATTTGAAAATCCCCTCATCGAAGGAACATTCATCCAAAGATACAAGCGGTTTTTAGCAGATGTAAAGTTTGATAATGGCCGGGAGACGACAGTCCATTGCCCAAATCCGGGCAGCATGTTGGGATTGACAGAGCCAGGAAGTAATATTTACGTTTCAGATTCTCAAAATCCGAAAAGGAAATTGAGATATACTTGGGAGCTTATTGAAGTAAATCAAACCTTGGTTGGAATTAATACCAACCGGACAAATCAACTCATGGAAGAAGCTATCAACAAAGGAAATATCTTAGAGTTATCAGGTTATGATGAAATCCAACGAGAAGTAAATATTGGTGGGAAAAGCCGTTTTGATTTCCTGCTGCAGGGGAATAGACTGCCATGCATTGTGGAGGTGAAAAGTGTAACCTTGAAGAAAGATAGAAAGGCATTATTTCCTGATTCCGTTACAAAAAGAGGGGCAAGGCATGTGCGTGAGTTAATTGAAAGCACTCAAAATGGCTTCCGGGCCGTTGTTTGTTTTGTCATTCAGCGAAATGATACCGAACTGTTTTCTCCGGCCTGGGACCTTGATCCGGAATTTTCGGAGACACTAAAAACCGCACAAGAAAAAGGAGTTGAAATTTACGCGTATCAGACAGAAATTACAAACCAAAATATTGAAATTACGACCGGCGTACCTGTGGAAATTTAATCATGAAAACGAAAATTCAAAAGAAGTCAAATAAAAGCAACAAAGAATTCCTTAACGAATTACTCAGTCGACTTAAACGAAATTATCCTGACGCTGATTGTGCATTACACCACAACAATCCATTTCAATTGTTGGTCGCGACCATATTATCCGCCCAATGTACAGATAAACGAGTGAACATGGTGACCCCGATTTTATTCGGTCGCTTTCCGGATGCAAAAAATATGGCTGCAGCGCCGATTACAGAAGTCGAAGAAATAATAAAATCAACAGGATTTTTTCGCAACAAATCCCAAAATATCAAGCTTGCCTCTGCAAGTATTGTTGAAGAATTCAATGGCAGCGTTCCTGATACGATGGAAGAATTGACAAAATTACCCGGGGTGGGTCGTAAAACAGCCAACGTGGTACTAGGCAATGCTTTTGGCAAAAACATAGGCGTGGTAGTAGACACCCACGTAAAGAGGATATCGAATCTATTGGGACTTACTAAACATTCGGATCCGGTTAAAATCGAACAAGATCTTATTAAACAAATACCGCAAGAGCAATGGACTCTGTTTTCGCATTATTTAATCCACCATGGACGAGGCATTTGTGTGGCTAGAAGGCCGGATTGTGCTAACTGTTTTCTGCAGGATATTTGTCCTTCGTCAACGATTGTGTAATTCGTGCAACAAGCAAAAATCATGGGCAAAATAATAAAACAGGAAATAAAAAAGCCCGGATCCTTAATAGAGAACCCAGGCTGTTCTTCCCTCCCGCTTTTATAATGATCAAGCAATGGTAGCAGTTACTTTACCAACATCAACTTTCGGGTTAATTTGTGTCGGCCAAGTTCCAGGGTTAGAATATAAACGCCGCTTGCAACAAATCTGCCGATTGCATCTTCTGAATTCCATAAAACAGAATGCCGGCCAGCTTCTTTCAATTCGTTTATAAGCTCTGTAACAAGTTGGCCTCTTAAATTATAAATTCGCAGGACAACCAGCTCTTCTTGCGGCAATTCGAATAAAATCGTTGTCGATGGATTAAATGGATTGGGGTAGTTTGGCAGCAGCTCAAATTTCTGCAAAGATTCAATATTCGCCACTATTTCAGGGGTGCCCAATGATTTCCCAATGGCTTTGTTCGTTGCTTTGTCTAATTCGATTTGAAGTCTCTTAGTAATTATATCATTGGGATACTTACTTACATATTGCGATAGAATGGCTGCTGCTGCGGTTTTATTCCTTAAACCGTATAGACTGATATCAAATAAGGTTAATAGATTCATGGGTTCTTTATCAGTATCCGCAAAGGCTGCAAGGTTAGCCTCCGCCAGCACTAACGCTTTTTGTAGTTGACCATCCAGTAAGTATTCAAGGGCTAACATACTTTTTGCAAAATTGACCGTTTCCGTATCTTTTTTTCCATTGATCGTTAACTCTAAATGAGAGATGAACCCTTCAGATTCACCCTTTCTATATAGATTTCTACGTTGTATCAAATCAAAAATTTCATCCTTGCTGCCATCATCAAGCGCTGCCGTTGCAGATTGTTGCATGTTACCTGTTTTTGACAGGCTGGCAATTGGCGAAGGGCTGTAGGGGATTGAGGCAATAAGAGGAGCCGGGTCGTTGGGATCTGACGAAAGCTTATAATCATCATACACGGCTCTTGTGCCATCGTAAGTAATATCTCCTCCGCTCGCGCTGCCCCACCATGTCATTTCTGCAACAATATAACTATAAGATGATGCGGCTGCATCCCAGGGTGTATTATCGTATACGCTATTATCCCCACCCCATGAGCTGTATTGGCCAAGATAAACATAAGTATTGGAACCATTGGAAAGGATGCCATGACTATTGTTGGCAATGACATTATTGCCTGTTTCACTGCTTGACCCTAATTGAACATAAGAGGCGGTTTTTCCATAGACGCCTGCCCCCTCATTATCGTAAATCAAATTGTCAAATAGAACAGGGTCTGAATCTATAAAAAGCATTCCAAGGCCATCGCCTAGGGCAACATAGTTTTCATAAATCGTATTTCCTAAATATTGTGCCGCAGAGTAACGATCGACTACAGCATCTTCATTATCCGTGAGGATACAGTTTTGGATAATGGATGAAGAGTAGTATAGGTTCAGGCCCAACAAATTGTTCTTAATGGTGCTGTACTCGATAGTGGGAGAAACATTAGAAATACTGATACCAGTCGAATTATAAGCATAATCTACAATGGCATGGGTGACAGTACCGGCAGAACCTGTTCTAAATTCAATGCCTTCCCAGTCACTTGTTGAGCCGGTGCGTTTAAAGGTGACTTTATTTGAGGATGTGCCGTTCACGTTAAGGGTACCATCGACAATCAACCCGGCGTTTGGTTTAAACTTAAGTGTTACACCTTCTTGAAAGTTGTAAGTCTCGCCTGCATCAATGACAAGATCATTGACCAAAGTGCCACCGTAGTTTTCCAGGGTGTATTTCAAAGCTTCATAGGCATTGATGCGGCCGTAGCCCAAACAGGGGTTCCAGCCATTTGCATCATATACGGGGCTCCCATCACAATTTGACGGGTCAATTTTTTCCGCGCTACTGGTGATAATGTCAGTTACTTGTTGAACGGTGAGACCGGAATTGATGGATTTGATCAAGCCTGCCAACGCAGCCACCAGCGGTGATGAAAATGAAGTTCCATTTGGAGAAGTGTAACCACCTCCGAAGTTGGTCGTTGGAATATCCACTGCCGGTCCCGCCACATCAACAAAACTACCGTAATTCCAACCATCCTTAAATTCCTCAATTTGATTCACAAGCTCTGTCCCGCTCACTCCGATGACTCCAGAATACTGACTTGGATAGTCAGCAAAGGGTACGGTCATTGGGTCACATTCAGGTGAAACAAACGTAGCGTTCTTTGTAGAATTTCCAGCAGCTGATACACAAATAACTCCTTGGGCTACAGCATTACCGACAGCATCCTCTATGGATTGGTAATCTTCGGGAATGACCATCTTATCAAGGAATGCTTGTGAAGGCGGATTAGAACAACCGGATGGTATATCCTCAAGAGTAGGTCTCCGTAATGTTCCAAAGCTCATATTAATAACGTCTACATTGTCAGCTGCCTCGCTAATATTTTCAGCGGTGAACGATTCATTGCCAAGCCGAATACGACCGTTACCGTAAGTGAATAACCTGAGATTCCACCCGAGACTGGCCACTCCTTTTGTATTGTCAGTTTCAGCAGCAGCAACGCCGGCAACCCATGTTCCATGTTTATAGTCAGAAGTGCCATCTACACCATCGCCGCCATCGATTTTCCCTTGCAAGTCTTCATGATCCTGGTCAGTTCCTTGGTCAACAATGCCGATCTTAATTGTATTACTGCCGCGCGTAATATCCCAGGCCGAAACTGCATTAATGACATCCAGGTTCCATTGATCTTGAAATTGTGGATCATCCGGTTCACCATAATAGACAATTGAAATCGGTTGATGAGCGTATTCAACTTCCGGCAGCTTGCCAAACGCATTAAGTGTTGAATCTAGAGGAACAGGGTCGGTGAACCGAATGGTAAAGAGCTGCGAAAGATCCTTTATTTGAACAAGCTGACCAGTTATTTTATGTGGACGGGTGACATCGCCCCATTCGGCGTTAAGAATCTGTTTTACAAGACTCACAGCTCCATATTTTTGCTCAAAACTGTTTATGAACTCAGCCACAGCAGGAAAACTTACTCTGATATCAGTTTTGGCAGCATAACGAATGCCCCCGGGTAAATCGATGACTCTATCGTTAAATTTGACCACGATTGCATTGGTATAGAGAATGCCATTTTTTTTGTAAAAGGTTCCCTCGGAATGTACGTCTGCGTCAGTGATTGTCTGCATTTGTGAAAACAGAGGGTCATTGCAAAGACAAATCAGTAAAATGCTGCAAATGTGAACAGCTAACCTGCTCTTTGTCATCATCATGATGATACCTCCTTTTGAAAATAGTTCAAAATTGATTATTAAAACTCCCTTAGCGCAGGAAAAGCATTTTCCTCACTTGTATGATTCCATTGACCGTCAATTGATACAGATAGACCCCGGAAGGCATCTGCGCTTTTTCCGCGTCTTCACCACTCCATACAACCGTATGAATGCCAGGTATCACCTCCTCATCTTCTAAAGTTATAAGTACTTGCCCTAAAACATTAAATATGTCCAAACGCACCTGAGAACGCCGTGATACTGCATACCGTATAGCAGTAGTGGGATTAAATGGATTAGGATAGTTTTGAAACAAATGAAACTCCGTAGCCAAAGGTCCTCCACGGTCCTCAACGCTCACAGCAGGATTGTTGAAATCCAGGATGTTGGCCCAGGTAACTAAGTCAGTTCCTGATGAATCTTTTAATGCATCCCAAGCCGTATAAATTTTGCCATTATTAACTAACACGCTCGCAGAAAATTGATCCAGAACAGGTTTGTTGGTTGATACTCTAAAATTGTCCCCTAATTGTGTGCCATCCACGAAAAAACGCTGCACATAAATTTGCCGCAGTCCGTTCTCTTTTTGTGACCAAACGATGACACATTTCCCCTCCGAATCATACGCGATATCCGGAAAAGAAAAGGCATCGTCGATATCAACAATTGAATTGACCCTCTCGCTGGGAGCGAAGGGTTTTCCGTCAACTTGAAATCGACGCCATCGAATTTGCCAAGTCGTATCTTCTTTGCTACGCCAGACCACTGCGAAACCTCCTTGCCGGTCCGCTGCAAAATTGAAAAAAACCGGACGACGTAATTCTGATTCTTCACTGATTAAGAAACTTGAATCTTGCGGAACACCATTGTTTGAAAAAAACCTTGCGAAGATCCTATAGCCGCCAAGGTGATCGTCTGCCCATAAGACCAAAAAGTCTTCACTTGAACCTCGATATAAAACTTGCGTAAAGTGATGATCAACTCCATCTGACGCATGGTCGCTCAACTGGACATTCTCTCCAATGAACCGTCCGGACGTGGTAGCAAACTGGGCGTAAATTCCGTCAAACCTTGGGGTAAGGTTGCCTTCACCTGACCAGACAACTATATATGTGCTGTCGTTGAGGAAGGTCACATCCGGCGAGAACAGTGAACAGCAATCCAGGCCAAAAACAATATTACCCGAAACTGTGTCACCATGTGTCGTTAATAATTGACTTACAATCCCCTCTACGGAGACAGTCGGTTGTCTTAGCCACCATACCACAACTATGTGCTGATCGCTAAGCGCTAATCTTGGGAAGTAACCCGTTTTAGAGTTTGAAATGTTTTTGGGCGCTTTGATCACATTGCCAGATGAATCAAATAGAGCATAAAAAATTTCGGCATCAGAAGATCCAGTTACTACATGCAGATTGCTATTAACGTCAAGGGCAATACGGGGATCAAAGCTGCCTGGAATTAGCACAAAATCGGACCGAATCTGGGCCTGCAGTAAACTCAGGGCAGACAAACTCAAGCTCAGAACCATTCCTATTATTTTGGCTTTCATAAAACTTTCCTCCGGTTGTTTTCAGTGAACCAGCGCCATTTTCCGATTCGCTGCAAGCCGTCCCCTAATAAGAAGACGGTTTTGTTATCTTGGGAAAGCGCTAAAGAATTCGCTGGGTTGGAACTGTGTTCTATAATGGTTTCGTTGTTGAGATCAAAGATAAGTGGGCTGTCAGGTGACAGAAAGCAAAGTAACTCCAGTTTACCAATGCCATAGAGCAAGTTACCCGGCCAAACGACAATGTCATTAATGGCAAAACAACCCGGCTGCGAGCAAGAAATTTTGTAAGCTTTCTTAAAAAAAGACTTAACATGTAGTTCCATTATGCCATCCTCGATCTGGTTGGTCGCGGTGTTATCGCGCTTAAACTGTTTTATTCTACTAATTCCGGGTGCAATTGTCAATAGGGGAAACCCTGAAAATAGGCATCGATAACCCTTATCCTGGCATCAGGAAATGGATGATTATATCGGCTAATTTCCCCTGGACTTACAATGATGATTTCAATATTGTTAAAGCGAAACCTGTTGAGCAAAATACTAAAACATGAACTGTTAAGCCAATCACACCTTGAACTTGCAATTCACTCATCGTCGTTTCAGCAAAATCCTGTTCAAATATTTCATTGGTAAATTTATTCATTGCATATTCATTCACATTATAGAACTTGCTTCCGGTAAAAAAAGCAGATATATTCAATGAATTTCAAAGTTCAATTATCAAAATAACAGGAAAGAAATTGGCTCGCCTGCACGAATATCAAGGGAAAAGTTTACTAAAACTTCACAAAATTCCAATCCCTAAAAGTAAGGTTGCTCATAACATAGATGAAGTCAAAGAGATCGCTACTGAAATAGGATTTCCTGTGGTTTTAAAAGCCCAGGTTTGGACGACAAAACGGGCGAAAATGGGAGGAATCCGGTTTGCTGAAACTTTAGATGAAGCGCTCGAAAGTGCAGCAAAATTGTTCAAATTAAAAGTGAATCATTTCCAGGTTGATTCTGTTCTCATCGAAGAGAAACTGGAGATTCAATCTGAGTATTATTGCGGCCTTATTATTGATGATTCTAAAAAACAACCGGTGATGATCTTCAGCAGCGTAGGGGGGAGCGGTATCGAAGAAATTGCACAAAAACATCCCGACAAAGTCAGCTCTGCAGCAATCGATCCGGCTGAAGGATTTCGCAATCATCATGCCCGCAATTTGGTTCGCAAAACCGGCATTTCCGGAAAATTGCAATCCCAGCTTGCAGATATCTTAACTAAATTGTACATGGTGGCAAAAAATGTTGAGGCCAGATCAGCCGAAATTAATCCCATCGTTTTAACGAAAGACAACCGGTTGATGGCTGCTGACTGCCGCATAACCGTCGATGACTACGCGGTTTTTCGCCATCCTGAATTAGGCATTGAGATTGCAAGAGAATTCGATCGACCGCCTTCCAAACTAGACCGCATCGCTTATGATGTTGAAAAAAACGATTATCGCGGCACTTTCTATTTTATTCAAATGGAACGGGAATTTGAAAAAAATCAAAGGTATGTAGGGTTCCACGGCGCAGGCGGTGGAGGATCGATGATGTCAATGGATGCGGTGCTGAAGTGCGGTTTTAAGATTGCAAATTTTACCGACACCAGCGGTAACCCGCCTGCTTCGAAGGTGTATCGGGCTGCAAAAATTATCTTGGCACAAAAAAATATCATAGGCTATTTTGGCTCCGGATCAGGCGTGGCCAGCCAGGAGCAATTTCACTCCGCGCGTGGTTTAGTAAAAGCCTTTCGGGAAGAAAATTTATCCATACCAACCGTTATCCGTTTAGGAGGCAACCAGGAAGACCTGGCGGTTGAAATCCTGGAAAATTATACACGAGATCTGCCGGCGCCGGTGGAAGGTTATAAGAAAGATGATTCTGCGGATTTCTGCGCTGAAAGGTTGAAAGCGCTTGTGGATGAATATGATTATTCAAAAGATAGCCAAAATAAATCAACGGTTAAAAGAGATTTTTCGGAACCCTATCGTTTTGAAACGCTAACGGGTGAGATTACTTACGACCATGCTTTATGTCTGAATTGTGATTCAAAAGCATGCATTTCCGCCTGCGGTCCGCAAATTTTGAAATTAGAAAACAACAAACCTGTTTTAGCTATTACTACTGAGGAAGCAAAAAAAGGGAAATGTACCGAATGCCTTGCATGCGAAATTGAATGTGAATTTCATGGAAATAGAGGTGCATATATTTCACTTCCGATTCAAGGGCTTGATGGAGCTTAATAGATATATCGACTGGATATCAATGAGATGGCAATATTAA
>CAYXGW010000061.1:0-34313 GCA_964464595.1 uncultured Deferribacteres bacterium
TCGATGGCGCTCAGAATGACATTTCAGATGATGTTGCGCATTCTGCAACATCCTCTCAAGAGGGACTTTTGATTTAGTTCCCTTAATCACAATCTATAATTGCTCAACTTTGTAACCCTTAGCCTGCAATAAATTTACCAATCCATCTTTTCCAACGAGGTGTCCTGCCCCTACGATTATCATGGTTTTTTCTTTAGCCTGTAAATATTCTATGATTTGCGGCAGCCAATTCCTATTGCGCTTGTTGATAAATCGTTCCTGGATTTCCGGAAACTCTCCTACACTTTTCAGTACGGTTGCTTCCAAACCTTTTACGTCGCCCTTCTTCCACGACTCAACTAGCTGATCGATTTCTGTTTCGATGACATCAAGTTCATTTAAGGTTTGTAAGACAATTAATTCTTGATAATCTTCAGACAATTCATCAAACAAGTTGATTTGGTATTCCAGCGTTTCAAAAGCCAGAATTTGCTTTTCGGTTTCCTTCGCTTTATTAAAAAAATATTTATCAATACCATGATCCGGCTTATAACCCAGGCTTTGTAATTTCACTGCAATGAGCGATAGGCTGAAGAACCATGGTTTAAAGCCATTAAGCGTTGCGATCGGCAATCCAATCTCCTTTGCTTTTTGACCAGCCAGGGTGTAAGTCTCCGCTTTCAGCGATTTTTCTAATGTCATATCATTACCAAAAGAGGCTTTCTGCATGATAAAGGTTTGACTCTGAGGAGTACTGGCGCTATCCAGGTTCATCTCAAAAACCAATATCCGGACATCCTCAAATGCATTTTCAATGGATTGCGGTAACGGGTAGTTTTCAGCTTTTAAATAATGGATCGATCCCAACAAATAGATCACATTGGATTCGGACTGCACTTTCCACAGGCTACTTTTTTCTGATGTTGCCGGTGCATCCTGGGCAATAACAAAGGAAGATGTCAGGATTAGAAAATAAAGGAAAACACATTGGATGATTTTTATTGGATTTCTATTTGTCATTTTATACCTGATTAATAAGTTTAAAGTTGTATCGGCTATTTTTGATGGTTAATTAAAGCTATGTATTATACTACTTCAAAAATAATATGATTTGATTTCGGATAAAAAACAACCGGAAATTCATCATCCATTAAAGGATCCTTGATAAACTTGTGCCCACATGGGGGTTACCGTATCAAACTTTGATTTTCTAGTATTCTTAACAAATTTATTAACGGAATTCCGATTCCCTAATTATCACTTATGATACTTGCAGACAAGTGATGACCGAGTTATATGGTAAATAATATGTTGCAATTTGCAACATATTGGGCTACTTTACAACATAAATACATTAATGAGGTATAAGATGAGCATAGCGGTTAGAATATCTGATAAATTAGTAAAAGATGCTAGAATCCAGTCTAGGGTTGAAAATCGTTCCTTAACAGGTCAAATTGAATTTTGGGCAAAAATCGGTAAAATATCTGAGGAAAATCCTGATTTACCTTACAGCTTTATTAAAGAAATTTTAATCGGTTTAGAACAATTGGATAGTGGCATTGGTGAAGAATACAGGTTTGGATAAATCAAAAACATTGCAAGTACTTCAATCCCCACTTTTTAGCAAGAGGGTTAAAAAGTTTTCCAAAAAACAAAAAAGTGAGCTAGATAAACAGATTAAAAATCTGGTAGTGAACCCTCTTTTTGGTGAAGAAAAAAAAGGCGATTTAAAAGGAATATTTGTATATAAATTCAAGATAGCAAATGCACAATACTTGCTTTCATATCGATTAAAGGAAAATACGTTAGAACTTATCACTATCGGTCCTCATGAAAATTATTATAGAGATTTGAAGACTTATCTAAAATCAAAATAACTATTTCTGGTGGAGGTCGCATAATCCAGGCGTTACCGTACCAAATCTGAATTTCAAGTTTTCTTCACAAATTTGTAAACGGAACTCCGATTCTCAAACGCGCACAAGCCGCAAATCCTAAAAAACAAATTACAAATCACAAATAAAACTCAAATACCAATGTCCAATAAAACCATAACTTTCAGTGATTTTGTTTAAGAATTTGAAAATTGAATTTTGGAATTTACTTATTATTTGGGATTTGATATTTGTGATTTCAAATTCTGCCAGAAAATGGCAGAAAATTACTTGTCAGTTGCCAATAATCACTTATGATATTTCTGACCTGCTAAAATTGTAAAAGCCCGGTAAAATTGTTCCAGAAAAATCAGCCGCATCATGTCATGGGTAAAAGTGAGTTTTGAAAAAGACCAAACTTCATTAGATTTTGCCAGCAGTTCTTTGGCGATTCCTAATTCACCGCCAATTATAAAATTAATCCGGTTATGGTTTTGATTCATAAATCGCTGCAAAGAATTTGCAAAGCCCCGGGAATCGAAGTTTTGCCCCTCTTTATCCAGCGAGATAAGATATTCAGATGAATCGATCTGTCGATTAAAAAGTACATATTCATGCCGGAGAATCTCATTTTCGGACAAATTTGATGATAATCGCTTTTGCTGCAGTTCGACAATTTCCGTTTTTGCATAATGCTTCAAACGTTTAAGATAATCCTGAATTCCCTCTTGCAGGTAGGAATGCTTGATTTTTCCGATTACGAGAAGTTTGATTTTAAGGGGAAACATTCGAATTACCACAGAGGCACAGAGGCACAGAGATCAAAAACATATAATAACAAAACGATCAATTTCAATCTTGTTCTCTCCCAATTCGGTTTTCAAGTCTCTGTAGTCGATGCAAAAATTCATCTTTGTACTCTTTGACAAAAATATTGGGCCTGAATTTATCGATAACCTCAATACTCTGTAGCGCTCTATTAGTAAACTCCTTGGCTTGAGGAAAATCACTAAACTGGTGCTCGTAAGCTTTGGCTAATTCTTCAAATGCTGCCAAACAAAGACCATCTTGCTTTATGGCTTCATGCCAAAAGTTAATAGCTTCTTCGAACCGGTTACATTTCTTGTGAATTGCGGCGATACGCATCAGCACTTCGGTTCTCATATTTTTAGGCAGCCCTGAATCAGCCAACCTGGTGTAAAAAGCAAGGCCTTCATCGTATGCCTGCAGTTCATCAAAAGCCTTACACATTGTAAGCCAATCCACTTGCTCTTCTGTTATCTCCCTGTTACCACAATAGAGCTGAACCATCTCATCCAATAATCCGACAAGGGTCAGGATATCCAACTTATTGTGCAGGAATACCTGGCTAAGATTTGCCGGATCTTTATTTCGCAAATATTGAAAATACATTTCTGGAATCAGGAAACCGGGTATATCATCCACCCGATGAATCTTCAGGATATTCGCTTCTACATTTGTCAGAGAACAGTCAATTAAAGAACGCTTCCATATTCTTCGGGCTGCATGCAGAATATCAATGTGTCTAAATCGGTTTCCCGGCTTTGCAATCCTGTTAAAAATCATCCTATTGAAGATTAATGGCAGATCGTACGACTTACCATTAAAGCTGACTACAGCGCCGCCACCTTCAATCGCCCGGCTAAGCTGATTTTGAAAGGCAGAAAGTATCGAGGCCTCTTCTGAAAAATCCCGCATGAAGAATTGATCGATGATAAAAACGTTGTCTTGAAAATATCCTGTCCCAAGCAAAAATGCGACTGTCCCAACTCCTCCTGATAGTCCCGTTGTCTCCGTATCTACAAAAAGAAGATTTTCCAGGTTAATGTCCTCATAACCATGGGCTTTGGCGATAAACTTTAACGAAGCAGGTTCATTCGACAAAAGATCACCCATTCGATAATTACCGTGGTGAAATGAAAAATCAAAACGATACTGCATCCGCCAACATGAACCAAATTCCGTAAAAATTTCTTCGCCATTTAGTTGGGTGTCTATGGTTGGTTGAGTTATTTTAGGTGGTGCGATTGTCGCTGAAGTCGAATATCGATCCAGTCTGGCTAGTTTTTCTTTTAGATTCATTTATTATCTCTGTGCCTCTGTACCTCTGTGGTAAATCTCAACACCCAACTCCAATACTGCCATCGTACTTTTCTTGCCAAGGTCACCTACTTCAAGGACAGGTCCGACGCAAGAGGGACAGCCATTCTCACAAGTACAATTTTGAATCAGCTCTTTGGCCGAAAACAGCAACTGGTCATGAATTTCAAAAAGCTTTTCACTCAAGCCGATGCCGCCAGGATAGCCATCGTATATAAAAAGCGTAGCCTGTTGGTGAAAAGGAGATTTCAACATTGCTACCGAGTGTATATCTTTGGGATCACACATAATAAATAATGGCGCCACCGACTTCATCACATTTCTCAAGCCTTTCATGCCGTCGCCAAAATTTAAATTCCTGGCTAGGATTTCAGCTTCAATTTCATCATCAATTTGCCACATATAAGAAGCGGTGTGCATTTCCAGTTCAGGTAGATGTATTTTGCCAATCCCTACATTTTCGTGGGTGTTAAATTTGATTTTTTTGAACATAGTTGGCGTGGTATTAACCGTCACCTCGCCAAATGCCCTATAACCACCCGGCGCTGGTTCTTTTTCGAAAATATCCAATACCTTTAAACTGGTTTTTTCCTGGGCATCCGTGTAGTAATCTACATTTACCTCGCGCACATAAGCCTTTTTGCGATCCCAATCCAGTTTGTCCACATGATACTGTTGGCTTTGGTGGATATAGATGGCTTCATCATGCAGCAGCAGCGGTGCAGTGTAGAGATCGACTTCACCAATTACTTTAGGATCCGGATTGGTGGTGTCCACGATGACAAAATTCTCCGGCGAAGCGCTGCGCAGGCTCACTTCCTGGGCCGGGTAGACTTCGCTGGTCCAATAAAACCGGCCATTCTGACGGTGGAGCACGTGCTTTTCTTCGAGATATTCCAGCATCTCGATGGTTGCATCGATGCCAAATTTTTCCGACTCTTCAAAGGGTAATTCGAATGCTGCGCATTTTACATGGTTCATCAATATCATCAGGTTATTGGGATTAACAATTCCGCTCTCTGGCGGTTTGCCAAAAAAATATTCAGGATGATTGATAATGTATTGATCGATAGGAGCGCTCGAGGCGATTAAAATTGCTGCGGAAACATCCGCTCTTCGCCCTGCCCTTCCGGCTTGTTGCCAGGTACTGGCCACCGTCCCCGGATAACCAACCATGATGCAGGCATCCAATTGACCGATGTCGATGCCAAGTTCCAGGGCATTGGTGCTTACCACTCCTAATATCGAGCCATTTCTCAGGCCTTTTTCGATCTCCCGTCTCTCCAGGGGAAGATAGCCGCCGCGGTAACCTTTAATCTTGCCTGTGGGCTTTCGGGAACGGGGCATCATTTCTTTCAAGTAAGTTGTAAGAATCTCAACACGAAGCCGGCTTCTTGCAAACAGAATCGATTGAATGTTATGTTGCAGAAATCGTCGCGCGATCCTTGCGGCCTCCTTTACTACAGATCGTCTGATCCCTAATTCCTTGTTCACAACCGGCGGATTGTAAAAGATGAAATGCTTTTCACCCTGGGGAGCGCCGTTTGTATCGATTAATTGAAACGGCTCCTCGATAATTTTTTCTGCAAGCTCTTTGGGGTTTAAGATAGTCGCCGAGCAACAAATAAAAGTAGGGTTTGAATGATAAAAATTGCAGATCCGTTTCAGCCGTCGAATAACATTGGAAAGGTTGCTTCCGAAAACTCCCCGGTAATGATGAATCTCATCAATGACGACGAATTTCAAATTCTCGAATAATTTTACCCAGCGCGTGTGATGCGGCAGAATTCCTTGGTGCAGCATATCCGGATTGGTAACGACGATGTGGCCGCTTGTGCGGATCGCTCTCCTGGCATCGGCGGGTGTATCCCCATCGAAAGTGTAGGTCTTTATATCACTGCCCAAATCCGTAACGATTTTTTGCAGTTCAACCACTTGATCTTGCGATAAGGCCTTTGTGGGAAACATATAAAGCGCCCGTGATTCTTTTTCTTCTAAAATAGTTTGGAGAACGGGCAAATTATAACACAGTGTTTTCCCTGATGCTGTCGGTGTCACAACGACGACATTTTTCCCTGCTCGAATAGAGCGGTAGGCTTGCTCCTGGTGTGTATAAAGTTGATCGATGCCTACTTGTCTTAATGTGGCTTTCAGTTTCCCATTTACATCATCTGGGAAGCCGGCAAATTGCGCTGGATTGGCAGCCAGTTTTTTCCATTCTGTAACGCTGGCATTGAACCGGGTATCGTTGCGAAGTTCATTGAGAACCTCTTTTAGTTTTTTCGAAGGAAATTCAGTTAAGTTCATAGGAATTAGGTATAAGCATTTCGGAGTTGTTCAGTATTATCTCGTTCTGTCAAGCATTTAGGCAGCATCGTCAAAAATGGCAGGCATTCATAATAATTAAGTTTGTAAAAATTAATCATTAAAGCAATCCTTTTCCTGACTCACTTCTAAGGGTATTTTAAACTCAAAAATCAGGTGTTTTTATGGTATTATTCATACTTTATGATTATATTTCTTTTTAGAAATATATTTATGGGTTACTTTGATATCAACTATCACGTGTTTATAAATTGGGAATTTCAGAGCAAACATATTGCCAAGATTTATTTTGTGAACTTTTTGTAAGACTTATGCTGTAATTATTTGTTCGATATTTTATAACCAAACTGCCATAAACATGAGATATTTAAAGTCAAAATCAAGAGAAATGTTAGCCCAAAGTTCCAACAAGAACAGGTTTAATGCATTATTAATTGTGATATCATATAGCCAATTGGAGAATTAACATGTTCATAGAACTTATTGAAGAAAAACTCGATCAAGCCAGAGTTTCTCTGGCGGCCTCTTCATGCACATTCTATATGCCTGATCCTCATTCGCCAGATCAGTTTCGCTTAGTTGCAATGTCTGGTGTCAAATTTAAGGAACCAATGTATGGATTCATATTTCCAGACAGTGCAAAAAAGATAGTATCGGAAGGAGACTTGAAAATTTTCTGTCAAAAAGTAGTCAATTGCTCAACATTCATTTCCAATCCTATAGCATTAGGTAAAATTCATAAAGACAGAAAGCGTTTGTTTGGAGACTTTATTACTCGCGAAAAGGTCATATCTTCTGCACGTATTATTCATAAGGAGAAAAAAGCAGTCTTATTTGTCAATTTCTCCCAAGAGACTGAATTCACAGAATCACTTAAAAATGACATTTTATCTTTATTTGAGAGCATAGTGGACGAATTGTCCACAATCCAAAATGAGTTAATTTTTTTGGACGCCCCTTGGCTATCAGTAGCAAGAATTGTCTCACCTGCGTTGTCAATAGCAAATCCAAGTTTTCAATCGGTTGATGAATTAGATAAATATTTTAGCCAAATTATTGAACTATTACTTGAGATAATGGATATTGAAAAAGGAACGGGTCTCGGAACTTTACATCTTTATGATGCGGAAAAGCAAACATTGGAACTTCACGGCGAATTTGGAAAAATTGACAGGGAAAAAGCAATGCAACATTCAGTTAGCAGAGGGGAAGGTATAGTATCTTGGGTTATTTTACGAGAAAGAGCACTCCTGATCCGTGATCTTAATCAGTCAGAGTTTAGTCGAATTCACCGTTGGATCAATAAGGATGTAAAAAGTGAATTGGCCGTTCCCCTGGATGTTGATGGTGAGACGATAGGTGTCATATGTCTTGAGTGCACTGAATCAAATAAGTTTTTACCTCACCACGTACGTTCTTTATGGTATGCGGCTAATAAGGCAGCTGTTGCTTATCAACTAAATCGGCAAGCTTCAATGAATCGAAAACTAATTGATTTGTGCTGGAAAGCGACTGGAAAAAAGATGGAGGTGCAGACCTCACTAAAGGATATTACAGAAATAGCAGTAGAATATTTCGAGGCCAGTTACTGCGATATTTGGCAGTGGAATGCTTATGCCGGAATCTTTGATGTATCTGCTGCCAACTATGCAGACTTTAAACCCCAGCCCAGAAAAAATGGTTGGACTGCGTTTGTGCAACGCACACAGAAAACAATTTGGATTGGTAGTATAACAAGTACAACGAGATTCACCATTCATTATTGGACTGGTGAAGATTGGTTTCCAGGTCCTGGAGGAGATAGACCTCCTGACGAACTCAATACACCACCTGTGGAACAGGGAGTCCGAGGTGAAATGGGCATACCTATAACAGTAAGAGGTGAGTGCATTGGGGTCGTTTGGGTCAAATATATACATCCACGCAAGAACCTGCCACTACTACACTTAGTGAATCTGGCAAATGGTATTGCATCTGAGGCAGGTCTTGTATTAGAATTGATACATGGAAGAACAATCAAGGGAGATATTGATTTCGTAGCGCAGCAAATAGCCGATAAGATGTTTGATAGATGGGAACTTGCTAAATCCGATATTATAGATGCCTGTATCGTTTCAAAGCCACACATGTCCAATTTAGGTGGTGATTTCTATGCGGGGAAGCGCATTAATGAATTCACGGTTGGATTGATTCTTATTGATGGCGAAGGACATGGCATTAGAGGATGCCTGCATATGCTTCCCCTAATGGCTGCTTTTGAGTCTTCTTATAATTCTTGTTCAACAGCTCATGTTGCAACTGAGTTATTCCAATTGGCAAGGACGATCGGCGTTACTGGCACTATGGTCTATTGTATTATAACAGTAATAGATGACAAGAAATGGATATGCGCGTCACGGGCAGGACATGAAAACTTAATAATCTTCGCACTAGACGAGGCAAAATGGACCTTTAATTATTTCCCAAAGGAAAAGGGCCCACTTTTAGGTCACCCAATGAAAATACCCATAATGGAGGAACGACAAGAAATAAAATCAGGAAACATTGTTGTTGGTTTCACTGATGGTCTGGCGGAGCATTCCGAAATCAACGATCTCACTAACTTTGTTTCAGGATTCTTAAATAGCGAAAGTCAGGATCCTAAGTTACTTACTGAAGCTATCCTAAAATGGAAACAAATAGGGTCACCAATGGGCTTTAAAGATGATGTGACGGTGTTTGCAATACGGATAAAATGATTGGATAAACATTGATTTATAAAAAACTTTTCGAAAATACTTATCACAATGACTCAGCTTTTGGGAAACTTCTATGAACATAAATGTAAATTGGTCTTAGAAGAACCAAAATTTCTGGCATCATAAACCTTGCAAAGCTTTGGTATTTCTCAAAATCAGTTACCATTCAGGTTAGACATTTAGGTAACATCGTCAAAAATGGCAAACATTCATCATAATTCAGTTCGTAAAAATTAACTCCTAAATTAATATTCTGATAATATTCACTCAAATGCTCTTTATAATATTTCTCCGAATTGAGTTTCCATACATCCGGCGAAATACAACCTGCTAATAGCCACTTTTCCAATAACCGGGCAACACGGCCATTGCCATCGGAAAATGGATGGATGTGAACAAATATTAAATGAGCAAAAGCAGCAAGATAAAAAGATTCTGCCATTTTCAAATCACTTGCCAAAAGCTCAATGATTTGCTCAAAAAATCTTTTCATCTTATCTACAACTTTTTCCGGTTCGACGGCTAAATAAACCAGACCTTTTTCACTGTAAACGCCACTGGCTTCATTTCTATATTGCCCTTGCCTGGCTCTTTGTAAAAATCCCTTTGATAATATCTTATGAGCTGCCAATAAATTATCTTCATTTAAAGTATTTTCCTGGGCAAATTGATAAGCCGAAATCAAATCCTCAATTTCTTCTGCCTCTTTATTCTTTATGAATTTTTTCTTTGCTAATCTTTGGTTCATAAAAGTATTCAGATCAATCGTATTGCCCTCGATATTGGAAGAGAAAACAGCCGAAACGGCATTTTTGATTCCCAAATCTCCATTAGCTTCGCTGAAGTCATAGTTATCAAAGCACTTTTGAATTTCAAATCCTAGTTCTCGATTGAATGCCTCAAAGTATTTTTTGTCAATTAGTTTCATTCAGAATAGCAACTTACAAACTCATTTTTACAGGGATGGCGTTATAATAAATTTCCATGATTTCACTAGTGGATATTTCAATCAACTCATTGATTCTAAATATATCTCCACCCGTTTCTCCAAGAAATTGAAGCGGAATTTCCCTTCGCAGTGCTAAGGATTCCAACTTCTCCCGATTATTCTGATTGCATGTCACAACTATCCTGGATTGATCCTCGCCAAACAGAATAAAATCAGGTCTGCCATCCACTTCTAATTGAATAGATGCACCTGTTGGATTGGTTCTATTAATGATACAGCATTCCGCCAATGCAACCGCAAGACCGCCTTCCGAAGTATCATGCGCAGACCGGATCATGCCGGATTGAATCACTTCCAAAAGAAATTGCTGCAGTCTTCTCTCAAAATTTAAATCCAGTTCAGGCGCATCTCCTTTTACCAAGTCGAAGATCGCTGACAAGTATTCCGATCCACCAATTTCACCAACCGTTCTTCCCAACAGATAAATCGCATCTCCTTGTTCTTGAAAACAGGAAGGAGTAACCTGGTTTATATCTTCCAATAATCCGATCATCCCAATGACAGGTGTTGGATATATGGCGCCATCCGGACTTTCATTATAAAAACTGACGTTACCGCCTGTAACAGGCGTCTCAAAGACTTTACATGCTTCTCCCATTCCAAGGACGGCCTCTTTGAATTGCCAAAAACTTTCCGGTTTATAAGGATTACCAAAATTAAGGCAATTGGTAACCGCCATCGGTTTTGCTCCCGTGCAAACCACATTACGGGCAGCTTCTGCAACGGCTATTTGTGCTCCCTTGCGTGGATTCAAATAAACATAACGACTGTTGCAATCGGTTGTCATAGCCAGAGCTTTATTGGTTGATTTAATCCGAATGACGGCGGCATCAGAGCCTGGCAATATCACGGAATTGGTTCTTACCATAGTATCGTATTGTTCGTATACCCAGGACTTGCTTGCGATATTTGGATTGGCTAACAGTTTTTGAAGTACTACATTCAAATCTTTTGGTTGTTGCAACTGCTCAAAATCAAAATGATTAATATTATCCAGGTATTCCGGTCTTCTGGCTTCCCTTTCGTAAACCGGCGCACCAGAACCCGCGGCCAAAGATCCCACCGGAATTTCAGCAACGGTTTCCCCTTCCCAATTTACCTTAAGTTTATTTCCTTCGGTCACCCGGCCAAAAATGGCCCAGTTTAAATCCCATTTTTCACAGATATCAATAACATCTTGCTCGCGTCCTTTTTTGCCAATGGCAAGCATTCTTTCCTGTGATTCGGACAAGAGGATTTCATAAGGGATCATGCCATTTTCTCGTAGCGGCGTCTTATCCAGTTCTAACTCGATGCCGCATCCGCCTTTCTCAGCAGTTTCGGCGGCAGAACACGTGATTCCAGCGGCTCCCATATCCTGGATGCCAACGATGCAATCCTTTTTAATCATCTCCAAAGTAGCTTCCATAATCAGCTTCTCTGTAAACGGATCGCCGACCTGGACTTGTGGTCGCTTTCCCTCCGACTCTTCGCTAATTTCTTCGGATGCAAAAGTAGCGCCATGAATTCCGTCCCTCCCGGTTCGAGAACCGAAAATAAAAACCGGGTTATCGACTCCCGAAGCGATTGCCCTGGCGATTCGATCGGTTTTAACAATTCCTACCGACATGGCATTCACCAGCGGGTTTTCTGAATAGGCTTCATCAAAGTAAATTTCACCGGCAACGGTTGGAATACCTAAACAGTTGCCATAATCTCCGATACCCCGAACAACACCATTGAACAGATATCGATTGCGGCTATTTTCCAGTGTGCCAAACCTCAGTGAATTTAATGCCGCTATAGGCCTGGCGCCCATAGTAAATATATCGCGCATAATGCCGCCAACACCGGTTGCAGCGCCTTGATAAGGCTCCACAGCCGAGGGATGATTGTGACTCTCAATTTTAAAAGCGACGGCCAGCCCTTCGCCAATATCAATCAATCCGGCATTTTCTTCACCCGCTTTAAAGAGAAGAGAAGGGCCTTCTTTGGGTAATGTTCTTAACAGCATTAAGGAATTCTTATAGCTGCAATGCTCCGACCACATTACTGAATAAATTCCCAATTCCGAATAAGTTGGAGTCCTGTCCAGAATTTCGCAAATTTTCTCATATTCCTCTTTTAATAATCCATGTTGTAAAGCCAACTCAATCGTTACTTCCGGTTCTTGCATTTTTGTCCTTTAATTTTTCTTTATTACCACAGAGGCACAAAGGCACAAAGGCACAAAGGCACAAAGGCACAAAGGCACAAAGAAAAATAATAAAATCAAACTCAATATTAGCAAACTAAAACAAACATCTCTGTGTTCTCAGCGACTCTGTGGTTATTTTTCTGATCTGTGTCCATTACTAAAATATTCAACCAATTTTTCGGCTACCGATCCAGGAATACCATCCACTGCTTTCATGTCATTTACATTAGCAACTTTAAGCCCGCGTATCGATCCGAAATGTTCGATCAGTAGTTTTCTGCGTTTCGGACCTATTCCGGGAATTTGGTCAATTTCTGACATGGTTAGGCGCTTGGTCCGTAAAGAACGATGAAACTTCACTGCAAAGCGATGTGATTCATCTCTAACCTGTTGTAATAATTTAATTGCCGGAGAACTTTTGGGAATATTTTGCGCATCGGGAAAATCCGGAATAAATACCTCTTCCAGTTTTTTCGCTAAAGAAATGATGGGTTGCTCATCAAGACCTAGTTCTTCCAGCGAAGCAAGGGCACTGGATAGCTGTCCCTTGCCGCCATCAATCAAAATTAAATCAGGCAGCTCAGCTTTCTCATTCAACTGCCTGCGATAGCGCCGAAACACAACTTCCTTCATCATCGCAAAATCATTAATACCCTCGACACTTCTAATCTTAAAATGCCTGTAATTTGATTTGCTTGGTTTGCCATTGATAAAACACACCATGGATGCAACCGGGTCTATGCCGGAAGTATTTGAAATATCAAATGCTTCTATTCGTTTTGGCAGTCTTGGCAGTGACAAAGCTTCCTGCAATGCTGAAACCGGTCCGGCAATTTTATCCTCTTTTTCTTTCATCTTTTGCAGTTTTAGCTCCCCGAGTAGTAACTTCGCATTTCGGGTGGCCAGGCGAACCAATTTTGCCTTTTCGCCCTTTTTAGGCGATATCAATGTAACTTTCGCTTCGCGCTTCTCCGTTAGCCAATTTTCAAATTCAACAGGATCATCAACATCTTCGGGTATAAATATCTCGCGTGGGATAAAATCAACTTTAACATAATACTGCTGCAAAAAGGCGTGTAATATTTCCTGGGTTGATTGATCTAAATATCGGCTCAGGAAAAAATGATTCCGGCCTACGATTTTTCCTTCTCTCACTTTAAAGATGATGCCACAAGCTGTGTCATCTTCGCTGGCAATTCCGACCACATCCCGATCGATATCATCATTCGAAACGACTTTCTGCCGTGCACGAAAAATCTCGATGGCATTAACCTGGTCACGAATCCTGGCTGCTTTTTCAAATTCCATTGACTGAGCAGATTTGCTCATCTCTTCACGCAACTGTTTGACTATTTTGGCCTCTTTACCTTCTATGAAAGCTACTGTTTGATCAATAATTTTTTTATAATCAGCTTCAGTTATTAAACCTTCACATGGACCTAAACAACGATGAATATGAAAATCCAGGCACAATTTGACTTTACGATTTTTAACAGTTTCTTCGTCCAATCGGTAATTACAACTGCGAATGGGGAAAATTCTTCGCACCGCTTTTAATAATCCCCGCATAGTATGAACATCTGTGTAAGGGCCAAAATATTTAGAGCCATCACGCACAATATTCCGAGTCGGGAATATCCTCGGGAATTCCTCTTTCGTAACTCGAATGTAAGGAAAACTTTTGTCATCTTTCAAATTGATATTGTAGCGAGGTTTATATTCTTTGACCATGTTAGCCTCGAGAATGAAAGCCTCGGACTCGGAATCCGTAGCAATCCATTCCAGATCACCAATTTTCTTAACCAGGGCGGAAAACTTTGGCCCCTCAAACCTGCCTTTCTGAAAATAGCTTCTGACTCGAATTCGCAGGTTTTTAGCTTTGCCTACATAAATTACCTTGCCCTGTTTATTTTGAAAAAGATACACCCCCGGATTCTTGGGAAGACTACCGAGTTTCTTGGTTACATTTTGCGCAGGCATGCTTGTTTAGCAATTCCTAATTATCGGCTAAATATCCATTGACTTACTTTATGCTTCGCTTCTATCTCATTTTCTAGGTCATTCATAGTCATTAGGTCAATGACAACAAATGACCAATGACAACAAAATGACAATTAAACGCCACTTCTAAATTAGAATCTGATAATTTATACTAATCTTTGTGGATTTATCTTTATTGACTTTTTTATTAACCAATCGCAAGCATTCTTTCTACAGCATCATAGGCTTTGGCCCTGACATCTTCCGGAACTTCAATAACATATCGATTGAATTTCAAAGCATTCAAAGTTTCTTCAAGTGTAATTTGATTCATATGCGAGCATCTGACACTGCAAAACCGCAGCATTTCTTTTTCCGGGTTGGCGGCGGCCACATTATCTCCCATGGAACACTCCGTTAGCAATAGATATCTCTTGGCTGCAGTTTTTTCCACGTACTTAATCATCGCAGTTGTGCTTCCTGAATAATCGGAAGCTGACACAACTTCCGGGCTGCATTCCGGGTGAGCCAAAATAATCACATCTTCAAATTGGGCGCGAGCATTTTTTATATCTTCAACAGTAAATTTATCGTGAACTTCACACAAGCCATTCCACCCGATGAGCTGGAAATCATGATTCTTCTCAGAATGTCCGTTACCGTTACCATTTGGGAAAATGATTTTTTTGCCGGTCTCTCTTGCAACATTCCTGGCTAAATATTCATCCGGGAGAAAAATGACAATATCGGTATCCAATGATTCTACAACTGCAGCTGCATTCCCGGAAGTACAACAAATATCAGATTCGGCCTTTACGTCAGCATAAGTATTGATATATGTCACCACCGGAATTCCCGGGAACCTGCTTTTTAGATTGCGAACATCTTCCGCGGTGATACTGGCGGCTAAAGAACAACCCGCCTCTTTGGCCGGCAATAAGACCGTTTTCTCAGGATTTAAAATCTTGGCAGTTTCAGCCATAAACCGGACACCGCAAAATATGATAATGTCTTTATCGGTTTCCGCTGCCTTGCGGCTAAGCTCTAAAGAATCTCCGCCATAATCCGAAACAAAATAAAACAATGCAGGCTCCATATAATTGTGGCCCAAAATTACTGCATTTTTTTCAATTTTCAATCGGTTGATGTCGTAAACCAATTCCGCTTTATAACGCATTTCAATTTCCGGGACAATACGATTTAACTTTAATTTCATTTCTTCATAGATTTTTTCAACTGACAACTTATTACCTCCAAATTAATTATAAATTAATTTTTTACATTAAAAATCCGGAAAATTCATATTTCTGTCATTTCGAGGAGTTTACGACGAGAAATCTTTTTACACGCAAAAAAAATGACATTTTAGACGACAAGATTTCTCCTCACAGAGTTTATCCTGAGCGCAGCCGAAGGGTTACGTCGAAATGACATCCTTACCATTCTTTAGAAATTTTTCAATCTAATAAAAAACTGATATCCAATGCTTTTACCGAATGAGTCAACATACCAACAGAAACATAATTAATACCTTTTACAGCAATCGAACTGACATTTTCCAAAGTTACATTTCCCGATACTTCTAAAGGGATTTTATTTTTCGTAATATTCACTGCTTCTCTAATTTCTTTAAAAGTCATATTATCCAAAAGAATTCTATTCACACCAAGTTCAAGAGCGTCTCTTAACTCGGCATAATTCTTTACTTCTATCTCAATTTCCAGGTTTTGATTATTCTCTTTTAATCCTTTTTTTACTGAATTTACTGCACTGGATATGGAGCCTGCCAGTTTAATATGATTCTCTTTTATTAGCACCATATCGTTAAGCCCAAAGCGATGGTTTTTACCCCCACCTAAACGTACCGCCCATTTATCCAGAATGCGTAAACCCGGTACAGTTTTTCGTGTATCCAAAATAACGGTTTGAGTACCTGCTACCTTTTCTACGAATTTATTGGTTAATGTAGCAATACCTGACATTCGTTGCAAAAAATTCAAGGCAACTCGTTCGCCTGCCAATAATTCATAAGCAGAACCACGAATATCGGCGATGATGGAGCCTTGCTCAACCCGGCTGCCATCCTGGAATAAATTAGTGAACCGGATCTTTTTGTCCAGGCAATCATACACCATTTTGACAACAGTTAAACCAGCAATAATTCCGGCTTTTTTAACAATGAATTGACCATTGACAATATGATCGCTACCATCTAATAACGATGTGGTTATATCACCTTTTCCGATGTCTTCTTCTAAAGAACGTTTAACAATTTCTTTTATTATAGCTGAATCAATATTATCTAATTTTACACTTGAATGCATATATTTTTTGTTGTTCAAGATAATTTACTTTGTTTCTTTTTAAAAAAGTAAAATAAGGGTAACCCAATGAGTAAAAGCGTCAACCCGGCGCCGGCTTGCAGAGGCCTTTCGATTAATGTATTGATTACAAACCAGGAAGAATCAACATAAAAACCAAAGGTGTGAACGGATAACCTGTGGTTTTATAAGGACGATGATTTCTTTTCTTTTGAATTTAAATAAAATAACTACACAAGCAAGCTAATGTGAAAAATATCCAGTCCGTAAATGTCACATTGGCAACGTCTTTTTCAAAATTGCCACTAAAGAGTAAAATGACAATTTCCCAATACGATTGCAGAAAAACCGAATTTAACGGCGTTCGATATTTTGAAATACACTTCCACTATGTTCTTGAAAAAAAGACCATTACAAGCCATGGCAAAATAGATCTGTGGCGTAGAAGTGTATAGATCAAAGCGGTGCATTAGGTTGATATTGAAATGATTATCGCCATCAATTGCCCGCCGTTTGGAACGACAGTTTTTACAGCATCAACAGCGGGAACATTTCTTCTGGTTACCAGCCCTATTCTATAACATTTAATTAGGTTGGTTATGCGAATAGCTTTTCGGTTTTTCTAAGGAGATTTTCAGAAAATATATTTTGATGATCCTATGAAAATAGCTTGACATTCTTTGTTAAATATAATATTTATGTCATATAAGTATGGGTTTATGCGAATTCCATATATTCCAAATCAGGCACAAATTGGCTATTTATTCGACAAATATTGTTGTATATTGGAGTGTTTGAGACTAGTATAAACCTATGTTCGGCGATATTGAAATGCTTAGACAAAACAAATGAAGTTAACGGATGGCCAACCTAAGATATTTGGAATAGGTTTACACAAAACTGGCACCTCCACACTAGGTGAGTGCGGAAAAATCCTAGGTTATCGCTGCACAAGTTGGGAAAAGGATCTTCTTGAAGATTTTGTTCTAAGAAATGATTTTACTCGTATCAAACAAAGAGTCAGCCACTTTGACCTATTTGAAGATTGGCCCTGGCCATTAATGTATAAAGAGCTCGATCATATGTTTCCAGGGAGCAAATTTATACTAACAGTCCGAAAATTTGAGAATGTATGGCTTGACAGCCTCAAGAGTCATTCAATGAGAACTCACCCCACGAGACACTGCAGAAACCTTATATACGGTTTCAACTTTCCACATAAACATGATCAACAACACCTGGAGTTCTACAGAAGACACAACGTTCGAGCTTATTTTAGGAATCGAGGCAGCGATTTCATTAAGGTATGCTGGGAAAATGGTGACAGTTTTGAAGAGCTGTGTAACTTCTTGAAATGTGATATACCAGATATTCCCATGCCTCATGCTAATAAAAGGACGGATAACCGAGTTAGCAAAATGCGATTTTTGATGAATAAATTATTGAGCCTTTTCTTACGATCCTAGTCAATTAAACATGGGAGATAAAATGAATGGAAGAAATAATTCAGCATATTGTATTAACCTGGCACATAGAAAGGATCGCTGGAAACTGTTCACAGAGGAGATGAGCAAGTTTCCAGATAGTTTCAACATTGTGCGGTTTCCAGCGATATATGACCCGGTTGAGCCAAGAACGGGCTGCGCCAAAAGCCATATCAAATTAATAGAAATGGCAAAAAATAACAACTTGCAATCTATTTTGGTTGTTGAGGATGACGTGGTATTTTCTGAAGAACCTTATAAAAAAATTCAAGCCGCGTTAACAAGTGTTCCTGATGATTGGGGCATATTAATATGCGGAGTATATGAAACACCAGTTGGAGAGAAAATCGAAGAGAATATTCATAAGATATATTATGCGCAATGTTCGCATTGCATCGTTTACAATAACTCATGCTATGAAAAAATGATGAAATACGATGGAAAGCCTCTTGGTATAGATGATTACACATCCTATCTGGCCGCTACTGGTGAGATTAACTTATATCACGTCCATCCTCCAATAGCCTTTCAAAGAAAGGGATTTTCAGATATAAAGAATATGGTCTTTGATTGGAACGATGAACACCACCTAAACGAAGACTATTGTTATTACAGAAAAGTGTTCGAAAATATACAGGAGAAAAACCTGGAAAATGGAAAACGGAACCTGGGAAAAATACACGATAGTTACTTAAAGGAGCAATCACTAGTTATGCTCAAAAAACTGAAAGCGAATATGTTGTGAATAATGGCAACATCAAAATGATAGGGGTGGCATAGAGTGTTTTGAACATAACATCAAAATCATAAAATATCATTACTCTACAGGTTCAATCGTAGCCGACATTGATCCTTTGCAATGGGGTATTCTCCAATCAGCACCATATGCATGAATCTGGTCTCGCCGATGTTCAGCCCGCTCCTTATTTGTCGTATCAACTATAACCCTGCCGGCACTATCCACTTCGCAAGCCATTTGGAATGCTTTTGATTGGCTATGCCTGAAAATACTCATCAGCATTTCGATCACATAATCATAAGAATGGTTATTATCATCCAATAACACAACATTATAGAGCGGCACCAACTTGGTTTTTGGTTTTTTTTTCGAAATTTTCTTCGTTTTAGGTGAGGAGATTGTACCCGTTTTTTCAATCGAAATATTTGGGCCGTCAAAACCAAATGTGTCAGTCAAGCTGTAAATCCCCCAAAATTTGATTTGCGTTCTCTATTTTTTTCGCAGCAAATGTGTCTAATGCATCCGCTACGTATTTCATTTTTCGCATACCCAAAAGGACACAATCTACCCCTCCGGTCGAACTTAATATTCGCAATGTTTTTTGGGAGAGAGTTGAAGAATTTGTCAGATCTGGACAAAGCTTACTTAATTTCCCGGAGATCTCATTTGAATGTAGTGCTACCTGGTTTTCATAATGAAGGGTTATGACTTCACACAATTTCCAAACGATTTGTATATATTTCTTCGACCAATTCTGCCATGAAGTGTCGTCTTTCAATTTGTTATTGATATAATTTACATATGAAGCAATCTGCGGAATTAAGATATTTTCTTTGACATGATCCCAGTGAGACCAACTTTGAAAACTCTTCAGGGCAAATTTTAATTGTCCGGACATCAGGAATACTTTTTCCAGACTTTCTTTTGAAATTTCATCCCTCAATTTTTCGACGACCTCTGTAGTAAAAACAGATTCGACCTCCTGAAGTTCTTGTAAATGAACCTCAAATTGTTCCCGAATGATGTTTGGGTCCGTTTCACGAAAACTGGCTAAACGAACCATACTGTCCTTTGACATTGCATTTAATGGCCGGTTGACCAACGTGGCCAATTGGTTTTCACTGGCGAAATCAAGCAAGGATAACTTATCAGAAACCTGGTTTAAGGTTAAACAAGCCCCGGTTTCATAAAGGTTGAACGGAAATTGAATCACTTGAAAATGGTGATCACTGGAAATATCATTGGCTATATCATAAACTTTTTCTAATGAAGTGAACTCAAAATCCTGAGATGAGTTGGGAAAAGTGTTGGAAGAAATCCCATAATATTGAATTTTTCCTTCGGCTACTTTCTGCTCCATCCATTCGAATGCCAATTTTATTCGCTTGTAATATTCTTCCCTGGCAGCACTCAAATCCGGTTCTGCTTTTTTCCGGGCGTCTGTAAGATAATATTCAGGATTGTGTAACAGGTAAACATCCAGATGATCCAATTGCAAGCGTGATAATGACAAACGCAATTGATCTTGCAAAAAATCCGGGTGAATACAATGCCAGCAGCCGTCCATATATTTGACCATGTCCGGATATGGGTTGCCATCACTTTCCCGACCTTGAACCAAATTTAAATTTTGACCCTGAACATATCCGACCTTGGAAACGACGACCACTTCGTCTCGGGAAATTTGTTTGATTGCACTCAATTCTTGCAGAGTCTTGCCAATTAATAACTCACTGCCGCCATCGGTGTAATTACTGGAGGTGTCGATCAGGTTAATGCCATTCAGGAGGGCGTGATTTAAAGCCACGGCATGCTGTTCAGAGGAATGGTGTACACGATAGCCGCCAAAACCCACCTGGCTGACTAACCAACCGGTTTTGCCGAACCGACGAATAGCGCTGGAATTGAAATTTTTATCTTGGAGTTTTTTAAAATAATTTGTTGATGTTTCAGGAGTTGCCATATGGTTTGTCTATTTGTACAATGCATAATTAAGTAAACAACACACTTCCCCATTTTCCTTAATGGTGTAAATGTTTGATTGCAATATTCGTTATATAAATACAACTCAAAATGATATACCTGTTCTCTCTATTTGAAGGCACAAATAGCAAACATAATTAGTTTGAATATAATGAGTATTGTTATTTACTCAATAATTATATCTGTTTCCTTATTCTTGGCGTCGAGAACTAAGATTACATTATTTTCATTAAGTAAGTTAATCCCTACAAAAGCTATTCGGTTTTTATAATTCAGTACCTGAGGAGCATTTTCCCAGTTTTTCACGACTCTTGAGCTTATAGTCACTTCCATTTTGGATTTTTTCCCCACAAGATTACATTTTAATCTTAAATTAAAATATGTATACTTTTTACCCCAAAGCTTATCAGGAGGAGATACTCGCATTATACTCCTGTCAATAATTCCATCTTTAAGAAGTTTTTCATAACTAAAAAAGTTAAAAGGATTTCCAGTATCAAAATCCCCTTTGATAATTAGCGGTTTTTTTTGTTTACTCAAGAATTCTAGTGTCAGAGTAGGATAATAGAATTCAGGAATCTTGGTTTTCGACCATCTAGTATCCACCTGTTCAATTACAACCGGCCTGGTATAAGTGAATACAGGACAGTCAATTTTCTCAGCCATTTCAAGTAAATCTTCTTCAATTGGTTCTGAATCACTTTTACCATGTGCTATTACAATTTCAGGTGACTGTGCAATTACAATCCAATCATCTTTTGGATGCAATTGGAAGTATTCTTCCACAAAGGTTGAATTTATTTCGGAACCGACTTTGAACAACTTATCCAATTCTTCATCAGCCAGTTTCTTAAATTCCTCGAAAGAGTATTTAAAAGGATTTATTATTTTTTTGTTGTATTTATTTTGTTCAATTCTAATCGTCTCCATTATCTTTGCAAAATGAGCACTTGTATTCATTAGAAATGGCTTTTTTATTTCTGGTAATCTTTCATTTAACAATTTTAATTTGGTTCGCCAAACATCCTCATCCAAATGAGCACTTACAAGAATAACAGGTATTTGTGAATTGATCTTTTTAATTTCTTCGTAAGTTTCTATTCCAATAATATCATGCCCCATGTATAAATCGAGAAGTACAAGTGAATAATCGAAATAGTTTTTCTTAAGTCTTTCTATTCCCTCATGTCCACTGGTAACACCATCAACTAGAAATCCTTCACCCTCCATTATCTCTATAGTTACTCTCAAGAATTCTTTATCATCTTCTATCCACAATATTTTATTTAACATCATTTTCCTTTAAACTATATATTTTAAAATCACGCACTTTTTTTACCGACTAATTTATAATTTTTTATTAATTGCTCCATCCTTTTTTCACTTATTACTTTTCCTGTTTGTTCAAAGATACGTTTACAGTACATTCTAAAAAATGAAAAGGTTGAATCCTCTGTTTTCAATTCTTTATTAAGTGATTCGATTGCCTCACTAAAAACTACCAAAATATCCCGATTTATCCAAAGCTTTGAACTTATTGGATATTTCTCTTTCTCCAAAAATATTATTACCATTTCATGAAAAGAGTTGAGATTATATTCTGAAAGGCTGTCCATTTCTTCTGCTAAGTTAAAGAATGAGTACCGAATATAGAAATATATGTTTCTTTGTTCCCCATTAAATAAGAAATCTGGTATAAAGGGATGCTTAAAGAAACCAGTATCAATTAACTTATGATCATAAATTTTATTTAAAATATTAAAATAATAATTATGTAGATTATTTCCTACTTGTATCGGATCTAAATTTTTGTCATCTATTGTCATTTTAACTATTCTTAACTTTCCAGAGAACTCGGCGTTTTCTTTAAAAAATCAATTAATTCCAGTATATCTTTTTGATAAAAAAGTTCTTGTGGAATCTTGTTGAATATCAAAATCCAAACATGATTACTAAAATCAGCTATAGCTTTCAATGTATATTCCTTAATGCCATACTTTCCTTTATTTTTTTTCTGTTGAGTTTCTATATAATCAATACCTGTAATGTGAATGAACTTAGTACAATAAAATGGATGATCACTAAAGAATAAAAAATATGGCTTATCTCCATTGCGATTTTCTAAACTCTTTAAGAATATACTGAAAGATTTGATAAGAAAATCATTATAATGAAGTCCTAAATTACTTGAAGAATAACTCTTGGCCTCAACATAAACTGGTTTTTTCTTAATGGGTACGTATGTCTCTATATACCCACAGAACAAATCATAACGATGAAGTTTACCATCCATACCACATAATCTAACCATACTAGGGTTTTCATAAGCATTCCAAAAACCATCAAATTTTAATGTTGATGCTAAATAATTTATCGCATTTTTAGCACCATCTCTTCCTATCTCTTGTTCCGTTTCTGACATAAAGCCCTCTAAGTCAAAATATTTTCTTTAGTAACATAATTTCAACATTTAGTAAAATGACCAGTCACATGAATTTGGGAACATTTTTACCCGTCTTTTACAATTCTTGAACTGATAATCATCTCCATTTTTGTTTACTGAAAAATTCCAATGTCAGAGTAGGATAATAGAATTTATGAACCTCCCCTTTCGACCATTTAGTCTCCACCTGTTCAAGAACCACTAGCCTTGAATAGGTAAAAACAGGACAATCAATTTTCTCAGCCATTTCAAGTAAATCTTCTTCAAATGGTTCCTCATCACTTTTTCCGTGTGCTATAACATTTTCGGGTGACTTCCCAATAACAACCCAATCATCTGTTGGATAATTTTGGAAGTAATTTCCTACAAACACAGAATTTACTTCAGAAGCCCGATAAAATAGAATGTCTAGTTGACGATCTGAGAGTTTAATAAAATCATCATAAGAATATTGGAATACTTTGAGTTTCTCTTCATAAACTTTTTGGATATTTTCAATTTTTGCCACAATCTTTTCATATTTACTGCTGGTAATCATTGGGAACGGCTTAGGAATTGTTGGGATTTTTTTGCCGAATCTTTTCAGCCTTTCCACCCATGGAACATCATCTAAATATGCACTTACAAAAATACTTGGAACACATGAAGCCTTCTTAATTTCGTCAAATACATCATCGCCATCCATTTCAGGCATTGAAAGATCTAAAAGCAATAATGAGTACTTCAATTTATTTTTTTTGAATTCACTAAGGAATTGCCTTGGCTTTGTAAATCCATCTATCATAAATCCCCGTTTCTCTAGAAGTGGAATTGTGCTATCCAAGAATTTTTTATCATCATCTAACCATGCTATCGACATTGACATGTTTTAACTCCTTTTCTTTTAGAAAATCTTATTCAATAATTTAATAATAAATGTCGTGCTTTGTCCAATATTTGAATTAACACGAATTCTTCCAAGATGATTATCCTCAATAATTCTCTTGCAAATTGCAAGTCCAAAACCACTACCCTCAATTCCTTTAGTTGTAAAAAGTGGCTCAAAAACCATAGAAAGATTTTCTTTAAATATCCCTATTCCATTATCTTTGAATAGTATCTCGACAGATTCCCCTTTTAAATCTCTAATGTATATTTCTATTTTTGGCCCCCTTGGTCTCTTTTGTCGAATTGCAAAAATGGCATTGTTAAACAAATTAATAAACACTTGTTCAATTTGATTCCTATCACATTCAATGCTAACATTTTTAAATTGCTTACTCTCAAATATTAAGGAACACTTTATTTTGTTAGACGAAAACCTAATTTCATAAAGGTCAATTACATCCTCAATTAGTTCTTTTAATTTTTCGTGTCTATAATTAATATCTTTAGATTTTGAATAGCGTATTAAGCTGCCAAATAAATTATCCAGTTGTTCTGAATAGTGTGTAATTGATCGAATAACATTTTCCCCTTCCGCTGATTCTCTCGTATTTTTTGGTACTAGCTCCACCAAAGAGGACAGCAATGCATTTATGTAATGCAAAGTATGAGTTGCATCGTGTGTGAAGCTCAAAGCTACCATTCCTGGGTTTGAAATTTGTGCTGAATCCAGTATTTTCTCATTGATTTTTTTTGCTTGCTCAGTTAATTGTGCATTCTTCAAAGCAATTGAGCCACTAATAGCTAAATTTTTAAGCAGATGTATCTCCTTTTCAGAAAAACCGTGTTTTCTTCTTCCAAACGTATTAATAGTTCCAATCACTTCCTGCTGGACTATTAAAGGCATGGAAATCATAGATTGCAAGCGATTATCACTAACAAAATCAGGATGTTCAAAATCAATATCCGGAGCATTGATATTATTAATTAACGAATAATATGAGGCCGAGTGATCTTGATCTGAATCTAAGCTTAATTTAGCTTGTTCTTCTGTTTTGTTAATAGTCCCCCAAGTAACGCCTCCCTGGGATCTAGTCATATTGAAGTTAGATGATCTAGTTAAACTAACTCCTTGCCAGGCTTTCATCTCCAAAAATTCACTGCCATCCTCGTAATTCCTCAACCAAACACGAGTTACTGGCGATCCCATAATTTCACAAGTTGTTTTTGCCAGGACCTTACAAATCGATTCTTTGTTCATTTCGTCAAATCTGACCTCACTAAGTCTCAATGCTGCTAAATATAATTTTCTGTTTGTAATAATAATAGCGAGTTCATCGGCGAAAGACTCTAAATAGAACTCATCGGAAGTACTAAAAGCATTAACAAGAGAACTGCTAAATTGAATTATTCCAATGACTACATTGCCATAAATAAGAGGAATAACTTTTTCACTCTTTATTTCATTAGAATAGTTTAAATATGGCTTATACTTGTTGTCAATATCACCGCCTGGCCATGTATATACTAACATATTCTCATAAACCCATCCCACAATTCCATCTCCTTCAATATTCATTTCTGGTATATTATTATCCTTTAAGCCATAATAACACGATGGAACCACAAACTTTGAACTATTCGAGAATATTGCAATATATCCAACCTCTGCATTGATGTTTTGGATTATCTCCTTTAAAACTAGACTAAGGCTTTGTTTAAACTCATCTTTATTCGGTGAAATATTTTTTACTATATTTTTAATCGAGTCACGTCTATCAAATTCATTATGTCTAAATGTAATTAAGTCTTTTTTTTCAATTGCAATTGCAAGATGGTTAGCTATTGTATTATAGAGATTTTCATTTTGCTCAATTATAAGATTGCTTAATGTCAAGTTATTTTTGTCAATTGCCTTATCCGTTTTTCCATTATTATTGCTTTTCACTAATGAAAAGAGAATTATTGCTCCGTACAATATTTGTTCCGAATTAGAGTTAATGGGGATTATGACCATTGACTTAACATTAGTGACAACCTCTCTAATATCATCAAATCTTGGATCATTTTGAACGTCAAGAACTCTAATCACATTTTTGTCTTGTAAAACTTGACGAGCTAAAAGTATAGTTAGTGGGAAAGAATTCCCAACATTTTGTTTATTTGAACTTGTAACTATTTCACCATAACTCAGTGCCTGATTAACTCTAATAATATGGCAACCATCAAATCCGATTAGGGTTGGAATTTGAGAAACTACAATTCTAAATATTGCATCAATTGTGTTTTCTCTATTAATCGCCTCTGTTATTTTATTAATCAGCTCCAATTCTTTTCTTTCCTGTACATTATGTAACACGTTGGAGATTTGAAAAGAAAAGTTTTTAAGACTCTCTATATCAATATCATCAAAAATGTATTTAAAACTTGTATATATTGATAAGGTACCCACATTTATTGTTCTTTTAATATTTTGCAAAGGGATACATATCATTGACTTATATTTATGGTTTATTTTCCAATCATGTGAATATCTTTTTTTTGTTCCAACCAAATGTTTTATTACAAAATGGTTTCCGGTTAAAAACGTCTCACCAACAACGCCTTCGCCAATGTTGATTGATTGATTTAGGTTCCTCTTGGATCTACCGGATGATCCAACAACAAAAAGTTGCATCCTTCTCTCGTCTGAAATACGAATAACACATGCTTCGTATCTCGTTGATTTACCAGTAATGATTTTTGCTATGGAATCAAAAATTTCCTCCTTTGTCTCTTGACTTAACAAATTATTAACAGCGATATAAGCGTCATATTTGGCTTGTTTTTTAATATTTGCAACTGCCATTGAGGCGAGATTAGCTATTGTAAGTAGCCAATCTTGATCAATTACTGTAAACCCAAATTTAGCAAGTCGATTTGTTTTAGGATTTAAATTGTTAACAATTCGTAAAACAGCAAAAGTTCTACGAATACCATTTAAGGGAATAGTAATCATGTGCTTAGCTTTTTCTTCAAATCCGTATTCACTTCTTAGTGTTTCCTCATAATTCCTTACATTTTGGCTAACCAGGGGATCATCCTGCATTGAAGGTTCAGCCGCAATATCATTTTGAATATGGGGTTTTCCAAAGTGATCAGGATCTCCAGCAGTACGGCCAGTTAAACCCTGCCCCCTTTCATACAATTCTTCAGAAGGGTTTTCAAAGCCGGAAATATATTCTCGTCTTAATTTACCATCTTTTGTGAAAAGGAAAATTGATGATGTTCTACAACAAAGTTTTTCACGAGTTGTTTCAGTAACCATCTTATAGATCTCTTCGAGCTTATCGCATTTTAATAGATCGTTGCTGAACTTTGAAATAAATGCTAACCTCTCCTCACGATGGGTATCACTATTATCTAAAGCATTTTCAATTTTTGACTTACTTAACTCTTGTTCGCCAACCATTTCCATCTTCATCATTAAAAACTTTCAAAACTTTTTTAGGTTTATTTATGGTTTGCTTTCGAAATTTAAGTGCTTCCTTTTAAAAATTACCATGGCCGCTACTCACTTTAGCACATTTAGTTGTATCAATATAGATTCCAAAAGTTAAGTGAAATTTTAGGAGTATAAACCAACCTCCCTTTGTAATTATGTAAATTTGCTTCACCTGATTGATATTTTTTAACAAATCAATTCAAATGTAAATTATTTAGAAAAAAATAATTATGTACATGACATGAAGAACAAAATAAATTTTTTTATCTACAAACTTCCTTGATCAAATATGCTATGATTCAACTAATATTTCAAACTTCATTATCCCCTCTTACCCGGTTGCCATAAATTTTCTTCCTTGCCAAGTTGCCTGGAAACAAATCGAGCGGCAACAAATAACCAATCACTCAACCGATTTGTGTAAGGAATTTCCACGCCGTCTAAAGATTCGGATTCCGCCATCTTTACAAGCCCTCTCTCGACCCTTCGGCAGATTGTTCGGGCTGCGTGTAAATAAGCGGAAATTTTACCTCCTCCCGGCAATATAAATGACTTCAATGGTTCGAGGTTCTTGTTCATGTCGTCAATTTCCTGCTCCAGCCGATTGATATCGGTTTGAGAAATTACCGGCGTATCGGGCCGCCGGTCTTCCGGAAGTACGGCCAACTGTGAGCCGAGATCAAACAACTCATTTTGAATCCTCAGGATTGAGTTTTGTAGTTTTGTCAATTTTTCCTGACTGTCCATATACTCCGCCACTATGCCCAAAAATGAATTCAATTCGTCAACACCGCCATAAGCTTCAATTCGAGCCGAAGCCTTGGATACTTTTTGTCCACCGGCTAAAGTGGTTTTTCCCTTATCGCCGGTTTTTGTATAGACTTTTGTAATACGGACCATGCTGTAACCAAATAAAAATTCAATAACTAATGAAAACATTCTGGTTAGTAAAAACCACACAAAATCCTAGTGCTTTTTGGCAAGAAAATCAAGGGTTTGTTTGGGTTGTATTGAAGAGGTGATTTTGAACGAAAAATATTAAAACGCAGAGTGCTCAGAGAACGCTAAGTTTATTTATAACTTTCTCAGCGATCTAAGCGTTAAATTCTTTTCATATTTTATCTTATTTGGATGAATATGCCATTAAAGGTGTACAAAAATATTTTTAACGCAGAGCTCGCAAAGATCGCTAAGATTCTAATGACTTATCGGCGAACTTAGCGTTAAATTCTCTTTTATTTAGATGAATGATCTTGTTGGTAAGCTTTGACAGCTTCATTTATAATTTTTTTGGCTTTAACCACATCATCAAATCCAAGCGATTGCATGCGGCCTTTGCCTTTGTAGCTGGTAAACCAGGTTTCAAGAATATCCGTAATGCCGGGATATTTATTTTTTAGTTCGGAAAGATTATTAACGGATCCCAGTTGATCAATGGGTCGAACGGCAATGAGCTTGTCATCCTGTTCCCCATCGTCCAATAATTTTAACACGCCGATAATTTTAGCGCTTACCACATCGCCTCGGGAAATTGCAGACCCCAAAATGATCACATCCAAAGGGTCGCCATCACCGCCCAATTTTTTAGGAAGCAGGGTTTGCGGGATCATGCCATAATTACCGGGATAGGCTAAATAGTTCACGACTCGCGGTTTGCCATCTCTAAATTCCCACCTAAGGTCGCCTTTGTTCTTGGTGACTTCCCATTTATTCCTGGTCCCGGCTGGAATCTCCACGACTACATTTACCGAACCATCCGGATTGATTGCCGGGTAACCATTTAAATAATTTTTTTCACCCTTTATTATATAAGAACCTGAAGCTTTTTTTGATTGAAAATCCTCATTGGTTTGGCAGCCAAAATTAAAGACTAAAACAATCGCAGCCAAACCGGAATATCGAAGCATGAATTTTTGAAAATAGTTAATCATATTTATTCCCATTTATTTTAAATTGATGAGGCGCTTGATTCTATATCGGCAAAACCTATTGTTAATATGCAGGTTTTTAAATTAATAGTGAATCAATTAAACTGATTTATTCAATGCTGAGGCCGCTGAGAACACCAAAGAAAAAGTGACTATTTTCAAGCAGCTTTATTTGAGCTGTCGCTGTTTGATTCCCAAAATACTGGTTTACTCTTTGTTCCTTTGCGTCTTTGCGTTAAAAATTTATGGTTAATTCAAATTAACATTTATTCTCAAGATAAAATCACCGGCTGCCGAAAACCCAAAGGGAGTTCATAAATTTGCAAACTAAATAGATTTTTTATTAATGGCAATTTCAAGCATAAACCCTTGCAGCACTTGCGGTGTAGAAGCCCGGCAACTAAAAGACAATCCCAATTCTGATCAACAGAAAGAAGTACAAAAACTCAGGCAGAGGGATATGGAAGTCAGGACCCACGAAGCGGCCCACCTGGCTGCTGCAGGCCAATATGCAACCGGCGGTGCGAGCTTTCAATATGTAAAAGGCCCCGATGGTCAACGATATGCTGTTGGTGGTGAAGTCAAGATTGACACTTCGCCGGTAAAAAACGATCCCCAGGCAACCGTGCAAAAAGCGAGGCAGATCCGCAGCGCTGCCCTGGCACCCGCAAATCCTTCCGGAGCAGATAGAGCCATTGCCGCCCAAGCCGCAAGGATGGAGATGGAAGCGCAAATTGAACTGGCGCAGAAGCAGGAGGAGACCAATGGTTATGACAAAAACGGCAATAAAGAAAAACCAACTATGGATCCTGTGAAGATTGATTTTGTTGTTTGAGTTTTGAAAAGAAATTATATCCCCATTTAACATCAAGCAATATTCCAGAAAAACAAAGATGGATTTAGAGGTGTTGTCTTTAGATATTAGTTAACGGTCTTGATAAAAATTAGTGCGGCTCAGCTATCAGGTTTCTTATAGTTAAGAGTTATGAATGAAAATTCAGTAGATAACAACTTAGACGCATTCATTTTTGTCTATTGTTAGATTACCAAAAGCACAAACAATCAATTTTTGTTCAGCAGCTCGAGTGCTTTTTCAACATATTGATCACGCCCAGATTTTATTCCTTTAATAGTAGGATAAACTTCAAAGTCAATTTTAACTCCCTTTCTCTGCATTTGCCCACCATCATTATAAAATGCACCCATTGCTGTATATTGAGTAGATATATTACCTGGCAAAAGTAATGACCTTGCATTTCCACATGAACCGGCTGTTTGCGATCCGATAGTAGTTACTCTAGGAAATAATTGTAAAATTGAGGCGAAAAATTCAGATCTACTTTTTGTATTGCTATCAACAAGCAAGATTATGTTTCCTTTAAATACGTGAGTCTGATTTGGTAATAATACTTCAGTATGCAATTCATTTTGGGAACCTACTTGTCTAAAAAAGCCGGGTGAAACAAAATATGGGAGTGAATAAACATGCAATTGTGGATATTCTTTGTCAAATAAATGGCTGATAAATGTAAAAAAAGGCATGAAGGGTGGGTAATTTCTAATATCCAGGATTAAATTTTCAGAATCAAACACATTGTCAACTAGCTCTTGAACTTTTTTGTCAGAACTTATCTTTTTCATATTTACGTATGTAACCTGATCGTTTAATCTCTCCCAAAATGCAGTATGAGTATTTGGAAAAGGAGTTCTGTTTTTATGAAATACCTCTGAATATTCGTACCTGATTGCATCAACAGAATACTCTTTACCATCTCGTATTAATGTGAGGTTTAAATTTCGGGTATCACCTGAAAAAAGATTCTGGAAGACTCCTTTTTGAATTTCCGCTATATTTGATTGTGTTGTGGTATACTGTCTTTCAGCTTCAAAAGCTGCCAAAATTGGCTGACCATCAATATGTGTAATTCTGTCACCTATTTCAATGCCGTCAAGTTTGGCCAATGAATCTGAAACAAAGGCCCTCATTATAAACTGGTCATCAATCTTAATTACTCGAAAAGCTGTCGTGGGATATTTGCCTATATATTTTTTATCGAATTTTGCATGACTTACCCATGAATGTCCGTCATTCAATTGGCCTGCCAATGATCGTATGTTTAGGTAATATTGATATGAATCTTGGCTTTGAACAAATTTAGGAATATACGCTTCCAAGACTTGATCCCAATCGTTATCAGTTAAATTTTTATAAGGGTAAAAATATTCCATGGCATTCCAATAACGAAAAAGGCCAAGAATTCTATAATTGACGTCCAGATTTTCTAATTCTGAATATGATTTTTCATTGGAAAAATCAGAATCTCTTAAGTTAGAAGGCTTGACGTAGAAATTTTCATAGGGCTCCTTATTCTCTAGGATATATTGAAGCTTATTGGCAATATCTCGATTAAAGACCTCATCCTCAAACCATGAGAAATCCACTAATTTTATTAGCTTATCGGAGTTAGTATTTACACAAGCCCTGCATTCACTTATTGCGCCAGCGATATCTATTAAATCCAAAATAGTTTTATGATATTCAGATAAATTTTGATTGCTCAATCTAGATATTGTTTCAAGCAACACTCTATCCCAGTCTATATCGTCTGATCCAACATTTGGATGGTAGTATTTTAAAAATCCCCAAACCTTACAAAAGCCTATAAGCCTCTGAACTTCTCTGTCATTATAATTACGGGCACATTGGATACATATAAATGAGATAAACAATAAAATTAATGTCCTATATAACTTATGCTTCATAATTTTTGCCTCTATAGTTTGTGTATATTCATTGTTCAAAAGCTCAACCGCCGCAAAAGCGGCAATAACTACTACAAGATGCGATTAAGACGCAAAAGTTCGCAAACAACACGACTGTTGAGCTTGTGCCCGGCTGAAGCGAGGATTAGGCTGCGTGGTTGGAGAATCGTTAAGAGAGAGCAATAGAAAAGTCACATGTTGCATCCGATACAGCCTGCTTGCGCGGATTTAAGCATGGAGCTACAGGTGCTCATCAAACCAGGCGAGGATTCGCTGCCAATAATCCACTTCATTGGCGAAAGACCAGGAATCCGGGGCATGCGTTTCTCCCTCATAGGTAACAAGGACAGCCGTCTGTCCCAATGCCCGCAACGACACATAGATGGCCTCGGCAAGGTGAACCGGAACGTTGCCGTCGTTGGAGCCATGCAGGAGTAGAAGAGGGGTTGTTACCGCATCGAGGTGGAAGAATGGCGAGTTGGCAATGTATCGTTCTCGATTCTGCCAGGGAGTCGCACCCATACGCCCCTGCCCATGCTCGGCAAAGGCGGTTCTTGGCATCCCCTCCGGCGTCATCCTGCTGTACATCGCGAACATGTTGCCGTGTGCAGCATTCGCGACGGCTGCGCTGAATCGCGTAGACTGCACAATCAGGGCAAGCGTGTTATACCCGCCATAGCTGTGTCCCATGACGCCAATGTGTTCGGGATCAGCGATGCCCAATTCGACAACTAGATCGATTCCGGGGAGCACTGTGGCAGCAATGTCGGCCATGGGCGTACCCTCCCGCAAGGGGGCGTCGGGAACGAGCACGGCGTATCCTCTTGTTGCCAAAAGTTGAAGGGTTGGATTGAATACGTGAAGCTGGCGCGAGCCCATCGAACCGCCGTACACCTTCACTACCAGCGGAAGCTTTTCGTCACCACGATAGTCCGGGGGCAGAAGCAAGGTACCGGCTAGACTATCTCCACTTCCAGATACCCATCGGATCAACTGAGTCCTGCCCAGGGATGCAGGGTCGAACTGGGGGTTGAGTTGCGTGAGTCGGCGCCGTTGTCCGTCTCTCGAGTCGGCTGTCCAGAGGTTTGAGCTCGAGGAGGCATCAGAGTAATGATAGACGACCCTGCTACTGTTTGCGTCAATATCCGTGGTCCACAATGATCCTAAATTGCCGTCGACGTCTACAAGTTGACTGGCTTGGCCGGAACTCAGGTTCAGCCGCGCCAAGCCTTCCTTCCCTGTTTGCTCGTCTCTCGTACGCACCAAGATCCACGATCCCGCAATCTCTGTCGCCTGCGTTTTGCGAGGCAACCATACCTCCCTAATGCTTCGACCTGGGATGGTCCCAACAGGTGTTATTCCACCTTGATTCACATCTAATGCGTAAAGTGTATCGGACCGGGCAACATAAATAAAACGGCCATCGCTTGACCATGTAGGCCCACGGTAATCATAGCTCCATTGCGTCTTGCTGTCACCAATACGTCGGATCTCTTCACGATCCACATCGAACACTTGAATACTTTTTCCGGAGGAGTCATCCGTACTTATGTAGGCAAGGTGCCGTCCGTCCGGGGACCAGCTAGCAGACATTCCGTAGCTGTGGTCGAGACTTGAGGCAATTTGTCGAAGTTCACCACCCTGCGTAGGAGCTATAGTGAGGGTAAACTGCGCGTAATAGGTGTCCGGATTGAGTCCATCAAGATGCGTAAACGCAAACCACCTTCCATCCGGTGAGACGTTCCACCAGCGCGGCATGATCCCGCGCACGAGGCGCCGGACCGCCCCACTTTCAACGTCGACGAGGGCAAGATCTGCTGCCAGAATCTTGTATAGCCGGTCTTCGACAGACATCGCGTCGTCATCGGTCTCAATGGCCGAACTTACCCCAAACACACGGGCACTCAGCGAGTTTGGTGATACGACGGACTTGGATCGGGAGTTGGGAAGGGGTTGCGTGGCCTCGGACAGTGTAAGATCTTCCGGTAATAATTTTACAATCATGTGCTTTCCGTCGGGCGTCCAGCGAGGAATCTCGAACGTCCAAAACGGTCGAACCGTCTCTGGCATTATACGTTGCGCTCGGTGCTCGGTGAGAT
>CAYXGW010000062.1:0-33292 GCA_964464595.1 uncultured Deferribacteres bacterium
GTCGACGCTGGCAGTAGCTTCATCGAGAATTAATATTTCCGGATCGAAAGCCAGAGCACGGGAGAAAGCCAGCAATTGTTTCTGCCCTGTGGAAATTAAGCTGCCTCGTTCACGTATATCGGTATCATATCCATTACTCAATTGCCGGATGAATTCTTCAGCAGCAACCTGGTTTGCAGCAACTTGAATCTGGTCATCCGTAAAATCCTCTCCCAATCGAATATTTTGCGCCACAGTTCCCGCAAATATAAAAATATCTTGCTGAACAATGGCAATTCGATTGCGCAGATTTTCCAATGATAGATCCTTTATATCAACACCATCAATGCATATCTTGCCTTTTTGCGGATCGTAAAATCGACACAACAAATTGATGATGGATGTCTTGCCGGCCCCGGTATGGCCAACGATGGCAATTTTTTGACCTTTTTGAATATCAAAAGAAATATCCTCCAGAACGTAATTTTCTTTATCGTATGCAAACGTAACCGAATTGAATTCAATTTTATGATTCATAGCAGGTAAATCAACCGGCGAACTTGATGATAGAACCGTTGGTTTTTCATCTAATATTTTAAAAATTCTCTCAGCAGATGCCATCGCTCCCTGGAGAATATTGTATTTTTCGGCAAGATCACTAATGGGCCTAAAAAATTGTTGAGCATATTGAATAAAAGCGACAAGAACACCAAGTGTTATGGAAGCGCTGGCTGTTTTCCAACCACCGTAAGCAATCGTTGTTCCCATAGCAAGGTATCCGATAAACTCAACAATCGGGTAAAATAACGAGAAATAAAAAATCGTTTTTATATAAGCATCCAGGTGATCTTGATTCAACCTGGAAAATTGACGAAAGTTTTTATCTTCCCGAGAAAACAACTGGACAATATACATACCACTAATATTTTCTTGCAAATAAGCGTTAATCCTCGCTATTCGCTTGCGAATATTTCGAAAACTCTCACGCACTTTTTTTCTGAACAAAAATGTTACGAAAATGAGCAGAGGGATAACGCTGAATGTAATGAGCGCCAGCTTCGTATTAATAGTCAGCATTACGATGACAATGCCAATCAATGTGAATAAATCGCCAAAAATCGCAACTACTCCGGATGTTAGCACTTCATTCAATGATTCAACATCTGTGGTAACCCGGGTTACCAAGCGCCCTACCGGATTGCGATCATAAAAACGAACGGAAAGATTTTGCAAATGAGTAATCAAATGTTTGCGAATATCAAACATAAGATGCTGACCAATCCATTGCATTAGGTAAGTTTGTCCGTAAATGACAAAGAATTGAAAGACTAATATGCCTATGAAATAAAGCATGATATTCAATAATCCGGAATAATTTCCCGGAAGAATATAATCATCAATTGCAATTTTGGTCAAGTAAGGACCGACCAGACGAGTTGCCGCAGATAGTAAAAGCAAAATCACAGCCAGAACAATATGAAGTCTGTAAGGTTGTAGATAGACCATTAAACGCTTCATTAAGCGACTGTCGTATACTTTGCCGGTAATTTCGTCTTCGGCTATCGAAAAGCCTTTTGCACTACCCTTACTCAATTCTTTCTAATTCCTCCTCAATCAATTGTTTGTAATAAAGATCCGCATATTTTCCATCCTGGGCTAAAAGTGATTTATGATCTCCACTTTCGATAATCCTACCCTCATCCAGTACTAAAATCAAATCCGAATCTGATAAAGTAATCACCCGATGGGATACTATGATTTTTGTAACACCGAAAAATTGAGTCTTGAGATTATTCAGAATTTTTCTCTCTGTAATTGTATCTACAGCTGAAAGAGCATCATCCAAAATCAATATTTTTGGATGACCCAACGCGGCCCTGGCAATTGCAACCCTCTGTTTCTGTCCGCCGGAGAGATTAATACCACGCTCACCAAGCAATGTATCGTATTGGTCTGTAAACGTATCAATTTCATGTGCGATGTGAACAGATTTAGCTATTTCCTTTAATTCTCTGCTTGTCTTTTCGCCATTGCCAAAAGTAATATTTGCTGCAATGGTTTCGGAAAAAAGAAAATCTTCCTGGGGCACCAATCCAATATTTTCCCGCAGAATGTTAAGAGGAACGCTTCGGATTTCGTGATCACCAAAAAGAATTTTACCTTTTCCCGGATCGTATAATCGTGCAATTAAGTTAACAAGTGTTGATTTCCCGGAACCGGTACCGCCAACTATGGCAACGAGAGAACCCTCCTTTATCTTGAAATGAATATCCTTTAAAGCATCAATTTCGCCGCTTTCGTACCTAAAGGATACATGTTGAAACGAAATAGAACCAGGTATTGAGGTAATTTGTTGATTGGTCTCTTCTGTATCTTTTATCCCGGGCTCTTCCGCCATAATTTTATCTATCCTGACTAGAGATGCAGCGCCCATTTGAAAGATATTCACTACCCAACCAATTGCTATCATCGGCCATATCAAGGAAGTCAAATAAGTATAAAACACAACAAACTCTCCTAAAGTAATCTGTTGAGATATGACACTCCCTCCACCAAAATAAATAATGATTGCGAATGCGGATCCAGTCAGCAAGGTTATACTCGCGAACATCAAACCTCTCCATTTGGAGAGTTGCAGATTGTTTATCAAATATTCTTGATTAATTTTATTAAATTGCTTGATTTGATATTTTTCCTGGCGATATGCCTTGATCACCCGAATCCCTGAAAAATTTTCTTCTACTTTTGCCGTAACATCCGAGAAAATTGATTGAACACGATCAGATAAGCGATACATTTTTTTTACAATGCGATTGACTGCAAATGCAACAATCGGAAATGGTGTAAGAGCAATTAAAGTTAGCTTTAAATTGATGCTAATCATCATAATTACTGCGAAAGTCGTGAATAAAATAGTAAATGAAGAATACATGATTCCCGGTCCCAAAACATTCCTCACCGCATTGATATCATTAGTGCCACGGGCCATAATATCCCCGGTACGGCTTCGGTGGTAGAATTCCAGAGAAAGCTTTTGCAGATGAGAAAAATAATCATTCCTGATGTCATACTCAATTTTCCTGGAGATTTCAATTAGGACTTTTCTCTTATAAAAAAGGAAAATACCGGCTAGAGTGGCAACGGAGATGAATTTGATTATTGAAATGTAAAAAGATTGAACTGCCCCGATCTCTTTCAGGATATCAATAGGATCCTTCAGCAAATATGGAACTGCAACTGAGGTAATTGCGTGCATTAAAAGAACAAAAAAGCCAAAAGCGTATTCCTTCTTATATTTTTGCAGATATTTCTTAAGCTTAAATAATATCAATAAAATATATCCTAATTCGTAATGTCACATGGTTTTAACTATCAAAATCGATCAGACTTTTTCATGAAATTCATTGATTTAAACATTTTATTATTTACAGTATTGGTTTTTCCAAAAATTATCCATCAATCTTTTTGTTGCCCGCGAAATACATCTAAAATTTTAATGAATAATTATCTTAATTTGGATTTATAAAATTGTCCTGACTCTTTTTATAATACCTCGCTTAAAATATACTAAAAACCCTTGATTAAGTTCTATTTTTCCCATATGTTAGGATTCGCTAATGAATCCAATTATTAACGTTCATGCATATTTTTTATCTATCTTTACCTTACATTTTCTATTTTTTCCCTTTTTCATTTTTCACACCTATTTTGCAAATCACGTTTTTTAAAAAGTGGATTTGTGCTAATATTTAGTGAATCACATTTCATCTATTGAGGAAAAAAGAATGTTTATTGTAATTATGGCAGGAGGAAGTGGAAAAAGGTTTTGGCCTAAGAGTAAAGAAGCAAAACCCAAGCAATTTTTGCCCATTCTCGATTCAAGAACCATGATCCAATCAACGGTGGAACGGCTAATCCCACTTGTAGACTCTGATGATATTTATTATGTATTAAATTACCAGCAAAAAGAAGTTCTACAGGAGCAAATAAGCAATATTCCGGATAAAAACATAATCTTGGAACCTACGGGAAAAAATACAGCTCCGTGTATTGGATTAGCGGCGATCCATTTAAAACAAAAAAACCCCAATGACGTTATGATGGTTCTCCCCTCAGATCATTTCATTAAGGATGAAGAAAGATTTCGGGAAGCGTTATTAGTTTCTGAAAAGATAGCCATTGAATATGATTCTTTGGTGACATTGGGAATAACGCCCGACTACCCAGCGACCGGGTACGGATATATCCAGTGCAACGAAAAAATCGAAGAGGTTTCCGGAATATCCATTTATAAAGTAAAAACTTTTGCAGAAAAACCACAATATGAAACTGCCAAACAATTTTTGCAAAGCGGCGATTTTTTATGGAACAGTGGCATATTTATTTGGAAAGTTTCTACAATCCTAAAAGCAATTCAAAGTTTATTACCGGAACTATATGCTTCATTGGAAAAAATCGAAACACATATAAATTCGAACAATTATTACGCACATCTTGAAAAAATTTACCGCCAAATAAGAAGCATCTCTATTGATTATGGTGTAATGGAATATGCAAAAAACGTATCGGTTCTTAAATGCGAATTTGGCTGGAATGATGTCGGAAGTTGGGATGAAGTTTATAAACTTTCACCCAAAGATAAAAACGGGAATACGATCATTGAAAATGGAATAACTATGGACTGTAAAAACTGTTATGTAGATTCTGATTCTGATTTAATCGCCGTTGTAGGAGTGGATGATTTGGTTATCGTAAAATCGGAAAATTCAATCCTTATTTGTAAAAAAGACCAAACTCAAAACGTTAAAGATTTGGTAGATAAAATAAAACGTAAAGAACTCGATCAATATTTGTAAATTTAAAATGCGTCGATCAAAAAACCAAAAACAAGTTCTACTGCAAGAATTTGAAGATCTTCTGGAAAAACTTACAATACCTTTGCGTTATGAAAAAGGAAATTTTAAAGGCGGACTCTGTTTTTTTAATGAAAAGACTTATTTCATTTTGAATAAAAATTTATCACTCGATCAAAAATTACAAATATTTAGGGATGATTTACAGTACGTTAATCTTGAAGATTTGTTTATTCGCCCTGTAATCCGAGAATTTTTAAGTAATTAGCACTTTTAAAATAAAAGGAAGTTGAATGAACATAGATGAGTTTCTTGGCTATTTTAAAGAAGATTTTTTTATTAAAGATTTAAAATCGAAATCAAAAAATGATGTATTAGAGGAAATGGTAAACCATATTGCCAGCCAAAGCACTCTAAAAGATAGTATGTTGATTTTGGAAATGTTAAAAAGAAGGGAAGAAATTGGTAGTACAGGAATCGGGCATGGAATTGCCGTTCCTCATGGGCGAACAATCTCAGTGCCGGATTTGATAACTGTTTATGGAAAGTCTGCTGATGGCATTGAATTTGATGCCATCGATAAAAAACCAGTAAATATGGTATATATGATTATTGCACCTCTACAGGAACAATCAAATGTTTATCTCCCGTTTTTAGGCAAATTGGTTGATATTTTGAATTCAAGAAAAATACGGAAAGAATTAATCAATGTAAACACTTTTGAAGAATTCACTTTAGTTCTTGCAGGAGGTTTTTAATGGACGAAAAACAACTTCGCTGCCTGGTGGCTCTTCAGGACATCGACAACATGATTTTAGAAAGTGCAAATGAAAAAGAGCTGGGATTTAAAACAAAAGGCATTAAAAAGCTACAAAAGATAAGAGAAGAAGTTGGCCAACAACTTAACTCTTCCATGTTAAGAACCTATGAAAGACTACACAAAAAATATCGCCGTGGAGTAGTACCCGTTAAGGATAATATTTGTTTAGGCTGCTTTGTAAAACTTCCGACCTCGATAACAACCAGGGGTAAGGAGAATATTGCTATTTATTCTTGTGAAAATTGTGGCCGAATTCTTTATTGGCTCGATTAGAAAATCAGAATTCTTTGTCAAATATTCGATAGGTTTTGTAAATTTTGGAACCAAATTTTTCCAATGTGTTGCGCATAGGGTAGTTGTCTTCCAAAATCCAGGAGAATTCTCCCCGTGACATTCCATTGTTTACACCTCTTGAATATGTTTCTAAATAAAAAAGTGAGTCTATTCCACTTTTTCTAAAATTCTTTCGAATCCCCAAAATTATCACACGTATCATATCAATCTTCCGGGAATACCAAAGTACTTTAGGGAGTCCGAAAGGTAATAATCTGCCATTAATTTTAGCAAGCGCCTGGTTTAGATCCGGTAAAGACAAAGAGAATCCAACAGGTTGATCGTTAATAAACGCAAACATGGCAAGATCAGGAACAATTATCGGCTTCAGTTCTTTAGCCATATGATCCATTTCCGCATCTGTCATGGGCACAAAACCCCAATTTTTTTCCCATGCATCATTATAAACATCTTTTACAATATTTACATCCTGTTTGAAATTTTTCATATCAATAGAGCGCAATTCAATGTTATATTTTTTCTTGATCAAACTGACCACCCGCCTAATTTTTCCCAATTCTATATCAGTTTTACTTAAATAATAAGCCAACAGGTCTTTAGATTTTTGTAATCCGAATGATTCAAAAAGTTGTGAGTAATATGGGGGATTGTATGTCATCATCACAACCGGAGGTGAATCAAACGCATCCACAAGTAAGCCACATGTATCGTTTATCGATGGATTAACCGGTCCCCGCATGCGAACCATCCCCTTGTCACGAATCCATGATTCTGCAGCTTCAAACAAAGCTTTGGAAATATAGGGATCATTGCGAGATTCGAAAAATCCAAAGAATCCGGTCTTCTCCTGGTGAAAATTATTGTGACTATCGTTTATAATTGCAGCAATTCTACCAACAATTTCATTGCTTTTGTAGGCTAAGAAACATTGCATTTGGGCATGTTGAAAAAAGGGATTCTTATTGGGGTCTAATAGCTTTTTTTGATCCATAATTAGAGGTGCGACCCAATTAGAATCGTCTTTGTAAATATCCCAAGGTAATAAGATAAACCTTCTTTTATCAACCTTGCTGCTGATGGGCTTTACGATTATACTTTCTGGCATTATCGGAATGGTTTAACGTGAATAAAGATGTTATTTAAACTGGAATTTTCTTACTTTCTATACAGCTATTCAGGTAACACTTGTTTGCGGCACATTAGTCATATCAGGTTCTTTAATTATACCAAGTTGTGAACCAATTTGAGAAAATACTTCGAGTACTTGATGCAATTCATCTTTTGTGTGCGTTGCCATATAACTTGTCCTAAGAAGAGCCGTTCCAGAGGGTACCGCCGGGCTAACAACCGGATTTACAAAAACACCATTGTCAAAAAGTAACCGCCAAAAAGCGAATGTGTTTGCATCATCGCCAATAATTACCGGAATGATAGGCGTTTCAGTATTTCCAATATTGAACCCAAGACGTGTAAATCCTTCTTTCATTAGTTTAACATTTTCCCAAAGTCTTACACGTCTTTCGGGTTCAGATTCAATAATATCCAGAGCTGCAATGGTTGCAGCTACAGCAGCCGGAGGCATACTAGCTGAATAAATAAGGGAACGCGAGTGGTGTTTAATATAATCCAAAACCAGTTTATCTCCTGCTACAAATCCACCAATTGATGCAAAAGATTTACTGAATGTACCAGTGATTAAATCAACTTCATCATCCAGGCTGAAATGAGATGCCGTTCCTCGACCTGATTCGCCAAAAACACCTATGGAATGAGCATCATCCACCATAATTCTTGCATCATATTTTTTGGCTAATTTACAGATCCGGGGCAAATCGACGATATCACCGCCCATGCTAAAGACTCCATCCGTTACAATTAATTTTCCGACATTCAAATTGGATAAATTAGCCAGTATTCTCTCCAGATCAGTCATATCATTATGTTTATATTTAAGTATTTTACTGAACGACAATCGGCAACCTTCTAAGAGACTGGCATGGTTTTCTCTATCAAATACAATCGTATCACGTCTGCCACCAAGGGGGGAGATCACACCTAAATTGGTTTGAAAACCGGTCGAAAAAATTAGTGCAGCCTCTTTCCGCATAAATTTTGAAAGCCTGTCCTCAAGCTCTTCATGGATATCAAGGGTTCCATTTAGAAACCGAGATCCTGTACAACCACTTCCATATTTTTCTACTGCCTTAATCGATGCCTCAATAACATGTTTATGTTGAGTTAAACCTAAGTAATTATTCGATCCGATCATGATCAAATGTTTACCATTTATTTCCACTGAATTAGCGGCGCCTGAATTAATAGGCTGAAAGTAAGGATAATAGCCTTCTTCTCTCGCTTTCCTGGCATCAAGATAATTAAAACACTTGCTGAAAATATCCAATGCTATCTCCTGAGAATAATATTTCAAAAAAATAAATTGCATTAATTTAGCAAAATGATAACTTAAAGTCAACTCACAAATCACGAATATCTTATGTACAATAGATAGGCAATGACAAGGTTTTACAAAATTAAAACTTATTATGTCGAGTTTAAAAATAGGATTAACAGGTGCCAATGGTTTTGTAGGAAGCCATATTGCTGAATCCTGCCTTAAAGAAGGATTTCAACTAACTTGCTTATTAAGAAAATCAAGTGATACAACTTTCATACGTGATTTGATTTATAACAGAATAACAGGTGACATTAACGATGAGAATGCACTTTCCAGGTTTGTCCCGGATCAAAATATCATAATTCATAATGCCGGTTTGACAAAGGCCCGGAATGAATCGGAATTTATGGAGGTCAATACCAATGGAACAAAAAATATATTAAATGCTATCCTCAAATTTAATCCCAATATTCGAAGATTTATCCTAATCAGTAGTCAGGCTGCAGTAGGTCCAACACCATCTAAAGAGCCATTAGATGAGTCCATTCCCAAAAAACCCATAACTGCTTATGGCAGGAGTAAGGCACTTGCAGAAGAAATATGTCAGAAATACTCCAATAAAATCCCAATAACCATTATTCGTCCACCAGTGGTTTTTGGCCCCCGGGATAAAGATATTTACGAATACTTTAGAATCATTAACAAAGGTATTCAGCCGGTAATCGGCAAGGAAAATACGTTTAGTGTGGTTTCCATTCAAAATCTTGTAAAGGGAATCTTACTATCAATTCACAAGCAAGATAAAAAACTAGAGTGCTATTTCATAACGGATGAAGGAGATTACACATGGGACCAGTTTTCCTCAATGATTTCTTATAAGCTTAATAAAAAACCAATAAAAATAAAAATCCCAAATTGGATAGTTCTTATTTTTGCCAGTATAAATGAAGTCTATAGCAAGATATTTAAGAAAGCTGTATTATTGAATAGGGAGAAAATAAAGGAAATGAAGCAAAAGCGATGGGTGGTAAGCAGTCAAAAAGCAACCAACGAATTGGGGTATAAACCCATCATAACGACTAAACAGGCGATTGCAATAACTGTAGAATGGTATAAGAAAAATGAGTGGCTATAATATTTACTACACCCTTTCCTAAGTACCAGGTAATACTATATTAATTTTTTTATTTATTCTTTCCACCTCAGATTCACTGCCGGCTTCATCATTTCTAATTTGATATGATTTTGCAAGTAATATCTGCAAGATTTTTTTCTTATCTACTTTGGTTCTATAGATATAAACTTTGTTCTTTCTGTTTAAACCACTCATTTCAATTTGAAATACTTTGAATGGCGTCATAAATGAAAACAAATTTTGAGGAGAAATTATCTTTCTTTCAACCATCCCCAAATTCACCATCCTACTCAATTGCCGGCCAAAGTTTTCAGCTGTTACTAAGTATGTAGAATCAAGAGAAGCATATAATTTCATATTCGTTGCCGTTGATTCTCCCCAAAGCTTCTTAAGAACTTCTAATTGCAAATTACTAGGGATCAAATTATAGCGGAAACCTTGTTTTTTTTCCCAATCAGAAGTTTTTTGAAATTGTGATAAAATCTGTGCAGGAGAAATCATGAAATTCTGACTGCCACCGCTAGATATTAGGTCTAACGATTTTTCCAACTTCGATTTATAAAGCTCAGGAAATACAGGATGTATCGCTTCATACTGCTTTAAATTTAGTGCCTTGGTATTAAATTTCAAACCAAAGTCTGATTGATTCCGGATGGTTTTCAATAAATCAGATTTGGCCAGGTACAGTCTGTATAATAAATTTTCATAACTAGATTGCTTGATAACCGAATCTTGTTTGGTTTGATGAATCTCGGCGATAATATCTTGAGAGTATAACCTTGTGACATTTAAACTTTGATAACAGAAAATGATCAATCCGGTCAAGAAGTATGTTTGAACAGATGTGAAGTAATTTTTCATTAAGATAGTTTCAAGTTTTTATTGCTTAAATAGATTTAGAATCCATAAGGATTAAACAAAAATAATAATATTTATACCACTATCTTCCAAGAAAGATTCTCAACAAATCTTATTAATATCTCATCAAGAGAAATACCCCCCTTATTCAACCACAACTGCAGTACCATAAACCATTATCTCAGAAGCACTTGACATCATATAACTCGTTGCAAAACGAATTCCAACAATTGCGTTTGCACCTAATTCTCGGGCTTGTTCAAACATGCGATCCAACGATTGCTCACGGGCTTCAGCCATCATTTTTGTATAATCTTCGATTTCTCCTCCGATTATATTTTTAAATACAGCCGCAATGTCTCTACCAATATGACGAGCACGAATTGTATTCCCTTGCACTAATCCTAAATGGTTGACAATTTTTTTATTGTCAATTAAATGTGTGGTAGAACAAATCATTTCAACACCTCCTTATATCGTTCATTTCGCCATAGGAATATCTTTTCTCTAATTATTGAAATAAATAACAATACTATACCTAGTATTACTACATAAATACCGAACTTTATCAAAACTGGCATTTCAGTCGTTTCCCAAATATTAATAATTAAGGCATATAATCCATATGTCAAAAGCACTGCCGATCCTATTCCAAAAAGTAGCCATGCTAAGTTACGCTCAATTCTATTGTAAATACTTTGCCAATAAGTTAGCCAAATTTCATGATCAGGTTCTTTGAATTTCATAGTTTGCGTCACCTCCTTCAATTTCAAGAATTCTTGATATTCTTTCTGTAAATCCTGAAATTTATTGATGAGGGTGTCTAGCTCTATTTTTTCTTCAGGGGTAATTTCGCCATCGACTAACGCCATCATTAAGAGCTGACACTTTTCTTTTTCATCAATATTTTCTTTATTCATAATTTACCGCGCATTTCTTCTGCTAATTTTTTTCTGGCATAATATAATCTAGACATGACTGTACCAACCGGGCAATTAAGCAATTCTGAAATTTCCTGATAACTATTGTTTTGGAACTCTCTTAAAATAATAATTTCCCTATCCGTTTCAGATAAGTTATTAATTGCATCCCAAAGATTCTCTTTTAACTCCGTTTGTTCATAAACTTCATCCGGACGGCTAAGTTTATCATCGCTCATATGGGTAATTTCATGTTCCGGTAATTCGGAAAAACTATATGCTGCTTTCTTGCGGCTCCTTAAAAAATTGAAGCATAGATTACGTAGAATTTGGTAATACCAGGTAAAGAATTGCTTGCCGGACTCAAAACGTTTTATTGCCCGGAAAGCTCTTACAAATGCTTCTTGAGACATATCTAATGCATCTTCATGAGATCCAACAAATCCCAATGCAACATAATAAGCTCTCTGCATATATCTTTTCACAATTATACCAAAAGCCTGTTTGTTTCCCGACTTAGTAAGAAGTATAAGTCTTTGATCATCAAGTTTTTCAAAGACCGTATTTTCAGTTGTCAAATTTGATACCAGCTTAATTTTCTTTTATTCAATGGTTTTTTAAATAGCCTATTAAGTTAGCGAATTAGACAAATTTTGACAAGGCCTATTCAATTAAAAAACTAAAACGACATTCTTTTTTCTTTAGTCTTTCAGTGAAATGAATTTGATAAACTGTAAAAACTTTTCAAAAAATAAAATTGGTATTAAATGAAATACGATCAAATGACGAAAATAAAACTATAATGATCCTGTCCTGGATAAAAAGAGGAAGTGGCGATGTTTAGGGAAAAAGAAGATCGTAATGAAATGCTGACGAAGTTTTTCACCCGTTGGTTAACTGAAGCTTTTTCAGATGTTCAAATATTTGATAGAAACGCTGTTTTATATATAGCAGAAATATTGGGTCATTTTGCTAATTCTGAAATGCTCAATAAAATTCAAAATTTACCGCAATTGAAATCAAATACTATTGTCGAAATGCTAATCCAGGCCAAAGACAAAAGCCAACCCTCAGGACCGGGATTTGATCCATTTGGAGAAAGAAATATCCGAAAACATGTAGCAGATTATACATTATTTATGACCGGTATTTTCAGAGAATATATTGAGAAAATCGGAATCTTAGATTTTTACTTTTACGAAGGCAGGAATTCTTACAAGCAAGTATACGAATTTGATAAGAGTATTTCAAAACCCCAAGCCGATATTTTCGAACAACTTCACACAAATTTCGAACAATATTCAAGCGGAATAAACTACATGAAAAAAGTTTATTTGGATGCGAAAATGCCAGCTAATACACCCAGGGATATCCTTAAAACCATTTACCTCAATTAGTATTTTTTATAGGATAAAATCCTTATTCCTTACCTGATAGAATTCTTTCATAGTACTGCAGGTAATGTAAGATGTGAGTTTTTGAGGAAAATTTTTCAATTACGGACCTTCGAGCATTTCGACAAAATTGTTGATGTAATTCCGTATTTTCAAGTAAGCGAATAGCACTTTCTGCCATGGCTTCGATATCTCCAACTTTGTGGAGAAACCCTGTCTTTCCATGTTCAACCACTTCGGGGATTCCTTCGACATTTGTTCCAACTACCGGGACTCCGCAACTCATCGCCTCTAAAGCAACCAGACCAAAACTTTCTTTTTCACTCATCAGCAAAAACAAACAGGCATCTGCCAAAATACTTTCGACATAATCCTGGTTTCCAAGAAAGTGAACTTTGTCTTGGACACCTAACTGTATAGCAACATCATTTGCCACATTGCGGTCTTGTCCTTCCCCTACAAGGAGTAATACAGATGGTATTTTTTTCTGAATAATTGCAAAAGTACGAATCACATCCGGCAATCGTTTTAAGGGACGAAAATTTGATACATGGACTATTATTCTTTCCTGGTTTGGAGTGTAACATTTGCATTGATTTTCCGAATTGGGCGAAAATCTTTCAGTATCCACAAAGTTATATATGACTTCAATTGGATGTTGAATTTTAAATTGTTTTTTTGTTTCCTCTTTTAGGAAATTTGAAACTACCGTTATTCCATCGCTAGCTTCGATACTGAATTTTATTAGATCATAATATGAACTGTCAGTTCCCACTAAAGTGATATCTGTTCCATGAAGGGTTGTTATTATTTTAGGTGCATTAGGCACTAGCATTTGCTTGGCCACATATGCGGAAAATGCGTGTGGAATTGCATAATGTGAGTGAACAATATCCAATTTTGCAGATTTCGCAACTTCCGCAATTTTATTGATCAACCCAAGCTCATAAGGTGGATGCTTGAATAACGGATAAGACATCAAATTCACTTCATGGAAAAAGAGATTTGGATGAAATTGTCTGAGTCTGAAAGGAACTGAATAACTCATAATGTGTACGTTGTGGTTTGCATGAGCAAGTTCAATCCCCAATTCTGTTGCCAATACTCCACTTCCGCCATGGGTTGGGTAGCAACAAATGCCAATATTCATAATATCCTCATATTTTTGCTGATTAATTTATTAAAATAACTTATGAAACCATACTCAATTATAATCCAAACAAATATACAGAGCCACCAATAATTATACTCAATATAAATTTGTACAGTTTGATTAAAGATGCATCTCGAATAGAGTAAGACACAAGCGGTAAAATACCATGCCCTTCCTGGCTTATTGTATTGGCTAGCAATACGGAGAACGGGATAACCCCGTCCGCAAAAAGAAAAACAAAAATGAATTGAGGCCCGGAATCAGGAATAAGACCGATTAATGATGCCAGGAATAAAACCCAAAGCTTATTCTCCCTAACAAACAAATCAACATCCCAGAAATGAAAAGCAAAATTAAGGAATAAAAATGCACCCAACATCCAGATAAAAATTCGGAAGAGATGTCTTTTTACGATATGATGCCAAATATGATCGAAAAAATAATGCTTAACACTTCTTTCATCTTCATGAACTTCTTGTAGCTGGCATTCAGTTTGAATTGGCAATTTCAAACGAATTATGATCCACTGTATCAATCCGCCGGCTAATAACCCGATAATAATCAAACAAAAAAATAAAAACAGGGCAGCATAAGGGAATTTGACGATCATAACTAAAGCAGCATCACCACTTGAAGCAATCAAAGCAGTAGTCAATGCGCCAATTCCAACAAACCCATGGATATACATGGATACAGACATAAAGCCGCCAAAACAACCCGGAACTACCCCTAGCATTGAAGTAAAAACGTATGGCCTCCATGCTTTCTTTTGAAGCATATTAAGCAAGGTTTCCCTTGATCGAATATTAATTAAGTCTAAAACAACCATCATTAATAATACATATAGGCTGATTTCCAAGCTTTCTCGGAGTGATTTTGTAATGATCTCTATCATCTGTCAAAATTTTCAAAAGATTGGTTGATTTAAACTTAATGAAGTATATGATTTTCGATATCAAGTTGCAAGGAGGCAGCAACTAAGGGTAAGCATAGAATAAATTTCTTATCCTAGCAAGTTGAATAGAAACAATATTATACGGATTTAATTAATTTGAAACTGGTGGGTGTAAATTTTTCATCATCGCTAAATTAATTACAACCACAACTGCCACCACAACATCCTTGCGAACCGTTACCAGCAACACTGGCTGATTCATGAGATGTAGAAGCAAATATAGAAAAAAGCTTTTTCGTCTCTTTTGATCTGCACTTCGGGCATTCAACCAAATCTAAGTCTGAAGATGTGTGAAATATCTCGAATTCTTTTTGGCATTCTTCACATTTATATTCATAAATAGGCATATTAGTAATCCATATTTCTAGTCACTTCTATTAATTATTTAGTTAGTTAAAAATAAAACTCATAAGATCGATAATATTAGTTCTTCAGTTGTTTATACTAGCAATCACCTTGTGAGTACCGGCCTTTGAGTCGTTGTTTGAACAAAGCAAAACACTATTGAACCTCAAATCGTCCTCCTTTACGAAGTGTAGGAATATTGAGATAATCATTCCCGGGCTCATCAATATTTTGACCAAGACTGTTAAGAAGCCCATCGGGTAAGTTTTTATTTTCAATCAACATGTGTGGAATCACTTCATATTGACCCGGCGGAAGAACACCTCCAGTACCACCAATATCAATTTCCTGTTCAATAACCCGCTCGGAATGTCCAATAATGTAGGAATTACGAACTGGATCTCCTTTTAAAGATTGAAATAGAAATAATTCTCCGGTATTTGAATTCTTGAGAATAACTGTTCCCAAAGGACGACCCAGAGAACTTGGAAAAATTACCGTAGCCATTTCGTTTAATTTCGTTTTCAATTTAATATCTATACTAACCAATGAAGTGTATGTGCTCGATATCGTGGTTGGCTCAATAATTATATTTATGTCCAGATAATTCTCCAATTTCTTTGGATTACTCAGTTCACCATGTTTGTTGATTTCACCTTGTGAATAAATAAATTCACCATTTCGTGTTACCAATTCTGTTTTATTGAGTTTGTAGTTTGCAAGGTAATAATAAAGATTATAAATACCGCTTACTCCATCCGGGGTTCCCTGGGCTGCCTGGACCGGTAAAGTCAAATTGAATTCTCCCTGGTCATCTGTTCTTACACTAATCCCAAAACCTTCAAGCCAAACATAAACTCCTTGAGCAATTAATTCATCTTCAAGAATTACTTTACCCGCTATTTTTCTATTACCCGGTGAAATTTCATCTTCACCAAATGGACTTTTAGTACAAGCAGCTGTATAAACTAATATTATGAATCCTACTATAATTCCTGCTAATAGTACTCTCCTATCTTTCATTTCAAAGACTCCCGGGTTTATGATAAATCAATATCTAGTAAAAAAATCTCTCTTTAATATTGAGCACCAATAGTAACGTAAAACCTGCGGTCTCTAATTGTCAGCCCTAATAGATCCACATCATCATCCTTTAATAAATTGCGACCACTAGCATTTGCAAATAGTTTAAAATTACCCATTTTAAAGGTTTTGCTAAGATGTATATCCATGTTCATATAATCAGGTAGAGTGACTTTGACCGGTAAAACATTTTCCTGTCTGAATATTACTTCCTGTTCACCCTCTCTAAACCAAAATATTTGAAAAGAATAACCAACATGGTCAATACTCAGACTCAAAGTTTGTTTGATATCAGATTTAAACGGGAAGGCGGTTTTCTCAGAAATATAATAGCGTGAAAAACCTATTTCAAATGTAACTTTTTTCTTCAAAAGGAAAACACTTGATTTGGATTCAATTCCACTAATCCTGGCATTTTGTACATTATCGAATCTTTCCAATCCAAGAATTATTGAAGAAATTTTTCGAAATTTGTTATCATAATAAACCTGGAATAAATTAGCTGATATTTCAACACCATCGATTGAAGTTTTCCCGCTAACATCCTTGGTAACAGCAGCGCTGAGTTCAAAACTGTTACTTTTTTCAGGACTAAGGTTTGGTTGTATAGAAACTCCTCTCACATAATCATCAGAATTAATTTGTTGGAAAAGAGTTGGGAACTTGGTATTTCTACCAAAATTTAAAAAGGTATTAAAAGTGAGGTCTCGACGATACCCATCAAGCAGTATACCAAACTTAAACATCGTATCATGCCATCTATTCAGGTTGTAAATTTCACCAGAATCTCCTGGCTGATTCTCGTTTGATTGTTCATAAAATATTAAATTGGATTGTTTGTCACTAACCCTGTCATGTCGTAAACTAACTTCCACGCTGATATTTCGGAGAAAATCTGATCCTGTTTCTCCATTATATTTTGCTATTGTTACAAATCCATGGTGCCGTCGCTGAAAATCAGCGCTTCTTAAACCCTGTGTTTGAAAGGAAGCTCCAATCCGATTATTTAAGTAATCGAGATTAGTATCTTGGAATTGGTAGCCAAATAATAAATCTAAACCGAGAATCATTGATTGTTTTCTTGCATTAAAGTGATTCGAACGATCTTCAATGAATCTGTGGTATGCTTGATTTGCGTCAGAGAAAAACTGATCTTCATTTAATTTTCGATATGAAGCAGATAAATTTATGTCCTTAATTTTGAATAAATCACCCTTGTATTTTAAAGAGAATAAATGGTTTGTATTTGAGAGTGTCTCATTATCACGCTGGTTATCATAATCTAATGAGGTATAAATCCACATAGCTTTTAATAAGTTTGCCGCTCTTCCATCGGTTTTTTCAGGAAATTCGTAATGTAGTGTACCAGTCTGATGAGAAGCATCATTGATAAGTCTACTATGGTCACTTTCAACGTCGCTAAATGTCCTGCCAAAACTACCCCTTTTATAACTATAAGCAGTCTTCAAACGATCAAACTGATTATAAAGATGTAAGCCCCAATTTCCAGAGCGATACGTTCCTAGTCGTTGCTGAAATCTAAGATTGTAGTTCTGCTGTATTTTGGGCACTATATTGATCACACCAGAAAACGCCTCCGGCCCGTAAAGCGAAGTATTGCTGCCTTTGATGACTTCAAATCTTTCGATATCTTCCAGATCGATTAGGGAAAGGTCAAAAATGTTGTTATAATTATTGTTCATTTTTATACCGTCATATAACACAACCACATCATCTGTATTTCCGCCTCGAATGGAAACCGTTTTTTTACCGCTTAGCGCCTCATCAACCTGAACACTGTGATCCGTTCTTAACAGATCGCCAGCATCAACATAGCCTCGAATTTCGAACTTCTTGGCTTCAATCAACGCAACAGTTTGAGGTAAGTCTCTTTCTATTTCAAAACCACCGGGACCAAACTCTTCAATCTCAACCCCTTGTAGAGGAATCACACGTGGTTGCAGAAAAACATCTTCCATACTCACCATCAAATCTAATAAAATTTCCTTAGTTTCATAAGCAATATGTTTAAAGATCACCTTTCCATCTCGTATGGATCCTGTAATGCGTAAAGAAAAGTTGCCTGCATAATCACTGGTAGCGCCAAGTCGTGTACCTTCGATCAAAATATTTACATGAGATATTTCGCGGTGGGTATTCAAATCACGAATAGTTCCGGAGATTTGAACTTCTTGAGCTATGCCTATAGCGGCATAAGAAAAAAAGAAAATAAACAATCGAGAAGTTAAGCTTTTTAATTGCATTTCATCTCCTTATTAGATTTTAAGCATATTCAAATAGTTACCCAAATTCGAATTAATGGTTTCAAGTGGATTTGCTTCGTGTGGAAATTGTAATATGCCATTCTCGACGTTTATTATGTTATTTATCATTATCTTTGGTTTTAAATCTTGCGATTTAAGATAATAACTAACTTTACCTATGGTGTTGTATTAATAACCTGTTGTCTATGTCATTCAGAGTAAGTACATCCAGGTTTAATACAATAAAAATTCAATAATAAACATATTAAAATGGGGGGGGGATATCTACAATTTAATTTAACAAGAACTTAAAACCGAAAAGCAAAGTTGTCATGAAGAAGAATGGGAAAATACTACACTGGAATAGGTTAATCAACAAGTATCATTGCTCAATACCGTCCTCCGTAGTTGTCGATTCTATGGTTTGTTCTGTCTCGTTGAGCTTGGCAAAGTTGGCCCTAAAAACTCCACCTTCTGTTGTACCAGCATAAAGAATATCCGAGCTTGATGGATGAAAAATCAATTCTAAAACATTCGAGCTTGTTAATCCATCATTGACATCGGTCCAGGTCACACCACCATTGAAGCTTCTCGAAACACCAAAGTATACTTTGCCATTATACATTATTTTCGGTCTTAAAGGATCGATAAGCAGCACGAAAGTTTGAAAATGTTCCAGGCTGAGTTCAGACCAATCCTCACCTGCATTCGTGCTGCGGTATAATTTGGGATCTGCAATAGGTTTTTTACCTTCTACACTGCCCGCATAGATAATATTTCGATCTTCCCGGTCAATTGCCAGCGCCCGTACTAAAGGATTCGGAATATCCGATTTACTCTTTTTCCATGTCTTACCGCTATCAATAGTCTTATAAACACCGCCATTAGGTAGAGGTGCATTTACACCGGCATAGATTGTATTCGTTTCAACAGGATCTATAACCAGCGCATAGACGGGTCCTTTCCGGACACCTATATTTCCCCAGGTATTGCCACCGTCAACACTTCTCAACACCCCTTCTAAGCTAGTACCGGCATATAGTGTATCCGGGTGAACAGGATCGCGTGTGATTACCTGAACTCTACCACCTGCCTTTACCTGAGTCCAGTGAATTCCGGCATCGTTGGATTTAAAGATACCTCCTGAATAGGTTGCAGCAAGAAGTACCCCACTTTTACGAGGATCAATATTCAGATCAAGAATATCCGGATGAGAAAGGCCTAAATTTCTTCCCTCTGAAGCACTCTGCCAGTTCTTACCACCATCTACACTCTGGTACACCCCTCGACCAAATAATCCTGCATAAATTATTTCAGGATTGTCTGGATCGAAAGCTATAGCACGAACATCCGCATCAATAAGTCCCGTGCTCGAAAATTCCCAATTGCGGCCTCCATTTTGTGATTTGAAGACTGCACCCATATAGCTTCCTCGAGCTTTATCAGCACTAATTCCTAATGAGCTGGCATAAATAACCTGGCTGTTTTTCGGATTGATTTTTAAATTCACAATCAGCCTATTTGTAATCCCTGAATTAACCAGATACCATGTAAAGCCTTTATTTGAGGTCTTAAAAATACCTGAGGCTCCACTTATATATAGAATTTCCGGGGATTGGGGATCAATAATTAATGCACGAACATCCCTATTGGTCAAACCATCGTTAATTGCATACCAATTCTTTCCGCCATTTTTGCTTCTATAAACGCCATTGCCACCTGTAGCTACATAGATGTGACCGGATTCTTGGGGATGAATGGCGATTGCATAAACATCTTTCCCGCCAAGTCCTTGGTTTATTGCATTCCAGGTTTTACCCGCGTCATCACTCTTGTAAAGGTAATCTTGCCCATTGTAAGTACCCACATATATCACATTCGGATCTTTTGGATCAATAGCAATACTTGTAACAAATTCATCACTCATACCTATATTTGATGGCTGCCATTCCATTCCACCATTAGTGCTTTTGTAAATACCGCCATTGCCTTTGGTCTTGAATGTACCGGCATAGATAACATCCGGTTCTTTTGGGTGGATCGCCAATGCATATACAAATGGATCAGACTCCAAACCGGAATCTGGATTCTGCCAGGTTTTGCCGCCATCTGTACTTTTTTGGAATCCCAGGACATCTGTACCAGCGAACACTATATCAGGATTTTTGGGATGAACCACCAACACTCGCACAGATACACCAATCGGGGGCAATTGCTCCCAGAATTTGCCACCATTCACCGATTTGAATACATCCCCATTCAGGCCGCCAGCATAGAGTATATTCGGACTCGATGGCGCCAGTGCAAGAGCCTGCACTTCCATACCATAAGGTCCAATTGATTGCCAGAGTTTATTACTATTTGGTAAAGAATTATTCTCGTTAGAACATCCTATAAAAGTTATCGCTGTACATAACACAAAGGTTGTAATTAACGCTATTCGATATTGATTTATATGATACCTCATTAATAAAAAAATACATCCCAAACTCAATTTAACACCTCCACATTAAACCACCATTATCTTATAATTTACATCCCCATACAATCTTAAAACCGTACGCGAAAAATTCCATCACCGACAGAACCTGCATAAAGAATATTGGGATTGCTAGGATCAAATTCCAATGTAAGTATTTTGAAATTCAAAAGCCCTTCATTTACATCCAACCAATTCACGCCACCGTCAATACTTCTGCGGACTCCGTTACCTAAATTAGCACTATAAAGAACAGATGGCTGATCTGGATTGATAAGCAGTGCAAATGATTCAAACTCAAGATCACTCACTCCTTCCCAACTCTCACCACCATTTGTCGTTCGAAATACCTGTGGCGCAATACTCGGTTGTTTACTTCTTAAAGTTCCCGAGTATAAAATGTTTGGATCTAACGGATTAATTACCAGGGACCTGACCAAAGGATTGGTCAAACCCATACTCCGGGAAATCCAACTAGCGCCTTTGTCGGTTGATTTATAAACACCTCCATCAGGCTCTGAAGCATTAACTACAGCATAAATTGCATTTTGATTAGACGGATCCACCCCAAAAGCAAAAACACCAGGTTTGTCAAATGTTGTTAACAACCAATTCTCTCCACTATTAGTACTTTTAATAACACCTGTTAAAGTTGCCGCATATAAAATATCCGGATTCCCGATCTCACGAGCCAAAGTTTGGACACGCCCCCCTTGCCAAACATTGCGCCAATTTTGCCCGCCATTGTTGCTTTTATAAATTCCACCAGCAAACGTAGCAGCAACAAGGGTATTTGGCATCCTTGGATCAATATCTAGGTCCAGTATTTGCGGATCATTGAGCCCTAGATTAATGCCTTCGACTGCACTATTCCAACTCTCTCCGCCATCCGAACTGCGCAGTACCCCTCGCCCAAATGTACCGGCATATAGAATGGAAGGGTTGTCAGGCTCAATGGCGATAGCGCGAACATCAGCGCTGCGCAAGCCCTCGCTCGAAAAGGACCAGGATTGGCCGTCTGAGGTTATCTTGAAAACACCGCCCAAAAAACTCCCCCGATTTTGAAGATTGCTTGCTCCAATTGCGCCCGCATAGATCATGTCGGGATTCATCGAGTCGTGTGCCAATCTTACGATCACACGGTTGGACAGTCCGGTGATCATTGCTGCCCACGATTGACCGCCATTCGTCGTTTTGAATACCCCAACCGCACCACTCGCATACAGCGTTTCCGGGGACTGAGTATCCAAAATTAGAGCTCGAATATCAAGTGTCCCAAGACCACTATTCAAGGTTCGCCAGCTTGCTCCACCATCCAGACTCTTGTGGATGCCTGTTGTTCGAGTCGCAAGGTACAGCACTTCGGACAGTGTTGGATGTATGGCAATTGCAAAAATATCATTGCTTCCCAAACCATTACTTATCGCTACCCAATTATTGCCATCGTCTGTACTTTTGTAGACTGCATTCGTGCCGTTGAACGTTCCTGCATAAACAATATTGGGTTGGTTAGGATCAATGGCTAGCGATAGAACAAATTCATCGATCATGCCCTCTCGAGAAGCCTGCCAATTAAGGCCGCCATCCGTACTTTTGTAAACTCCCCCCGGTCCTATACTTCTAAAAGTGCCGGCATAGATGACATTGGGATCTCCCGGATGAATGGCCAACGCATAAATAAAAGGGTCAAATTGCAGACCTGTGTTGGTGACCGTCCAGGTTGCGCCTCCGTTAGCGGTCCTTTGTACGCCGAAAAGATCTGTGCCAACATATGCAATTTGCGAATCGTTTGGATGAAACACCAATGAACGCACTATCGTGCCAAGTTCTGCCACTTTCTCCCAGCTTATGCCGGCATCCATGGATCTGAAAACATCACCATTATCAGATGCTGCTAATAGTCTTGTTGGATCAGTCGGTGCAACTGCTAATGCAGATACATCGATGCCAAATGGACCAATAGAGCTCCATATACCATCTCCTGGTGTTGTCGTATCGGTTTCCGGAGGGAATGACATATCGTTGGAGCAGCCAACCGGTATTATCCAACCTAGAATAAATACAAGAAGTACTAGTTTTAAATTGCGATTTTCCATAAAAAGCTAACTTATCATCAAATAGGTGAATTCAATTGATAATTTTTATCAAGATAGGAAATAAATATGTATTTTTCTATCCGATCTTCGCTACTCCCCTGTGTCGACAAGTTCGCGAAAAATAGATCAATTCAACACGGTTGATGGATTTCAGCTCACTTCAACAAAATTAACTTTCTCTGAATTGCAAAACCATCCCTAGATTTCAGCACATAGATATATACACGCCACTGCCAACAGTGCGGCCATCTTCATCCCTGCCATCCCAGTGTAATTTCATTTGCCCGGCAGGCGCCATACCCTGGAACAAACGAGTCACCATCTGCCCTGTAAGGTTATAAATTGCTACCTCTAACGCACCGGCATTAGCTGGAATTTCCAGAAGAATGGTTGTAAAGGGATTGAAGGGATTGGGATAGTTTTGGGAAAGCCTGAAAGCCTGTGGCGGTGTTATCTGCTGCGCAACGCCGACGGTTGTAGTATCGTTTTTCAGAACGTAAAGACTCTGAGTCTGGCTCACATAAACCGTGTCGCCGTAAACAGCAAGATTTCGGATAAAGTCATCCGGATCATATGTGGATGCAATGCCGGGAGTTTGTTTCGAGGAAATATCAAGAACCCACACTTTACGGCCAGCCCCCGCATATGCAAAGTTGCCGCTGACGCGCACCAGATCCAGACTTACATTGGGAAGCGCCCATTGCCTTGTCATAACCGGATTAGACGGTTCCGTCACATCCAGAATGATTAACCCCTCTTCTTGCGTAGCGAGGTAGACGGACTGATCCTGTACATCCATGTCCACAGGCGTAACGTTGGCTTCAGTATATTGCCCCACTTTTATCGGCTGTGTCGGTAAAGCAAGATCATATATCTCGAGCCCTGCTTCTTTTGACAGCACGTAGAGATGGCTATCCACTAAGGCAAGGCGATATAGTGTATTCCCCGGCACCAGTCCCGATTCTACAGGACTTTGCACATCGGTAACATCGATGATCTGTACCCCCCGGCCAAGCACGGTCATATAGATGTAGTTTTCGTACAATACGAGATTTCCAAGCGGTCCCGTCAGCGGCAAAAAGCTCACTTCCTGCAGGTTCGAGGGATCTGTGGTATCGAGAATATGCAGGCCCTTTTCCTGATCTGCCACAAACAGCAGGTTACCCCGCAACGCCATACCCGCTTCCTGCTCGACACCTTCATAGGAGGAGATGAGCTGAGGTCCGTCTCCCGACCACCAATCCATGACCCACAAGCCGCCTGTGCTTAAGCCGGCGGCTCCACCTGTGTTAAAACCGGCATAGACAAGATTCCCATCCGCCACAACAGAGTTAAAATATAAGTTCCTGTGAAAGTTACCGATTTTGGTGATGTTAGCGGGTTCGGAAACATCCCAGACGCTGAGCCCATGTTCAACGTGGGCGATGTAGGCTCGATTTTCGGTCACGGCAAGATCCCGTGTGGTACGGCCATCCAGTTGATAGTGCACCAATTGCCTCATAGAGTCCGGATCGGAAAAATCCAAAACACTGAAATTAAGGGCAGTCAATAGGTAGCCGCGTTGGTTGCGAACCCGAAGTTTGCTTAACAAACCGGGGAAAGGCGGGTGGGTTTTTGAAGCGCCGATTTTGCGCAGATTATAGACATCGCTGACGTCCAGAACAATCAGGCTGTCTGAAAAGAAATAGGCACGATCGTCTTCGACGGCTAAGGCTCGAGGAGGACGTCCAAAGCCACCTGCAAATACAGGTTCTGCCGGATTCAAAGATGCATCAAAAACCGCTACGGAGCTCGATTGAAGTAAATATATATATGGCCTTGCAAAGACGAAATCATGAGCTCCACGCTTGTAGTTGGCTCGAGATTCGACGATGTGGTTCAAGTCAAATGCATCTATGGTCCAGATCCCCTCGAAACCGCCCGGTCCCCGGGCACGAATGAAGAGATGGACATACCGACCCTGGGCGCCAACGCCGAAAATCGGATTCTTGCTGGCAATGGGCTGCTCAAAAGTGCCGGCCAACCGGGGTGAATTCTTATCGGAGATATCGAGGATGAGAAGCAGGCCGCTCCTGGTACCGAGATACGCCAGGCTGTCCTGGACAGTTAACGCCGTGATTGTGTCCGGGATCGCCAGGCGGCCGATCTCAACCGGGTTTGCAGGATCAAGAAAATCGACTATTTCAAACAGTCCGTCGCTGCCAAAATAGGCCGTGGCGCTGTCTACATAAACCGCTTCACAGGAGATGTCTATCCATTTGTTCAAGATAGCAAGGTTACCTGTTATGCTTTGAGCGAAAACGTTAGCGCTGAAAGCACCCAGAATGGTGACCAGTACGAAATCAATAAGTGTTTTTTTCATGGCAACACCCTCCAACTCCGTGCGCCTTGCATCAAAGGCTTAAAGCTCATCCGCAAGACCATTAGAGATTGTACGATAGGTTTATGAAATCTGATCATTCTGCCGGCCTTACCCTGTCACCTGATAAAGTTGAGCTTGCGCACAGAACGCTGCTGTTCATTTTTCAGGATGATAAAATAGGTCCCGCTGGGAACAGGATAGCCCAGCGCATTTTTCCCGTCCCAGCCGCTCAAGTATTCACCCATGGAGAGTTTACCGGCGTGTAAAAGGCGAATCGGTCTGGCGAGAAGATCGAAGATCGTTAGTGTTACTTCCCCATCCTCTGGCACATAAAACGGGATATGCGTAAACCTTGCAAACGGGTTGGGATAATTGGGCAAAAGCGTAAAATGTTCCGGTGTGCTCAGGAAAGGAGACGCAATTTCTCCTTTTTTTATTGGCTTAAGCATAATAAAATAATCCGTACTAAGAATGTCAGTGTAATTAAAGACTGGGTCAATCAAATCGTCTGAAGAATCAAATTGGGGTTTTAATATTGTTTTTACCCGGTAGTAGACAGTCTCGGGATTCTGAGTCGGATGGATCCTGATGAAGTAATCGATATGGGAATAAGAGTTCGATCCACCGGTCTCATCGACTTCATATATAACCCGATCCTGTTCATCAAATAGCCCCGTAAGACTTCTTTCCAATTCATACTTTACGAACTCATCATTGCCGTTGTTGTCCCAGCTCAGTTTGGGCACGCTGTAACCAGAAGCTCCCACCGGATATAATTCCAGGTCAAAATTTGCGGGGACATAGATGTCGGTGTCAAAATCATCGGTTTGAAGGGAGATATTCCACAAATCTCCCCAGGCATTGTATTCTCCGTTGACAATAGTCTCTCCCTCTTTCAGGAAACCTGTTCCATCATTGTGCCATTTGTAATTGCCATTTTGATCTTTGATAATAAACAAATCTCCCAAACTGCTGACATCCATGTTGGTTGTGCGGTAATCGATAAAAATAGTGATAGCACCAGATATAGTAATTTGATATTTGTCATACCTATTTTAATATCTGCACCACTACCTCCCCACAACGCTCCTACACCCGTCTTCTCGAATGCGGTAGGAGGATTAGGAGGATCAGGTGCTGGCACGGTAAAACCGCCGGTCCCAGTATATTGGGTTGTTCTAGGAAAATTAGGATCATTACCCCAACGATACTCGCCTACTTCTATAATATTAACTAACATGTCTGAACTGGAATAATTCAAAAACTGAAGTTCACCATTGCCTCCGTGATTTTGACCATAAGCCAAGCTGTGTAAAGCCAGTGCAAATCCCCCGCCAGTCATTACTGCTAGAACAAGTAAAGTAAGCAACTTTTTCATTATGTACATCCCTTTTTGGTTCGTTAGCACGATATTGTGCCTTCTTATGGTTTCTTATATATCTCTCAATTTCAACAATCAGTTTCTTTTTTCACAGAAATAATGCTGTGGTGTTCCAATACCTTTCGTATCAACACGGTTGATACACTCCATATTCACTTCAACAGAATTAGTTTCCTTTGCGTGGTAAAACCATCACCAAATTTTAGCGCATAGATATACACGCCACTGCCAACAGCGCGGCCGGCTTCATCCCTGCCATCCCAGCGTAATTTCAATTGCCCGGCAGGCGCCATTCCTTGGAACAAACGAGTGACCAGTTGACCATTCAGGTTATAAACTGCCACCTCTAACGCACCGGCATTAGCTGGAACGTCAAGAAGAATGGTGGTTTTCGGATTGAATGGATTTGGATAGTTTTGGTACAATCGAAAGCTCTCAGGAATAGAGGAGCTTACATGCTCAACTTCAACTTGTGTGATCTTATCTCCCGAAAATACATATACCCTGCCTGCAGGAGGGGCATCTTCGGCAGCCACGATGATATCATCACGGCCATCAGCGTTCAGATCTCCAGTAGCGACAGCATTTCCCAGGGAATATCCGGACGCTGCACCTAAAATAATGATATCGGATTGATCCGCCTGCAAATGAAGTGCGCCATTATTGGATTGAACTCCCCAAAGAATAAATCCTTCACCACTTTGGAATCTCTCTTCAGCAGAGGAGTAGAGCGCTCCAATAACCAGATCCGCTTTATCGTCGCCATTAATATTGCCGCTCGCCAGGGAGAAGCCAAGGTTAGTAGTTTCAGCGGTGCCGAGAATAGTGAAATCTGCTTCCTCAATTGATAAATCAATTTCCTTTTGCCAGGTCTCCGAACTCAAGAAAATGTAGACCTTACCGGTATTTGAAGCACCTTCAATATCCGCTCTCCTGGCTCCTACCATCAAGTCTGCAATACCGTCGCCATCGAAATCACCTGTGGAAACCACAAATCCAAAATGATCTTGTGTATCTCCTCCGGAAATTGTAACATGGGGATCCAGGGTTGCCAGATCAAAGACCGGAGCTATCGTGTCACCGCCAAATAGAATGAAAATCTTGCCGGCATCAACACCAGCTAGCGCATTTGCCTTGAAATCACCAATAATTAAATCATCTCTACCGTCATTGTTTAAATCATCGGAAGCTACGGCATTTGCCATGAAATCATTCATCTGAGCCCCATAAACCTGCAAGTCCGGTTGAGTTTCGGAAAGTTCCAGCAGAAATGGAAAATCGGATCTGCCATAAAGTATTACCGTTTTACCAGCATTTGGGCGGTCCGGAGGATCTGCGAGAGGAACGCCAAAAATAAGATCGGCTATTGTGTCATTGTTTATGTCTCCAGTTGCTATAGCAGTACCAAATTCATCCCCAGCCGATTCGCCCCTGATGTGTAAATCAGCGTCCAGGACATTCATAACTTGTGGAAAAGAAGCACGACCCTTGACAATGAAAACAGCCCCGGCCTCTTCACCTACCTTGCCTTTAGCTCCAGGCGCCCCGATAATTATATCGTCGAAACCGTCTCCATTAATATCCGCGACTGCTAATGCGGTACCAAGTCTAGAGAGCACATCCCTGGTGTCTATCTCAAAATCAGCAGATGATGAGTTGAGGTCCAGGACACCAGAGAAATCAACTGTGCCAAAGATGACAAAAACTCGTCCTTCTTGATGTATAGATTCTGCATGGAGGCCGGGCGCTCCAATAATGAGATCATCAATCGAATCCCCATTGACATCTCCTACCGCCAGGGCGCGTCCAGTCTTAAGTACTGATGCAGGGCCAACAACCTCGGCATCTGCTGGAGTTATTGATAGATCTATGCGGCGTTGGGCCCACCCATTGGCGATTAACATGCAAACCAGGAACTGCAAAACTAAAAAAAATCTACATAATACTCTCATAGCTCCACCCTCCTATTTTAGTGATTCTAATGAAACAAAGATGGATTCGTATTGACCGGAACCTGATCTGATCATGAACCCAAATTTACTTTGATTACCGAAGAACTTGAGCGCGCCTTTGGCGCCAATTCAGATTCTGTATCTCACCAGTTGCCGTTGAATGCACCAGGACGTATTCGTTATAGCCAGTTGCATCAATAAAGACAAACTCGACTCCGCCCTCTATGCTATAGGTCCAAATCTCATGAGGATACGTTTCCGAAGTGCTGGGGAATAAATCGACATCATCCGGTTTACCGTAAATCAAATACACACGCCCACGATCGGTTTTCCAGCCCTCTCTACCCATCCGGCGAAATTTCTGATTTGCGTATTCCTTGCGTTTTAGATAAGCTTGTCTAAATTCGTTAAACGTTGTCATTGGATTCGGATCACGTGATTTCCAAAATGAGTATATAAACCTACGTTTAGCATCATCGGTTTCGAGGCTATTATAAAATAGTTTGCCCTCTGAGTTTATCAAATATTGCATGCCTTCAAACTCATCATCCAACAATTCTCTCTTCATAAAGGCAAATTCACTTTGATTCAACATATCTATTTCATCAGTGGGTGGTTTTTTTTCAGCTACTACTGTTGAAGCGTTGTGAATAAAAAATTTCTTTGTATGACTAGCCATCAAATCACCGTTAACATTTCCAATGCCAACATTGAGCATATAGGCGCCTGAACTTAATTTTGAAATATTCATGGTTCCAAATTCAACACTGGAATCAACTACTTTATTCTTGATCCTCTTATAAGGTTGACACTCAGCTAGTTCATTACTTTCCAAATTCGTCACCCAGCTATGCAGTAGATATTTTTCTCCCTTAATCGAACCAAGAAGATTATATGCTTCAATATAGAAAAACAAGATAGGACGTCCATCACCATATAATCCACCAGGATTTGGGGTTACTTCTAATGTGTTTTTGTAAAAATTTGTTTTTCGTTCAGTTGTAGATTGAGCTATATTAACAGCTAATTCGATATCACTTAAATTCAAAATTTTCTCATCAATTTGGCCGACTTCAACAGTCACAACAACACTGTCTCGTTTAGATTGATCATTCAAATCAATTGTAAAAAAAGAAAGCTTGTATTGGCCGGGATCGATACCATAACGAACCATGTCTACTATTCGAGAGGAAGTGGACAAATCATCCGCCTTAAACTGCATTCGCCAAACGTCATCCAAGATGATTGTCTCTGCTTTTGCAATTTTAACTGCCAATAGAGCTTCACCCTGTTTTGCAGCTTCGGTTCCTTCCACCAAAACAAAAGTGGACTTGTCAAATGAATAATAGATTTCAATATAGGGTTTATTTTCTTTATCCATAAAAATTGCATAATCTGCATTCAACCGGAAAATTTTTTCACTGATGGCCGAGCCTGGAAATATTGCCAGGATGGTTGCAATGCACAAAACAATGAAAATGACTCCAATCCCCTGTGGAAAAGCATGCTTATGTGACTCGCCATGCCCATTGCAGGTTTTCAAAACCATAAAGGGTAGCAAATACGTGTTCATAGGGGCACCTCATCTTATTATTATTATTATTATTATAATTAACATTTCAATGTAAAATGTATATGCCAATTTGAAGATATTCAATAAAAAACAAGAGGATTTCTAAGTAAAATTCAAATGCAGTTACAATTTCATCTGCTAATAAATTATTCAAAAGCTAATGTCTTTCCTTTCAGGAAATAGCCACAATACTTCACTATCTTAATAGCAGCATTTTTCGTTGCTGCAAAAATTGGCTTGCTTGCAAACGATAAAAATAAACACCGCTGGCTAAATTGTTTGGGTGCCATACAACCTTATATGCACCGGCTGTTTGTTTGTCCTTGACCAGTGTTTTTACCTTTATTCCCAAAAGGTCGAACACTTTCAGAGTAACAAAGCCTTCTTTTACCAATGTATATTTTATTGTTGTCGATGGGTTAAATGGATTTGGATAATTCTGTTCAAGCATATAGTCGGCCGGTATTTCGCTCAGAGTTTCGCTCACAAAAGAGGTGGTTGCACTACTTCGGAATACTCCGCCACCCCATGTGCCTGCAAAAACTCGCCCGCTAGCATTGATGGCTAAAGCGGAGACATTTAGATTAGTTAAACCGTCATTGAGCGGTAACCAATTTTCACCATTATCAATTGATTGGAAAACGCCGCCACTCTCTGTACCTGCAAATATATTTCCATCCTGCGTAATAGCCAGGGCGAGCACATCCAGGTTAGTCAAACTCACATTAATGGGTGTCCAACTATCTCCGTCATCAGTTGATCGGTAAATTCCTCCACCATCAGATCCGGCAAAGATATGATCCTTCGAATTAATAGCCAGGGATCTCACAAAAGAATCAGTCAAATCGGAACTAACTTGTGTCCAACTTTCACCATTATCAAAAGAGCGATTAACAGCGCCAAAAGAGCTGCCAACAAAGACATCACCTTTTGAATTGAAGGCTATTGAGTACAGGTCTTTGAATATCATGCCGGATATAAATCTTGTCCAACTTTCGCCATTATCCATAGACCGGAATAAGCCGCCATGTGTTGCCACAAAAACGTGCCCTTGGGAATTGATAGCAAGAGCATTCACATTTAGAGGTGGCAAAGCTGGATAATTGCTTGCTATATTAATTTCCGTCCAACTCAAACCGTCATCTGTGGATCGAGATATCCTGCTCGAACCAATACCCGCAAAAATATGTCCTTGAACATTTATGGCTAGAGACAATGAATAGGGGCTATCCGGGACTCGCTGCCAGGTGTCACCGTTGTCTGTTGAACGGTATAATGTGCCTCCGGCAAAAATATGACCGCTGTCGTTTATCTTGAGCGAAGTAACATTAAAGTTGGACAACCCTCGATTGATCTCTTGCCAATTCTGACCATTATCAGTAGAGCGCAGCATACCATACTGACTACCAACAAAAATATGCCCAAGTGAGTTAAACCAGGCATGCTGAAGATACCAAGCCGTCAAGCCGGTATTGATTTGTATCCAATCAATGCCGTGATTCATTGACAAGAAAGGACCACTATTTGTAGTAGCGATGATATATCCGTTTGAACCAATTGCAAGAGAATGAATTACTGCATTCATTAGGCCTGTTGGTGACCAATTTTCTCCATTGTCTGAAGAACGGAATATACCCTTACCCTCTGTCCCAACATAGATATCTCCATTCGAGTTTATCGCTAACGCCCTGATGGATTCTTCGGTTAATCCAACATTTATTGCCATCCAGTTTTCCCCAAAATCAGTGGATCGGTATACTCCTCCACCTCTAGTTCCGGCAAAAACGTGCCCGCTCGAATTGATGACGAGAGTGCGAATTAGATAAAAAGTGAAAATATTCCGTTCAGTATAACCTGGCAATCCATTGCTGACTTGTGACCATGTATCACCGTTATCATACGAAAGAAAAATCCCGAGGGAATCCGTCCCGGAATAAATATCTCCACTGGTATTTATGGCCAGGGTGCTTACATTTGGATACGGCAAACCTACAGAGGCCCAATTCCATGTGACACCATTATCTATTGATCGAAAAAGCCCACGTTCGTTCCCCACATAAATGTCTCCGTTCAAATTAATAGCCATAGAACGCGTCCCACCATTAATGTTGAGTTTCTTCCAGTTATCGCCATTATCCGTAGAAAGAAACACACCATCGCTCGATGATCCGACGAAAATATGCCTACTCGAATTGAAAACAAAATGGCCAAATGAACCATTTTCGTTTGGTCCATTTGCAGCGTGCCAAAAGTCCTGGGCAATTCCATATGTCTTAAAAAAAGAAAGGATGATGAAAAATATAACAGTGAATTTTATATTCATTTTTCCAAAACGAGATTTCATAATTCCTCATATTTATTGACAATTACAACACCACAAGCTTCAACACCTTCACACCAATTTCTCCCATATCGATATGCACAATGTAAAACCCGGAAGCCACCGACTTGCCTGCTGCATTCCGTAAATCCCAGAAATCAAACTGTGTCCCATTGTCATGTTCTATCTTCCGTACCAGGCTACCGGCGAGAGAGAAGATGCGAATGACCGTGTTGGTTTCAGGCAGATGAGTAAAGGTTACAATTCGATCGAACGGAGACTGAAAATTAATGATACCGCGGTTGTATGGATTCGGAAAGACATTCACTAACACTGAAGCTTGCTGCTTTGCCAGAACCAGGTCGTTTCGTACAGGGGCATCACTTTTGAAACGAAACGTATCCCGCTCGGTATTCACAAAAAACGGGGTGATTCGCATGGTGAAATCGGAATCCTGGTACGGACGAGAACCTCTTTTGTTCGGCCATAATGCATATAAGACATCTGCAGAAGGACCGAAGTTGGTGTCGTCGTACACTCCGCCATCCGGGTTGTAATCACTGAGCATGCAGAAAAGATACTCATTTCCCCCGGAAGCGCCTCCTGTTTCTTCGGCAGCAATAGGATTCCAGATGCCATCAGCAAAGCCTTCAACACCATCTTCGACGAAACATATATTCA
>CAYXGW010000063.1:0-26455 GCA_964464595.1 uncultured Deferribacteres bacterium
CATTATCCTGTTTATTAAATGAACCTGTAATGAAGTATTTTTTGTGCAGGTCGTCCGCAATTTTGTTTTCTAACGTCAATGGCAGCCCAATCCCCTCCAAGAAGCCCGCCTCTTTCATCCTATCGCAAAGCGCATAACCAGGTACAAGATCCAGGAAAAGATCCTGGTATAAATCGATTGTCAGCATATGTGAGATTGCATACTGCATCCAATCCAGAGATGAGTCGGCGGATTCATTTTCAAAGAAGAAAAGCGCGAGACTTTTACGAAATCCACTTGTGGGTATAACACGTTCAATGGTTTGACCCTCTTCATCCTGAACAGTTATTTTTTCCGTGGTTGCACCAAGATCTTTGTTTTGAAAAAGGAAAAAAAGAAGCGCAAACGCAGCAATCAAATTTGCCGGTATGCCCAATTTCTCAACCCGGGACCATTGGTCATGGCCCGGCCGGCCATGGAAATAAGCCAACAACAAAATGGTGGGGATCAAAGATGCCAGGATAACAAAACAGAATTGCGACAGATTCGGTGAAACCGGGTAATTGCGCACCAGCCAGTCCACAAATTGCACAACGCCAAAACTAAATGCAAGGTAGACGCCGACGATTTGAGGGACACGCCGCTGCCGTAAGTCCTGGACCAGGGTAATACCGGAACTTTTAGTAGCAGCTGTCACAGGTCTTGAACCGGTAGCTTCAGTGCCCAGCTCCCTTTGCACCGCAAGCAGATCGATTTGCATGTCTTCGATGCGCTGGTAGCGTTCGCCCTGGTTTTTGGCCATTGCTTTATTCACGATTCGTTCCAGTTCCATAGGTACACCAGTACGTAAAGCCGTTAACGGTTCTGCTTCTTCATTCATAATGGAATAAACCACAGCCTGTTCATATTCTCCCTTGAACGGCAATTGCCCGGAGATCATTTCATACAACATCACACCAAATGACCAGATGTCTGTTCGGGAATCAACATCTTCTCCGCGAGCCTGCTCCGGTGACATGTAGGAGATGGTCCCCAGGGTTGTGCCTTCTTTGGTCATCATGGTCTGGCCGCCTTTTTTGGCGAGACCAAAATCCATGATCTTGGCTTGCCCCTTTTCTGTCAGCATGATGTTAGAGCTTTTGATGTCCCGATGCACGATGTCTTTCTCGTGCGCTTCCTGTAATCCCTGGGCAACCTGGATTGCAACATCCAGCGCCTGGTCTAATTTCATGGGTCTTTCTTCGATCTTTTTCCCCAGAGACAGACCATCCACATAAGCCATCGACATGAATACGCTGCCATCGGATTCATCGATTTCGTAGACAGTACAGATATTGGCATGATCCAATGCGGCGGCGGCCTGTGCTTCGCGCATAAACCGCTGTTTATCTTCATCGCTCCCTATCGCCTGTGGAGTTAGGAATTTCAGAGCAACGGTTCGTTTCAGGTTGGTGTCTTCGGCTTTGTACACAACACCCATGCCGCCTTGACCGAGTTTCTCGAGGATTTTATAATGAGAGATGGTTTTACCAATCATGATATTGTTCTCATAAGTTAGTTTTTGATTTTAGTCAGAAGATATTTCGTTTCTACGATATTGAATTTTACAAATTGATAAGTCCAAAAGCAATGAATTTCTTGACTTTGTTGTATATTTGAATGGATAGATAACGTTGCAGATTGGGAGTATAGCTTTAAATGTGGTTGCCGAGTTTCTCAATTATTTTGTCCCGCCAAAGCGGGATGGTTTTGCCGATCATTCTACTTTCCTTCCGGCGCTAAACGCTTCACCTCATCAAACCAATTAAGCACGACTTCCAGATGAGTTATGTACGTCTGTGGTTCTCCTTTTAGCATCAGGAACTGTTTACCGTCTTTTGATACTGAAAAAGAGATGTGATGATTTTGAGTTCTAAGTGCGTATTGGTCTCGAAACAGGGGCTTTGGGGGTGTGACGGAAAGCGTTTCGCCAGACTGAACTTTGACAGCCATGATGCTGCCTTCGCCACGATAGAATAGCTCGCTGCCATCGCGACTCCATATCGCCTGGTTTCCGCCCCGTGTCGACACAAGTACCTTTTTACCCAATCCTGGAAAAGTCTGAATGTATATTTCCCATTGCCCCGATTCATCCGATTCGTAGGCAATCCAAAGGCCATCCGGAGAGATTCTACCGTTGCTTTCTCTGTAAGGCGTCCGCAATAACGGCTGCGTAGAGGGTTCGCCCTCCAGGTTAAAGACCCACAAATCTTGCAATGTTGTTGGAGCGTCATCAGTTAAGATAATCGATTTGCCGTCGGCAGACCAGGAGTCCACGTGCATGTGGTGGTCGCTGGTCCAAAGTAGTTCTTCCTCACCGCTGCCATCAGAAGGTTTTCTATAGATACTGCGAGGTTGTCCGATCCGGGATGTTGAGAAGGCGATCCACAGTCCATTGGAGGACCAGAAAGCGGTCTCGTCTTCGCCAGGATCATGCGTCAGTCGGGACAGTGAGCCACGGTCAAGGTCATAGACCCAGATGTCATTGCCGGCATCCCGCGCATTCACTGCAACGCGGCGTCCCCCTGGAGAAACACGGGGGTCCCAATAAAGGTGAGACGCTGCCGGAACTTCAGTTTCTATGCCATTACGATCTACCCAAACCAAGTTGTTTCCGCCCTCTTGCACGCTCTTGACATAGAATAAAGAGCCATCCTGAGAAAAACCGTAACGGTAAGCAAGATTATCCGGATCATAGAGAATATCCTCGGCAACCGTTACAGGGTTTCCGCGGACAGTAAGGCTCTCGAGATCGAATGGGACGGCCATGAGATTCCCTGATAGAGCATAGATGATATGTCCCGTGGATGCATAAAATGGGTTGGCACCCGTTTGGATCACAGTTCGGGTTTCACCGGTCTCAAGGTTACGGACCAGAATGGAAGAATTGTCGAGATTACCCCTGACGGTAGATGCCTCGTATAGTATACCCCGGCTTCCTGGCAAAAACTTCGGCCAAGAAGCAAGAATTCCAGTTTCTGGTTCTGAGGGGCTCAACAGTTCGGGTTGTCCTCCCTGGGCAGACACGTGCTTCAATTGCCATGATTTCTCAGAAATAGGCTGGTCGAATATGATCTGATCGTTATCACCCCAGTCTGCATGCCATGAGAAGTTTGCATTGCAGATCTTGGTCAGTTCGCTACCGTCAGTTCTGACTTTCCACAATGCCTCCCTTGTCAGGAAACCAACCCATCTGCTATCCGGCGAGAAGAACGGTGCAAACCCGCTTTCGGTGCCAGGCAGTAGCTCGGCTTCCTCGCTCTGCAACGAGCGAAAATAGAGCTGTGCTCGAGTATCTCGACGAGGTCGTGAGCCGATCTCCCCGGATTGGCCAAGAAAGACAACCGCATGACCGTCCGGGGAAACAGCGAAAAGGCCGCCTGCTTCATCGGCAGGAGCCAAAGGCATCGTAAAGCGCTTGAGGCCAGTAGTGTATTGGACATTATTTGATTCGGTAGATAAGCCGTACCACAAAGCAGCAGCGGCTATCACCGTCATTAGCGCAGCTACGATCCATGGAAGTATGGTGGTTGCCTGCGATGGAAAACTGGTTCCAATTGTTGTACCAATCCTCGATTTGCTGAGCGTGGCACTTTCGAGTGCTTTGAGATCCGCCGGTAGCTCATCCACATGTTGGTAGCGAGTGCTTGCGTCTTTCGCAAGCGCCTTCTCAATGATGCCATCCAAAGCAATCGGCACACCTGATCGTAAACCGGTCAACGGTTCCGGTTCTTCATTTTGAATGGAATAGATAACCGCCGATTCGTACTCTCCTTTAAATGGCAACTGACCACAAATCATTTCATATAGGATTACACCCAATGACCAGATGTCCGTGCGATGGTCCACTTTTTCACCACGAGATTGTTCCGGTGACATATAAGCTGCGGTGCCGAGCGTGGTTCCTTCCTGAGTCATCATACTGCGGTTTGCCAATTTCGCCAGACCGAAATCCATAATTTTGACCACGCCTTCTTTGGTGATCATCATATTTGCACTTTTGATGTCACGATGGGTGATGCCTTTCTTGTGTGCTGCCTGCAAACCGGATGCGATTTGAGTGGCGTAATTGATAGCATCATTCAGGGGTAATGGCGATGCCACCATATCTGACAAGGATTGACCCTCGATGAACTCCATTGCAATGAAAATTTGGTCATCCAGTTCTTCAATTGCATAAATATGGGCGATATTGGTATGATTGAGACTGGCTGCGGCTTGCGCCTCCCGGGTAAACCGTTCCTTTTCCGCCGTTCCCTGCAGGGCATTGGTTGGCAGAAATTTAAGCGCGACTTCGCGTTTGAGTTTAGTGTCCTCGGCCTTATAGACCACACCCATCCCACCTTCACCGAGTTTGGAAAGAATTTTGTAGTGGGATATGGTTTTGCCGATCATAATATGGTTCTCACAAGTTAGTTTTTGATTTTAGCCAGTAGATATTTCCGTTACTACAATATTGAATTTTACAAATTGATAAGTCCAAAATCAATGATTTTATTGATATTGTTGACTATTTGAATGGATAGTTAACGTTGCAGATTGGCAATATAGTTTCAAATGTGGTCACCGAGTTTGGATAGGATTTTGTAATGGAACGGTCTTACCAATCATAGGGATTCTCGATTGACTCTGCCGGTAGAATCATTTCTTTAATCCACATTTACATTTTTGCACTAAGAGTAGATGTAGGCCGACTATTATGGTTCGCCATCGGGTACCGTGATCCTGAAAACGCCAGCAGGAAAGTCGAGCAGGACGATACTCTCGCGAAAGACATCAACGCCGAGCCTGCCATCCGGAGCAATGAACCGAGCCGATACGCCCGGAGTCGTCTTAATATAGCGAAAATCCAAGCGCGCTCTAGCGACCAAAAAGCTTGCCTTCTCCAGCATCTGACCGCGGTTACTGGCGACGCGACCAAGAGCGGCGCCCTTTACATTCACTTCCTTCACCTCTAGGTCAGGCAACTTTTTCAATAGATTGGTTTTGAAGCGGGTCGCATCCGCTCCGGTGTCCAAGCCAAAATTGAGAGGGACGCCATCCGGGCTCATAAGACGGACGAAAGGATAATCGAACCAGAAGAAGTTTCGATCCGGGTTTTCCCGCATCTCAGAGGTTTGCAGCGTGACCGTCTTGTTTGCGTAGTTAAACTCCATTCTTAAACGGCGAAGGACAGGCCAGCCGATGATCCCTAGGATTGGTCTCCCGGCGATCTTCAGTATCTCCTGGTTAATGATGGCCACTCTATAGTTTTTTAACGTCATAGGGCCAAACTTTAGAATGTCTACCGTCGCTTCTTGGAGAGTAAGCGAAGAGCTAAGGTTGTCTACTACAAACGGTTCTCCCGGCGAAATATTCATGGCTTTCGCCACGTCAGAAGCAATCAAGGTTCCAGACGCCCCCGTATCGAGCCAAAACCATTCCTTCACGCCATTAATTTCGATCTCCAGTCGGGGCGTGCCGGTAATGGCGAGTTTGATGGGGAGCGTTACGACCTCATCTTGAAAATGCGTTACCTCCTTTGGGCTCTCAATATTCATACGCGCCCTCATCGAGGCGACTTCTCCGGGATCGATTACTCCGCGTTCAAAGATAGAGGGGTCGTACTCTAAAAGTTTAAGCAGTGCCTCAACCTTGTCCTCGTTTTGATAGATCATCACTAAGAGTGTATGGGCATGATCACGTAAATGCTGTTCATCGGTCTGAGTTGCAATCTCTTTTAAGATCCCTTCAGCCATGTCGAGCTTGCCGTGATAGATTGCCCGCAACGCATTCATAAACCCAACCGATGCTTCTTGTGGCGAACGATGTTCTACATAGGGAAAATAAAGATTGGCGGCTGCCTCCCAGAAATCCTTAAAGACTGGTGACAAATCGACTTCATGCGGCATCGCACTTCCTAAAGGAGTGACAGTCAATTGGGTTCTCGGAGTCCGTTTTTGCGACGAACTTGTTTCTTGCGCTATCCCTGATCCAAGGATTAGCAGCGAACTTAAACTAACCGCTACCCAATAACTGGTGTCATACTTAGTTCTTAGTAATATCATTTAAGACTGTCTCTCATTCTTTAGTTTGAAATGCAGACTCGTTTCTCGGCTCCTCTTTGAGGCCACACCCATCCTATCGCCACTGAACTTCTCAAGGATTTTATAATGAGAGACTGTTTTGCCAATCATGCTATGTTTCTCACAAGTTAGTAATTGATTTTAGCCAGGAGATAATTCCGCTTCTGCGACATTAAATTTTACAAATTGATAAGTCCAAAATCAATGATTTTCATTGGCTTGAGTAAAACATGAGACCTGCCAAAAATCAAATTAAATCGATTTTCAGGCTTAATAAACAGGAAAATAATTCGCGGATGGAATTTATCCCCTCAACGAGATCAAGGAATAAAATAGTAAAAACAAATAGTTCCATATAATTATAGTAACATCTGTTTCATATCTGCTAAATGTATTTTTATTCTGCATCAATCCCCTTATTGTCTAGGATATTTATTAGTTTTATTCGCAAATTTCCCAATTCTTTTGATTTGAATGAGTTCCTGGTGTTTTCTAAAACTTTCACTGCTTCTTCCAGGACATTGATTAAAGTTACATGCCTGGGACAATTAAAAAGATGGCAGACTTCCTGGGATCCCTGGTCGTGGCTTGCCAGGTTATTGGCAAGATGATTTAGATCTAGAAGTCCACTGGCGATATTTTGTATTGTTAGGGAAAAAAATGCGTTGACAGATGATAAATGATCTTTGCGAGAGCCCGTACCTACTACCTTACTGGATTCAATGAGATCCGTTAATGCATTTGACTGCCGATGCATTATGTTCTGTGTAGATCGATAGACTCGAAAATCTTCAATCGAAGTACGCACTTGCTTCAACAATAGTTTCATTTGAACCCGTCTTTCTTCGCTCTCCCGCAACGCCTCTTCCGCTTTTTTGCCCACGGTAATGTCTCGATATATACCTTGAATTGCCAGCCGGCCTTTCCATAGAATATCTTCAACTGTTGTTTCTATATGCAAAACCCGATTGTCTTGGGTCAGGCCAAAAAACTCGTAACTCGGTTTGATAAGGCTCCCCATTGATCTGGAAATCCTTCGCTCTTTTACTAGCGGACGGCTTTGGGGAGCAATAATTTTCCAGTAATCGAAGTCTGGTGAATATGCCTCCGCGCGAGAATAGCCAAACAGGTTTTCCCAGGCCTTGTTCACTAGAACATATTGTTCGTCCTGAATTACGTAGATTGCGTCCGTAGACTGTTCCACAAGCAATCTATATTGTTCCTCACTCTCATTCAATGCAACTTCTGTCTTCATGCGCTCGGTGATGTCTGTTACATTTACCAGTGTAATATCATTATTCAATTTTGTAAAACGGACATTTACAGGAAACTTACTCCCGTCCTTTTTCTTATTGGTACCATAGATTTCCATCACTTCACCGACAGGCGTGGCATCGTATAACTTTCTAACCTGTTCTTTCAATAGCGGTTCTACTTCAATATCAAAGATGCTCATGTTAAGGAATTCTTCATTTGTATATCCATAGAAATCACAGGCACGCTGATTTACTTTCGTGAATTTGAAATTGTCTATACGGCTTTCAAAAACAAAATCAGGAGAATTATTGAGAAGGATTTGATATTTGCTTTCTTCTTTTTCTGTATAATTATTTTTTGCCATTTCTAGTTTATTTTGAGTGCAGGTAAATTCTGTTTGTTTTTTATTGCTCTATTGATTTTGGTCAGTGGAACTTTATTAAGCATTAAATGGACTGTATGAATTTTTTTTAGCTTTAGGACTGGCAAAAGATTGAAAACGATTTCAGGATATTCATAATGATCTCCATTTTTGAGTATTCAAACAAATTGCGTAGGTTGCAATCTCATCTATCACAAGCCCACACCAGCAAATGAAATGGCATACCCACTCAACGATATGCTGCGTAGGGAGATGTTGACCTTGTAAATCATATCAATATTGCAGCTTCGTCTTTAAATTTTGACATTTCGTTAAACAGCATTAGTAAATCAGCATCATTTAATTCATAAGCCTCTTTTAGAGTGTCACTTATTTCTTCATACTTCTCTTGTTTAAGATTATTTGTAGTTATTATTGCAAGAAGGTTACTCAATATTATGATGCGAATAGATGAATCTGATTCACTTTTCCCTACAGAATATGGTTTTAAATCTTGAAGGGTATGGTGAAGACAAGAGTTTTTGATTCTATCCGGTAGCCTCCATCTATCACATAGTAGACTTCCTAAATAAGAGCTTGCGGGATATGAGAGTTCTTCTTCCGCTTCGCTAAACAGACAGCCATTGTTCTCAGCATATTGTCTTAAATTTTTATAATGTTCAGGAAAAAACCTAAGATAAACTAGTTTACCAATGTCGTGCATTAAAGCCGATGTCCAGATTTCTGTTGCATTCAATAGTGGTTCAAATTTCCGAGTCAATTCCCTTGCACAAAAGGCAGTATACAAAGAATGAAACCAGACATCATTAAACGCTTCTTTATCTTTACTTGCCAAAGCATTTATAACTGAAATACTAAGAACAATTAGATGAATTTCATTTATGCCCAAATATGCAACAGCTGCCTTTACTTTATCAATTTCTATAGGCAAACTGTAATATGCAGAATTTACAATTTTTAACACATGCGCTGATAATGAGACATCCTTCATTATCAGATCCGATATTTTAGTTAAATTCACCTCCTCGGCATACAGATTCTCTTGAATTTTGGCTAAAATAGCAGGTAACGCAGGCAAGGTAAAATGCTTATATAAAAAAATTTTGGGGTCTATATTTATTGGTGTGAGATTATTCATAAGTTGTCTGTTAGCTATAAGTTATATTTTTTATTCGATAAGTGTAAGTACCATAAATCAATGGCTAAATATCATCGCTCACAATTGGACATAGCGCTACATTCAAAATCTATGCGCAATAACCTTTCCTGTGGTATGAAACCTTAACATGGTCATGATCCAAACCAAATTCATGGGCTATGATCTGGCAAAAGTAAACTCAACAGTAATTCTCCATTAATTTGTTTCTATTAAAAATTACATACAATAGAACAGACAAATGGTATACCAAAAGCGGCGTAATTGTACAACAAAACGCTAAGGTTTTGTAAAATAATTACTTATGAGTTAAGAAATGGGATTGATGGAGGGGGGAGAGTTACAGAATGCTACCATATTTGGTAGCAACTACAATATTTAGTAATAGCTGGAGGAGAATGGGAACTACACCAACAATATTTCCCATAGAACGTTTCGGAGACGATATATCAAATTAGAGTCGATACATCAATGATAGCTCATACTGGATTTCTCAATACTCAGTTTCTTGATTTTTGCACGGAGTGTGTTTGGATGAAGTCCTAGAATTTGGGCTGCTCCCCGCTTTCCTTCGACTACCCAATTCGCATTTTCAAGTACGCGAAAAATGTGTGTACGGTCGACTTCTTCGAGTGTAGCCGAGCCAGAAATTTGGGAAACCTGTAAGACGCGCGAATCTATATACACATCCAACTTAAGAACATGAGCGGGTGCGGATATGGCCGCCCGTTCGATTATGTTCTCCAGCTCTCTTACATTGCCCGGCCAGGAATGAGCTTGCAGAGCATCCATCATCCTTTTAGAGATTGAGTCGATCTTTTTGCCTAACCTTTTACTATGTTTTATGACGAAATGATGGGCAAGAATGGGAATGTCTTCCTTAAGTTCCCTAAGCGGCGGGAGCTCGATTGGAAAGACATTTAAGCGGTAAAAAAGGTCAGCCCGAAAACCCCCCTCTCCGACGGCTTTCTCCAAATTACGATTGGTGGCGGAAATAACGCGAACATCGATTTTAATTGACTCTGAGCCACCGACTCGCTCAAATTCACCTTCTTGAAGAACGCGAAGAAGTTTGGCTTGCAATTCCAGTGATAGATCACCAATCTCATCTAGCAAAATCGTGCCTCTATCAGCTAGTTCAAAGCGACCAACCTTTCGAGTAAAAGCTCCTGTAAACGCACCTTTTTCATGGCCAAAAAGTTCGCTTTCGATTAGATTCGCAGGCAAGGCTGCACAGTTTACCTTTACTAAGGGTCGATTATTCCGGGAGCTTAGATTGTGAATCGAACGAGCTATCAACTCTTTGCCTGTTCCGGTCTCACCCAGAATCAGGACCGTAGAGTCTGTTGGTGCCACCTGCTCTATTTTTCGTAAGATCTTCTTAACCTTTTCACTTTGCCCGACAAATTCCTCGAAATTGTGTTCCAGTTTGATCTCTTCTTGCAGATAGATATTTTCAGCTTCGAGATGATCCTTCAAGATTTTCAACTCAGAGTGAGCTTTCTTGAGTGCCTCCTCCGCCTTCTTGCGCTCGCTGATATTACGTACAATCGTTAAGGTTTCATTATCGCCACTCACCACCATACGGGATTCATAGATTCTTGAGCCCTCAGGAAAAGCAAGCTTATACTCGAATCTTTGCAATTCAGAGCTTTCGAACGCCCGCTGGATATGGTAGCGGTATTTTTGGCTAACCTCGGCTGGCAACACCTCATCAATCCGCTTTCCCAGAAAATCTTTGGGATCAAGGTATAACTCGTCAAGACTTGATGAATAGAAATCTAAATGAGTGCCGTCGGCAGAAAGACGAAACATCAGATCTGGAATAACTTCTAATATAGCAGCTGTCTTAGCATTACTTTCGCGGAGCGCCTCCTCAGTTTGCTTTCGCTTTGTTACATCTTCAAATACCACAACCGCCCCAATTATTTTGCCTTTTTCCAACATCGGGGTACTAGTATACTCTACCGGGAAATTCGTTCCATCTTTTCTCCAGAATACTTCATTGTCATTGTTATAAATCAACCCATCTTTAAATGCGGCAATAATCGGGCACTCATCAAATGGGTAGAATGTCCCGTCAACTCTTGAATGGTGGAGTATCGAGTGCATCGTTTTTCCGATTAGTTCATCTTTTTCCCAGCCGACCATTTTTTCTGCCGCAGGATTAACAAAAGTCACGTTTCCATCTAGGTCTACACCATAAATTCCTTCACCGGCAGAATTCAGGATGAGTTCGTTGCGCCGTCGTAAGCTATCGCGTTCTTCTTCGGCCTGCTTGCGTTTCGTTACATCAATTAAAACTGCCAAAGTACGAACCATCTTGCCATATTCGTCAAGTTCTGCAATCGCCGAAAGTAAAACGTCAATGACCTCACCATTTTTCTTCCGGAATTGCAATTCTTCTTCCTTAAGAAAGTTGGTTTTTAGAAATCTGGGAAAATATACTTGTTCAGCGTATTTTCGTGAGGCCTCTGTCAAAAAATCAAAAATTCGCCTACCGATTACTTCATCACGTTGATACCCAAGGGTGTCAAGCCAGAAATCACTCACACTTATAATTCGAGCTTCGGAATCAATGGATTGAAGCATAACAGGTGTTTTTGTGTAAAGTGTGCGGTAACGGCTTTCTTTTTCCTTAAGGGCTTTCTCAGCGTTCTTACGCTCTGTGATGTCCCGAACTAAAGCCAGTACATATATGTTATCTTTAATGACGACTCTCGAAAAAGAGATCTCTGCAGGAAATATTCTGCCGGATTTGGCCTTACACGTTAGCTTATCGTTACGTATCACCTCACCCGAAACTATCCTCTCCCAGAATTCCGTAATTATCTCCATCTCTTGGGGATGTACTTTCCTAACCGGCAACCCGGTAAACTCTTGTTCGCTATAGCCCAGCATTTTTCTGGCCTTAGTGTTAGTTTCCACGATTGCATTTTTCACCGGATCAATCACAAAAATGGCATCATTCGCCGCTTCATATATTCGTCTAAGACGGTTCTCACTTTCTTGCAACGCATGTTCCGCCAGCTTGCGTTCGGTGATGTCTTGGCATACCCCAATTACTTTGACAGGGGTACCATCATTTCCCACGATCACTTCCCCTGCAATATAAAGTACGCGGACGGTCCCGTCAGGACGCTTGATACGCTCTTCCAAGCTGAATGAACTGTGGTTCCGAACGGCATTTTTAAAGCTACTCTTCACCTTGTCCAGGTCTTCCGGATGAATCTGACTGAAAAACTCCTCGACTGTTCCTTCGAATTTTTGCGACTTTATCCCATAAATGCGACAAAGCTCTGGCGATAAAGAAAGCTGATTCTGTGCGATTACCCATTCAAAACTGCCAAGATGTGCTATTTTTTGAGCCTCCTGCAACATTTTTTCACTCGTTCTAATCTTTTCCTCGGCCTTCTCACGTTCTTGGACCTCTTTTCCCAATGTGTCTATCGCTTTGGCTAGTTTAGCCGTCTGTTCCTCAACACGCTTTTCCAACCCTTCGTTAGCTTGGCGTAGCGCCTCCTCCGCCTGCTTGCGTTCGGTAATATCAATCACAACTGCACCGACAGCCTTGGGTTTGCCATCAATTCCTGTGATGGGAAAGAATGAATCAATGAAATGACGAGTCTTGTTTGGGCCACCTGGTAACCTCGTACTGAACTCCCGTTGGGGGGAGGGTACCCCGGTTTCTAATACCTTACTTAACCCGGGAATAATATCGTCCACTGCATCAGGCAAAACCTCGGCCAAGGGCCTGCCGATATGATCTTCTATGGGCAGTCCATTGATCTCAGCAAGCAGGTGATTTATTTTAAGATATCGAAACTCGGGACCTTCAAGAATGGCAATACCAGCGCGCAAATTCATTAGAATTGTATCCAAGTAATTATAACTGATCCGTAATTCTTCCTCTAAGTGTTTGCGATCTGTAATGTCCCGGGTATAAACAGCAAGTTGGCGCACTTTTCCTTTTGCATCGAAAACAGGATATATATGTTTATCGAACCATCTTCCTGCGTGCTGATCCTCAAAAAGAACAGGTTTGCCGGAACGCACGACTTCGTCCATATGATTCTTCCTGGACTTTGCCAGCGCATCTGGGAATAGATCAAGCAAGCGTGTACCAATAAGCTCGCCCGGGCTTTTGCCTAATACCTTAGCCGCCTGTTGGTTCAAAGAAAGCACAAATCCGTCGGGTTCTATTAGAATCGCCAAATCCGAGGGCGAATTCAATAGCGCTAGCACTTTACTCTCACTCTCCCGCAACACCTTATCCAGTTTCTTACGTTCGCTGATTGAATTTTTGAGCTTCCGCGTGTGCTTGTCTGCCCGGTCTTCAACATGATCACGATGCATATGCAACTCCTTCCTCACCGGCCTTCAGTAATCTAAATAATTAATGACGCTAAACAAGTTCCCGTCACAGTCGAGTGAGTGCAGCATAGCCGGGGTATTCTTATAAGTATAGCGGTAGCAGCTCTTCGCTTTTCCGCAAAGACTCCTCAACTTTTTCCGCTCTCTGATGTCTCTTATAACGGCAATCACATATTTATTCCCTTCAAAAGTTTTAAGGAAAATATATGTCGCTGTCGGGAAAGATACTTCCATTTTTACGTCGGTTTAGACGTTCTAAAATGATAGGTGAGTGTAAATGCTTCATTTTTTTATATGGTTCTGCCATTCTGCATCGAAGACATTGATTAGTGCGATATAGTTTTGCCAATCATGCTATTATTGTTAGCTCAATCCTTACTGATTATAGATGAACAATAATCTCTTTTTGAGAATTATCAGCCGGTTGTTTTAATGCATTTCTTTTAACAATTCCGGAAATTTCGCCAGAAATTTTTTTAATCGCGGGATGGATACATTTCTAATGTAAGGTTGGTTTGGATTTCGTTTTTCGTAATTCTGATGGTAGTCTTCCGCAACCCAGAATTTAACGTATGGGACAATCTCTGTTGCGATGGCTTTATCATATTTTCCGGAAGCATGCAAAGCGGCTTTAAAATCTTCGGCTATTTTTTTTTCTTCCTCATTCTGATAATAAATCATCGAGCGATATTGTGGCCCATAGTCCGGGTGTTGTCCATTGACAGTGGTTGGGTTATGAGAACCGTAAAACACCTGCACCAGGGTCTTATAGCTGACTATGCCGGAATCATAATATACCTCAACTGCTTCGGCGTGGCTGGTTCTACCACTGCTTACTTGGCTGTAGGTCGGATTTGATTCCTTGCCTCCCGAATATCCGGAGATCGCTTCTGCAACCCCTTCTACACTTTCGTATATTGCTTCCACACACCAGAAACACCCACTGGCAAAATACGCCTTACTGAAATTTTCCAGTTGCACAGGACTTTTGGTTTCTATCTTCTGATAACCTGTTTCCTGATAGCTATTCTCGTTGTTCGCGCTGCACATGAATAATGAAAAACTAATCATTGTTATTAAAAACAGATATTTGATCTTCATCACTTTTACGTTCCTGTTTAAGGTTTATTGAGATAATCTTTCGGTTATATTTGATTATGGATATTACTGGTTGAAAATCCTAAAAGCAATATTTTTCTTGCAAAGTTTCGGTAATTTTCTTATTTCACCAATCACAATTGAAACTGGTTATTCTTATAAAATTTTGATTTAAATCGCTAAAATCGAAATTAGGATCAACATGCTGAATTTGAGACTTCATAAAAATCTCTATCTCCCCTATTTATGTGAGTACTCAACACACACAACCTAACAGAAAATCTTATTTTGATCGTAACTTTTCCAGCTTTTGCATAAACCCCTTACCTATTAATTCTGTCATTACATGTTTTCCATCAGAAATAATTTCCAATGTTGTGTTTACCCCGGCAGCCTTAAGTTTTGAATTTGCATCGCGGGCTGATTTCTGCCAATATGGATCATCTTCACCGACAACAAATTGCACTTTCATTTTTTTTAATTCAACAATATCCTTTTTAGAAAGACTGCCCGGATTTCCGGCCATCCCCGTTATACTATGAAAACGGTCGGCATGGTCTATGGTTAGACTAAATATTCCTGCACTATTGGCACTCCAGCAAACCGTATGAAATTTATTGCCCTCAACTTTATAATCCTTTAGAATTTGGTCAAGTAATTTATTGAGTCCCTTTTTTGTATCTGACTCCCACAACTGTGCATCCACAATAATCCAGCCGTGGCTATAAGGATCAGTCCGCCAATAAAAACCGACTGATTCACCTTTTATGCCATCACCCGGGCCTATTAAAACAGGATAAGTTTTGGCGGAATCGAACCCATTGGGTAAGTGTACAGCATATGGAATTTTAGTACTTGATGACAATTTCAACTCTTTATAATTAGTTTGATTTTTTTGACCAGAAACCAAAACCGGTATTAATAAAATTACCACAACCAAAATTCGGGAAATTGAATGATTCATCATTTAGCCTTTCGATGGGAATTGTTAATAATAATAAACTGAACTTTACGAAGAAAGTTTTCTTCATGTTGCCAAAGTACTGGACGGAATAACCAAGTCCCTCTTGACAAGCTGTTGCAGAATGCATCCCAAGCTAATAAAATTGTCATCCTGAGTGTAGCGAAGGATCTCTGAAATGTCATTCTGATCCCGCCTGGGGAGGGAGAAGAATCTTGCTGGTGATGCCCTTAATAACCTGATTATACAAGAGTTACAACGAGTTTCAAACAAAGATCCTTCACTCCGCTTCGCTCCAAACAGGATGACAATTGCAGACTTTTTGCCTATTCTGCAACAGCCTGTCAAGAGGGGACTTTTATTGCCCAAAAACCTTGGTACACTTTTACAAACATTTGCCGAATATTGGCTCTTGCCAGCCGTTCACCCTTTGTTGTCAATATTAGGGAGACAAGTCTTTCAGTTTGTTTTGAAATTCGAGAGATTCCTTTTCATAATCAGAAGTAATTTCTTCCAGATGATCGTACAATTGTTTAATCTCGGGCAGTATAACGCTGTTTTTTTTCGAAAGTGAAGCGATAGCCGGGCCATCACTTTCGGTTGAGGCTTTTACCAGAAGCTCAGTATTCGTGTTAAATTCAGATTCCAACCTTTCAATGGCACTTTCAATTTTTTTAATTTTTACAGTCAATGGATTTATCACTCTTGACTTTTCCTGAAGTAGCTTGGCTTTCATTTTTTTTAATGTTTTGCGATCCGTTTTGCGGGAATTTTTCTCCTGTATTCTCCGATCTGAACCAATGAGTTCATTTTCATCCTGCCATCCAATTGAGTCGAGAAAGCTTTGGTAGGAACCTTCAAAAAGGGACACCCTGTCCTTGTCAAAGATAATCAGGCGTTCGGCCAAGGCATGAAGGTACATTTCGTTATGGGTCACCATGATCACAGATCCGTCAAACTCAGAAATTGCTTCGATAAAAGAATCGCAGGACTCCATGTCCAGGTGGTTGGTGGGCTCATCTAAAAGTAGCAAATGGGAGGGCGAAACAAGGAGCTTTCCCAGCAGAACCCTGCTTTTTTCACCGCCTGATAGAACAGATATTTTTTTGAGGGCGGCATCTCCGGAGAACATCATGGCTCCGGCAATACTTCTGGCAGCTTGGGGCAGACATGAAGTGTGTGCATTCATAATTTCGTCTACAACGGTTTTATTGGGGTTTAAATTTACAACATTGGTCTGACCAAAATAACCTGTTTTCAATTTGGGATGTGTAGTGATTCGTCCATTCAAAGGTTCGAGCTCGCCTGCCAATATTCTTAACAATGTTGATTTTCCTTTACCATTTTTCCCAATAACGCAAATTCTTTCCGCTTTACCCATGTTGATGGAGAAGTTATTGATGAGGTATGGTGTCTCAACCGAATAAGAAAAGGAGAGATCCTGAACACCCATCATTTGCGCTGCTGGAAAATGAGCGGAATTGAAAGAGAAATCCAGCGTCTCTATTTTCTGCAGTTTTTCGAGTTTTTTCTCTTTCTGCAGGGCTTTTATCCGTGATTGTACCAGTCCTGCCAGACGGGCTTTTGCTCTAAATCTGCTGATGTACAGTTCGGTTTTTTCCCTTTTCTTTTGGTCATTCAGACGGGTTTTTTCGTGTATTTCTTCTTCCTGGGCTATCTTGTTGTATAGTGCTTCCGTATTACCCGGAATCTTTCTCACTCTCTGGCGGTGAATGATCATTGTATGCGTAACAATGCCGTCCATGAACTGGCGGTCATGGGTAATCAGCATGAGCTCGTTTTTCCAGGATTTTAAAAAGTTTGTCAGCCACCTGATAGCAACAATATCCAGGTAGTTGTTCGGTTCATCCAAAAGCAAAAGATCCGGATTGGCAACCAGCACTTTCGCCAGGTTTAACCTGATTTGGAATCCACCAGAAAATGTTGAGGGATGTTTGTGCATATCGTCATTTGAGAATCCGAGTCCAAAGAGGGTTTTTTCTACCTTCCATTCGGCGTCTTTTTCGGATTCAGAAAGGGCCAGGCAACCTTCCTCCAAAACAGTTTCCCGGCTAAACCGGATATGCTGTTCCATATGCCCGATCGTGTAATTGCGGGGAGTAGAAATGGTACCGTCATCCGGTTCGATATACCCTAAAATCAATTGAAATAGTGTGGTTTTGCCATGGCCATTTCTTCCAACCAATCCTATTTTTTCACTTTTATTGATATTGAAACTCAAATCCCTGAAGAGAATTTGTTTCCCGTATATTTTTTCGAGGTTCGCAACTTTAATCATTGGTTCATTCCGGATATTTCATTCTTTAGTATTTTGAAATTTGTATTATTAAAATCAATTATCAAAAATCAACATAATATATGCGTCGAAGTAAACTTACAAATCAACGATTTCCTTTGTATAGTCAGAAAAATTAATATTTGGTTAAAGAATAGGGGGAAAGGATGGGGTTGTAAACTTTGACTGTTTTTTTACTGTCTCTAAAATTTCATCATCCTAATGCGCAGTCACCAAAACTAGAATCATTCTATCTCCACTTTCCAGGCCTTCCAGAGCTTTACCTACAATGGCTCCTTCACATTCTTTTATATCCCGGCAAAGCATGGCATAGCCAGGTTTACTAGATACAGTAAGTAGGTCTCCAGGACGAATCGATCCATTCTCAGTAGTGACTTTCACCGGAACTGTTCCCATAAGAGCAAGCATCGGTTTGCCAATGGTGTTAAACTTTGTGGTTTTCCTAATAGATTTTGCTTCAGCGTTATTTCCAAGAATAAATCCTGGCTCTGTCGTAATTACTCCGGCAATCAATTGGCTGCTCCCATGAGCTTTGCGATAGAATTGCGGTTTATTCGGGTCGAGTTCAACAACATCGCCCGGTTCAACAGCCTCAGAGACATTTATTAGTTCGGATAAGTCAGCGCCGCTTCCTATGAATGAGCCCCAGGTAAAAACATTACCAGTAGAGCGCTCCACACGGAATACTTGTGGGACTGTTACAATTCTGAATATAGCATCGCCTGTAGTAAAGTAGATGAAGCCATCAGGACCATTTACTACATCAATTATGAAACCAAATCCACCTGAAATAAATTCGGTAATAAATTCAACCGTATCCATATTTGCGCCTGTTAACTTCACGCGCCTTATCTTTCCAGCATTGAAATCAGCAAAGAACATGTCATTCTTAAATTCATTCGGATAGTTATCACCTGAGTAGAATGTTATACCTGTTGGCGCTATTGTAGGTGTGAAGGTAAGTATCGGATCTATAAAATCAGGATTGTTTGCCACTCCTCTAACAATAGGCCAACCGTAGTTGCCTCCCTTTTTAATTATGTTCACTTCATCATTATCCGCAGGTCCATTTTCTGTTGCAAATATCTTGTCTGTAACTGGATTAAAAACAAAATCAAAACTATTACGAAGGCCAAAAGCGAAAATTCTGTCATCATTCCCTATTGCAGGATCACCATCATCAAAAAATGGATTGTCAATAGGTGCTGAACCATCTACCGGATTGATCCGATGAATCTTCCCTTGGGGTCGCGTTAAGTCCTGAGCCCAATCAGGAATACACCCATAATCACCAATAGTCACATATAGCATTCCATCGGGTCCAAATCGTAAATTGCCGCTATTGTGATGATTGCACGCAACGGTTATTGGTACGTCCATCAAAATGACAGGATCAACCGCTACTCCATTTTCCTCTTTGAAACGAACAACTCGATTTGACAATGGATCCGGATTCGTATGGAAGATGTAAACAAATCTATTCTGTTCAAAATCAGGATCAAAAGCAAGACCTATAAGTCCCCTTTCTCCATCCGTTGATAGAGACACAGTCAGATATGGTTGAGGTAACAGTACTCCATCCTGAACAACTCTCACATTTCCATTTTTTAGCTCATTAAAGAATAACCTGCCATCAGGAGAAAAGGCAAGTGTCACGGGAAAGTTGAGATTAGTTAATACTTCCTCTACCTGAAATCCAGCTGGTAACTGTCCTTTTACCTCACTATTGATTAAGATTGCAAGTAGAAGCAATAAAAGGGTTTTCTTTAAATGGCCAATTCTCATTATAACGTGTAAACATCCTGCTTGTTAACAGCGCCAAATTTTGCTTTGCTTTGTTTTAAGTAAAATTGAAACATTAACTCTTAATAATATTGTACCCATCAGATTTCTAATTCAAAATCGTCATTCTTCAATAAAAAGGTTAGAAAAACCTATTGAAGGCACTTGAATGTTGGGAAAAAAGAGTAAAATTGTTTACTACTATTGTCAACTTTTTTCAGGATAACACTTTCAATATCCAGTAGACCGCCATAAAATTGCTTTTCATTTTTTTCACAAATCCCACTCTTAAAAATTTCTCTGTAACTTTTCCCGCTTTCTTATCGTCTTAGTTTCAGACTCACAATATTTATATCTTTTTTTGGAGGTTGTTATGAAACGCGTATTTATTGTGCTACTATTTTTTACCGCCATTTCCATTTTCCCCGGACTTCTTTTTGCAGATACCGATAAACAGGTGCGTGCAACTCGTTTGAAGAGCCCAGTGGTCATAGATGGCAAACTTAATGAAGCTGTGTGGAAAAGCGGTTTCGGGATTACAAATTTTAAGCAACGTGACCCAATTGAAAATGCTGAGCCCAGCCAAAACACGGTTGTTTGGGTTGCTTATGATGACGACGCAATCTATGTGGCGGCAAGGATGTACGACAGCGCTCCTGATTCGATTATCGCACGATTGGGACGGAGGGATTCTTATCTTCAATCTGATATTTTTCAATTTATGGTGGATCCGTACCTGGATAAACGCAGTGGATTCTTTTTCTCTTTATATGCCGGTGGCACCCGTAGTGATGGCATCCTTTTTAATGATGATTGGGACGATAATTCCTGGGATGGTGTTTGGGATGGCAAAGTCAATATCGATGAAGAGGGCTGGACTGCGGAAATGCGCATCCCATTTTCCCAGCTGCGATTCAAAAATAAAACCGATCAAATCTGGGGGGTTAACTTTCGCCGGGATATTGCTCGAAATAATGAGCGGGATTACCTGGTCTTCACACCGAAGAACGAAAGTGGCTTCGTTTCCCGTTTTGCCGAATTGGTAGGTATCAATGATATAAAGCCTTCGCGCCAGGTGGAGATATTGCCTTATGTGAGATCGAAAGGTGAATTTACCCACCCGGCCGCCGGAAATCCGTTTCACGACGGCTCTAAATATTCACCGGATATTGGCGCTGATATCAAGATTGGGCTAAGCAACAGCCTGACGCTGGATGCCACTATTAACCCGGATTTCGGCCAGGTGGAAGTAGATCCTGCGGTTGTGAACCTAAGCGATGTGGAAACTTTCTTTAGCGAAAAAAGGCCGTTTTTTATCGAAGGTTCCTCGACTTTTAATTTTGGTCGCGGCGGCTCCAGCAGTAATTGGGGCTTTAATTGGGGAAATCCAAACTTTTTTCATAGTCGAAGAATCGGCAGGGCGCCGCAAGGTAGTCTGCCTGACTACGATTATGCAGACATCCCTGATGGCACGACAATTCTGGGAGCGGCAAAACTCTCAGGAAAGATTCAGAATAATATCAATTTTGGTATGGTCCACGCGTTAACCCAGCGCGAATATGCCGACCTCGATTTTCAAGGAAATCGGTCATCTGCGGAAGTAGAGCCAATGACCTATTATGGCGTCTTTAGAGCACAAAAGGAAATGAATGAAGGTAGACAAGCATTGGGCGTCATTTCCACTTTAACCTCACGCCAGTTTAAGAATGACGGCCTGCGCGAGAATATGAACAACTCGGCTTTCTCCGGCGGTGTTGATGGCTGGACGTTTTTGGATGAGAACAAAGTTTGGGTGATTACCGGATGGGCCGGCCTTTCTCACATAGACGCCAATAAAACCAGAATGCTCTCGCTACAAAATAGCTCCAGTCATTACTTCCAGAGACCGGATGCAGGCCATGTTAGTATTGATAGTAATGCTACAACGCTTACCGGCTGGGCCGGCAGGTTCATGCTAAATCGCCAAAAAGGCAGCTGGTTTTTGAATACCGCTTTGGGTATGATCCATCCGAATTTTGATGTTAATGATCTTGGTTTTATGTGGCGTACAGACCTGATTAATGCTCACATTGCTACCGGGTATAGCTGGACAAATCCCACCAAATCATACAGGAGTCTCTGGTTAACTTTTGCCACTTTCCGGAGTTATGATTTTGATAATAACAACATCGGCCAGGGTTACTTTCAGTTCGGTAATATCCAATTCTTAAATTATTATGGATTCAATTGGAGTTTCAGTTATAATCCGGAAACTCTAAACAATAGGAGGACCCGCGGCGGCCCCTTAACCCTTAACCTGGGCAACTGGTTTGCCAGCGGTTGGTTAAACACGGACCGTAGGAATACCTGGGTGTTTGGCTTGGGATCTTTCGGTGGAAAAGGCAAATCCGGATTTCGCCAATGGGGCATCGATGGCGATATCGAATGGAAACCTGCTTCAAATGTTTCTTTTAATATTTCCCCGAGGTACAGCCGTATGCAGGAACCGGCTCAATACCTTGGTTCGTTTGAGGATGCCACTGCAACCCAAACTTTTGGAAATCGCTATGTTTTCGGTGCGCTGGATCAAAAATCATTTTCAGCAAATATCCGCTTAAATTGGACTTTCAGTCCAACTCTTAGCTTACAATTATATGCACAGCCACTAATCTCCTCAGGCGATTATACGGATTTCAAGGAACTCGCCCAACCGGAAACCTATGACTTTAATGTCTATGGTGAAGGGAATTCTACTTTTTCCGAAGATAGTTACATAGCAGATCCGGACGGTCCGGGTCCGGCAGCGCCAATTGAATTATCCAACCCGGATTTTAACATTATGTCCCTGCGCGGTAACGCGGTATTGCGTTGGGAATACTCTACAGGTGCAACGTTATTCTTTGTATGGACTCAAAGCCGCTCCGAATACGAAAATATCGGCGAATTTGATTTAAGAGGATCGTTCAAGCGCTTAATGGATATCCGCGCCGACAATATATTTATGGTAAAAGCAACCTACTGGCTGGGTTTATGAGGGTTTAAATACACTAAAAGGTTTCAATAACCTCCTGGACGGCATTGGTGGTTTTAGCGCTGCTATTAACACCAGTGCCGTCTTTCCGTTTGGGGGGATTAATCCCACAAGCTGAATACCAACACGACAAACCGATATTTAATGTCTTAAATTTCATCTTACTTGTAACCACACTTTTGCTTTTAGCCATTGTTGTCGGCTGGGCTTAATTGTATCAAAGTCTCGTTCAAATGCTCAATACGTATTCTGAATCTATCTCCATCCTTATTAGCTAGGTAGTTCAATAAAGAATAAACTGACTTTCTCTTCTCGTTATCTGAGCTTGATATCCTAATTGAATCTTCAAACAAGTTAATGATTTCTTCTTCGGGTTTGTCCAATTGCTCATAGTATTCACCAAGAAAAAGGAAGTAACTTGGCAAATGCTTAATCTTATTTTTAAAACGTTTGATCTCTTCATTTAAACGTTCAAATTTTTCATCATTTAATAGATTATAGAGATAAAAAAATATATGTCCGAAAAGTTGTTTTTTATTATCTTCCCTTTCAAATATTTCGATTGCTTCCATTAAGAATTCTTGCCCTTCTTCATTTCTGCAAATAACTTGGTTCGATAAAGTCTTACCCAAACGACTAATAATTTTCGAATTTCCTGGGTATTTTTCATTCAATTCAAAAAGCAATTGAAGAACAGTGTGATTAAGCCTTGTGTTGAATAGCGGCAAAAATATATCTGTCGTAAATCTTGAATTCATCTATAGTCAAATTCCAGATGCTGTCTAGATTTTCTATGGATACCTCATAATTCTTCCGTTGTTTCTTAAAAGATCGGTGAGCTTGTGGCATATCATTTAGCTTGTCATAGAAAACCTTGGCTTTGGTTTTTTCAGGTTTAAAGTACAGATAGATTTGCAAAAGATTAATAAGCGAGGGTTCATGTTTTGGGTTTATCGCTAATGCTTTCTCGCTGATTTGAATTGCCTCTTCAAATTGATTTTTCTCTCTGTAAATGATCCCCAGTTCACTGTATGAAGGGGCATGCTTGGGATCAATTTCTTCAATGATTTTTTGAAAAGTGTCAATAGCGAGTTGTTTTTGATCATTCTCTCTGTAAGTGATCCCCAGTTCATAGAGTACTCTAACATTTTCAGGTTCAACTTTTAGTCCTTTTAAAAAAGTGTCAATAGCGAGTTCTTTTTGATTATTCTCTCTGTAAGTGATTCCCAGAATTTCAGAATTGAGAGAATTGTTCTGGAAAAGTATTTTTTCGTAATATTTTCCAATAGCCTTGTAGACTGCTTCTTTTTCCGAAAGCTTTTCGAAGGCAAAATCTTTTATCATTGTATGGCAATGAAATGAACCGTCTGCTTCTTTTACAATAAATTTCCTTCTTTTAACCAATGCTTCAAAGGCGTTGAAATCAAAAGAAGGAAGTTGTTTTACCACATCAATAGACGAAAATTCATATAACGCACTAAATTCACACAAAAGATCTATTTCTTTCCTGCTTCCTTTTTTGAAAATATTATCAAGAAGTCTGTTAATAAATTGTTTTCCCTCCGGGTCGCGTTTCGCCTGAAATTTCGATAGGTTCTTTAAAATATCAGCAAGCTTCTCTTCCATATCAAGAAGGTCAACTATCAACTGACCCCTGAGTGGATAACCTTGCGCTTTATTGTAAATTTTGTTGAGGTCTTGATCAGCAATAGTTACAATCTTGCCCTCGCTTTGGATATAATTTTGAATAACAGTTATAAAATCCTCCTTAATCAGAGAAGGTACTTCGTATGCGTTTACGTGCATTCCAGTTTGGGTCAATTCTTCAGGGATTATTCTTGAAACCAGTAATATTTTACCTTTGGCTATTTTTGTAAATTTTGGCAGTAAGTCCCTGACCTCTTTATCAATAATCTCATAGAAATCATCCAATATCAAAATAATATTCCGATCGCAGAATTCATCTAAAAAACGTTGTTGTATAGCACTGGCATCGCTAAGTTCTTCAGGATATGGGATATTGCAAATATTAAATAGCGTTTTGAGAGTGTAATTAAGATTACCTTCTTTATGAATTACAGCAGAGTCTTCAAATCTTTCTCGACACTCCGAAATCAAGTGAGATTTTCCCATTCCTCCAATACCATAGAGCAACATAAAATGTTGGTCGGGATTATTCAGGAAATCCAGGACATGTTTTACATTTTCATCCCTGCCGATATATTCTGCGGAGAAACGTTGATAATAACCCCCTGGTTTTTCAGGTTCTATATCAATGTCTATTAATTGGATTCTCTTTTCTACAATTACCCTATAAAGTTCTTCCCGATATTTTTTGACTTCCGAGATTTGGTAATTTTTACTTTGGCTTGTTTTACCATCATATGGGTCATGATGGAATAAACATAACCAGGCAAGGTTATCAATTTTGTTATTTGAATTATTTTTGTCAAGATGAGCAATTTGACCTCTCTTTTCACTTATGTCTTGATCCAATCCAAAACATAAACAACACCTTCTGGCAGAAAGCAATAATAATTCTGTTTCAATCGGTTTTGGTGTTTTTATCCGATTACCCATTTTCCAGCCGAATATTAAAACTCAAACAAAGGGTTTTTCAACATCATAAGATTGAATTAAGATCGCACCAACCATAACGGCGTTGCCGCAGCGTCATTACGTCCAAGGTTACCCAAACCAAAATTATCTTCCACCGTTCGCAACATACTGTAATGGTTACACGGCTCTGTGCGAGTGCTACCTGCTTGCAGCATATCGCCCAGCAAAACTGTATAAGTGCCATAATCAGCATCATACGGATAAGATTCATCGAAAGTAATTACGACCAGTGTCTCCGGCGGAAACTTGGCAATCGGATCGTCGCCCAGGAGATTCTGCAAAAATGCGGCAATATTTTCGATGTTGACATGCCGGTCGGAATCACCCGGATCATAACGCTCTTCTTCGGCTGTTAAATTATGACCGTCATTCACCAGGTCCGGGATATACCAGGCATAATTAGGTAAACTGCCGGCAGCCAGATCCTTGTCAAACTCATCGGCGTTAACGATGTTGGCCATACGGTCCGGATTACTCGTTACAGAAGGAAAAGACAAAAACGGAACATGCTTGCGGGCAAAAGAATCATGATCGGGTGGTGGAGTAGGATAGGGTAGTCTGAGTCCGGTCGACATCTTATCTGAATCTTGCAATTGTTCCGCATAGGCTTTCCACGTACAGGCTTTGGCTTCCAGCAGATCCACAATTGTAGTGATTGGCGGATAATCAGTGGGTACCTCCCCGATCCGCTGCGCCCAACCGGCATCGTCATTGTTGAAGCCAAAAAAATCACCGCTAATGGATGCAATATAATTCGGCTGTGATGGATGAATGACTCCAAAGCTGTTACTTAAAAATACCCCTTTTTTACGTAGCTGGCTCATGTAAGGATTGGCCAGCACATTTGCGCGTGAAGAATTTTCCAACATTATGATGACGAAGTGTTCAAATGCAATACCCATTTTAGATCTCCTTAGACTTTATTTATTTGTAATGAATATAGTGTAATTATTATTTGTTCCAAAACAAATAAATTAATGGTTTATCATAAAGATGCATACTTTTCGATTTGAAGCAAGAGGTCAATTTTTGAAGAATTATGTTGAAACGCAATATATTTATGATCCTTATTTATTAATCCTCTACGAGGATTTGAAATCCTTGATTGATTCCATATCTACAAAAATAAAACCTCTACGAGGTTATTTGTGATCAATTGCAGCAGTAATGAGGCATCCACAGATTTGATTTATCCTCGTTTAGGATGTATTTATAAAAACTCTCGCACAGAGAAAAACATCGTAAATGTCTAATTATTGTAGAAACGAAGATTCCATATCTGCAAAAATAAAACCTACTACGAGGTTATTTATGATCAATTCAGCAGAATGAGGCATCCACAGATTTGGTTTATCCTCGTCTAGGATGTATTTATAAAAACTCTCGCACAGAGAAAAACATCGTAAATGTCTAATT
>CAYXGW010000063.1:26555-32456 GCA_964464595.1 uncultured Deferribacteres bacterium
ATTGTAGAAACGAAGATTCCATATCTGCAAAAATAAAACCTCTACGAGGTTATTTATGATCAATTGCAGCAGAATGAGGCATTCACAGATTTGATTTATCCTCGATTAGGATGTATTGATAAAAACTCTCACACAGAGAAAAACATCGTAGATGTTTAATTATTGTAGAAACGAAGTTCCCCGATTCGAACATATCCTCGTAGAGGATACATAAAAGAGTGGATAGGTACTAATTTGTAATATTCTTCATCTTGATTAGTATTTTCGAAGAATAAGTACGCATTATTATGATGATCCAAAGTAATCATGCTCGCTAATCTTGGGGAGTTGCTAGCCGCCTTTGAATCTACAAGGATCAAACTTAAATCTTAAAGAAGAATAATTCATAAAAAAAGCGCTGGATGTTTAAGTCCAGCGCCGACCCACACAACGATCATCTTGATCTTGAAGGAGGAGGTTATCTGCTTCCGTGCGGATGTCTGTTATACGATAAACTTGGACAAATAGTTCTCAATAATTTCGACTTATATCACTCTCATTTCCACCTTAAATCATTCCCTAATTCTACTTCACATTTACAATCTTAAAATTGTCCCGACCGAAGTAAAAAAGGCAAACGGAAAACGGAGTAGGAAAAAGGTAAAGAATAATTGGTAAGGACAGACAAGGGTGTTTGTCTTACAGGTTTTATATTATACTCAAAACCATATTATAACTAATTCCCTAGCTTTAGCTGGATTCCAAATATCTACTCCCCTTGAAACTATAATTTTGTCGCTTTGTCCCTTTGTCCCTTTGTGCCCTTTCTACCTGTCACTTCTCCTGAATCAACTCAACAATCGTCTCAAAAGCTCTTGGATCTTTGCTCTGGCCCAGCCAAAAAATTGCATTTTTTCTTACTTTAATATTCGGATGAGTTTTAGCAATTCGAATCAAATGCGGTACGCCTTTATTATGGGGAAGCTGCGTTAATGCGAAGACTGCCTTCTTTTGCACTTTGGTTTCATCATCGGAATAAACCAAATCTTGCAATGCTTTTTCAGCTTTCTTGGAAGCTTTTTGACCCAGCCAGAAAATTGCTTTTGATCGCACCTCAAAGTCCTTTGATCTCTGAGCCAAATCAATCAACACATCGGTTGATTCTTGAAAACGCATTCTACTAATCGCAAAGACCGCATGTTGGCGAACTTTGGATGATCGATCTGATTTCACAATTCTTTTCAAAATATCGAGCGCTTCTTTGTAGTGAGTTTGTCCTAGCCAAAAAGACGCACTTTTGCGAACTTCAGAATGTTCATCTTTGGTTGCGAAATCTTTTAGAATAGCTATGGACCGTTTGTTTGCATCATGAATACCAACGACCATGGTAAATCTCTTTTTCATCTCTACCGAAGTTACTCCATCAGCAAAGTCTTGCAAGAAGTCCAGGCTTTCACCATGCTCTACCTGGCCTAGCCAGATGAGTGGTAATTCCTCTAATTTAACATGCAGTTTTAAATTACTGACTCTTATTTTTTTGATATCGTCGAATTGACCAGGATAAGAATTAAAACGAAACAGAATTGCAACATCCTTTAAGACTTTTCTTTCTTCCTTTTTTTCATCCTTCAATTCATCTAACGTCTCTTTGATGGTCCGTTCGATAATTTCCTTATCTGAAAGTTTTTCGTCAGGATCAGGTTTCTTGCCATATATGAGTTCTTCTAAAGTGATTTTGTCCCGATAATCACGACTAAATGAACCGATGTGGGAGTTTTCACCCATCAATCTTTGGATACTATAGCCAAACCACACGCCGTTTCTATATTTTCTCGATTTCGCTTCCTTTTCCGCCCATGTCCAGCGTTTACTCAAATCGTCATTCTGATTAGGATATTTGACAACTTCCTGCGCCTGAGTAATAAGTGGAAATATGATTGACGCCAGAACTAGTGTTTTTAAAGTTTGCTTTATCATTCTATTTCCTCATTACATTAATTGATTCCATCACTCCAGGCAATGGAATCAATTAGTTCTGATACAAATCTCATTGATTTGATAAAATCTTCACCAATGCTGCCTGTGCTTTTGGCGAGCCAATCTGTCCGATTGCTGATACAGCGGCAGTTCGTACTTTTAGGTGAGGATCATTTTGCACAATATCAATCAGCACAGGGATTGCTTCGTCGCTGTCTGCATGGCCCAAAGCACGAACCGCATAAATACGAAGTTCAACATCTTTCTCGGTCTTCAACAAACCAGCAAGTGCGTCTATCCCAACTTGTCCGCCACTGTCTCCAATGCAGCTAAGGGCCGCTTTACGTGCTGCAGTTGATTTTGCTTTTCTTGCAATTTCTAACATTTGATCGAATCCCTCTTCGTTTAGCATGTTCCTTAAACTATAGACAGCAGTTTTTGCTAGCTCATTGTTTTCGTTTGCCATGGCAAATTGCGTCAAAATACGCCTGGCTTCAGAATCTTTATCCCTGTTGCCAATCGCATACAATGCTGTTTTCTGCAGATCTCGATCTTGAACCGAAGTCAAGACCATTTTAAGAACATCGAGACTTTTTTTCCCATCTATATTACCGATTGCATGAAGCGCTGTTTTCCTGAGAGATTTATCCGTTTCTTTCATTACAACATCCCGCAGAATGGGTAATGAAGTTGGCTCGTCATAATTAGATATTGCATGCAAGGCAGCCTTCCGAACATTTATTCTTTTTGCCTCTTTTAATATGCGTTGTAAAATCGGCAGGGCTTTTTTTTCATCAAGATTTCCGATAGCATAGGTTGCAGTTTTCGCAAATTTTTCATTGGGATCATTCAAAGCGATATCCACCAAAATTGGCACAGCTGCTTTTATATCCACATTCTCTAATGCATAGAGTGCATGTTTGCGCACATCGACATTTGCATCGCTGTGCAGTATTTCAGTCAAAAAATCTATTACCGTGTCATCACCTGAATTTCCAAGTGCATATATGGCTCGACGCTGCACACCTTGATCGACATCATGCAGTGCGATATCTTTCAGCTTATTTATAGCTGCTTTTGACTCAATGTTTTGAAGCATATAAACGATTTTCGTTCGGATTTTAGGACTCTTTGCTCTGTCATATAAATCAAACGCAACGGTGACGGCCTGTTCGTCACCAATATTCTGCAAAGCATACAATGCAGAAAGTAATATTTCTTCATTATCACTTTGCTGCATCGATTTGATGATATCCTCATACCCGGGCTTTCCTTCTCTCGCCAATTGCTGGCCAATTTTAATTAAATTGGCTTTAGCATCATCCGCCCATTTACTGCGGGAATATTTTTTAACAAATTGCTGATAACACTCGAATGATTCTTCTTTATTGCCATTTGATTTTTCTTTTCCATAACAGAGCCAAAATTTCGCGTCATCAACCCAACGGCTCTTAGGATATTTTTTTGTCAGATCCTCGAATGCTTTGATCGCGGCATTCCAATTTTCGCTAAGAATCAAGTTATATCCTTCTTTATAGGCATTTGATGCGGCATCCTGGTCATCATTTAGATCAAATTCGTCAATAAATTCAAGGGGTGCTAAGGCCTCGAATTTAAGGGTTGATATTGCTTCGAATTTTATAGGTGCTATAGCTACGAATTTAAGTGGTGCTTTGGCTTCGAATTCAATGGGTTCTATGGCTTTCAACTTTTCTTTATCAACCCGCTGAATACGAATGGGTTTAACTTCTAGAATTTGTGCCTGACTGGATGAAGCAAAGATGAGTATGGTTAAACCCCATGTTGCTAAAGATAATTTTTTGATTATTTCCTTCATTTTTTAACTCCTAGTTTAAATTGTTTGATCTATTTTAGATTTATTAGGTGATACCGGTATTTGTTCATTCTCGTACAATTTCCTCATTTCTTCCAGGTTTATGCGCAGCAAAATTGACCTGCTGCTGGCTGTGCTCTTAACAAGTTCTATTGCAGGAAGGTCTTTATCCACCTCCAGGTTAGCAATTTGAAGTAGAACAAGCTCTAAATCCGAAATCAGTTCTCGAAGCCTTATTTGATCTGACTGCCCGAGGTCATCTTTCAAGACGCTGGTTTCTTCGATCAATTGCTGGGAAATTTGCCGTTGGTGTGCAAAATTTATTGCCAACGGTTCTTCAGAACTGTCATCCAAATTCACAAGCCCTAATAAAAGTAATTTAGAGCGTTGCAAGAACCTATCTGCCCGCTGGTTTATTGCGGCTTTGGCCACGACAGTCTTATATTCATTCAATTCACTTAAACTCAGCGTTCCTTGTGGAATGTCAGTTGTAAATATGTTCTTTCCAATCAAAATTCCAATGAGCAATAGCGCAAACCCACCAGCAAGTTGTATAGCAAGCCTGGGTCTACTTTCAAAGAGTTGCGAAATCCTAAGTTTCCATCCTGGTATTATAGTTCTGGCTGGACGGGCATCTTCTAATCGATCCTCCAGATTTCTCCAGTAGTTTTGCCAGAATTCAGGTTTCGGTTCCGGTCTCTCTACGTTATCCATTAAATTTAAAGTTGATTTCATTTCAACAAATAAACTGTTGCATTCTGTGCAAGTGGATTTATGTTCGTTGAACCTCTTTGAGTCCTTGGAATCAAGTTTTTCATATAGAGCTTCTGTGCAATGTTGGCGAAATTTTTTGCATGCATTCATTTGGATTCCTCCAATCCTAAATCATATCGATAAAACGATAATGAATCTTGTAAGCGTCTAATGGCGCGAAAAAGAGAGCTTTTTACCGAGCCTTCTGAAATCTTTAACATATTGGCAATCTCCTTTAATGAAAGATACTGGTAATGACGCAGAACAAAAACCGAGCGTTGTTGGTTGGGAAGTTCCTTCAAAGCACTACCCAAATGCTTTTGCATCAAACCGGCTTCAGCTTTTTGTTCGGGATTGTGAGTAGGTTCATTATCAACAGGCGGCTTTGCCACTTTAACATCCTCACTGAATTCTTCTTCAAAAGAATCCAGCGGTGGTGTATATTTGCGGCCTTTATCGATAAAGGTATTTACTGCGATTCGGTGAATCCAGGAACTAAACTTGGCTGAGCCGCGAAATTTTTTTATCGAATGAAACACCTTAATAAATACCTCCTGTGATAAGTCTTCTGCATCATGATGATTTCTGGTTAGATCGTAACATAAATAATACATTTTTTTCATGTGGCGCTCGACCAATTCTCGAAACGCGTTCACATCTCCTTCTTGTGCTAGTTTAATTAATCGTTCTTCTTCATTCCTCATACGTATAAGTGCCTTTATGAATTGATAGGACGAATTCCTTTTCGAAAAGGTTTACAGGGTTTGAAAGTTATAAGTATATTATTAAGAAAACTGAATATAACTATATTTTCCCATATTACACTTTAATAATCTTGTTAGCTTTTCTCAACATCTTCTTTTTCGTTTTTCATACGAGCCTGGTTGTTTTTAATCTCTTTGGCTGGATATGGAAAAAAACCAGGAAAGTAAACCTGGTCACTCTGGCAATCACTTTATTTTCCTGGTCTGTTCTAGGGATTTGGTATGGATTTGGATATTGTCCCTGCACTGAATGGCACTGGCAGGTTAGATTCAAATTGGGTTTTTACGAAATGCCGTCCTCTTATATCAAGTTTTTGATTGACTCCATAACAGGCTGGGATGTCAATGCATTATGGGTCGATTATACTACCCTCATTAGTTTGTTACTGGCTATCGCTGGATCTCTATCAACAAATATATTGGATTGGAGAAAATCAAAATAATGGTGTAATAGTAATTTTTAGTTGACAAAAAGGGTAACAATTTTTATCTTAATTTGACTCATTTAAAACTGAGGAGCAGACTATAAAAATATAGCACGGATGTGACATATACGCTTATCAAGAAAGGTGGAGGGACTAGCCCTGTGAAACC
>CAYXGW010000064.1:0-32047 GCA_964464595.1 uncultured Deferribacteres bacterium
CATGTTTCGGATCTCCATCATCATAGAGTCTTAAAAAACTAGTTTGTCCTGTTGGAGTTATCATCAAGGCTGTCATATCAATATCAATAACGGGGAGTATATCTCGGGCATTTGCTCGCAGATTAATTACAGGAGAATACTCGTCTCTCTCTAAATTTTTACTTGCAGATGCGTACATTCGCACCTGTTTGTTTATCACTGTAGGTTGTAATGTGTAGATTGTTTGCACATTTTCCGGATCTTTAAGTACTTTAAATTTCCATTTTCCACTCAACGGTTTTGAAATGATAATAGATATGTACCTATTTCCTTTGACTAACCGTATAGTTTCGTTGTTATTATTGCGCGAACTATCAGAGTGAATTAACTTTCCATTTGGTTGTGTCAAGACTAAATTTAGCTTTGCTTTTTTTGAAGACCATCCCAGGTTAAATGCAATTTGTTCGGCACCTTTTTCCAAAAAGACAGATTGTTCCTGACCTTTCAATTTATTTATATCCTCTTTAGGATTAATTGGTGCAGCAGGTTCTCCATCTGAGGTTGCACTGATTAAATGACTGTCAAGCCTTGTACCACCGCAGATTTGTGAAGCGAGAGGAGCCAAAATTGTTGTTAATTCCAGTGATTGTCCAACTTTCCAATAAGTCGCGCCAGACTGAATTGCTATTTCCTGAAATAAGACCTCATCCGCAGAATTTCCAAGGGCAACCGTATGGACAAAAATATCTGAATCGATTACACTTTCAAGAACACTTAAAGGTTCAAAAGATGGATTTAAAAATGGGTAATTGTGAAATCCATCAGTCAAAAGAATCATAATCCTTGGGCCTTCTCTCGAACCGCTGGTTAGAATATCTCGCCCCATAATCATACCTGCGCCAATATTAGTTTGTCCGCCAGCTACAATATCGTCTACTGCATCTTTTGCAGCATCAGATACAGCATCATCTAGAAGTTGTAGAGGGAATTCTGGATAGGCTGATGAATTGTATGTTACAATTCCAAGTTTAACCTCGACAGTACATAATAAGTCGATATATTGGTTTGCAAATTCTTTCAAATCTTCGAGCTTGGTATTTGTGCCACTTCCCGGGCCATCCATACTTCCTGAGTTATCCAGTACGAGAACAACTCGTACAATAGGATTGACTAGCGACTCAAAAACCGGAGATATATAACCTGCAGGTGGTGAGCCTGTTGGAGCTGTGCCACCTGCAGCAGCGACACTGAAAGTAGGGTAGTCTGAAGCAATTGTTTCCCAACAAGATTGTCCATCATGTCGAGCATCTTGCAGGTTATTGTATGTATGATTCCCTGACCAGCAGAATTCACTTGCACCATTCCATTGGGGACATTTAAAATTGTCCATCAAACATGCTGTATTATCGTTAAGTGGGGGGGCAAAAACGCAGAACCACTCATTTAAGTTAGAGCACGGATCAAAATAAATATTATTGGATCTACTTCTATACTCATCAGCTAAATCAAATACATAATGTGCAAGCTCGTGGGCAATTGTCCTCCAGGTCCAATCCTTAGGATCACCTACTCTCGAATAGATGTCATCATCTGTATAAATAAGGATGCTTTCTCCAAAAAAGCCGATTCTAGCGGCAGCAATTGCATCTCCGGTTGCCTTAATTATGACAATATCCGCGTATTCGAATCCCACGTGATTGTTGAAAATCCAAATCCTACCTAATCTAGCCGCCCCATCTGTTGCATCGTAGAGAACTTTGCTTACAGAATCGAGTCGTGCTTTAATCGTATCAATTTCACACGCGGTGGCATTCCAAGCAATCGTAATCGTAAGATCGAAAACCCCATCATGGTATCTCCCACTCCCACTCACACTCCCACTATAAACATGATGTGTTGTTGTTAATAATAATAAACAGTTTACCATTTGTATAAAACAGATACTTTTCCATATTTTCTTAGACATTATTTACTCCCTTTTTTGAGTATGATAGAAAAAATCCCTTGTTTGAGCGTAGAAGGAATCGTTCGTTTCTTATTAAACTACCTGGACATGAAATAATTAATAAGGTAACCCTGACATATCTTCAATTATTGAGTTATCCGTGTCAGTGGCTCAACTAACTCTATGATTTTTTTGTATTCTTAGCGTAGTTACACTAATTAAAATTACCGCTACAGCTGTCATTGTAAAAAACATTAAATTCTTAGAGTTTAAAAAATTTGCTTGTTTTTGGCCGGGGTTGCCGAAAAGTGTAAATGAAGCCCAAAATAATGGATGTTGATAATAAATTCCGGCAACGGAAGGTTTTTTATTCAATAAGATTCTTTTAGCTTTTGCAAGTGCATGTACTGTTGAAAGGTTGTTATTATGATATTGATTGTAAAATTCTGGCATTAGTTCTGAGGCAAACCAATCATCTACTTTCCATAAAGTCATTAGCACTGATTTAGCTCCTGCACTCAAAAACAAACGTGGTAAACCCATTACGCCTTCTCCTTTTACTATTTTTCCCCGCGCAGTTTCGCAGGCGCTCATAATTATTAAGTCACAATTTAACTTCAAATCTGAGATTTCATAGCCCATTAGTAAGCCATCATTAGCTGTGTCTGAGGCAGTTGCCAGAACCAAGCCAGAAAATGCATCGTATTCATAATCAACAAAACCATGCGTTGCAAAGTATATGATATCATATTTCTCCGCTTCATCTTTAAAAGAAGATTCAGTCGCAGCCGATCGGTTGTATATTTTAGCTGATGAGGCAATCTCTTTAATTTTTTTCGCCTCAACATCAGCGAAAGGTAAAGGATCAGTCCTCCATCCGGTAAGTTGGCGCATTATGCTTTGCTCTAGCTTATTTGGATGGCTATTTTTCAAACCCGGAGATGAGTTTTCTTGTTGATGATCTGAAATTTGATCTTCATTAATGGGATTAGCTAGAATCAATACATTCGGGTCACTCGAAAAAGAATTTGATGTTTCGGTCAAAAGGGTTGGGGTAGGACTGTAAATGAATGCAAATTTTTGTAGTAAAAAATGTTTTGCATAGGTGGGGCTATCTAGCACTGTGTAACGTACTTTATCTGGTGAATTGTAGAGAAGCATTTCAAACGGCAGGTTCATAATAGTTACATCAGGAACTATTACTAGATTTTTGGAATGGTTGATTAAATCTTCTGCCGGTTTGATTAGGATTTCATATAATTGATAGGCTATCTCAGCTTCGAAATATACTTCTCCAGGATTTTTATCATTTGAAAAATGAAGTGGCGTTATTAAGGAATCTACTAATGAATTTATAGCAAGAAAAGGCGTTTTTATTGGTATTGCTTTTATTTCATTGCTGGTTATTGCCAAAACGAAAGAAACATCTTTGGTAATGTGATAGCTTAATAAACATAGGTTTTGTTTTTTCAACTCATAAATCAAATTTGAAAGCGAATGTTCCGGAATATTGTTGGAATGCTTAAAATTTAAACTTTCGTTTAAAATACGTAAACGCTGTTCTATTAAAGAATATTGTAAAATTTCGATTTCATTTAGAGTTTTATCCCATTGGTCTTGTGTTGAAATATTTGATTCATTTATTCGTAAATATCTTTGCTTGTTTTTCAATTGATCAATAACCTGCTTGGACTCAGAAAGCAAATGGTTATCTACTTTATTCTGTCTCGGTAATTCCTTTTGCAGCTTCAGGTCCTTTAGAGATCGAGCCTGAGTCATGGACAAATAATGATAAAGACTATCTATGAAAGTTGGATTGTTGTTTTTCCTTGAAAGTTGATAGTAACAGTCAATAATCTCATCATAAACTTGTGAAACGTTAACAAAATATCCGACACGAAATTGTATAGCATTAAATTTTAGCCTTGTTTTTTCAATAATATTTATGGCTTTCATGTACTCAGATAATGCGTTTTCAATTTCTCCCGCTTGCCTATAAATCTTGCCTATTCCTAAATATATAAGAGGCAGAGAGCTAGTATCTTTATTAGCCAGTGATTTCTCAAAAACGAATTGATATTTTTTAGACGCTTCAGAACTTTTACCTTCAAGATAATCTATATGTGCAAGATAGATAAAAGCCCATATCATATTATGGTCGTAGCGAGCCTTTTTTGCAAGTTCATAAGCTTGCTGAAAATAGTATCTGGCATTCTCTAAATCATTTTCTAACAAGTAAGAAAGCCCGCATTGGTAAAACCAATATGAACGATGTTGTAAATCTCCATTACTATTAGAAGAACTAATGTAATCGAGGTAGATTTTTCTTGCTTTATTATATTTTTTATCTTTGATAAAGATATCCGCTAATCCTTCACGTGCATCTCTTATATAGCCAACCCAATTATGTGCACTAGCAAATGTCAAGGCATTTTGATATGATGTCCTTGCTAATTCATATAATCCAATTCTTCCGTAGAGCTCACCTTTGTTTATCATAGCTCGAAATAGCACTTGTATGCGATTGGACTTTTTTGCTAATTCTTCGCTTAGGTTATAGTATTTTAATGCTTCATCGAATCTCTTTACAAGAGTTAATAAGTATCCATATTGGGAATACCAATCAGCAAGTCTAGAAGATTTTAACTCCTGAGATAATTGAATTGCTTTAAACAATAGTACTTCAGCTTGGCTATATTGGCCCCGTTCCCTTTGAATGACGCCGCGATTTCCAGCTAAGGTTGCCATCCTTGGAAGGTCACCGATTCGCCTGGCTATGACATATGAAGAGTCGTAGTAGGCAAGTGCTTTGTCGGAGCTTTGGGAAGCTCTATATATATTGCCAAGATTCATCAAAAACTTTGCCTCAAGTTGAGAATCACCTTGTTCACGGGAAATCTTAAGACCTATCTGCCATAATGAATCAGCTGATGTTCCTTGAAGAATCTTACGGTAGCAATAGCCCCACGCATATAATATTGGCAATTGGTTCGAAACCGAAGTTGGAAGCTCACTAAACTGTTTTATTTCATTTTGTAAGTCGAGTCTTAGGTAGCTCACAAGAGCAAAGAAAACATTTTTAAGCTCTTTATTTAATCTAATCTGTTTAATGAAATCCGAATCATTATATTTTTTGGAATTTCTCAGATCGAAGGTGAGAAAATCGATTAAAAGCGCAACGGTTGGGGTGGCTGCACGAAGTGATGAGGTGAAAGCTTGATATGCGGCTTGTGGATCTTTTTCCAGAATGTTAACTTTTGCCAGCATCCATTGAGAATTACGATAAAATTTGCCTTCTGCGGACTGATCTGAAAAAAATCGCTTAGCTTCTGAAATTTGGTCAGTTGTGATATACATTTCGTACAATTGTAGATAGCACCGTTCAAAAGCGGGGAAACGAATAATTATATCTTTTAATTTTGAGATTTTTGTGGCTGAAGAGTCATTGGCCATTTCAGCCAGATTTTCATAGAAAATCTCCATAGTATTTTTATTTGATTCTTGAAAGTATGGAAATGCCTCTAGATTAAGGCAAAGGATAAGATATAATATTAAACAACCCTTATTCCTTGTCACAAAATGAACAGCTATTTTATAGCTCTCAATCATAATCCCTACTTTTCATTCGATTAAAAAAGAACTTGCAATTGGAGTTCGTAATTTGCGATTAATCAGCAAATCAGAAACTGTGATTTGTTAGCAAAATTTCTCTACTGATTATAACTTAAAAAATAGATTTTTATTTTATCTCATTGCCTTAACACTAAGATCTATGGAAAATCATCTTCTGGTGGTGGTGGAGGAACACCACCTGGTTCATTATCTTCTCCTTGGTCGGCGGACCAAATCACAACCGCTTCGATTTTAGAAACATGCGCTTCTTCTATCTCCACAGAAATTTTTATATAATCCGTAAAATATAACGGTATTTGAAAGCCAATAGTTAGTGTCTTTACTCCTTCAATGCCGTCATGAAAAACAATCCCATAAGGATTATTTGTGAGACCCAACATTTTCGCTTTTTTGTAACTTGTCTTGACAATTATCTTTCCATCCACATCAAGTATCACCCATGTGTTGTCATCATCTCCGCCTAATTTGCTTATTCTTGCGGAGATGAATGATCCTATTAATGTTTGGCCGGTAGCAGCTTTAATTTCCAAAACATCCTGAGATGCAAGTCCATTCACATCTTTAATTATTTCACGCTTTCTTCTGGGATTATCTATCCCTTTTATTAATACATCATCTGGTGGCATTGTTCTTTCTCCTTCCTTAGTTTATAACAGTTTTCTATCTTGCTTATTTATAATTGTTTAGTTATTACATTGAACAACGAAATACTATTCAGACCATTCTTTAATCAAATTCATACTTTTTTCATAGAAAAGACTTTTGATTTCAATTCTTTTAAATTGTTCTATAGCCTTGCCTTGTCTCCCGTCAAACCCATAAGTCAAACCAAGGTAATAAACCTCTCGATCACTATTTTCCAAACTATTATCCAGTGCTATTCTCTCGGCTTCTTGTAAATAGGGTATTGCACTGTCAAAATTTTCAGCCTTCTCCTCCTCTCCAAGTTTCTCACTTCTCCCAAGCGCTAAGTGAGATACACCACAATAAAAATAATAATCGCGTATTTCTGTAAGAATTTCTTTATTATTTAGCCTGGTTAAGAATTCACTCGCAGTCGGTTCCAATTGTTCACAAATAGTGATGGCTCCAGCATAGTTGTAGACGACATAATCACTCATTGCTAACCTATATTGACGATGGAATGTTCTCAATTCAGGATCTGTTTCAGGTCTAGTGTCTGTCCCGCGAAAACCACTGCCGGTATATTCATACGGCACTTTATCGCCATAAACAAATTCAGAGAGTGGATCCTTTGTTAAAGTATCTACCAAAAATGAACCAGGGCCAACCAAGAAAACAATCAATACTACAGCCAGCACCGGTATTAAGATTGGCTTTCGAGGAATGGAATCTATAAATTTGGCAATATATGCTTTTATTTTTTCTATGAGGGTTTTTTCCTGTGATAATCTATTAAGCAGTTCTTCCGCCTCAACCTTAATCAAGCTTTTAAGCTCCTGTCTGAATTTTACTTCCTTAGAACAAATATCACAGTCGAAATAATGTTCTTCAAATTTTTCAGCCTTATCAGTAGACAGGTTTCTACTTAGATAATTGTCTATCAGTGTGCCTCTATTTGGAATCTTGCATATCATATTATTTGATTTGTCCTTTTAAACATTGATTAGAAATAGACTGAAAATTATTGAAAAAAATCTTCCCAGTTACATTCCTTTTTTAAATACTTAATTGCTTGATGTTTAAGTTCCGATACCTTGAGGTTCGTAATTTCCATCTCACTGGCAATTTCTGATATTGTGTATCCCCGGTAATATTCGAGTATAAGTACCCTCTGGTGGTTTTCTTTTAATTTTTTTATGATTGGAAGTATGAGCGCCCAAAATTCATTATACGGTTCATCCGGTCCGGGAAACTCATCATCGGGTGGAATGTCCTTACCATGTTTTTTCCGCTCTTTGAAGTAATCCTTCAATTTATTCGATGCTATTCCATATATGTAACTACTCAATGATATTCCCTTATCCGGGTCAACTTTACTATTTTTCAGATTTTCGAGAAATGCCAACATTGTATCTTGACGTAAATCCTTGCACTCTACGTTGTAATATCCTATATGGTGCCGGAAAAAAACTAAAATTCTCTCACTGTATTTAGATAACAATTCTTCTTCAGCTTTTTTGTCCCCATTCTGAATTCGTTTTAGTAATTCCCTATCTTTTTCATCCATCATTTTTAAGCGAATATTCCTGGATATGTCGTCAGAATGGCTTCAGTATTAATAGAAATACTTTCTCAATTTTGATAAAATTTTTTTAATGATATTGTAAACTCATTACGAAAAGTTAACAATTCAAACTAATAAGTCAAGTAAAATAAATTCGGATCAAACAAGTTAAAAAGATCAAAGCAATCCATTTTTCAAATATTAATCCACCTTTATGAAGTGAAATAGAAACAGGATTAGATAAGGAATAGCCGCCAGGCCAGGTATTTCTTCAAGACGAGGAAGTGCTTGGTGAATAAATATGGGAGGTAATGATGAGTATTGGATTCAAGGCCAGGATTTGAGATGGGAACAAAAGCTAACCAACTGAAGCTTAATTACTTTTTAAGTTTAGTGTACGCTTAAAAATCATTAATATTAATATAAGGAAAGCGACTAAGATTATTCCATAAACCAGGTAGTTTGAATCCCTTTTTACTCCCAGGTCACCATACAATGTAAACGCAGCCCAGAAAAAAGGGTGTTCATAATAAAAGTCATTTTCCTTTATTATTATTTTTAAAACATCGCGTTTAGATTGGCTCAATGCATCGGATGTGGTCAAATTTTTATTCAGGAAATTATTATAAAAATCAGGCATTAGCTCAGAAGTAAATTTATCACCAACCTTCCAAAGCGTCATCAATACTTGTTTTGCGCCGGCGCCCAGGAATAACCTGGGCAGGCCCAGCACGCCTTCCCCGGCAACCTTTTCACCTCGCCCGGTTTCACAAGCGCTTAATGTGATCAGATCGGAATCGAGATATAAGTCGGATATTTCGTAACCCATCAAAAGGCCGTCATCAAATTTATCCTCTGTTGTGGCCAGCACCAGACCTGAAAATGCATCAAATAAGGTATCCACAAAGGCATGGGTCGCAAAATGGAGTATGCGATGTTTGGAAGCTTCTTGCTGAAAAATAGTTTTCGTTGCGCTGTCCCTCTTATAGATTTTTGTATTGGCATGAATGCTTTTGATATTGTCAGCTTCAGGTTCTGCGAACCACAAAACAGTGGTCCGCCAACCTCCCCGATAATTCGATAAAGTACTGTCTTGTGAACCCGGTTCTGAACTAACGGGATTCGCTAAAACCAGGATATTGGGATCTTTTGAGGCTGAGTTGGACCCTTTGTTTGAAAGCCATGTTGTCGGACTATATATAAAAGAATAGCGATTTACCAGAAATTTATCTGCGTAGGAAGGATAATCGCCTGGGACAAACACAATCGATTCCGGCGGTTCAAAAAGCAGCATTTCAAAGGGCAGCTCCTTTAATGCAAGATCGGGTACAATAAGAAGTCGTTCTTGCAAAGAAAGTCTGTCCTCTACCGGCTTTATCAATGATTCATATAATTGATAGGCTATAGATGCACGAAAAGGAACCGAGTGTATTGAGTTTTCCGCAACGATATGAAAGGGAGAGAGCAATGAGTCTATGGTTGCAGTAAGCGAGGCTGGTTTCACATCTAATCGCACTACCTGAAGTTGTTCACCGCTGGCGGCCAAAACAAAAGAAACCTCATCTGATATGTGATAAAGAAGTAATCCTGTGTCATTACGGTTCAACTTTTCGATGACTACATCCAGGGGAATCGCCTGGGTTTTTGAAGTGTCTCCCACAGTGTTTATCACTTGCAAGCGTTTTGATAGTAAGTTATAACGGGCAATTTCGTTCTTTTCTTGAAGCGTATCAGGATTGGCACGGACTTCTCTTTGTATTTTTTTTAATACCTGCGCAACTTCCAGATATTCCTGGTACCCCGGCGTCTTTTTTAATTCTTCAATATCTGATTTGCTTCTCAGCCTCAAATCCCGCAAAGATCGTGCACGACTCATTTCAATATAGTAAAATAGATTATTAAGGTCGGAAATATTGCCTGTCGACTCGTAACGATTTAGATATAGATGAATCAAGGCCGTATACACAATTGTTTCTTCGCTAAAAAAACCGATTCGGAATTGATCTGTGGTTAATTCTTCCCTTCCTTTTTCTATGTCGCTTACTGCTGCTAAATAAAACGCTATAGCTTCCTCAAATTTATTTTGGCTTCTTGCCAGGCTTCCCAGGCCGCGGTTTAGATTAATTCTTACTTGAGTATTTTCAATCGCTACTTTGCTAATGAAATCTTCATTATATATCTTTTCAGCTTTAGCAAGATTGCCTCTTGCTGCTTCAATGTCTGCAATACTTAACCTGACTTCGGCCATAAGCCATGGCGTGTATCCTGAATAATCATCATAATTAATTTTGCTTGCAATATTAAATGCCTGTACATATCCATTTATCGCCTTGTCATAGTCTTTTTCCAGTTCATAACTATAGGCAATCTGCCATTTACAGTAAGCTCTATTTACTGGCCTAATGTTTTCCAGATTCAGGGCTTCCAGGAATATTTGTCTTGCTTGTTCGTACTTGTTCTCTTGTATCCTGAAGGCCCCTATATATGTATAGGCTCGATAATACACACCTGCCCTACCGTATTTTTTTGCAAGTTCAATGACCTCTTGATAGTCCTTAATGGCTAACTTATTCAGTCCCAGAGTTAAAAGAATATTTCCCTTTTCAATCTTTATGCTCATCGATAATCTATTATTATTGGCCTTAACAGCATAAATCGAACTTATTTCCATGGCGTTTAATGCTTCTCCGTATCTTTTCAATAAGTTAAGGGTTCTTGCTTTATTGAAATTCCAAAGAGCCGCATCGTCATAGTTAGCGATAGAAAGCGAAATATTCAAGGCTTGATCATACAGTTCCAAAACCTCTTCATAATTTCGCTGCAAAAGAATTACTCTTGCAAGGTTTCCCTTTACTTTTTCTTTTATTAGTAAATCATTCAAATTATCGGCGATTTTATTTGATGATTCATAATATTCAATAGCTTTATCGTACTGACTGGTAGCTGACTTGATCATCCCAAGCCGAATAAGAAATATACATTCAGAATGTTTATCCCCCAGATCTCGTGACATTTTAAGACTTTTGCTCCACTGCACCTCAGCTTCTACGTATCTTGCCATCATGTATTTACAGGTTCCTATCATCTGCGTAACAATCAGGTTTTCATCAAATTCAGTCGGAAGCCGGTTCAGGATTTCCAGAGCTTCCACATAAGCCTGGTTTTTTAAATTTACAATTGCCTCTGCTATATTTTCATACGGAAGAGATAAGTAACGCTTAACTTCGGAAGCGTATCTCTTAAACTGGTTCGAATTTTGATAATTGGAATAAAAAAAATCATAAAGAAGAAAAAGATTAGGAGTGTTTTTACCTCTAAAGGCTTCTGTAAAAGCAGCGAGAGCGTTTTCCACGCTATCTTGAATCGTGTAGATCTTTGCCAACATCCATTGACTGTTGCGGTAGTCGGCAGTTTGTTTCGTTGCGGTAAAATAAGTTTTCGCAACAGCAATTTGGTCCTCTGCGGTATAGCGTTCCAATAGCGTAAGATAAACTTGATAAAAGGGTGGATTATTATGAAGAAATTCATCCAGTCTTGAAACCTGGTCATCGAAAGAATCGTTGGCAATTTCTTCTAATACATTGTAATAAGATTCATAGACGGAATAATCTAAATCCGGGAATTGATTAGCATAAGCTAACCAATTCCCGTAACATAATGAAATAACGATCCACCCAATTACTAAGAGAGCAGTTCTTTTTTGCATTTAATGTAATCAAAATGAATTGATTATTGGGATTCCCTTTAAATTTAGATACTTTTCTCAAAGTATATGATAATTTAAGGCCAGTTTGGTGGAGGATCTTCCGGCGGTGGAGGAATATTCCCTGATGCCTTTTCTTTTACATAGTTGAAGATTACGCCTCCATTTTCCTTTAACCACAAGGCTCTTCTAGCCAATCTATCAAGATCGGCCTCAATTTTAGTCCACAGTAGTTTTTTGACCTGACTCATATCCTGCTGGTCGTGGTCACTCATCTTTCTCCCGTGTTTTCCATCCTCTTGATAGTATTGATAAACACAATAGTAGAGATTATGGTTAACGCCAATCAGTTCTTCGTTGACAACGTTAATAGCGGCTATTACATTCTCAGCATTTACTGGCATGACATTATCACCAGGCATATACATGACATTTTCAGCATTTACAGACATGACACACTCCTTATTTTATTTATCCTTTATTCTAGCCAATTTGGCAACTAATTCAGAACTTTCCCCGGAATACAGGCTCGAAGAATCTATCTTATTCAATTCTTCGACAGCCAATTCCCACTTCCCCGCCAACCCATAAGACAGCCCTAGGAAAAACCGATCCCTGTCAATTAGATTGAGTGTATTTGTAATTGCGAGTGTAGTGGAACGTGACAATTCTTGAATTGCATCCTCCAAGTACAATTGTTTAGTTCGTTCATTCACATTAATTTGTTGGCTTGTGGAAATTGCTAAATGAGACACCCCCAGGTAAAAATGATAATCTCGTAATAATGTCAGAATTTCCGGATCTGTGGATTTTTCTTGAAATTCCGCTGCAGTTGTTTGCAGCTTTGTAAGGATCTCTATTGAACGCTTATAATTGTGATCTCTATATTCGAGCATTCCCGTGATGAATGTATTGTTAAATGATTGAATCAGTGTGGCATCTTCCAATGTTCTGGATGCTCCGCGAAGCCGAGTTTTTTCGGATGGATCAAATGCATACGGCACCTTATTACCATAAACATATTCAGAGAATGGATCTTTTGTCAAAGTATCTACTACCAAAAATGAACCCCTGCCAACCAGCAAAACAATCAATATTATAGCGAACGCCCGTATCCAGACCGGCTGTTGACTAATTAAGTCAATTAATTTGTCAATAGTTGCTTTTATTATCTTTACCATAGAGGATTTGTATTCTGGTTTCCTAAAAACTGCTTTGCCTTCATCCCTAATCAAACTTACAAGTTCGGTTCTCAACTTGACCTCGTTAAAGCAATTATTACAAGAAAAGAAATGTTCTTCAAATTTTTCAGTCTCTTCATCAATCTCATTATTAGAAAGAATTTTTAAAATATAACTGTCTATTAGTGTGTCTCTATTTGGAATTTTGCATTTCATTTATTTTACTTTCCTTTTATACATTAAATTAGAAATAGACTAAAAAATATTGAAAAATAATTTCCCCTTTTAAAATATTTTTCTAATTGCTTAAGTGCCTGATGTTTAAGTTCAGAGACCTTGAAGGGTGGAATTTTGAGTATTTCAGCAATTTTAGCTATCGAACAATCCTCGAAGTATCTTAGACGAAGGACCTCCTGATGTATATTCTTCAATTTAGAAATGCTATCTCGTATGATTTTCCGTCGTTCTTCCTCCATCAGATCTCTATCAGTTTTATTTGGATCAGGAATCGTGTCACCGGGTGAAACATTATTCTCACTGCTTTTTAGAATTTTGGAGTGATTTCTACATATATTGCGTATAATTCCGCATATATAGTTCTCAAGTGATCCTCCTTTTTTTGGATTAAACTTACCCTTTCTCAAACTATCCAGAATTGCAATCCAGGAATCCTGACTTAGGTTCTCCCAATCCTGATATCGATTTCTAAAACGAGTTTTGATAGTCCAAAAAATTCTCTCATTGAATTTAGAGATTAATTCTTCTTCAGCTTTTTTGTCCCCATTCTGAATTCGAGTGTGTAAATCTTCTTCTTTTTTAATCATTTATTTAAGCAATATTTCAGGATATGTCATCAGAATTGCTTTAGTGCTATAGAAATACTTTTTAGATTTTGATAAAAATTTGATAATAATTTTGTAAACTCATTACGAAATTTAACAATTCAAACTATTAAGTCAAGTAAAAAAAAATCGGATTAAAGCAAGTTAAAGAGTTCAAAATAATTCATTTATCAGTCCCAATTTAGTTTCCGCCTTTATAATAATCTTTCAATTTATTCGATATTATTCCATATATATATATATATATATATAAGATTTCAATGATCCACCGTTTTCCGGATCAAACTTACCCTTTCTCAAACTATCCAGAATTGCAACCCAAGAATCTTGATTCAGGTTCTCCCATTCCTCGTGGTGATTTCTAATACGAGTTTTGATAATCCATAGAACTTTCTCAACTGTATTTAGAGAATAATTCTTCTTTAACTTTTTTATCCCCATTTTGAATTCGTTTGATTAAATCCCTGTTTTTTTTATTCATCATTTGGGAATTCTAAATTATGGTTAATAGTAAATTATTCAAAATAATAAAAACATTTTTCAATATTAGGTTTATTTATTCTAATAGTATTATAAACACAATACAAAAAATTAACAATTGGATCGAATAAGGTCAATAAAAAGAGAATAAGATAATGAACAGGGGAGAAGAGAATGGAGACGTGTTTAACGCCTCCATTCTTGTTTTATGGCAAACAAATTTTCAAACTTATGTCACCCATTTGAACACATTGGTCAAATTTTAAAATATTTTTTTCAATAAATTTTTGGAATTTTATAACTAATAATAAATCACTTTGCAACCACTTAAAATTTTTAAATCGTGAGATCGTAAAAAAAAGGCAAAGTTAAAATATACGGCTTATATGGGCGGAGGTTAGTGGAGTGTAACCAGCGAAATCAAAGTTATTCTGCCCGGGGAGAATATGAAAGAGATTGAAGTAAAAATGATTTTTACGGAAGAAAAAAACACGCTATCTTCCTCTCATGAGAAAAAATGGAGAAGTTAAAATTGTGTTAAACATCGATTAGCTTATAATCGATGGGGAGGGGGTAGACCGGTTGAATCTTCTACTGGGAACCGAGTCTGATTGATTAGAGCACAAATTTACAATCCTTTTGATGGTATTGATGTCAATGTGATTGGTAAATATAATTTCTTTCGAAAACGAAAGAGACTTTGATAGAGGATGGATATCCTCTTTTGGATATGGATCATGACCTTAGTAATCGATTCTGGAATCTGTAAACGAATTGAAATAGACCACCTGCTGTAACAGACAATAACCTAAGGAGAAAAACATGGATAAAAGTGTTCAACAAGAATTTCAATCGGGGTTTCAATTACTGGAAAAATCAGAGCAGTATTTAAAAACTCTTGAAACAGTGAATAAGGGGATGGATTTACTTTTTAACGGTCTTAGTGAAATCAGGAAAGATTGGCAAACAGAAAAATGGGAATATTTTTGTAACAATGTTTGCTTATCACATTCAATCCGTGCACTGGTTCATCAAGATCCGATTACTTATCGGGCCTTTTCCAAACCAAGGGGATACGCCGGCGATGCTGTTTTACTGGATTATTTATATCAAAACCCTTCAGCAATGGATAAATTAAAAACAGCTTCTGCCATTGGAAAAGCTATATGTAATTACCACATTTCACGTCAATCGGCAGAATCTGTGCGATGGCGAAGAGAAATATTGTCAAAAATCATCGATGAAACAGCCTCACGAGTTACTGGTGCTGAAATTCTAGCTGTTGCCTGTGGGCACCTACGAGAAGCAAGTAACTCAAATGCTGTGCTCAATAATCAAATAAAAAGGTTGGTGGCTTTTGATCAGGATGGTGAAAGCCTTAAGACAATAAACACAGAGAAAAATGGATCGAGTATTAAATGTGTTCCAGGCAATATTAAAGATTTGATTAGCCGGAAAATAAAAATCGGAAAATTTGATTTCATTTATTCTGCAGGTCTGTATGATTACCTGGAAGATAAAGTTGCGAGGTTGCTTACCAAGGTTTTATTTGGCATGCTAAAGAAAGACGGCAGGCTACTAATTGCCAACTTTGTACCCGGTAATAGAGAAAGTGGATACATGGAAGCCTTTATGGATTGGCAATTATTGTATAGAACCAGACAGCAATTTGAGAAAGTTAATGGAGAACTCGAGAAGTATGTTCAAAGAATATTTTTTGATGAAAACAAATATGTAATTTACCTGGAATTTAGAAAGAAATGAATACCAAAATCAGCAAGGTAGTCAACAAAAAAGTAGTTATTGTACCAAGGGTAGAATAATTAGGAAGCTCCAGAAAAGATCTCTAATTCAATCCCAAGGTTAACGAAAAATAATTGCCGATTTTTCAAAAGTCATTAATATATTTTTCAATATTCTTGATGAATTCTTTAACTATTTAGCAAAGTCTCAAATAATTAATGTAATATTATAAAAGTAGCCCTAAAACAATATGTGCTGCATCCAATACAATGAATAGAAATTATGGAGAGCCCAAATGCCGTCACAAGAAATTACGAATGGTTTCCTATACTGGTATTTTTATTTAAATTGGATTTCTAATTTTTGCATGTATGGATGTCTTATTTATTTTCATTTTAATAAAGTTTTGCTTGTTATTACAAATCTGTAATATTAAATTATTTTAGAATCACTGATTGATTTACTAGTATAAGCGTGGGGTTATGAAATCCGACTCGTTCTTCAAAATGAACCGACATTTTTTTGAAAATATTTGATTATTTAAAGAACAAAAGGAATTGTTCTGATTCTCTAATCAGACTTATCATTCTTTAAAATTATATAATTCAGGAAATAAACTAATAAGGATTAGTGTCTAAATGCTATTCGTCATTAGTAATGAATAACGGAATTGTTTCTGAAGAGCATGAACTTCGTAACAACTACATATTTGGATCTATAATAGGTCATCATCCGAAGATTATTGAAATTTTAAAATTGATTTCACAGGTAGCTGCTACGGATGCCACTGTTCTTATCCTGGGGGAGAGCGGTACTGGCAAAGAACTGGTTGCAAGAGCTTTGCATGATAATAGTAAACAGAAGGATATTTCTTTCGTACCAATTAATTGCGGAGGTTTACCGGAAAATTTGTTGGAATCGGAATTATTTGGACATGAGAAGGGAGCATTTACGGGGGCGCTAAAAGACAAAATGGGTTGGTTTGAACGAGCAGATGGCGGTACGATTTTTCTTGATGAAGTTAGTGAAATGACGAGCCAGCTTCAAGTTAAGCTGCTAAGGATTCTTCAGACAGGCGAATTTTCCCGTGTAGGAAGTACTGAAATAAGTTATTGTAATGTTCGTATTATTGCTGCTACCAACAAAGATTTACAGATATTAACTAAAGAGGGTACTTTCAGAGAAGATCTCTATTATAGATTAAATGTGATCGATATTAATCTCCCGCCATTGAGAAAGAGAAAATCTGATATCCCAATTTTAATTCAGTATTATGTGAATCTATTTGGGGAAAAATATCACCGGAAAATCAACATATCGAAAAGAGCCGAACAATTGTTGATTGAATACGACTATCCCGGTAATATAAGACAGCTGGAGAATGTTATTCAACGTGCTATTATATTATCTACAAGTAATCTCATTAAACCGGAAAATCTGCCATTGAATATCTCAAAAAGAAACCATGCCATCCATTCATCAGTGGGAGAATTATCATCATTTAGATCTGCAAAGAAACAAGTTGTTGAAGAGTTTGAGCAAAAATTCATCATCGAGTGCTTAACAACATCTAATGGGAATGTTAGCAATGCGGCAAGGTGTGCAGGCATCAATGTGAAGAATTTTCATGTTAAGATGTGTAAATACTCTATTGATCCTCATTTATTCAAATAAATAATCTACAAGTTAGCTTCTATCCAAATCTTAAGATCTTCCAAAATCTTCCATCATTTTCGGTATTAAACGTTCTTGTATTGAGGCGTAATTACCAAACTGTTGGCAAATTCACCCTAAGTTAGTTAGTGTCCTAAATCGTCCATTGATTTAGTGTTATACAAGCTAATTTCAAAAATGACAAGTAGTTATGTTTGAATAACAATTGGCCTATGATCTTGGTACAAAATTGGCAGTCAGGATTTGGCTATCTAACTGAAAACTAGTAAATGGAAAAACCAATCGTACTAATATCTGGTTCATTAATTTCCCGTGATGAGCAATTGCTTTCGGAAATTAAACTAATTGCCCATGTTTATAAAAACGCTGAAAGTCATAAAATTGAAACAATTCTAAAGAAAACAAGAGTAGATCTTTTATTATTAGAACTGTTGAAAAACAATAGATCTGGAATCGAAATAGTCAAAAAGATAAAAAAAGAATTTCCAATGATTCAGGTAGTCTTAATCAATGGAAATGGAAACCGTGATGTTATTGCAGAAGGATTTAATGACGGGATCAAAGATGCTTTTCGTGTGCCATACAATCGTGATTTGATAGTTGAAAGAATAAATACGATTCTAAAAATGAATAGTGTGAATAGCTAACTAACATTAAAAACTTTTATGATCGATAAACGCTCTTACTGAAGGTGAAATCTAAACCCTTTGATCGCTATGAATCTGAATTTTAAAATAATCCCTGAAAATAAAAGTTGGTTCGTTTTATACACAAAATCCAGAAGGGAAAAGAAAGTAGCAGAATTTTGTGATTTAGCTGGTATTATTAGTTTTCTTCCTTTAGCACACCGGGTTACGCAGTATGGGAGAAAAAGAGTTGTTACTATGATTCCCTTGTTCCCTGGATATTTGTTTTGCTGTTGTAATGGAAATGAACAATACAATTTATTAATGACCCATCAAATTGCTAGAATTCTCCCGGTCGTTAATCAATTTGGTTTGCTGAAAGATCTGGAAAGAATATACATTGCCCAAAATGCGAAAATGGATTTAGTACCCTGTAAACACCTTAAGAAGGGACAGAAGGTAAAAATTGTATCCGGCCTGCTTAGTGGGTACGAAGGGATAATTAAAAAAATAAAAGGCAAAAGACGACTCATTTTAAACGTTGATTTTATTCACTGCGCGGCCTCGGTTGAAGTTGACCAGTTCTTAGTAGAAATTTTATAAATAAATACTGCAAGTCCTTAATTGTTAATAACATAGCATTTTTATTTTTGTGGATGCGAAGGGGACGGAGTGTATCTGCTAATATCAATCTCACTTTAATTCATCTCAAGGACTCATCTTAAAAGCCTAGAACATGTAAGAGATGATCAATTTATTATTTTAAAAGTACATATAATGATTTAAGAAAGGAGGGTTTACTATGCCCGTTACACCAACATATCCAGGAGTTTATATTGAAGAGATACCTAGCGGAGTACGGCCTATTACAGGTGTAGCCACATCCATTGCGGCGTTCATTGGCTATTTCAACAGAGGAGTCATGAACAACCCAGTTCAACTATTCAATCTGGGCGATTTCGAGCGTGAGCTTGGTGGGCTAGACTCACTCAGTGAAGCAAGTTATGCAATCCAACAATTCTTTCTGAACGGTGGAGGTGAAGCTTGGGTTGTTCGGACAGCTAGTGGAGGATTCGAAGCCGCGGATGTCCAAATTCAGTCAGCGATCGGGGGATCTACTGCACTCACTGTGCAGGCTGGGCTTCAGGACCCGACACTTCATCCAGAGTTAGTAAATCCGGGTGTGTGGGGAAATAACCTGCGTGTGAGCATCGATAATCCTACACCTATATCCAACGATCGATTCAACCTGACCGTCTTATTGATTGAAACTAGAAACGGCCAGGAGGTTGTCCTGAGCTCTGAAGTATTCCGTGGCCTGTCGATGGATTCCACCGATGGGAACTTCGTGCAGACCGTTGTTAACGATGAGTTCGCAGGATCGAAGCTGGTGCGTGTGACCGCGAGCGGGACCAACCGACCGTTACAGACTGGAACGGTTTCAGGTGATTTAAGTACTTTCCCATCTATTACGGCTACTGATCCACAATTGAATGTAACTATTAGTACCGAAGCGTCAGGCATCGCAAGGTTGTCGGCAGTGCCAACTTCGCTTTTAGAGACTCGAACTCTGCTAGAAGCGGCGATTCGAGCAGCTAGACCAGAGGTCAGAGCCTTTTCACAGGCAACCGTATCAATTGTAGACAACCGTCTGCGAATCTTGGCCGGACCAACAGCATTCAATTCACGCATAACCTTTGCTGCAGCCGGCACTGATCCGACAGCAACGGCACTTGGTTTAATTCCCGCCACGAATCTCGACGGTGTGCTTTCCGATGATGTGAGTGGTGCGTTTGCACACGCCGGAGGTCAACTCCGAGTATCCATTGGGGGAGTCCCCGCAGTTACGCTCACCCTCGGTGCAATGGCAGATCTGGCGGCGGCGAGGACTGAACTGGAAGCAGAAATCCGCGCGACAGCAGGTGATCCGGACGCACGTGTGATTGCCTATACCGACGGTGCGGATCAGCGACTTATTGTTCTGGCAGGAAATCCAGGAACGTCCGTGGAATTCACTCCTGAAGGCGCCGACGCAACAGGCAGTGATCTCGAGCTTATTGTCGGCGCGGCGACAGCAATCACCGCCCTTGTTTCCGCTGATATCCCTGCTGTTCCATCCATTACAGCAGGCAGTGCAGTTGTGATGACAATTGGAGCTTTAGCTCCCGAGACCGTTACAATAATAAACCCCGTGAACACATTGGACGGCATCGCCAGCGAACTTCAGGGTGTTATTCGTGACATCGACATAACAAACCCCATATTCCATGAGGCCCGTTTCGCTGCATATGTGCTTGGCGCCGAAAATCGACTTGTGATGCTTCCCGGGGTTACCGGTAACACTGTTGTCTTTAGCGCTGCTCCGGTGGACGCTACGACGGTTACGGAACTCCAGCTTGATTCCACAATTGCCGCAGCAAATGTCCAAGTCTATGCGTTAGGGGTAGGCGCAGCAATCTCGAACACTGCCCAGGGCACTGGCACAGTGGGAGCCAACGGCGATCCCCCTGACGGTACAGCCTTAATCGGAGACCGAAGCGCTAAAACAGGTATCTACGCCTTAATAGATGTAGATTTGTTCAACATTCTGTGTATCCCCCGCACAGCCATTGTAGGTACAGGTAGCGGTCAACTGCCTCCCGGACAAGCAGCAGCGGTGATCACTGTTGCCAACACATACTGTGAGGATCGCCGGGCGTTTTTCATCATGGATACCCAAACTGGGATCGATGAGGTTCAGGAAATCAAGGATTGGCTAGAGGCAAACGCAGGGCTTCGTCACAGGAACAGTGCGTTATACTTCCCACGCATACATATCCCAGACCCACTCAATGATTTTAGACCCCGCTCTGTAGGTGCGAGTGGTACCGTGGCTGGGCTCTATGCTCGCATTGATGGTAATCGGGGTGTATGGAAAGCACCAGCTGGCACGGAAGCAACATTAACCAATGTACAAAAACTCGAATATGTCCTCAGCGATGATGAGAACGGAACGCTCAATCCCTTGGCGATCAATTGCTTGCGCAACTTCTCAATCTATGGCCCTGTCAGTTGGGGCGCCCGTACACTCGAAGGCAGTGATCAACAGGCATCAGAATGGAAATATGTTCCAGTGCGCCGTCTGGCTTTGTTTATTGAAGAAAGTCTTTACCGTGGTATCAAATGGGTCGTTTTTGAACCCAACGATGAGCCTCTATGGTCACAGATTCGTCTGAACGTTGGAGCTTTTATGCATCGGCTGTTCAGGCAAGGGGCCTTTCAAGGCGCTACCCCAACAGAGGCTTATTTAGTTAAATGCGATAGTGAAACCACAACTCAGAATGACATCAATCTTGGAATTGTTAATATTATAGTGGGATTTGCTCCTCTTAAGCCGGCTGAGTTTGTGATTATTAAAATTCAGCAACTAGCTGGTCAAATCCAAACATAAGAAAAAAGGAGGTTTTTGAATGGCACAATTCACTGTCAATCCAAACCGATTTGATCCCTACAAAAATTTTAAGTTCAGGGTGAAGTGGGACGGTCAATATGTGGCCGGTCTAAGTAAGATGGGTGCATTGAAACGTACCACTGAACTCGTAACTCACCGAGAAGGGGGCGACCCCAGTTCAAGTCGAAAGTCTCCTGGTCGAACTGAATACGATGCAATTATGTTGGAGCGTGGCGTAACTCATGATACAAGTTTTGAAGCGTGGGCGAATAAAGTGTGGAATTTTGGCGCCGGCGCCGGCGCAGAAGCATCTTTGGCTGATTTCCGCAAAGATATCATCATTGACGTATTCAATGAAGCTGGACAAAAAGTGATCTCTTATAAAGTCTACCGTTGTTGGGTATCGGAATTCACCTCGTTACCAGAGTTTGACTCGAATGCCAATGCCGTTGCTATCCAAAGTATAAAACTTGAAAATGAAGGTTGGGAAAGAGATATAGATGTGGTGGAGCCTTCAGAGCCCACTTTACCATAACTTTTCATGGAAGCTATAGAAGTTTTACTGCCGACAGGTTTCGCTGTCGGGAATAAGTGGTACAGAAATGCCGGGATACGACCACTTAATGGGACTGATGAAGAGACTATGAGAGAGATCGCTCAAGTTTTATTACCAGTCAAACGGATTACGATCCTTTTAACACGGTGTCTGACGAATTTGGGACCAAAGACGGCTATAAATTTTGATGACGTCTATTCTCTCACTGTTGGCGACCGCGATGCACTTCTCCTACTTCTACGTCGACTGATCTATGGTGATAAAATTCAGTCGGTGCTTACCTGTCCTATAGTCAGCTGTGTAAAGAAAATGGATCTGGAATTGACTATTGGCGATATTTTGGTTCCTCCGAACCAAAATGCGAGAGAAGTATATGAGAGGGCGATAAGCGAGAATGGTACCACCTATAACGTAAAATTTCGCCTTCCAACAGGCGCTGACCAGGTGGAGGCAGCCAAGTTAGCTTTTCACGACCCGGATGCTGCCTCAAACCTCATGTTACTCCGATGTATTCAGGAAGTAAAAAGAGAAGATGCTAAGATAAGAATTAAAAATAATCCACCTAAAGTTGTTGCCGAGGCCCTTCCAAAGATCATGACTGAGCTGGATCCTCAAGCAGAAATCCTGCTCGATATGACCTGTCCATCATGCAATCAAAGTTTTACTGCTAATTTTGATATTGGTGACTATTTATTTCGGGAATTGATAAATCATTCACAGCAACTATACCATGAAGTGCATGTACTTGCATTACACTATCATTGGAACGAGCGAGATATATTAAACATGCCTCGAGCGAAACGACAAATATATCTGAATCTTTTGGCGGAAACCCTGAGTTCTGAGTAAAGCTAATGGCGAATTTTATTGATTATTTGGTGCAGAAGGGTGCGGGATTACCACTTATGAATGCGCCAGAGACACCATCGATACCAAGATTTGAAAGTTTATCTAATCCTTTAATTTCCGGAAATGAGAAATTAAAAGGTGAAATTATTGAGGGTAAGCCAGTTACCTCAATAGAGGAGTTTCAAGAGCCGGTTAAATTTTCAGATGAAAAGATGCCGGGCTTTGCGGTCCCATCTCGAGAGGGTTTACAAAAGCCAACTGAAATTATGAAGGATACATTAGAAGTATCGATGACCCTTAATGAGAAAACACTCGCAGCAACTTCTAGCGTTTTACCAACAACCGGCATTACATCTTTAAATCAAGTGGATTCTACAATCTCTGGCTCAGTCAAAGAAAGTGCCAGCTCTGAGAACCAAATTTCGGAATTAGGTGTATTAAAACAGGACTCTCCATCAATTGCCCTTCGCCCCGATGCTCAGGTTAAACAAGAATCATTGAGCAGAGCAACTGAGGACAGGGGAAAAATCGCTGATGCGAGAAAAGCAATTCTGGATCAGCCGCACCCGCTTGCAAGCTCACCAGCGCAGGATGCATCCAAGCGAATCACAGCAGACCATGTTTATGTCGCTACTGTTGAGCCTGTAACAGAAGCACCACGCGGTGTGTCGATTAAAGAGTTAATGGTTATGAAGAGGGATGGAGCCTCAAAACAACAATCAATCCGGGGTAGTACAAAGACTACTAAGACTCAGCAAAATAAAGAAGTTCGTGTAAACATTGGTCGTGTGGAGCTCAAAACTTCTCAACAAGCTTCACCACAGCCGAATCCTCCGGTACGAGGGTTTGATGACTATTTAATGATGCGTGTTTATTTAGATAGACATTATTTTTAAGGTGATCGGGTGAGTAGTTATTTGGCAATTTCTGGAGTTACAGAAACGCTGAAATCGTTGCTTAAAAATCAGATGCTAACATCTGGAATTGTTATCTCAAGTGCTCCTCCAGATTTGGAACCGAGTACAAAGGCAAAGCGAGTTAACCTATTTTTGTATAAAACCGAAGAGAACGCCTATTTGAAGAATCAAGAGATACCCGGTCAAGGTTATCCGGCTGCCTACGGTCAACCACCGCTATCACTTGGTCTCTATTATCTTTTAACTGCTTTTCCTGAGAAAGATAAATACGATGAGAACTACGATGTTATTGCGCATGAAATTCTCGGAGACGCCATGCGCGTCTTTCATGATTATCCAATTCTCATAGACTCCATGGAAGTGGAAATAACTCCTGGAATTTTTGAAAAATTATTACATACAAGTCTTCAAAATCAGTTCGAAAAAGTTAAAATCACTTTGGAACCCCTCGATACGGAAGAACTGACCAAGATATGGATGGGACTAAACAGTGCATATCGATTATCTGCGGGATATGTGGTTTCCGTGGTACAGATCGAAAGTAAAAAGCCGAGACAATTAGCCCAACCGGTTAAGGTCCGACAGTTACATCTGATCCAACTTCGGCGACCTCAGATACACGATCTTACTGTAATTCCTTCCGGAACTAGCGTAGAAATGCCTCCAGCTACAGCGAGAATCGGTGATACGCTTACAATACGTGGAGTCAATTTCGTGGGTGTTTCCACCGACCTCATTATTGGGGATGCCGAATTTCTAAATGTTACTCCAACATCTGGTAGCTTAATTGAATTCGTTATTCCGGATGATCCAAAGTTACAACCTGGACCTCTACCTGTTGGGGTTCGCGTAAAAATGGCTACTGAAGTTGTAAGAGGTGGTTACTATGATCGTGGGGAAGCAGTAGCCGGTGAAAATATTGTCACATCTAATCAGATGGCTTTAATGTTAGTACCTAAGATTACAAATACCAGTCCGTCATCGGGAAATACAAGTACGCTTCTAACGGTGGAAGGCAAGCGGCTTTTCAAAGAAGATTTTAAAGCATTTGTTTTGGTAGGAGACAGAGCGATTGAAGTTAGAAAACCTGAGAGTACTGATCCATGGGATCCGCCTGAAGAAATAAGGGTTCAGGTTCCACTGACAGCGTTTAGCGAACTTAGCCCAGGTGCTTATACTTATCTCATACGCATTCGTGTCAACGGTGCCGAAAGTCTTGAAGATGACAAAGAGTTTGAGTTAACAATAACATAATGGAAAAAACCGATAAAAAAGTTACCACAGAGCCTTTCCAATTTTGGTTACAAGCGAACCAGACTTACCTCAAGACCAATTTATCATGGCTGCAGCTAATTTTGCACCGTCGGGTGCTCTGGCTGCGCCAGCAGTGGCAACATGATCCGCTTCAGAACTATCAAGAACTGGTAATCAGTGATGCTCAGGTTGATTGGTTATTAACTGGTGAGGATCGCACTGCCGAACAGAAATTTTATAAAGAGGACAGAAATGCCTCAAAAATTACCCAAGCTATCAAGGAAGCAAAGCAGGAACTGGAGGTTCAGACTAATACTTTGTTGAAAGCCGGCACACCTACTGCCCTGGATGTGTTATCCCAAATTTTCGGACTAAATTCATTTGACCGGATGGTGTTACTTTTTTGCCTTGCTCCTGAGCTAGATCCAGCTTTTGAACGACTTTATGCTTATGTACAGGATGAGGTTTCACGGAAATATGTCACCCCTAATCTAGTTTTATCCTTGTTTGCGGAAGATACCGATTCAGATTTAGTCTTAAGACACAGCTTTTTGCCCGGGGCACCATTGTTTGAGTTCAAATTGTTAGACCGGGAAAATTCTGCTCAAATTGCGCAAAGCTGGAATACCAGTCCACTACGAATCAATCCAAGAATTGCCGATTATCTTCAAGGAATCAATCGTTTGGATGAAAGAGTGGCTGAAATTCTCAAACCTTTGCCGCGTGTCGAATTACTTGCACAAAAGCATGAAGAGGTTGTTAATCAGCTACAACATTTAATTGAAGCAAGTGATAAAAAGTCTCCTTTTCCAGTGTTGAATTTTACAGGGACTTGTATGGCTGGCAAAAGGGATGTTGCTTCCAGGCTATGCGAAACACTAAGAATTGAATTATATAAGTTGAATCCAAAGAGGCTGCATTCATCAGGGATGCAAGGGTATGACATTGCTGCGATATTGAAGCGAGAATGCACGCTGATTCCTATTGCAATTTACATCGATGTATCAGAGATGGAAGACAGCGATGATTCTTTAAAGTCACTTTTGGAGATTCTGATTGAAGAGTTGAAAACGTTTTTAATTGTCGGCAGTAGAGAACCGTGGCGCGGTGAGCGAGAGCTATTCGTTGTACTTATACCAAAGCTCAATGGCAATGAACAAGCCCTGCTTTGGAAACAGCAATTGGAAAAGTACGCAATCAGCTTGAATGGTCAGATTGATGCGGTTGTCGAACAGTTTGACTTTGAATCGGATATGATTGCTAAAACAATTACAACCGCCTCGATCAGGGCTAGCATACGGGAAGAGAAGGTTTCAAGTCTCACAATTAACGACATCTGGTTAGCCTGTAGGGAGCACAGTCAGAAAGGCTTGGATAATCTGGCTCGGCGAATCATACCATATTTTACGTGGGAAGACATTGTATTGCCCAAAGAAACCTATGAACAGTTGAAAGACATTGTCGCACAGGTGGATCATAGAGCGTTCGTTTATGAAAAATGGGGTTTTGGTGCAAAGCTCAGTCGGGGCCGTGGCATTAGTGCCCTGTTTTCTGGCCACAGCGGTACCGGCAAAACGATGGCTGCGGAGATATTTGCTAATCGTTTGAAGCTTGATCTCTATCGCATCGATCTTTCGGCAGTGGTGAGCAAATATATCGGCGAAACGGAGAAAAATATGCGCCGGGTATTTGATGCTGCGGAACAAAGCGGGGCAATTTTGTTTTTTGATGAAGCTGATGCTTTGTTTGGCAAACGCACCGAGGTGAAAGATAGCCACGATCGATATGCCAATATAGAAATCAATTACTTGCTGCAGCGAATGGAAGATTACCGCGGCTTGGTTATCCTCGCAACAAATATGAAATCTCTGCTTGACCAAGCGTTCTTACGGCGCCTGAGGTTTAGTGTAGAGTTCCCTTTTCCTGATACTGCACACCGACAAATGATTTGGCAGAAAGCCTTTCCACCACAGGCAGTGGTAGGGAATCTTGATCACAGCTTCCTGGTACGGCTTGAAATCTCAGGTGGTAACATCAAAAATATCGCATTGAATGCAGCATTTCTTGCAGCGTCAGATGGTCAAATCATCGAGATGAACCATGTTTTACGTGCCACAAAAAGGGAATATGCGAAGATTGATAAGTTGGTTCTGGAGTCCGAGTTTGGAAATTACTATTCTCAAGTCAAACAAGCTTAGAAGCTTGGTAGAATAATATTGGCGCCAACGAAGCAGATAATTTGTCAATAAGAGATGAACAATAGTATCGAGAAATTATATGAATGAAATAAACTTAACAATTGACCGCATCATATTAAACGACATGGGAATAACACCCGACAGGGCGGAAGGCATCCGGGCGATGGTTGAGGTGGAACTCCAACGCTTGCTGGAGCAAGAGGGAATTAGGGATAATCTTGAAAGTGGTGAGTTCAGTCAATTGAGCACGCCGGAAATGTATATAACGGAATCTCAAAGTGATTTGAACCTTGCCGGCAGTCTTGCCCAACGCATTGCGCAGGCAATACTCGGAACTATTTGATCTCATTAAATAATAAGTGGCGCCAAGAGGATGACCATGTTTGACAGACAAAAGAGCCAAACAAGGAATAGCAATCTGGTATGTCCTGCTACTTTGGATCGAACAAATTCACAACCTGCTTTGAATAAGAATCCACTCCCGACTCGGAACCAAGCTCTTGGTAACCAAGCCATGCAAAGTTTGCTAAGTTCGGGAGTGATTCAAGCCAAGCTTAAAACTGGTCAGCCAGGGGATAAGTACGAGCAGGAAGCAGACCGGGTAGCAGAACAAGTGATTCGAATGCCGGAGTCTCAAATTGCAGAGCGAGCGTCGGTTCCCAGGCAGACCCAGGATTCCCTGGTACAGCGTGTTTGCGCCGAATGTGATGAAGAACTGCATCGGCAGCCTATTGAGGAAGAAGAGGAAGAGATGCTCCGGACAAAAGAGTTTGACGGCCAAACTTCTGAAGTGAATTCGAATGTTGAGGCAAATGTCAATGCCGAACGGGGTGGTGGTACTCCTTTGCCAGAGTCAGTAAGAAGTTATTTCGAACCACGCTTTGCGTATGATTTCAGTCAAGTGCGTATTCACACTGATGCCCATGCAGCCGAGTCAGCACTGGCGGTAAATGCGAGAGCTTTCACTTTTGGTCGAAATATTGTGTTTGGTGCTAGTGAATATTCTCCAGAGACTTCGAGAGGAAAACACTTGGTGGCACATGAGTTGACGCATGTGGTACAACAGAAAAAGAATATCTCGATGTCACGCCAAGTCCCGTCAGCGACCAGGATTATCCCGGGTGTTAAAAGTGGTGTGGGGGAGGCTACCCGGACCGTCTTGCAAACCACGGCATCACAGCTGATCCAGCGACTCCCTTTTGGCATCAGATTGCCGACCGGTATGCGTTTTCTCGACTCGACCGAAAGACCAATGGCACGATCGGTCTATGGAAGAAGTATCAATTTGAACCGGGTACTTTTGAGCGATGCGTTGGGTGGTAGTAGCCGACCGTTTACAACATACCTGCCTATTCCATTTCTTGGCGGGGTAACAGTCATAAACATCGGACCATCTGCTTACAATAAACCGGGTTCCAATCGGAATTTGTTGATTCATGAATTGGCTCATAGCTGGCAATCTCAACACCATTTCATGCCAGCCCAATTCATGGTAAATTCCGTGGCAAGTCAGGCTGCTGCAGCTGTGGCTGGAGGTAGCGCATATTGCTACAAACCTGGTAAATGGTTTGGACTATATGCCGCCGAGCAAATTGCTGAACAGGTGGAAAATGGTGAAGCGCACGTTGTTTCTCATGTAAAATCAAAATCGGCAGGCTCAATTGATTTGGCAAATATTTTGAGTCTCGGGACCCCACGCTGGGAAAAACAAAGTACGCCAGGTGTCAGATGCTAGGTAAGAGTACGTGCCGTGTGATTGGATAAATTCTTCAGGAGCCATATTCTAGTCTTTGAAAGAGGATAATGAGTTTTACCGGGTATACGACAACATAAGTCTGGTTGGATCACAAAGCTAAATTTCTCGTTAACCTTCGGTGTAACGCTTACTGATTTATTGAGTAGTGCCGGTTATCCTAAATTTATGGGAGTAGAAGTATGCGCGAGTATACAAATCGACAGAACCAAAACCATAACAATTTGCTAGTTTATCCGAAACGATCGAATCAAATAAATTCCCGACCTGATTTTGTTGGAAATCCGCCGTTTGTCCAGCAACAAACCTTTGGCAATCAAGCTATGCAAAGTCTGCTTCGCTCAGGAATGATTCAAGCAAAGCTTAAAATTGGTCAGCCTGGAGATAAGTACGAGCAGGAAGCAGACCGGGTAGCAGAACAAGTGATTCGAATGCCGGAGTCTCAAATTGCAGAGCGAGCGTCGGTTCCCAGGCAGACCCAGGATTCCCTGGTACAGCGTGTTTGCGCCGAATGTGATGAAGAACTGCATCGGCAGCCTATTGAGGAGGAAGAGGAAGAATTGCTGCAAGCCAAAGAAATGCCTGGACAAACACCGGAAGTGAATTCCAATGTTGAAGCCAATATTAATGCCCTTCGCGAAGGGGGGCAGCCCTTGCCGGAATCTGTGCGGAATTATTTTGAGCCTCGGTTTGGGTATGATTTTAGTCAAGTGCGTGTACACACCGATATGCGTGCAGCCGAGTCAGCACGGTCGGTGAATGCACAAGCATATACGGTGGGACAAAATATAGTATTTGAAAAAGGGCAGTATAGCCCTAGTGCAAAGGCAGGTAAAAAGTTGTTGGCACATGAATTAACACATACAATTCAGCAAGAGGCTAATAAAAACATTTACAGAAAATTTCCAATAAAAAGCATGGCTGAAACAATCATCCAAAGAGCAGTTCCCGCTACCATTGATGGTGTCACAATGGTAAAGGCTTCCAGTGTGAATGACTCTGCCCTAAAAAGTATTGTAACAGACCAGTTGGAAGCAGTCATTTCCTCTACCATGGAAAATGTACAATTAGATTCAATTTACATATCTTCTGCAAATGACGGTTCACACGGCTCCAACAGTCGACATTATACAGATCTTGCTGTTGATATATCTCGAGTGAAGACAGAAGGGGCAACAGATTGGCAGAAAATGTCTGTTCATTATCCAGGAACCGAGAATGTGAAGAAAGTGGTTGAAGGATTGCAAAATGGTTTTGAAAGCCAAGTTGGAACGCCTGGGATAAGAGAAAATTTTGGACCATATATTAAAAAGAAAAATGGGGGGAATTGGATAGTTGGAGGTCACAATGATCATATTCATATTTCCTGCAATGAGTAAATCGAGAACATAATATTTATTATTGTAAACATGAGGATATGATTACAAATGAGTGAAAGAATAAAAATATCAGCCAAATCACCTGAAGCTAAAAAGAAGAATTTAGTTTCTCGTAACGACTTACACCACCAGAAGTCGATTGGCAATCAAGCTATGCAAAGTCTGCTTCGTTCAGGAATGATTCAAGCCAAGCTTAAAATTAGCCAGCCGGGAGATAAGTACGAGCAGGAAGCAGACCGGGTAGCAGAGGAAGTGATGCGAATGCCGGAGTCTCAAATTGCAGAGCGAACGGCAGTTTCCGGGCAGGCGCATGGTACCCACATACAGCGTGTTTGCACCGAATGTGAGGAAGAACTGCATCGGCAGCCAATTGAGGAGGAAGAAGAGGAATTGCTGCAAGCCAAAGAAATGCCTGGACAAACACCGGAAGTCAATTCCTCTGTTGAAGCCAATATCAACGCCCTTCGAGGCGGCGGGCAGCCCTTGCCGGAATCTGTGCGGAATTATTTTGAGCCGCGGTTTAGAAATGATTTTAGTAAGGTGCGTGTATACACCGATACGCGTGCAGCAAAGTCGGCGCAGGCGGTGAATGCCAAGGCCTATACCGTGGGGCGAAATGTGGTGTTTGGGGCCGGAGAGTATGCGCCAGGCACAATAAGGGGACAGCGACTGCTGGCGCATGAATTATCACATACGCTTCAGCAAGAAGGAGCGTCGCGTATATCACGTCAATGCAGCCAGGATTTGGAGGCAATCCCCGTACCGGAGGGCGATTCACAGCTGACCGCACAGGCGCTAATAAACCTAGGGAGTGTGAATGTGAGCCAGGGGATAGCCATTTCTCCTCTGGCAGGGAACTTTCACGTGAAGTTTCATCTGCCTCGGGCTCTTCAGCAGGCGATTTTGCCCTCGTTCATGAGCAATATGACTATCCGGTTGGACATTTCCGGAATCCTAAGTCCTGAAGGCGCTAACAATTTTCCACAACAGTTTGCCAGCAACGAGTTGTGCATATTTGTGAGCTTTCATCGCGAAGGTAACAGCAGTGGCTCCCAAACGGATAACTGGTTGGCGGATATGCGTATTCTCCCTGGCGGTCAGTTCCTGGCCCCGCTTCAAATCGGGTTGGGATCACCTATACAGGCACCGCAAATAACGCCTATGGGAACCGGTGTTGCGCGAGTGAACTTGGCGCTCACAGAAGCCTTGACAGCCAGCGTGGGACCCTTCAGCATCAATAGCCAGGATGAGTTCCGTGCTGTCTGGTCGGGTATCGTTGACCAGGTTCGCGATATACTTTTTGTAAGAATCCGGAACATCTCCATACCCCTAAATTTACGAACCCGTACGAACATCACTGTGCCCATACCACTGCCCAGTGGAGCATCCGGTTCAGGGAGTGTGATCCCGGTAAATGTGCTGGGTGATATCATTTTAAGGACACAGCTTTCCACTGCCGGCAGGGGATTTACGCTACGGCTGGCAGGCGGCGGTCGGGGCAGCGCGCTTGACGGGTTCCTGTCTCTGGAATTATCGGGACACGGGCGGTTCGAGGGTCCAATTCCCTCCTCAGTGCGGCTCGCGGATCTTTCGGGAGACTTTTGGCAGGATATCCTGGAACAAAGTTCAGGCAGCGGGGGGATTACCGGTCACCTGCGTGCCTTTGGTATTCCTGGCCGGGTGGATGCGAGCTTTCGATTGAGCGAGGGAAGACTGA
>CAYXGW010000065.1:0-31643 GCA_964464595.1 uncultured Deferribacteres bacterium
GTACCTTTTTCATCCGTGCCGCCTACAATGATCTTCACTCTTTCACCCGGATTTTTGGCGCCAAAAGAGAGAGTAAACTTTCCGCCATCTTTGGTGTATACTGTAGTTGCACCAAACGCGCCTATTTCTACTCCATCTACAGGTTTTCCACCGCTATTTTGGTACAACACGACGCCTTGCAAGAGGCTTTGGCTGAAAGCCTGGAAAGATAAAACCAAATTTAGTAAAAGGAAGAAAATAATTTTCATGATGTTGAGGTGCATTATTTTTCCAACCTGATTTCAATATCCCCGGATTTGGGATAATAGTATACTTCTTTTATTTGGAATCCATCCTTTTTTATGGTAAGCAAGTAATGACTTTTGTCATCTTTTACCTGCATTTTTACAGGCAAAGTCATTTTGAAAATACCCAATTTATTTGTCATTGTCGTGGTGTCATTGTTAATTATAATCAAAGCGTCTTTAATAAATTCACTTCCATCCCTGTTTTTAACAATGCCCGAAATTCTTCCCAGGCTGTCATCTTTTTTTACGGCAAGATAAATCGGTTTTCCGTCCATTTTGTATTGTTTGTTCGGCTGTACTAATTCGTATGCCGCAGCTTCCAGTCCGATACCAATTTCCCGGTTGTTGAATTTTTGCGGTATTTCGCCAAAGTTGGTTCTGCCATTCTCCCCAATCTTGGGGGTTCTTCTGTCGTTATCAAAGTCCACAACCAGTTTTCCGGTATTTTCCAGAACAATGTGCTGCTTCCCTTTTTGCCCATGCACATAAACTGTCAGTTGCAGGCTTTGTTCGTTGCTAGGAGGAATGATGCCAATTAATTTCAATACTCCAAGACTGCCCAGAATGCCTATAATTATGCCAGCACGTGCCACATATTTCCACACTTTACTTTCAACTTCTCCCTGCTTGTTGCTTTGTGATTTAACTCCCATCCTAAACCTTCTTTCCGATTTGATGGTAAGCTAAGAAGTTAAGTTTAAAAATGCAAGGTTAATTTATATACAGCGGCTTACTGGCGTCTTGGTTTGATTTATGAACATAAAGGAGAAAAAAATCTAGCTCGCCGGGAATACCAGGCATCTTTGGAATTAAATCCCAAATTTGAACAGGCCAAGAAGGCTTTGAAAAAGTTGAGGTGAAGTGGCAGACGAAGCTTGATTTCTTTCATTTTCGGCATTGGATTATACTATTTTTTAGTACTAATCATTCTGTACATGCCCTCGATGTTCAGTCCCAACCATGCTTCGTATTGTCCGAAGTCTTTGTACTTTTCCATCTTGATTGATTTTTTCATTGCATCAAGGGTTTTACCGCCTTCCGTTGCAGCCAGTACAGCGTTGTACAGATCTACAAGGTATTGCCGATGTTCCACAGCATCCGTTTTTGTCCCTAGTGACCCATGGCCTGGAGCTAATATTTCGAAGTCTATAGCTTCGACTCTCTTCAGGGCTTCAATCCAATCAGGAACGTAGGAGTCGTTCAAATCACGATAAGGAAGGCGGTCCACAGAAACAAAATCTACTGCAAAGACGGTTTTTTCATATGGAAAATATATTATGATGCTATTGTCCGAATGGCATTTTCCAGGATAAATGAGTTCGACATTTTTGCCTCCTAATTCAATGGTCATTCGATCAGCAAATGTCACTTCTGGTATAGCGGTCGGACGGCTTTGACTGATAATCTTTGCTTTTGTAAGCTCATGACTGACGACTGTAGCCTCGCCTGCGAAAATCTGGCCACCACCAATGTGATCACCATGGTCATGGCTGTACACTAAATATTTGACTGGCTTGCCGAATCGTCTCTTCAATTCACTCCTTAACCACTTCGCGGCATCCTCATTGATAGGATCGGTAGCAATGATGCCTTCTGACGTTACCAGGAATACAGAATAATGAGCGTTATTTTGAAAACGGTATAAGTCGCCAGTAATTTGGGTGATTGCTCGAGTTGGAGAATCTTGGGCATAACAAAGACCTGTAAAAGCGAGAAAACTTAAAACAGATAATAAAATGTTTTTTTTAATCATAAACATGTTTACTCCTTTTTTTAAGAAATTGACAGAGTGTCTGCTGCACGAAAAAGTAAGTGATGCCACAAAAATGATCTTTTAACTCTCTTTTTCTTTTGATATATGGTTTCCAAGTAAGCACTTTATTATTTTAAACTAGATTTGAAAATATAAAAAGTCAAACAATTAATCCGCTATCTTGCCGTTTAGCGATCAGGTCTTTAGCCCGTAAAAACAGCTCATCGCATTCTTCATGAAATGCAGGTCCGATCCATTGTGTTTGCTGCAATTCATTCTCAAGATACGGAGGCATGTGGCCAAAAACGCATGTTCCTCCACCTATAGAGTCGCTTGCTCCGAAAACAACCCTGCCAAAATAATGAAGCAAAATCGCCCCGGTGCACATTAAGCAAGGTTCCAGGGTTGAGTATAAAGTCATTTCTCGTGACCTAGGCCATAGCTCATTGGGTACAGAATGGATTGCTTCGATCTCGGCATGGCGGGTTCCACTAAATGTCGGATGCCAGATTTTATTTTTGCCTTCTGCTATCACTTCGTTGTTGAGGGTTATAACCGCTCCGATGGGTAAATTTCCAACACGTTCCGCACTTTTTGCAAGTTCGATTGCACGTCTAAAATGATTCTTATCATTTTCTGATAGCAAAGATGTCAACTCCTTTTAAACTATATAAAGAAGAACGCCACTTCGTTTTGAAAATAAATTAGCACCCCTCGATACACAATCACGAAAAAACTGTGATTGCTACTCGGGATGCTCGTTATTTCATATATATATATACAATAAATAAGCATCCTGAGTAGTCGACTTTAGTCGGCGTATCGATGGGTGCGAGTTTAGCCAGTTTCTTACTACTAAAGCTTCAAGCTTGTAGAATTGAACCAGGCAATAATGGATTGAAGTTCCAACTACTGAGTACTTGCCGGCATATCCATTTCGCCATCCTGGCGCGCTGCCCAGAAAATAGCATTAAATACCAGCTTGTAACTGCCATGGGTCATTGCCCGAAACTGGGGTGTCATCGAGAATAGAATAACACGGCCTTTGCCCATCTTTTGTATCGCAATGGAGCCTTTGCCCTGGATATGTTCCGGTCCCAGCAAAAAGCCGCTGAGACGCAGATCATAATTCGGATATTTGCCAACCATTTTTGGACCGGACTTTGTCGTGGCTTTTGGAACAAAGGCGGGTCCCCAGCGGTTCATTACCGGTAATTTTTTGGGGAGGCCATACGCAATGGGACTGGAGGGATCCAATTCAGTCAGGACCAGGCTGCCTGGTTCAAAATATTCTCTGGAGGATAACCCCTGAATAGCATTTGAAACAGGCAAATCCAATAAACTAACTAAAGCCATACTGGTTCGACCAAAGGTTGTTATTGTGCCGCCGTTATTGACAAAAGCCGTCAGGTTATCTTTGCCGTTTTCACCAATTCCACCCTGGTATTTTTCCGGCCAGTTTGAACTGCCATTTAAGATGCGCTGGGCATTCATGCCATCAGGAAACAAGATGATATCATAATTGTTGGCTAGATTTCCGGCAAGGATATCCGTATGCCGCAAAGTCTTAAATTCCAATTCCCATTGTTCCAGAATCAACCGGGTCCAGCCGGCATCCATAACACCGCCCCAGGGCTCGTACAATCCTATGCGAGGATTGGATAGTGAACTCAACTTATCGGAGGGTAATCCGGATCCACCAGCGCTTACAGCTGTAAAACTCCACTTTTTTGCCAGCTCAGTGATCTTTGCAGAAATACCATTTGCAGGTTTGACATAAAAACTTCCAGGCGGCAGCGTTTGTCCTGATAAAGTGACCCTCTCATTAACCTGGGCTACTTCATGGCCCTCATCCAGCAAAACGTCCGCTACTGCATAAGCTTCGTTGCTATTGGGCAAAATAAAATATCCTCCGGTTCCGGAACCGCTTACAGCGCCTGCAAAATAAATTTCTGCATCCACCATACCTAAATCTGCCTTAAATTGTTGTTCGACCTGGACGGCGTCCACACCCATCATCAGGGGTAATGTTTGAGCAGTTACATCATAAGGAACCACCGGCGGGTCTTCCGGTGAACGGCGCAGATCCGGATATTCCTGAATCTCGAGTACGGTTTTTGCCCAGGCTCCATATGGCTGCCGCAAAAGAATCACATGGCTGCCGGCCGCGAATGTTTGACCTCCGGCTCTAAAAGGTTTACTAGCTTTATGAATTTCAATTTTGCCACGCTGCATAGCACGCAACAATCTTGCAGTCGAACTGGGATCCGGTTGTTCGGCTGGAAAGACAAATGCATAGGGCCAATCTTTGCCTTCAACCGCCCATTTCAAGCCTTGATAATAAGCCATGTTAAAACCGCCCGGATTGCCGGCAACTAAAGTGATTGCAGCCAGTGCTGCACTCTTCTGGTATTCAACCATTTTCCTGAAAGTCCAATCACCGCCCTGCCAGGGAAAAGGGAAGTTCCAGCTTTTTTTGCGTGGATGGTAGATACCGGTTCCGCCGCGTCTGGGGCGTAGATCGGATGGCTTGAGAGTTCGTTTGCGGGCGAAATTGGCGCTTGCGGTTTCTGTTAATATTCTGGCTGTTCCTCTGTAGATTTGAAAAGCGCGGGCAGGAGTGAACAAATCGTATATAGCATTTTTAACCACGCCGCTTTTTCCTTCGGAAGTTAAACGGTGACTCATTGCAGTACCAACGACCGCCATGGTTTCAATGACTTGCGGAGCCGTATTTTCATCGTAAGGATCCTGGTAAGGCGGTACGAAAATACGGGCGCCGTTGCCGCCCATTTGATGCATTTCATGTGAGTAAATCGGATGCCATTCCATATGGATTTTTTGGGCAGTCAGCAGCTGTTCCGGAAAATGCAGCAGTACCCAATCCCGATTATTGTCATGACCAAGATATGTATGATACAACCATGGCATACGGCTTTCCCAGGGCTTGCCTTTGTGCTCATCATACCACTTTTTTACCTTTACCTGGCCATCCGGGTTGGCACTGGGGCTTACCAATACGATCGTATTTTTGAGAATCCGCTGCATTTCTGGGGATTGATCACTAACCAACGTATACACAAGTTCCGGCACTACTTGAGCAGTACTAATTTCCGTAGAATGAATCGAAGAGGTATGAAACACAACCGCAGGAATCTCGTTCGAAATTCGTTGTGCTTCATCGGCACTGAGTTTACGAGGATCGTTTAGCTTATGACGTTTTTGTTTAATCGCATCGAGGCGCGCCAGGTTTTCCGGCGCAGATATAATCAGCAAAACAAATGGATTGCCATCTGTGGTCTTGCCCAATTCCGAGTAACGGATCCGGTCGGATTTTTTAGCTAAATTTTGATAGTATTTTAGACCATCGTGGAAATCGATAATCTTACCCTCTTCTCCCATCTGATGACCGAAATGCTTTTTCGGACTGGGGAGGTTTTGAGAGAGACCTAGTACTGGAAAAGCCAAAACTAAAATAATAATTTTGACAAAGGATATATTTCTCATTGTTTTTCCTTTCGATTAATGCACATTTATCACGTTGTTTTGTATTGTAAGATAAAATAATGTAAAAAGAAACAATTAGAAGTAAAATAAAATATTATGGTATTGACAATTACAGATGTTTGATTTTAGAATATTGCACAGAAAAATAGTAAATATATAGGCTAATTCTAATAATACGTACTTTTTTAACATCTGGTATTAGCTGTATTGACAAAATCCAGATATAAGTATGATTTTGAAAAAGTACGCACCATATCGCGGTTTTAATTCTAGCAGTTTTTATCTCTATTTCAATCCCGTAGGGATGCTATATTTGTAGCAATTCTATTCCTTTGGTTCCGTTAAAGTCCTGTAAGGACGAGATTTAAGATGCCAAGTGTTTTCTATTCCGTCCCTACTGGACTAGGCTATTTTTTCTTGTAGAATAATTGCTATAAATATATTGTCCCTACCGGGACTGTTAACTGAAGTTCTGCTAATCCTTTAAACTATTTGGTATTCTCCAATTTTAACCACCAGGCAAACAATTTAACTTTCTTCACCCAATAATCCTTCTTTCGGATGCTTTTTTACTTTTTTCGCCCAATAATCCTCATTAGAATTTTCTGTAAAGATTATTGTCAATTTCATCTTGATAATCAAAATAGTAAGCAAGTGCTGAAAGAATTTGTGAAGCTGTTAAATGTGGCAGTGGAAAGAATCTCATCTACGTTCATTCCCATTTGGTAGTATCCTGCAATTGTCCGTACAGTAATTCTTGTTCCCCCCACAATTGGCGCACCACTGGAAATCTCATGGTTTGAGGTGATGTATGGATACGACAATTTTTTAACTGGTAGACTCATAACAATTCCTTAAGTCATCAAAAATAAAAAAAAGGAAGTATTGCTGTTTTTACAATTTTAAATTGTAATATACCAAAAAATGGTTGTTAACACAGGTTTTTGTATCACATTAATGAATTAAACCAGTAATTTTATATTAATTGTATTTTATACTAAACCCATAATTTTCCACTTGACTTTCCAATTCTTGAATGCAATATTGATCTGTCCTGTTTATACATATCCCTTTCATTTTAATGATTTTAATTTCTATAGGAATGAACTTATGAAGAAACTCTCAAAATTAGTATTTTTATCAGCGTTTGTTTCATTATTCATCAATTCAGGGATTGTTTTCTCACAAGGTGGTAAATCCGGTAAATCCCTTCGAGTTAATGCAAAACGAATCGAAAGGAGAATTTTTCAGCTTGGCGAATTTGGCAAGAACCCGCAGGGAGGAGTGAGTCGGGTTGCTTTTAGCGAAGCGGATATTCAAGGTCGAAACTATATTATGTCCTTGATGCGGGAAGCCGGTTTGACGGTCAAGATTGATGCCGCGGGAAACATTATTGGCCGAAAGAATGGTAGTGACGAAAAACTCCCTCCCATCCTGTTCGGTTCTCATATAGATTCAGTACCGGAAGGCGGCAACTACGATGGTGATGTCGGTGTGATAGGTTCCATTGAGTGCGCCCAGGTGATCCACGAAAATAATATTATGACCCATCATCCATTGGAGGTGGTTGTTTTTTCAGATGAGGAAGGCGGACTTGTCGGTAGTCGTGCTTTGATCGGTAAACTTTCGGCTGAAGCTCTGGAAGTAGTGAGTCACAGCGGTAAGACTATTGGCCATGGAATTAAAGATATCGGCGGTAACCCGGATAAATTGGCCGGGGTTGTCCGGCAGAAAGGTGAGATCAAGGCCTTTATTGAATTGCATATCGAACAGGGCAGTTTCCTGGATGACGATAACATCAACATTGGTGTAGTTGAAGGGATTGTTGGAATTAACTGGTGGGATGTTACCTTTGCGGGCTTCGCCAATCATGCCGGCACGACGCCGATGAATAAACGCAAAGATGCCATGTTAGCGGCAGCTTATTTCACGATAGCAGTCAATCAAATTATTACAGGTGAGCCGGGCCGGCAAGTCGGGACGGTTGGCAGGATTCGTGCTGAGCCGGGAGCTCCGAATGTGATTCCCGGCAAAGTAGTCGCGAGTCTGGAAATTCGCGATCTTTCGGCTGAGAAAATACAATCATTGTATAACAAAATCCGCGAAGAAGCGCAAGAGATCGCGAAGAAAACGGATACGATGATCACCTTCCAATACATTGATGTCTCTGCAATTTCAGCACCAACGGACGAACGAATGCGGAAAATTATTGCTGAATCTGCAAAGGAATTAGGGCTTAGTTATCAATTGATGCCTAGCGGCGCCGGCCATGATGCGCAAGACATTGCGCGAATTACGCCAACCGGGATGATTTTCGTGCCAAGTGTTAACGGCATCAGTCACTCACCCAAAGAGTTTACCCGTCCTGGAGATATGGCAAATGGCGCCAATGTGTTATTACAGACTATACTCAAAATTGACGCAGGTGCGTTAGAAAAGGAATTCTGATTTATGATTTCGGAATGCTGAATGAACTGTATGCGGGCAAACAGAAGCAAAGTGATAAAAAAAGTAACAAAGAAACAAAGTGACAAAGGAACAAAGGAACAAAGGAACAAAGAAAAAAACTAAAATATCTCTGAGCGTGACTGAGATAGCGAAACGGTCTCAATCACAATCATAAAAATGGTTAGGATTAGTTAATGAAGTATACTATTCGAACAGGATTCTTACTTATCGTATTGACAATTTTGTTTTTTCATAATATTCATCACACTCTTGCCCAAGAAAAAGATCTTGTCATTCAAGGAGGCTGGTTGTTCGATTCTGTTGGCGATGAAGTAACCAGGAATACCGGTATTGTTATCAAAAGTGGAAAATTTATGGAGGTAGGGGCTGATTTAGCCTCGCGTGATCTTTCGAATGCTGAGGTGATCAATCTTTCTGATGAAGATTATATCCTGCCGGGAATTTTCGATCTCCATGCTCATTACAATGTCAACTTGATCGGTAGAGGGAGAAAGGATGAAACTTCGGTCAACCCGGTGCTCTTTCTTGCTAACGGTGTAACCTCGACTTTCCCCGGTGGGGAATATAATCCCGAGGATATGTTGGCTTTAAGAAAACGAATTGATCGCGCCGAACAAATCGGTCCGCGTCTTTATAATTCTGGGCCATATTATGGCCGGACACGCCGGGGCTGGAATCAAGATTCTACAAGGCAAAATATCTTTCGTGATGTAGATTATTGGGCAGAACAGGGAGCAGGCGGATTCAAAGCCAAAGGCATTAGCCCGGGTCAATTAAAAGCCCTGATTGAAAGAGCCCACCAACATGGCTTAACCGTAACCGGCCATCTTGGCTCCGGCTTCCGCAACAGCGTCAACCCCAAAACCGCTATTTTAATGGGCATAGACCGGATCGAACATTTTCTCAGTGGAGATGCAATCTTGTCGGATAAACCGGCTTATTCCAGTTTAGAAAATTTTAAGCCCGGCACGCCGGAATTCAATGATATAGTGAATTTGTATATCAAGCATCATGTTTTCTTCGATGCAACCCTCACTGCATACGGATATTATGGCGATCGTAAAGAAGGCTATGATTATTGGATCGATGAACAGAAGTTTTTCACACCATATGTTCATGAATATTTGAAAGATCATTCACCACGAAGAACCTTGGCGCAGTTTGGAAAAATCTATTGGGTTAAGCGCAAGACCATCAAGGCATTTTATGATGCAGGGGGTGGTCACTTAATTACATTAGGAACTGACCACCCCAGCACAGGAGAATTTATTGCAGGATTTTCTTCGCATCGGGAATTGGAAGCTTTTGTGCTGGCGGGAATTCCGAATGCTGCGGCCATCAAAATCGCAACCATTAATGGCGCCAGGGCATTAAATGTGAGCAATAAACTGGGCTCAATCGAACCCGGAAAATTCGCCGATCTTTTTATTATTCGCGGAAATCCCCTGGTTAAAATTCGCAACACCAGGAATGTGCACATCGTGGTTAAAGCTGGACAGGTTTACGAAACAAAGGCATTGTTCAAATCCGTTGAAGGGAAAATGGGCCCAAAAAATGAAGCAGAAGCGGAGAAATGGTGAGGTAGTGTCACTCAAAATCTATTGGATTAAACAGCGAATAAAGGTATCTTTTTTATATCCAGCAAAGATTTTGCAAGAAATTAATCATTACAACCCTAATCATATTCTAAGGTAAATGCCATGACAGAAACCAGGCGTAAACTTTCAGCAATTATGTTCTCAGATATCAAGGGTTTCTCCAGAATGATGGGTGAAGATGAAGACAAAACCCTTCAGTTACTCGATGAGCATAATGAACTCATTTTACCCATAGTAAAGAAAAATGGTGGTGAAGTCTTAAAGTTTATCGGTGATTCTTTGCTCTCATCTTTTGAAAGCGCAGTGGATGCCGTGCGTGCCGGTGTTGAGATTCAATCTGTGCTTTCTAAAAGGAATGATACGGTTACTGAGGATCGCGAGATCCTGGTTCGCATAGGCATTCATATCGGAGATGTTGTTCTGCGGGAAAATGATATTTTTGGTGATGGTGTTAACGTGGCGTCCCGAATTGAACCGTTAGCAGAGCCGGGAGGCATTTGTATTTCGCAAGCTGTTTATGATATGGTTAAAGGCCGCCCTGAAATTAAAGCGGTTTCCCTGGGTAATAAAGAACTGAAAAATATTAAGGATTCGGTCCATATCTACAAAGTGCTGTTAGAAGCGGAAGAAGGAATGGCAATAGGGAAAGAAGCAAAATCAACCAGGAAAAAAAAGGCAAAGGAAGCAGTTCCTAAAAAAGAGCGAAAAGGCGTTTCGTGGAAATTTGTAGCTTTTATCCTGATCGTTGGTGGAGGACTCGGCTTTTACTTTTCCGAAACTATTCGAGAAAATTTTTTGAATGAAAATTTGGCATTGGATTATTCAGACAACCAGACTCAACCCGAAATTCTGGAACAACCATTTGAACCGGATCAATCTGAAATTTTGGAGCAAACGTTTAAACCGGATCAATCTGAAATTCAGAAACAAATATTTAATCTGGATCAATCTGAAAAGCCAAACAACAATCAAACAAATACTAACTGGAAACCGCCCAGGTCAAACTTTAATCCTGCCTCAGCCCGAATATCTAATCTGCCAAAAAACCGGGTTGCTTACGGAAACTGGCTTAATACGAATCAACTAATTCAACAATTTTCCTCCGGTGGAATTTTGTATGATTTAAATGGCGATGGCATATCCGACGCCCGTTATTGGAGTTATGATTCTAACTTCGATGGTGTTGCCGACTATGGCGCATATGATACGAATTTAAATGGCTTTATCGATCAGTGGCTCTATTATCGCAGCGACCAACCCAATGGAATTGTTTATGGTTTCGATAGTGATGAAAACGGAATTATTGAAGTATGGGGGTGGGATACCAATGGCGACAAAATGACTAACATGTGGGGATGGGATTATAATTATGATGGTAAAACAGATACGTGGGGATGGGATCGAAACCGAAACGGTATTTATGATTTGGTTGGCTGGGACACGGATTGGGATGGTTTAATCGATTCTTGGGGCGATGATTCTAACGAAGATGGCATTATTGATTATTGGGCCTGGGATCAAAATGGCAATAATATTTTTGACCGTTATGGCTGGGATACCAATGGCGATGGACAGGCCGACCAATGGGGCGACGATCTGAATGAAGATGGCGTGATTGATCGCTACTTTTAGATAAACATTGCATCAACACGGTTGATGCATTCCGAAGAAAGGGGATTTATTATGGGTGATTTCAACGATCTGAAAAACTACTTTGGAATGGCAGTAATTATTTGCTATTTTAGGGAAATCATTGTTGAAAACAATCTAAGGATAATTTTCCTTTAACCATGTCGTCAAGAAAACTAAAAATTAATCATTCAGCTTATATGGGAGCCTTTCTAGGCTTTGCAGCGCTCGCTTGTTTATTGCTATTTTTCTCGCCAAAATTTACAGACACTTATTTTCTACACAAAGAAACATTCATTTTCTTCGGACTTTTTACTGCGGCTGTGTTGCTGTGGCAGTTTTACCGGCAGCATGTTTTAGCCTATCTGTTGCTGTCGCTGGGCATTTTTATCGGTATCTTTTTTGAGATTTCTCAAAACATGATTGACAGCCGGTTAAACATCAACGCTTTGCCAGTCCAGGATTGGGGGTTACGAAATTCAGCCATGGGTCATAACCTGTTTTCTGTTTTCGTACTGATCAGCGCATTTCAAATGGAAAACGTTATTGACTTTCGCAAGATCAGGAAAATCATCATTTGGAATTTATTGTTCACAATAACGATAGTGGCTGTGGTTTTAGGGATTTATGGTTATTTGCTGCCAAGATTATCACCAGACTTTCTGAACCAATATTTAACCGCAAATGCTTTTCATTATCTGATGTTGCCAATCCTTCTGGTTGCAGTTTTCAAATTTTATACAAATTTCCTGAAGACAAAACATAAAATTTATTTTTGGCTGGCTTCGGGGGCAACCATGATCTTGTTTGGCTCGATTGCTGAAATTTTAAATCAGGGCAATGGGGCTAACCTTTACTTTGGTTTTATTCTAATCTATTTTTCATTTCTTCTATTTGGTTTGTTTGAAGATAACAGCCGTTTTGTCGAAACTGAAACCAGGCTAAGGCAAGATCTGGAAAATTCACTTTTTGAAGCGGAGGAGAATACACAAAAATTAGAAGCCATATTAGACCAAACCGATATTGGCTTTGGACAGATTGACGGCGATTTTCGTTTCGAATCGATGAATAAGAAAATACCGGAACTCCTGGGATTCAAAGCTTCCGAACTACTGGGTAAATCCCTCTTGAACTTTTTGGACCTAAAAGGGAAAGAACTTCTTCGAAATGCGAAAGAAAAACTGGATCACGGCAAGGAAGTCGAATTGGAAATTGATATCAATTCGAAATCGAAACAAAGCTTTCAATGTCTTTTGAATATCGTTCCTTCTCCTGGGGGAAAAAGTATTTTTCATGGCGGCAAATTCGTGCTTCGGGACGTTTCCGTTCAAAGAAAACAAGAAGCTGAAAGAGAGAAAAAAGTTAGCCAACTGCAAAAAGCGCTCCTTGAAAAAACCTCCGGATCAGCTCAATTAGAAGAGGATCTCAATAAATCTGAATCGTTTTATTCTTCCATATTAGCTGGTGTTGCCGAGATTATCCTTATTGTTAATAATCATGGCAAATGCATTTACGTGAACCAAGCCGGTCAAAAGCTTTCGGGGTTCAAAACGGATGAACTCAATAAAAATAACCTGCCCCGTTTTTTGCTGGATTTAAGCCGGGTGAAGGCAGATTATGGCCAATCAATTTCAATGGATTTCCGTGATTACGAATACGACTGGAAATCAAAGAATGGTAAGTCGATGCCTTGTACCTGGAATGTCCAAATTTTGAAAGATCATGAAAAAAAACGCATCGGTTTAATAGGGTTCGGCCGTGAAGGTTCTACAAAGAAGAAATTTGATCAGCAAATTAGAGAAATCAAAAATCAATCCACTAAGAAACTGGAACAGAAGGACAATGATCTGCTGAAAATCCAAAGCAGCGTTGATTTACTATTAAAGCAAAGTATGCGCTTTACAAATGAACAAAGTATAGAACCTTTTTTGAATTCAATCTGTAAGACCATTCGATTTTATGGTAGCGAGGGTGCGGCCATTATTTTGTACGAGAATAAAAGCAAGAGATATAGACGGAAGGCATTTTTGTTCCCGCAACAGCATGAAAGCGTTTTTAATCACATTGAAAGGATTTTAAACAGTAGCGAAGTAAAGAATTTAAGCAACAAAATAGAGATTAGTAAATCCTTTATGTATGAGGTTCAAATTGATAATCATGCAATAGGAAAAGTTCTTTTGTCGCCCATGGTGAGCAAAGGTGAACGCACCGTGTGGTTGGCGACAATCCAACAAAAGCAAGACCGGGAACCTGATAATCATTGGGTGAAAATGGTAGAAAGTCTGGCAGGATACGCCCAAGCAAAAATTGACTCTGTGCTTAATATTATACGTGTTGAAGCTAGTCTTAAAGATTTACAGAAATCTGAAGAAGTAAAATCGGAGTTCCTGGATTATTTGTCCCATGAAATACGAACACCCCTAAATTCGATTCTCACAATCTCTGAAGTTTTGCAAAAAAATCTTTCCGGCCGGTTAAATCCGGATCAATTCAAACAGATCGACTTGGTAAAGCAAAATGCTGATAAAATATTAGCTATCATTAATGATATTCTTGACCTGTCCAAGATCAAATCCGGCAACAGGGATTTGAATTATTCTTATTTCTCATTACCCACACTGATTCAATCTATCATCGCTCCGTTGAAACCGCTTTACCAGAAGAAAAGCTTAAAATTGGATGTAAAGATACAAAATCAAGTGCCCAAACAACTCTTTAGTGACAAGGATAAAATCGTTCAATCCTTAACCAATATTCTGAGTAATGCTGTAAAATTCTCAGATTCGGGGAAAATATCTGTTGCAATTTCATGTGAACAACAGGGTTCAATACTTCGATTTGTGGTCCGGGATACAGGCATCGGAATTCCGCAAAAAAAATTGAGTAATATCTTTCAGGAGTTTCGTCAGATAAAAGACTCCAAAAATAGCATAAAAGGAAGTGGTTTGGGACTTTCGATTGCAAAAAAACTGGTGGAAACTCTTGGTGGAACCATTCATGTTGAAAGTAAACTAAAAAAGGGAACGACTTTTCAAATCGATCTTCCCTTGAAAAAAGTAGGTGAGATCATGATTGCCGGATTATCAACAGGTTCCATGGTATTTCCGAAAGAAGATTTAAGCAGACCAGGACAAAAATCTAAACTTAAGCCTTTCCCGCCGCAAATGAAGTCCAAAAAACGGGTTCTATCAGGCCTAAAAAGTGCTACGCCAAAATCCAAAAATAACAACTTAATTTTACTCATTGACGATGATGAAGGGGGCAGATATGCAACGGAGTTGTTTTTGAAAGAAGAAGGTTTCCGCGTGATTTCTTCAGGAGACGGTAAAAATGGAATCATGATGGCAAAAAAAGAAAAACCCAACTTGATATTAATGGATGTAGTCTTGCCGGGAACGAATGGATATGATGCTGCAAAGAAACTGAAAACCCTCAAAAGTACAAGCAAGATCCCTATTATAGCAACAACAGGCAAAGCCTTGAAGAACGATCGAATAAAAGCAATGAATGCCGGATGTGTGGATTATCTCACGAAGCCATTTTCTTTAGATAATTTGTTAAAGAAAGTCAATAAATGGATTTGATTTTGGAGCTATTGAAAGTGAAGCGATTATCGGAAAAATATTGTATATTTATTGGTCAGCCGAAAAAAAACGAATTGGCACAGAATTCAATTAATTGATGAAAATTACTCAAAAAAACAAAGGTTCTTCAAAGTTGATTGAACACTTTGCGCATAAAATCAGGAATCCCATACATTCAATGGGGATCAATTTGGAAGTTATCAAAATCGAATTAAATCGATCAAATGAACCCAATTTAACTAAATTAAAAAAACATATAAGTATTGTTTGTTCGGAAATGGATGCAATAAAAAAGATGGTTGCGGAATTTGCGGAATCTAACCCCAACGCTGCTAAAATTAAACAACCCAAAACCAAATGACAATCAAATTGAAATGAATATGAATTCGTCCTCTCCAGGAAAAGATAAAATATTAATTGCTGACGATGAAGAAAATATCGTAGAGGGCTTGAGCACCCTTTTGCAAGACCAGGGATATGAGGTTGTTAAAGCATTGGATGGTTCGGCGGCACAGGAAAAATTGAAGGAGAATGAGATTGGTGTCGCCTTGGTTGATCTTGTGATGCCAAAGCTGGATGGATTTGAATTGTTTACTCGTATGAAAAAAAACGGCAGCTTTACACAATTTATTTTTATTACAGGACAAAGCTCTGTCTCCACAGCCGTGAAAGCAATGAAAGCCGGAGCATACGATTATTTAACCAAACCAGTTGAAACTATTCGCTTATTATCTTTAATTCCCAAAGCTATGGATCATTACAACTTGCTTTTATCTCATTGGCAACTGGAGAATGAGTTAAAAAATATTGTCCGTTTTGATGAACTCATCGGACAAAGTAAACGGATGCAGGAAATCTATCAAATGATAACTGCAGTGGCAGACTCAACAGCAAATGTTCTCATAACAGGGGAAAGCGGTACCGGTAAGGAATTGGTGGCTAAAGCCATCCATCGGAAAAGTGATCGTTCCGGTCCGTTCATTGCAATTAACTGTGCGGCATTCCCTAAAGATATTCTTGAAAGTGAACTTTTTGGTCATGAGAAAGGGGCATTTACTGGAGCGTTGCGGGAGAAACAAGGCTGTTTTGAACTTGCTCATGGCGGTACCCTGTTTTTAGATGAGATCGGTGATATGCCGGTGGATGTCCAGGCAAAATTTCTTCGAGCATTGGAAGAAAAAAAATTCCGAAGATTGGGTGGTAAGAAAGAAATTAAGGTTGACATTCGGATTCTTGCCGCAACAAATCAAGAACCGCGTAAAACATTGCGCGAAGACCTCTATTATAGATTGAGTGTTGTTGAAATGGAACTTCCACCTTTGCGGGAAAGACTAGAAGATATGCAGGTATTGATAAAAGAGTTTTTACAATATTTCAATCAACGAAATAGCAAGAAAATTCAAAGCTTCTCTGCTCATTGTATGAATTTAATGATGAATTATTCCTGGCCGGGTAATGTTCGTGAATTGAGAAATGTAATTGAAAGATCGGTGCTGCTAAGTCAAGGAAAAATTATTGAAACGGATGTGCTGCCTAACAGGCTGTTCGAAAATGCAATGAATTCAAAAATGGTATCTATTGATCTGGACTCCAGTCTAGCCGATATTGAAAAAACCATGATTGTTAAAAACCTGGAAATGGTCAATTATAATAAAACAAAAGCTGCAAAAGCTCTTGGAGTAAGTTTAAAAACCTTATATAACAAAATGGGGAAGTACGGGATAAAGGGGCATCCATCTAAATAAGGTTTATCCGAAAACTCTTTTTATCATAGTGTACACGGTCATTTCGAACGAATGTGAGAAATCTTATAAGTTCCGTAATTTCTTTATCCTGTTATAGTTTTTGAAAAGAGATTTATCCTCGCTTCACTTCGTCGAAATGACATGTGTTGAGTTTTTCGGTCAACACTAATTAAACTATGTAATTATTACATACCTTTTGTGTTCCAGGGAAATATCTATAAACCCTTATTAAATTGAGACTTAGGTTGATTAATTGTTGAGGGTGTCATACAGTTGATATAAAACGTCTGCGTAAAAATTACAATATTTGTTGATTCCTTAATTCTATGGACTTACTGAGATTATAAACATTATTAAAGCCTAACCTATTGTAAATATTTAATTAAGGTCTTTTTATTTACCGGGTATTTTTCGGTTAATGTTTGTGGCATGACTATTGAGTATACTCCCCATTAAAACCAGTTAATTTAACCACTTAAATTGGAGGTAGTACAATGAAAAAATTTATGTTGGTGGTTTCCATCGTTTCACTTGTAATTTTCGGTCTGACTCAAGAAAGCATATTATGGAGTTACCGTTTATTTCTTGATGAACCCATAGTTCATAATGTGGAAAAGGGTGAGTATTTGAGTCAGCTTTCGATAAAGTATTATGGCACCCCGGATTATTGGAAAGAATTGGCTTTGATCAATCGTGCCCCAAATCCGAACCTGGTGCATCCGAATGAAAACATTATTATTCCGGATCTCGAGTCAGTTAAACAATTGCACAAAGCTAAAACCATCACAAAAGTAAACAAGCTTGTACGGAGTATAGAAAATGTGATGATCCAGCCTAAAAAAGTCGAAAAGGTGAAAATATCCAGCCCGGTTCCCCAGGAGAAAATACAGCCTATAATTCAAAAACAAGCACAAAAAGAAGAGAGTAAACTAATGCTCTCTACGCCTAATATCGAGCCGGAATCTTCCTCAATTATGCCAATTGTGTTTTTGATTATTCTTGGATTCCTTATTGTGGGCGGTGTTGTATATTGGATTTTCAAAAGAGGAAAAGAAAGGTTCGTAGAAACTGATTTCCAAACTCAATCTGAGGAAGAATTCGAACCTATAGAGGAGATTGAAGAAGAAAGGCCATTTGAAAATAAAAGTAAGAAAATATTAGAAGACGCTTTGGCAAATTAATCCAAAATCAAATTATTCTTCAGACCTTCGGTTGTCAGGAATTGTGTTATGTAAATAGTAATTTCTGACAACCGTTTTTTTAAAGAGTTTAAATGGACGAATTGAAACATAGTTGCGGTAAAGGGATTTATGAGTTTACAAATTATTTATTCAATTTATACTGTTATATTTTCGTTAGAATCAGTGCTTGTTTTATGGCAGCCAAATTCAGAGCCCGATCTAGCGGGATATCGAATTTATTATGGAATACGTTCAGGAGACTATCAACAGGTTATTGATGTGGGGAATAATACTTCATGGTTGATTAATGACTTAACCTCCGGAAATAAGTATTTTTTTGCAGTAACAGCTTATGATAAATCAGGTAATGAAAGTGATTTTTCCGAAGAGGTGAGTATTCATTTAAACAAAGAAAATAATGATATTGAGGAAGGTGAATCGACTTTACAGCTTGTTTACAATTTTCCCAATCCAATGACATTGAATTTTCAAAACACTTGGATTCGATATTACCTGGTTCAAGACGAATGGGTATCTATTCAAATTTATGATATGAATCATAACTTAATTAAAACAATTCTTGATGAGAAGATGGTACAGGCTGGGGAACATACTGATGATTTTTGGGATGGCAAAACAGCAAATGGCAATTATGTCGCAAGTGGTGTTTACATTTGTAAGATAAATGCGGGAAGAATCCATAAAATTATTCGAATTGTCACGATTCGATGAACAAAATAATGATGTGAATAGAAGAAATATGGTCAATTCTAATGAAGCCTAATCTGATATGTCTGAGTGCTCATCGGTTGATAAATTTAGCAAACTAATTTTATGAAAAGTAAATTTATTTTAATTCAACAACTGTTCTCTCTATTCCTGTTTGTTAATTTTTCTTTTGCCGATGACAATTCCGGGTCTCCAGGTGATTTTCTCAGATTTGGGGTTGGCACTCGTGCTTTAGCTTTGGGGAACGCTTTCACTGCTATTGCAGATGATGCTACTGCAGGTTATTGGAATCCTGCAGGCCTCATTCAAATAAGAGATATTCAACTAAATGCACAATATAGCCATTTGCCATTCGATCGTACATTTCACTTTATTAGTTCGGTCTTGCCATTGAAAAGTGTAGGCTCATTTGGTTTCAACTGGATTGGTTATAGGGTTAACAACCTGGAAGCCAGGGAAACGAATACCATGAAACCTGATTATTTTTTCAGCAATTCGGAAAACGCTTTCATGATTTCTTTTGGCCGACAAATAAATCCTCACCTTTCAATGGGTGGGAATTTTAAATGGATTTATCATTCTCTAGACAATAGAACAGCATCAGGTTATGGATTTGATATTGCCATTCTTGTTACTTTAATTCAAAATTTTAAAATGGGTATTATGATTCAGGACATCAATACAAAGAAAAAATGGGACAATGGTTTCACAGATCTGTTTCAGCAGACTATTAGGGTTGGAGTGTCTTATCACTTGTCACCGTACTTGTTATTCAGCGGCGAAATCGAAAATAGGTGGAATGAAAAAATGGTTCGTCATTTCGGGGTGGAAATCAAATCCTTTAAAAATTTGTCTGTTCAAATTGGCATGGAAAAGAATCGATTCACGTCCGGTGTATCTTTGAACATCCCTTTGTCGAATATAGATTTAAAATTGGGCTATGGATTGACAAATAGTGAAATTGGTGATTTCTACATCCATGGCTTTTCACTGAATTTATCCTTTCACAAAGCATCTTCAAAGAGCTTTTCTGGAATGATTAATAGAGAAACAACCATTGAATCTAAATATTCATATAAGCAAATAGTTGAGATTATTACAACTATACTATATGTAAGAGATGGGCCCGGGTTGCAACATCCAGTTATTGATTCTGTACGAAAGGAAGAGCAGTTTGAGAGCCATGCACAAATTCGTGGATGGTTAAAAATTCGTTTACGATCCGGCAAGACAGGTTGGATCAGTGGCAAATATACCAGAGTCGTTCATTAAAGAATTTTTCACAATCCTTGTTTCATGTTTTTACAAATGGATCAGAGATGAGCACTATTTTTAGTTTTATAATTATTTGATTGAGTCAAATTTTATTGTTTAGCAATGAACATATTTTATTTCAATTCGAAATCATTACGGCAATGTACCTCTTTATGTCACAATAATCAACTTGTTATAACTTGTTATAATTAAAGAGGATACTGTAATAAATTAAACCAAATCATTTTTTTCCAATTAGACGAATTCGGGTCCTGGAAGGACCAAAAGCTACATTCCTACCACGGTAATTTAATTGGTTCCAATTTCAAAATTAGAGTGGCATTAATTTTGCGAAGGCTATTGAGACTGCTATTTTGTTCAATAGAGTCTTGTTATTGAAACGCGAAATAATGAATAGGGAAAAGAGAATTAAAATGAAACAAACCATTAGTCTTATCCTTCTTATCAGTTTCCTAACAGGTCTGTTTTTGCCAGACATTATCTTTGCAAGAGGGTTAAAACCAGGTGGAAAAAAAATTGCAGTCTTGCCAATTGAAGGCCGAGGGACATTAAAACGAACAGAAATGAGAAGAATTGCTTACGTTTTAACTAGCGAATTTCAGAAGATGCAAGAATACGATCCATTAGATATGGTTCTTGTAGAAAATATTTTAAGTGAAAACAACATCGATTTGTCTTCCTGTGCCACGCTTTATTGCGAAACTGAAGCTGCAAATGCTTTGGGTGTGAGTTATATTGTAAACGGAATCATCGAGAGAAGGGGAACAAACTATGTATTAAATTTTCGGTTAATCAATGTATCGGATGGAAAAGTTACCAATACTGTAAACACTGTCATTAGGGGTAACTTTCGAGATCTACAGGATTATATGGTAGTTGTAGTTGCGAGATTGGTTGGAACAAATGCGAGTGAAAGATCTAGTTTTGTACTAACCGACAATCCAATTCAAATTGATCAGAGTATTGCAAAAAATAATACTTCTTGGATAATCATGGGACTTGCCCTGGCTTCCGGGGCAGGTCTCGGAATGTATTTGCTCAATAAAAGTGCTGAAGGTAAACCCAGTCCAGGAGGACCGGAAGTTGAAGTAGCGTCTCCACTTTCTGGTCCTCCGTCCTTCCCATAATAAATTAGGAAAGGAGGATTGGAGCACTAAAAATTATGAAAGTAAGAATGAAAAACTTAAAACGATTAATATTTATTTTGTCAGTAACTATTGCAGCAAATATAGTTTTTGCTCAACCTCAGATTAATCCCGGCGCTTTAAGTTTTGGGAATATTCAAGTTGGAGAATCTGCAGATTTATCCATCGTAATCAGTAATAGCAACGTCTCAGATTTGATCTACACTATTCGGTCTATCTCAGGGCCATTTATTGTTACGAATAACCCAGGAGCGATGACGCTTAAAGCAAACCAATCATTTGTTTTACAAATTCGTTTTAGCCCTTCAGACCGATTTGATTTTATTGGAAGTCTGATTATCGATACCAATGCTCCCAATCAAACGACAAAAGAAATTCCGTTATCAGGTTCAGGGTATGGACCTAGAATGATTCTATCGCCAAACTCGGTTGTTAATTTTGGAGATGTCGATGAAAATTCTTCAATAAAGAGAAAAGTGCTTGTTCTAAATTTACCAGCCCCAGATCCGGATCTGAATGCAGATCTTGAAGTTGAAAATATAACAACTTCACTTCCAAATGTTTACAGCGTTTCTCCAACAAATTTTATCTTAGCCCCGGGAGATACAAAGTCTGTCACCGTTTTTTTTCATCCGTCTGATTATGGTCCGTTCGATGGAAATCGAGCGACATTTATTACAAATGACAAATCACAGGCAGGTTTTTTGATAAATCTAAATGGCTTTGGATTAGACAAAACTCCTCCGTTACCAATCACTCAACAGATTGTAACTTGGGGCAATTTTGATGGATATACAAATGCTGATGATTTATCAATTTGTTGGCAAAATCCGGCAGATTCAAGTGGGATAACAGAAGTTTGGTGGAAATTTTCCAGTAGTATTTCCCCACCTCAATCTGCTATTGACACAACTAAATTCGGCGGCCGATATGCTTTAGAATCAGGTGAAGCATGTGTTCAAATCCCTTTGTCCGGAAAGATAACAACGGGGTTCTGGAATTGTTATCTTTGGCTTGTTGATGGTAGTGGAAATTCGGGTTACATGAATGCAATTCAAGAAAGTTTTGTTTTTGATATTACACCACCAAAAGCACCAACTGTTTTGAGGCGTTCGATTCCAGAAACCCAATGGTTTGGTGGACAGGATACGTTTACTTTAACCGTAGATATTCCAACTGATAGTTATCGAAACACATATGATGCCAGGGCAATTCGTTGGAAATATAACTCAATTCCGGCAAATGGCGATGAATTTGATGAACAATTATTATTGCCAGGAAATAGTGCAACCCAATTTACTTTTTCAATAGGTTTTAGTAGTAATTTTCAATGCGGTGAAAATGAATTTTATCTTTGGTTCTCAGATTCTACCGGAAATTCAAGCAAGGATTCTGTGACAGCGATTCAATATCGCTGGGATATATGCAATCCGATGATTATGCGAAAGCTTACAAATGATCAAAATATTGCCAGTGCTGGTGAAATTTTCCAAGATCGTTTTATTGTTACTGACCACTCCCAGATTGATAGTGTTTTGATACAGTATCGTTTGGGGGGTTCAGAAACTTTAAAACCATTTCGCTATGCTCAAAGAGTAGGAGATACAGATGAGTTTATTGTTGATATTCCGCTACAAGATGTAACCAGCAGAGGATTAGAAATTAGAATAAAAGCGATAGATATTGTTGGTAACGAAAATGCTTGGCCGGCTGATGATGGAGAAAATGAAAGTTGGTTCCCAATTCGAGCTCGGATTTTTGGCGATGGCGAATTTCCAATCGATATTGATGGTAAAGCTGTTCCTCTTATGTCAGGTGTTGGCGAAACCAACTATCAACTATTCTCAGTTCCGTTTTCAGTAAACGATGGTACTATATCTGCTGTGTTGGTGGATGATCTTGGTAAATCAGATGATACGGTATGGCGGTTATTTGACTATCGTCCCGAATATCCCGAAAACTCCCGCTGGTCAGAAGGGAATCTTGTGCGAAATTTTAATCCAGGCAGAGCATTTTTTATCATAACTAAGTCAGAAAATATTGTGATTGATAGTGGACCAGGCTTAACCCTAAACACAATCGAACCCTATAAAATTCAAGTCTATGAGGGTTGGAACCTGGTTGCGACGCCTTTTGCTTTCCCAATTCACAAAGATTCAATTTTCTTTGAGAATGAGAATAACGGCGCTATTCTTGTTATTAACTCTTATGAAAAAGGATGGAAAATAGCCGATGTTATGGAGCCGTGGAAGGGCTATGCAATTTATGTTCCTGACCAGAGCGCCAATAACGATCCTATTTATTTAGTTTTTAATCCAAAAGCAGCAGCAGGCAGCCTGGGTAAACCTGGTGAAAATTTGGTGAACTTAAGCGATGAGGAATGGTTGGTTAGAATATCAGCAACTGCAGGTGAAATGAATGATGATAATAATTGGGCAGGTGTACGAAAGAACGGTAAAGCAGATTACGACCCACTGGATTTTGCCGAACCTCCTGTAATCGGTGATTTTGTCTCAGTGTCATTTCCACATTCAGATTGGGATCAACCGGCCCAGAAATTTAGTTCGGATATCAGGTCGATTGGTATAATCGATCAAGTTTGGGATTTCCGGGTAGAATCCAATCAGGCAGATGAAATAGTAATACTCTCATTTGATTGGATTGGTAATTTACCGGAAGAATGGGAAATCTACTTAATCGATGAAAGTCTTAAGCTTACCCATAATCTTAAACAGAATCCTGTGTATTCAGTTAAAACCGGCAATAATTTATTAAGCAAGAATTTACGATTAGCAATAGGTAAGAAATCATTTGTAGAAAATATTGCTGGGGAAGCAGGCCTCGTTCCGGACCATTTTCAATTATTTCAGAATTTTCCAAATCCATTTAATCCGGAAACGAATATTCGATATAATTTAGCAGAAACAACCCAAATCAAATTAATAGTTTATAATTTACAGGGCCGGCTCGTACGCACTCTCATCCATGGGGAAGAGCAGACTGCGGGATTTAAGAATGTAATATGGGATGGACGAAATGATTCAGGTCTTCGGGTTTCTTCCGGTGTTTATATTTACACTGTTACTATGGGTAAAAAATTATTTTCAAGAAAAATGCTAATGATGAAATGAAACTGGGATCTATCTCTTTTTTATGGTTACCGCCCAGAGGAAAGCCTGGATCGAGAGGTCTGGGCTTTTGTATTAATAGTTCTATATTGATCTTCATCTTTTTAAAAAATGAGGCAATTTAATTAAACCATTTAATACGTAAATACAAATTTTTAGCAACTGGCATACTTGTTGTAACTATTAACAATTATAAGGTTTTACAAGCTAGATGTATGAATAATAGTGGTGTTTCTTAGAACAGTTTGTTTCATGACAACACAGGTTAATACGAATAAAAAATAAAATAAGAAATTTGACAAAGCTAAGCGATAATAAAGTGAGTGGATTTTTTGATGGGGTTAATGTTTAAATCCTTCAACATATTTGTAATACACCAGGCAATATTCTTAGCGATAAGTGGGATAATTAATTGGTTGTTAGATAGAGGGAAGCTTTTATGAAGAAATATTTAGAAATAATTATTGATAATCTCCAAGTTAGAGCAAGAATATTTTTTGAAATATCTATGCACAAGATTATTTTATTTAGTCTTTTTGTACTATTTTTTTCGATTCAAAATTTGCAGGCAACCAACTTAAATGATCCGCCAGTATTAACTATTAATACCGGTTTGACTGTGGCTGAAGGAGATTCTGCCACAATATCAAATATTATTCTTTTAGTGACTGATGTGGATAATGCTGATAATGAGCTAATTTATACACTAGAAGTTGTTCCGGTAAATGGAAATCTAAGGCTAAATGGCATCAACCTGGCTGTTGGTGAAACATTTTCTCAGGAAGATATAAATAATGGTGGATTAACCTATTTACATAATGGAAGCAACATAATCAGTGATGCGTTCGTTTTTAATGTTTCGGATGGAGTTGAAGGGAATACTATAAGTAATAATGTTTTTACAATCATTACGACCTTGGCAAACGATTTGCCCATTGTTTCGGGGGATTCTTTATCTACAAACGAGGATATATCGTTGGATGTTGATTTGAATTCACTTGTAAGTGATGAAGAAACCGAAAACAGTCTATTGTCTTTTCAAGTTGAAAGTCCATTAAATGGATCTGTAAATCTATTGCCAGATAGTCATACGGCACAGTTTGTACCAAATGAAAATTTCAACGGATCAGCAGAATTTAGCTTTTTAGTGACTGATACAGGAGATCCTTCAAATACGGTTGGGCCAGTCAAAATTCATGTAACTGTAGACCCAATTAATGACATTCCGGCGGTGTCGGATACAAACGTCACTATTGCAGAAAACGGATCAATCAGTATTGATTTGAAAAACCGTATAACTGATATTGAAACTGCTGATGATAATTTAAATTTTACGATTAATGAAGTTACAAATGGAACGGTTGAACTGCTTGACGGTCATGAAGTTAGTTTTACTCCCAATCTTAATTTTAATGGAAATGCTAGCTTTTCGTATTCTGTTACGGATACGGGAGATGGTACGGCGTTACCCATAGAAGTTGGCCCTATTCAAATTGATATTATAGTCACACCTGTTAATTCAACCCCTCAAACTTCACCAACAACTGTTGATACTAATGAAGATTCTTTAGTCACTATCGATCTGCAAACATTAGTAGAAGATGTAGAAACTGAAGATAAGGATTTGATTTTTGCCGTTAGTAATGCATTGAATGGCTCCATTCTATTGCTGGAGGATGGTTACTCAGCCAGGTTTGCTCCCAATTTAAATTATCATGGTCCGGGAAGTTTTGTCTATTCTGTCACAGATACCGGTGATGGTAGTGCAGAACCTATAACTGTTGAATCAATCCTAATTGAAATAAATGTGAATCCTATGAATGATTTGCCAGTAATAGATGGAAAGAGCTTAAATATTGACGAGCACGAACAAGTCGATGTGGACCTTCGAACTTTAGTATTTGACTTAGAAACGGATGTTAACGATTTATTATTTGAAATAACAGATGTAATAAATGGAAGTGTTGAGTTATTTGCGGATGGTTATACAGCTAGATTTACGCCAGATTCTCATTTCAATGGTAATGCAGGTTTTGATTACCAAGTAACTGACACCGGAGATGGTGCGGCAGGTCCAGAGACAGTAGGACCGGAAAGTATCGAAATCTCAGTTAATCCGATCAACGACCCTCCAACCGCATCATCGATAGAACTTATCATTGATGAAGATCAATCTGTAGATATCAATTTAGATACACTGACTGCCGATATCGAAACTCCGGACCAGGATTTGATAATTGCAATCGCAAACCCGATAAATGGCGCTGTATTTTTTCAGGATGGCAGCCATATTGCACATTTTGTTCCAAAATCGAATTTCAGTGGATCGGCTAGATTTATCTATAGTGTTACAGACACTGGCGATGGGAACCAGCCGGCGATTTCTATTGGTCCATACCAGGTTAGTATAACAATTGAACCTGTGAATGATACATCAATAACAACAGGAACTACATTAAATACTAACGAAAATATACCTATTGAAGTTGATTTATTCCCGTTGGTTAATGACGTCGAAACTCCGGATGAATATCTTGGTTTTTCTTTAGATAATGCTGTCAATGGTGTTTCTGAATTCCTTGAAAATAGCCACACAGTTCGTTTTACACCGAATGCTGATTTTAATGGATTGGGAAGTTTTACTTATAGTGTAACAGATACAGGTGATGGTTTGTCATTGCCAATTACGACAGCTCCAGCAACAATCAATGTGGTTGTCGCTGCAATTAATAATGCTCCCAATGCAACAACGACTACGATCGTTGCGATTGAAGACAATTATACAACAGTGGATTTGCGGACATTAGTTGATGACCTGGAGACTCCAGATAATGATTTAATATTTACAGTTACCAATGCCACAAATGGAGTTGTGGCATTGAACGATAAATATTTTGCGCAGTTTACTCCAACTTCAAATTACAACGGCTCAGGAAGTTTTCATTTTTTAGTTACCGATACAGGTGAAGGAACATCAGATCCGATCACAGTGGGTCCGGTAACAATTGATGTAACAATTAATCCTGTTAACGATTCACCACAAGCAACCGGAGATAGTGCTATAATTCAAGAAGATACTCAAATAACCTTTGATTTAAGGTTGTTAGTTGAGGATCTTGAGACTTCTAAGCAAGATTTATTTTTTACTGTTCTTAACTCGGTGAATGGAACTACTGTATTAGAAAATGAGCATATTGCTCGCTTTTCTCCTATCGAAAATTTTACCGGGCAGGCAGGTTTTGATTACACCGTAACAGACACAGGTGATGGTGACTCTGCTCCAATAACCGTTGGGCCTTTGAACATTTCAATTACTATAAATATTGTTAACGATGCTCCAGTGGCAATTTCTGACACAGTGACCACTGACGAAGATACACCTGTTGATATCGATGTTCTGGCAAATGATTTCGATATCGATGGAAGTGTGGTCAATTTGGCTTTTGCTTCACAAGGCGAACATGGTTCTGTTGGTATTAATACTGCAAACCAGACGCTTAAATACTCGCCCGCAGCCAATTTCTATGGTACGGATTCATTCTTTTATAATATTCTGGATGATAAAGATGCAGCCGGAACCGGGAAAGTATTGGTTATCGTTAATCCTGTCAACGATGCACCGGTAGCAATAGCGGATCAGGATTCGACACTTGAAAATCAAGCAGTCACTATAAATGTTAGCGAAAATGATATTGATATCGATGGCACCGTTGTCCTGTCAACGATTGAATTTATCGATTTACCGGATCATGGTGTGGCAAATTCTAATGAAAATGGAGAAATATTATATACACCTGATCATGGATTTTTTGGTGCGGATTCACTAACGTATACAATTAAAGACAATAACGGTGCAGTTTCAAACCATGCTCTGGTCAGTATTTACATTAAAGCATTGAATAGAGTGCCTATAGCAGTTGCTGATACAGCATTTACAAATGAAGATGCATCCGTAACTTTTTCACTAAGTACGAATGATTCGGATTCGGATGGACAAATTGATCGTGAAACTATTTCTATTGTAAGTCCTCCATCTCATGGCTCAGTTCAAAAAAGTGTTCAAGGTAATATTATTTATAGTCCCAACAAAAATTATTTTGGCAATGATCAATTCACCTACACGATCAATGATAATAATCAAGACACATCGAATGTTGCAACTGTGTTCATAACCGTCCATCCTGTTGATGATCCACCGGGTCCATTTGAAAGATTGTTGCCAGTTGATGGTAGGCATATTGAAGGAAATATAGTTGATTTTAGCTGGTCTGCTGCTGGCAATGTAGATAATGATACTATAAAATATAAGCTAACATTAATTATCGAAGGTTCCTTTAAAGAAATTACGGTTCTTGATACCTCACTTGTGATTGATTTCAACACATTGGGAATAGCGAATGGACAGCCAACAGTCTTGTGGAGTGTATTAGCATCAGATGGCATTACGACCATTGGTCCGACAAATAGTATTGGTGATTTTATTGTAGATATTACAACTGCAGTTAATGATCAGACATCTGAAATACCAACTGATTTCGATTTAGCCCAAAATTACCCTAATCCCTTTAATCCATCAACCAAAATTGAATATCAACTGCCGCAAACCGTGGATGTGAAGGTTGTGGTTTACAATGTTCAAGGGCAATTGGTTCGCACATTGGTTGATGAGAAATCACAGCCAGGTTATTTCAAAATTGAATGGAATGGGTTGGATGATTTCGGCAATAAAGCCGCAAGCGGTATTTATATTTACCTCATAGAAGCAAAAGGAACAGATTCAAAGCTTTTTACAATTACAAAGAAAATGATGCTTTTGAAATAAAAATCTGGATAAAAAAAAGGGGAAGCTAAACAAACTAAAATTATTTTTTTAGATCTTTTTTCTCAATCTTTGCCCATGAATCACGCAGGGTTACCGTTCGGTTAAAAACAAGTTTTCCCGGAGATGAATCAGGATCGACACAAAAATACCCCTGTCGCTCAAATTGATAGCGTTCTCCATGCCTGGCATTGGAAAGACTGGGTTCCAAATAACACGATGTCAGAACTTCCAAAGAGTCAGAGTTTAAGAACTCTTTGAAATTCTTCTCTTTATGTCCACCGGGATTTTCAACAGTGAACAAACGATCATATAGTCGCACTTCAGCGGTAATCGCATGCTGTACTGATACCCAATGGATGGTTCCCTTTACTCTTCGTCCATCGGCTGACCAGCCACCCCGAGTCTCCGGATCGTAAGTGCAGTGAAGCTCTGCAATCTCGCCCTGATCATCTTTCACAACTTCTGTGCATGTAATATAATAAGCATAACGCAGCCTAACTTCACAGCCTGGAGCAAGACGGAAAAACTTTTTTGGCGGGTCTTCGCGAAAGTCTTCTCTTTCTATGTAGATCACTTTTGAAAAAGGTACTTTTCTTTTTCCCATGCTCTCATCTTCGGGATTGTTGACCGCATCCAGTTCTTCGGTTTTGTTTTCAGGATAATTATCAATAATTACTTTCAATGGCCGAAGAACTCCCATTACCCTGGCAGAATGTTTGTTTAAATCTTCCCGGACGCAGTTTTCTAATACCGCTAAATCTATCAAACTATTGAACTTGGCTATTCCTATACGATCACAAAAATTACGGATCGATACAGGTGTGTAACCGCGTCTGCGAAAACCGGAAATGGATGGCATGCGAGGATCGTCCCAACCATTCACATAATCATTCTCGACCAACTCCAAAAGCAACCGTTTGCTTAGTACCGTATAGCTTAAATTGAGACGGGCAAATTCGATCTGTTGCGGATGGAAAATCTTCAATTCATCGAGAAGCCAGTCATATAACGGTCTGTGGTTTACGAACTCCAGGGTACAAAGCGAGTGGGTAACTCCTTCTATGGAATCCGATTGTCCGTGAGCAAAATCATAGGTTGGATAAATACACCATTTATCGCCGGTGCGGTGGTGTTCAGCGTGTAAAATACGATAAAGAACCGGATCACGCATGTTAATAATAGGGGATGACATATCGATTTTTGCACGCAATACATGCGCCCCATTCGGAAATTCACCAGCCCGCATACGTTCAAATAAATCTAAATTCTCTTCTATAGATCGGTTCCGGCATGGGCTATTCTTACCCGGTTCAGTTAATGTTCCACGATATTCCCTGATTTCATCTGCACTCAGGCTGTCTACATACGCTTTGCCATCTTGGATGAGTTGTACAGCAAATTGGTAGAGTTGGTCAAAATAATCGGAAGCATAATATTCGCGATTTTCCCAATCGAAACCGAGCCAACGGATATCTTCTTTTATGGATACAACATATTCATGCTCTTCTTTAGTCGGATTTGTGTCATCGAAACGTAAATTGCAAATACCGTTCCGGTTTTCCATGGCAATACCAAAATTGAGACAAAACGATTTGGCATGGCCAATATGTAAATAACCATTGGGTTCGGGTGGAAAGCGAGTCATAACCCGTCCGTCATTTTTATTTGCTTTTAAATCTTCAGCAATGATGTTCCGGATGAAATCGGAAGAAGTTTGCTCATTCTCGCTCATACTGCTCTCAATCAATTAGGTATTTTACATTTAGCAAATTCATTAGCGAATGATACTAAAAGATTTGGTTTTTAGCAAAACAAACAGATGTGTTGTGAACTTCGGTGAACTTGTATTCGAATTTTAGCTTCTACAGTTATATATCGTTGAGGCAATTAGTCCAATGTTGCATTTCTGATTAAATCTTGCAATTGCCAATAATCATCACTTGCAACCAGGGGACCCGAATCGGTATCAGCGCGATGAACAATCACCAATTTTTCATCCGGAATGATATGAATATAATGCCCACCATAACCAATAGCCATGTAGCCCGCATTTTTAATGGTCCACCACATATATCCATAGCCAACATCATCATTGACAATAGAATGAGATTGTAAGCTTTCTTCAATCCAACTTTCAGGTACAATTTGTTTACCTTTCCATTGTCCGTTTCGCATGTACAACAATCCAAATCTTGCCATATCTACAGCAGTCATGCGAAAATGATACGCCGGGTGCATCGAATATTCACGTTGAAAATAATAGATTCCATCATCGATGCTGAAACGTTCCATTTCTAACGGACCGGCAATGCGCTTTTCATATTCCTCAAATATTTTTGTATTGGTTTCTTGCTCGAAAATAGTTCCTAATGCATTGAAATCCCAATTGTTGTAAACCCAATAATCTCCTGGATTTTGACTGCCGCGAGGTGGTTTACCATCCCTGGTTTGCGGACTTTCTGCAGCTGCCGGCATATAAATCCCTGACCTGGCTTTCAACAGGTCGGAAATTTTTGCAAGCTTTTCTATCTCTGTCAAAGGATTTGGAGTATCATCAATATTTAAATCAGCCAGTGTTTTGTTCAAGTCAATGTTACCGAGATCTACATGTATACCATACATCGCACTGAGATAGCTTTTGCGAATCGAATGTACGAGGAATTTATATTCGATTTCACCCCATGAGGCGATAATATAACCGTCATACAATACTACGACTGCGGCAGAACCGATTTCTTTGGAGAATTGTTCGGCCTCGCTTAATTTTGCCCCTGACCAGCCTAATTCTTCC
>CAYXGW010000066.1:0-31534 GCA_964464595.1 uncultured Deferribacteres bacterium
TCATTGTTCATTGTTCATTGTTCATTGTTCATTGTTCATTGTTCATTGTTCATTGGTTTCAAGCTGTCATCGCGTAGAGAACGATATTCACTCCAAATTTTGTGTTGTCCTCAACCAGCCAACGCTTATTGCGGAAATCATAATCCCATTCACAACCATAATCTTTGTTACTATACAAGACGCCAATGCGTCCGTTTATTTCGATGGCCTTTAAATAATCATGCACCTGATCGTCGCCCCATCCGTTCAACTCAAATGATGTGGTCGGCGGCCCTTTTTCAAATTTAAAAAATGAGTTGTATATGTCATGATCATTAGGAATCTTTTGCAGAGCTTTTGGACCGAATAACTCTACGATTTGGGCTTCGAAAGATCTGGCGAACAATCCATCGATATCATGGTTGCAATCATCTACAAAAACGAAGCCGCCATTGTTGACATATTGTTTGAAATTCTCCCGTTCCTTTTTGCTGAATTGGACCAACTTATGGCCGCTCAAATAACAAAACGGTGATGTAAAAATTTCATTACTCGATAAAGCGATGATCTTTTCCTGAGTCTCTACTTTGATGGTAGTGTATTCAATGAGTGAATTCAGCAAATTTGAGGGCATACGTTGGTCCACATCCCAATCGCCGGAGAAGTATTGCAGCCTGGTAAAAACAAAATCAGCCGAGCTGTTTTCGAAGGCTGAGATTGTGTCAGGTGCAAGTTGTGTAAATGCAGCGCCTGTTGTTACCGCTGCAAGTGTTTTATTGAATTCCGATCGGTTCATTTGGTTAAGGTTATTTTTTTGAACGTATTGAAACATAATTTTGGACAGTTGAACAATTATGTCTCATCATAAAAACGAGTACTTTTAATTTTTATTGACCGCTATGTGTTTGGGTTAACTCTGAATCATGACAGAATCGACAAAAACAAACTGTTGTCATTCAGGAAGAATCTATTTAAAAAACAGCACCTTACGTAGGATTGAAATGGATTCCTCCTGAATGACAATTCAATCATTATTAGGTTTTATCAAAATATTTCAATATTCAAACATCTTTTAAGTTGGGATTAATGAAAAAAATGCATATAAGCATTTCACTTTTTCAAATCTTGTTTATCATGTTGATCCTGTCAAAATCTTTTGAAGGAATAAGTACGCATTATTATGATGAACCAAAATTATTAGGTTTTTTCTGTATCCAGAATGCCGATTTCAATATTTGACTGTGATGAAATGGAACAACTATTAATTGCTTCCACAGAAATATTATTACCGTTGTAAAATACCGTCCAAGGTGGTTTTTTACCATCTTTCACTTTCCCATTCTTGTCTTGCTTGCCTTTATTCCAAACTGATACAAACCATCTACCGTTTTCTGATAAGTATTTCCTTTTTAATTTCATTTCAAACCTTGTCATTCTATCGTGAATCGGATTTAATATTATTTTTACATTGCTCGGAATCGAATCAAGAAAGTTAAATTTATCTTCAATGGCTTTTAACGTTTTTGAATATTTTACAATATTACTTTCTCCACACAACAAAACAGTATAATTCCCAAATATTCTTTGTTCTTTGACTTCTTTATTAAACGGTTTAATAATGTTTTCCTCAAAGGACTTGGTGTATTCCAAGGTTCCAAACTTTTGTGATAATTCGTAATCACTCCATCCTGTTTGAATCTTGTTGTAAACAACATATCTTATTACATTTCTATCCTTGCCATTATCTTCAAATTCCTCAATGAATACGGATCTTATATTTTTAAGACTCTTTAAATATTGCTTTTCATCAAATGTTTTTCGATTGACTAAAGTATATAATGAGAACAATACACTGTCGCAGCCTTTGTCATCTAAGCACTTTAGTATTTGCCCAAATGCGTAGCTAAAATCTCTAAATCCATTTTTTTCTTCATATCGATAATCGTGAGAAACTATGCCCAGTTTACTAATTTTTATATCATAGTGATTGGCAGTTCTCTTAGCATCCTTACTGCCAAGTGATGTCACTTTCTTTTTCATGATTCTTTCTTTGTACCACAATAAAGTATTTCTTTAAATACAGCAATATCTTTTTTGTTTTTTGGATCAAGGGAACACCAAATAAAATCCTGGGCAAATAGCCGGATTGTTGGTTTAAGATTCAAATTGCTTGGTGCGAAATCTCGTAGGGTGTCGTACCAAGCCCTTTGCTCATCTCTATATGGAGGGTCATTATCTTTTTTATTTAATAAACCGCATAAGTCAATCCATTTATTTCTATCAAATCCAAGCTGGAATGCGTTGGGATAATTTTCCAAAGCTATTTTGCGAGGGTTACTAAAGTGTTGTGATTCATCAAATTCAATTATAACTCCATGGTTTGGAATATAAAAATCAACATTGGGTAATTTATTAGCCTTAACAAAATTATTATAACCTCTATATTCTTGTAGTGCCTTGTATATTTTTGCTAACACTTTTCCATAACAAAAATCTTCGTAATCTATTATTTTACTTGGTAAATCAAGATTATAATTTACTTTTACTTCTCCATATAATTCAGCTAGCAATTCTTTGAAAATTGTTTTGCAGAGTTTACAGCGTTCGTTGTGTCCCTTAACCAATGTATGTCCTTACAAGCTATATTACATTGAGATCAACAAATAAAAATATATAAATGCTATAAAGTCCATTTATATAAAAAAAAGATGCCACCTGCCATAAACACAGGTGACATCCAAATAATACGAAATTATAACCTGACAATCAAACTGCGTCTGACAAACTCGAGAATGTGAAGTCTCGGATTTTCATCGGAGGAATCATATTTCCGTTAATCCGTTCCGGTTTGCCCAATGCTTCCAGATTATTCAACATGATAATCGGACTTTCGTTGAAACGGAAATTCTTGACCGGATGCTTGATCTTGCCATTTTCGATAAAAAACGTTCCGTCACGTGTTAGACCAGTATACAAGAGAGTTTGGGGATCTACTGTTCTGATGTACCATGTCCTGGTTACCAAAACGCCTCTTCGGGTATCGCTGATCAAATCTTCCAAGGAAGCATCTCCACCAACCATGATACCGTTTCCCGGGGACGGAGTGGCTTCTACGCCTTTATCTTTTGCCCAAAATCGAGAATAGAATAGATTCTTTACGACGCCATTTTCTATCCAGTAGGTTTTCTTTCTCGGCCGTCCATCCTGGGTCCATGGCGATGTCGGCACATCCGGATGAGTCGGGTCCGAATACATGGTTATGCGTTCATCGACTATTTTCTCTCCGAGTTTAGTACCGCCGCCTTTTTTAGACATAAAACTCCGGCCTTCATCCGCTTGCCTTGCATTGAAACTAAAAATCATATTTTGCAGCAAACCAATTGATGCAGAAGGTTCGAGGACCACGGTATATTTTCCCGGTTCAATCGCTTTGGCATCCCTGGACATATCCGCTTTTTCGATCGCAATTTGTGATGCCCTGCCGGTATCGAGTTTATTCACATCATTATAATCCCTGGTAGCATATCCGGATCCGGTACCATCGCTTGTTCTGACAGTAATGGAAAAGTTAATACTTGTTGACCTATTGTAAGCAAACAATCCAGCGGTGTTTATCATTGCCTGAGAATTTGCACTGTCCTGCAAAAACCCAGCCGCAATCAAATCTTTTTCCCTGCAGGGTTTGATGCTGTTCAGCGCTGCCTGGCCGCGATATTCAGGATTGATATTTGCGGTGGATTCATAATAAGCTTTGGATTTTAAGTATTGCTGGGGACCTAATACATCGACAAATTCAGGATTTTCCGGCGCGAGTTTGGCTAGTTCTTCCGACCTTCTAACTACCTTTTCTATAGAAGCGTCATCGAACTCGTTAATCGTTGCTGTTCCCATTTTTTGGCCATAATTGGATTGAACGATTAAGTTGAGATCGCTCTCTCTTCCGCTGGTTGTCACTGTATTACGGGCATATCGAATATTTCCGCCAACATTACCGTTCACGTTCGCCTCGAAGGCATCAGCTTTCGAATAACCCATGGCCTTTTCGAGAATTGCACGTGATTCGTCTTTTGATAATATTGCCATAATGTTTAAACCCTTATTTTTTAATGATCAAATCTCAATTATACTTTACGTTCGGTGTTAATTACATTCACACCATTAAACCTCGACGTTGAACAGCCGTGTGAAACAGCGCTGATCTGGCCGGGTTGGCCCTTACCGTCAAAAAACGAACCACCGAACCGATAATCACGCTCATCGCAAATTTGAACGCAAGAATTCCAGAATTCCTGGGTATTGGATTGATAAGCGACATCGCGAAGCATTCCTGCAATTTCACCGTTTTTGATTTCATAAAACAGCTGTCCGCCAAATTGGAAATTATAGCGTTGTTGGTCAATTGAATAGGATCCATTGCCAACGATGTAAATGCCTTTTTCCACATCTTTGATCATTTCATTTACGGTTAATGGATTTTTGCCCGAAGCAAGAGACACATTCGGCATGCGTTGAAATTGAACCGAACTCCAGTTGTCGGCATAGCAACAACCGTGGGATGCATTTTCTCCGACAATGTGTACCTGGTCGCGAATTGCCTGGTAATTTACCAGGATGCCATCCCTAACCAGATCCCAGCGCTTGCATCGAACGCCTTCATCATCATAACCGACAGCACCTAAAGAACCAACCTGGGTTTTATCCGCAATCAGATTAACTTCTTTGCTGCCATAATTAAATGACTTTGTTTCCCACTTGTCCAGCGTCGCGAAACTGGTTCCGGCGTAATTGGCTTCATATCCTAAAACACGATCCAATTCCAGCGGATGACCGACAGATTCGTGAATGGTCAGCCACAGGTGAGTAGGATCCAATACAAGGTCATACTTACCGGCTTCAACCGATTTTGCACCTAATATTTCTTTGGTTTGTTTTGCAGCAGCGGCCGCATCTTCCTTCATGTCATAAGCTTTTTTGTAAGTTGTCGTAACGCCCTGGATTTTCTGGGAATCATCCGGAATCAAATACTCATAACCCATACCCATAGGTGTGCTTAAAGAGTTCCTGGATTTGAACTTACCTGCAGTCGGATCGATTACCGTTACAGAGAAATTCGGCCAAATACGATGTATATCCTGATCAATATAAGAGCCATCCGTAGAAGCAAAATATTTCTGTTCATTCACCAGAAAGAGAAATGAGTTAACATAATTAGCACCGTTTTCTATGGCTGCAGCATTCACGTCCATGAGCAATTCCACCTTTTCAGAGATTGGAATTTCAAAAGCATTTTTTTTGATGGGGGTTTTCCATTCCACCACTCCATGCCCTTTTTCCGGTGCAAGATTTACCGGCTCTTCCTGGATTTTGGAATTGGCTTTGGCTATAGCAACGGCTTGTTCAGCCGCTTTGGCGATTTCATCTTCTGTAACATTGCTTGTTGCGGCGAAGCCCCAGGTTCCATTCGCAATTACACGAATTCCAACTCCAAAAGATTCTGTGTTGACAATATTTTGGACTTTTTTCTCGCGCGTTATAAGAAACTGGTTTAAATAACGGCCGATACGAATATCCGCATAACTCGCTCCTTTGCTGGTTGCAGCGTTCAGAGCGATATCGGCTAAATCTTTTTTATCCCCGGTTGCGATGGGTGTAAGGGCACCAATTAAATCAACTGGCCGACCCATTATAGGTATAGGGACCATTAACGAACCAAGTCCCATTCCACCTAATTGTAAGAATTTACGTCTTTTCAAATTTGCCTCCTTACAATTGATTGATTATTATGAATTGAAATATACATATTGAAGATACAAATTTTCATCAAAATTATTTTTTGAGGACTGATTTTGCAAAAATGTGTATTTACGTTTGTCATTCCGAAGTGTTGCAATTGTTGCAATAATAATGATATTACCAATCATTTGGTTTATGTATTTTTGTTCCAGGTATGGGATCCGGAAGTTGTGATGATTTAAGAATTCCTGATCTTATCCTTTTAATGAAATGTGCATATCTCATAAGTTCTTTTGATGGATGTCCTTTACCTGGCATAATTAAACCAATCATTTTGTTGGATGATACATTTTTACCAGATGCATGGCTTCTGCCAGATCACTATCATTTGAAACAATTACAGCACACTCATATTTATCCAGCCATGCATCATTCAAGAAATGAGACGCCAATTAACGTCAGAACCTTTTTCTTCTGTCTTAATAATTCTGGCGACTTTAATCCCATGAATTGGTTAAACTAAAGTTGCTTGAACTGAATTTGTAAAGAAATGTCCATAATAAATTTTGATTTCAGGGATATAAGTTTCCAGAGCTCTAAGATATGTCTTTTGCCTTATGGGTTGGTTTGGATCATATTTACCGGAAACTAATGCTGTAAAGTATTTTATGGAAGTGATTTTATTATCGTCGGTCAATAGCTTTAGAAACAATGTTTTGAAATCTAGCCATTTACAAGAAGTGTTTTTAACAGCTCGATAATAAAAGTTGAAGCCGTCGATATAGATAATAGTTTTCATTTATACAAAAAAGCAAGGGTCACCGAAGTGACCCTGCGCCCTTGGTCGAAACCTAAGGGGTAGTTAAAATTTGAAAAATAAAGTTATATTAACTGAAGCTCTTTTTCAATAAAAAGTGTGCAAGTTCATTGTATTTGTTTAATGTCTGAATATTAAATTATATTTTGCGCCTGGTGTTGATCACGTTGACACCATTAAAACGGCTTGTAGCACAACCATGAGAAACAGAGCTTGCCTGTCCGGGTTGACCTTTGCCATCAAAAAAAGTTCCGCCTAAACGATAATCACTCTCATCACATATTTGAACACATGAATTCCAAAATTCCTGCGTATTGGACTGGTAAGAAACGTCATCCAGCATGCCTACTATTTGGCCATTTTTGATCTCATAAAACAATTGTCCGCCAAATTGGAAATTGTATCGCTGTTGATCAATCGAATAAGAACCCCGGCCCATAATATAGATGCCCTTTTCAACATCCTTGATCATTTCATCGACCGAAAGTTTTTCTTTTCCTGCAGCTAAAGAAACATTGGGCATGCGTTGAAACTGGATTGAACTCCAGCTATCCGCATAACAGCAACCGTGGGATTCTTTTTCTCCCAATATATGCGCCTGGTCACGGATAGCCTGGTAGTTCACCAAAATGCCATTTTTCACCAAATCCCAGCGCTTGCACTTGACACCTTCATCATCGTAGCCAACTGCGGCCAGGGAGCCTTTTTGGGTTTTATCCGCAAAGAAATTAACGATCTTACTGCCATAGTTAAAGGATTTTGATTGCCATTTATCCAGTGTGGCAAAACTGGTTCCGGCAAAATTGGCTTCATAACCAAGCACACGATCCAATTCCAGGGGATGTCCCACCGATTCGTGAATAGTAAGGAAAAGGTGGGTCGGATCCAGGACCAGATCATACTTTCCGGCTTCCACCGATTTAGCTTTGAACTTTTCTACAACCTGCTTTGCGGCGAGCCTGGCATCTTCCTGCATATCATAGTGAAATCCATATCTAGTCGTAACGCCGGGAATTTTAGCGGATTTGCGGGGCTCCATGTATTCAAAGCCCATACCCATTGGGGAACTTAGAGAATTCCGGGTTTCGAACTTACCGGTTGAAGAATCTATACCGGTTACCGTAAATGTCGGCCACATCCAATGAATGTCCTGGTCGATGTAAGAGCCATCTGTTGAGGCAAAGTATTTTTGCTCGTTTACCATAAACAGGCGAGAATTGACGAACTTGGCACCGTTATCCAGTGCAGCTGCATTGACGGCCATAAGCAAGTCTACTTTTTCGGAAATGGGTATGTCGAACGCATTTTTCTCAATCGGTGTTTTCCAGGTAACTTCTCCGTGTCCTTTATCAGGAGCTAATTGAACCGGTTCTTCCTGAATTTTAGAATTTGCTTTTGCTATCGCGACTGCTTGTTTGGTAATTTCTGCAATGTCATCTTTTGTCACGTTACTCGTAGAGGCAAAACCCCAGGTTCCGTTTGCAATCACACGAACTCCGGCGCCAAATGATTCGGTATTACGGATATTTTGGACTTTGTTTTCCCTGGTAATGACGAATTGGTTTAAATATCTCCCGATACGAATATCGACATACGTTGCCCCGTTTTTTGTTCCCGTATTGAGGGCTATATCCGCAAGGGCTTTTTTGTCACAGGTTGGTATCGATGTGATGGCGCCGTTAAATGTTTTGCTGTTTAAATGAACAGGAATGAATAATGCGCCAACTCCCGCACCGCCAATTTTTAAGAATTTCCTTCTTTTCATTTTATTCCTTGATCAAAAAAGATACCATCGCTCGGAGAGATGGTATCATTAAGGGGTAGATGGTTAGCATATTATTACTTATCATAAAGCCTTAAAAACTTTACCAAGATTTTAAAATCAAAATTTGATCTATAATAATCTCTTGCAATATTGAAGGATTTATCTTTTTTAGTTTTTTGAGCAATATATAGCATAAATTCATGTATTTTATGATGATGCCTTAAATAACGTATTTTATCTAACTTCTCAAGCAAATATTCGACTGTTTTACTTGGTTCCCATTCTGCTATTAAGTAAAACATTTGATAGAATTCGTCAATAGATAAAAATTGATTATAAAATATATTTAAGATTTTTTCTTTATCTTCTATTGTCAGAAGTTTATAATATTCATTTGTTGGGATAAACTCGTTTTTCATAAAATATTGATGTGGATCTGATAATGGCATTAATTCAGTTGCTCCGTCCCAAACCAATCTTTTTGATAGAATATATTTTACAAATAATTCTTTAATTTTTAGTTCGTCCTTGTTTCTATCGGACAGGTTCAATATTTGTAAGGTTTCAAGTATTAGTCGATCATAAATTTCAAGTGAATGAATATACTTTTTCAAACCAGATGGTGGATTTATAATGGTATAAAATTCTTCTGATATTTCAGGATATTTCCTTAGAAAAACATAAGCGTACTCCTGGGGTTCCAAATTAATGTCTGGTTCAATAAAAAAAGGATCATATAGAAAAATCATAATAGAATCACTAGGAATATTGCCTTTAAAAAGTTTATCAACTTTTAAATATACATGATTAAGCAAGTTTTCTGATTTTTCAATTTTAATAATCTCTCCTCTTAATATTACTTCACTTTTTTCACAGAGCTTAAATAATGATAACTGCTCAATTGGAATAGAGTACAAAGTAATAGGAATTAAGCAAACTAAACAAATAGATATTATGAATCGAATTTTCATAGAAATAATGCTTAACAAAAAGGGTCTGTCTCTGTAAATTTGAAACAAACCCTTTATTACTATTCTATTCCATCGAATGGAATGGTAAATCTAAAACCGTTGAGCCGTTTGAGTTGGGGCAGTCGGCAATGCTTTCCGTGGAATTTTATCATCCCGCATAGCTGCATGATAAACAAAAGACGCCATGATAACGGCATTTTGCATCAGGTCACTATTGATTGTGTAATCGTAAGCATCCATATTTGTGTGATGAGTACGCGTGCTATACTCAATCCGATCCTGGATGAATTGAAATCCCGGCAGGCCCACAGCATCAAATGCCAAGTGGTCTGTACCACCCGTATTACGAATCGTCAGCGTTTTTGCGCCAAGATCGTGAAATGGCTTCAACCATTGTTCAAAAATCGGACGAACCGCATCATTGCCTTGCAGATAGACACCACGGAATTTCCCGGTACCGTTGTCCATATTAAAATAAACCGAGAAATTTTCATGGTCTTTTTTCAAATCCATGGTCCTTCTATCTGCAAAATGATTTTTCACATATGCTCGGGAACCGAGAAGTCCTTGTTCTTCACCACTCCATAAGGCGATACGAATTGTTCGGCGTGGTTTGATGCCAAGTTCCTGCAAAATCCGGACAGCTTCCATAGCAACAGCGCAACCTGAAGCATTATCAGTCGCACCAGTGGATGAATGCCATGAATCAAGGTGTCCACCCAACATGACCAATTCTTTTTTTAATTTCTTATCGGTACCCGGAATTTCACCAACAACATTGTATGCCAGTGAATCCTCCTTATGGAATGTATTTTGAATGTCGATTTCCATTGTGACAGGCATATCCAAATCCAGAAGCCTGGCGATCCGGTTGTATTGTTCTACAGCTACAACCAAGGCAGGAAGTGTAGGCTGAGCGGTTAAGCTTTGGGAGCCTCCCCGACTGACAAAAACAGTTCCATGCTCTCCCCGGCTGGGTTCCACCAGAACTGCCACACCCTCATCCTTAAAAAATCGGGTTGTTTTATTTCGTAAAGCTCTCGTTCTCATAAACTCAGCTCTTCGACCTGCAAAACGTGATCTGGCGCCGGGTACGGGGGCTTGCATTAATTCAGTTAAATCTTCCTCAGATCGCCTTGTAGCATCGGCTTCAAAATGGTTATTTGCATCCCGGGCTGCCCGGACAAGAACAATTTTACCATTTAGTGTGCCTTTATACTGGTCCAGATCTTCCTCGGAACTTATTGTAACAAGAACCGGGGAACCTTTAATGACACCATTAGTTCCAGGTGTCCATGCTTTTGGATAGGCGATCATAGGCATATATTGTGGCGATGTCATAGCTACATAAACTCTCTCATTCGTCCAACCGTGACCAAATGTGCCCCAGGCTTCAATATTTGTATTTGTTAATCCCCATTCGTTTAACTTTTCGACAATCCATTCGTTGGCTGATGCTAAACCAGGCGATCCGGTTAAACGCGGACCATGGACATCCGTGAGATAACTCAATATCTCCATAACCTCGGAATTGTTAAATCCCTCGGCTTTAATTTCCGATATTTTTTGCCAGTGTATGGGTTCCTGGGCATTTACTATGCAAACCAGCATTAATAAAATGATCAAAATATATGTAGCTCGTTTTTTCATACCGTTCTCCTTATTTTGGAATGAAAGATTAATTTGAATCGTTTGAGCAGGGTACTTGCAACAAAAAAAGGGGATTAAAGAAATTATTTTTAGGTGAATTATTGAAATACAAAACAGCCTATTTTGAATAAATCGAACTTTTCAATGTAATGATTTTAATTTGTTTCATCCAACAAAAATAATTGGAATTTCGCATTTATTAAATTCATTTCAGATTAGTTTTAGATTCCTCGGCTCGATGAATTCGAGCAAATTGTCTTAAATGGTGCTTGAAATGCTCTTCGAAAAATCGAAGCGTCTGTGAAATGTTCAGCATGCCAACGACCGGATGACGTAAGATGGGATAGTGAATATTTTCAGCAGAAAATTGTTCAAGAAATGTTTGCAAATGTTGCCGATTAGTTTGCCATTCATCCTGGAGATCCGAATAAATAATGTCACCATCGGAGGCGACTCGATTAGTGGGAATCTTATATTTGAGCGGCATTCTTTGGATTAGGGTTAAAAAAGCGCTACGAATTCCGGCAAACCATTCGATTTTTTTGGCAGTATTAAAAGACAGAATCTTTTTTTGCATGTAGCATAAAGTTACTTTTTCAACAATTATCAGGTGTTGAGCCACTTGCAGACGGCTCCATGAATCTTGACTGATCCTGAATCCGAGTTGGCTGTCATTGAACTGATCTAGTGAATCAAGGAGATTTTGTTTGAGTTTCTCAATTTGGTTAAACTGTGATTGAAGTTTGGGTAGCAATTTTTCTCCTTTTTTTCTTTTTAGACAGGATTAACAGGATAACTTAAAAAAGAGTTTTTTATATTTTGTAAATCCTGTTCATCCTGTCAAATAATCAGTCTGGTAATTCACGAATCTTTCTTTTGATTTCAACTCTTTTTGGGCCAAAGTTTATGAGTAAGCCTACCGGTTTCATTGTAGCAGTGAGATAATTGACAAGCTGGACTTCAAACTCTTTGACCAGGTTCCGTACAGATTTCAGTTCTACAATAATCAACTCATTTACAATGAGATCAGCTTTATAGGTGCCCACGATCTCACCGGAATAATAGACTTCAATTGGCTTTTGCTGTTCAACTTTTAATTTAGATTTTTTAAGTTCAATTACTAATGAATTTTCATACACAATTTCCAGAAAGCCAAATCCCAAACTATTATATACTTTATAAGAACTTCCAATGATTTCTTCAGTTATCTGTCTGTATTCCACAATGTCCCCCTAAATTCATGAAGTTGTATTATTAAAATCATCCTGTCAATCCTGTCTAAATTTTTACTACCAATGATTTTTTCAGTTATCTGTCTGTATTCCACGATATCCCCTTAATTATATTTTATAATCTTTTTTTATCCAAATTATCCTGTTAATCCTGTCAAATCTTTTACTCATCCAGACCAAGCGTAATCCGTTTATTAATCCTGCCTTTACTCTTATAATTAATGATCTTTGCACTGCCTATTTCCCGGGTGTTTGCCACATGGGTACCGCCATCTGCTTGAAGATCGAGGCCGACGATCTCCACTGTTCGAACTTGTGTGATACCCTCCGGCAGCAAGTTAATTTTTGTACGAATTAAATCCGGTATTTGAAAAGCCTCCTCACGCGGAAGAATCTTTACCCGGATTTCCCTCTCCTGTTGAATTTCTAAATTTACCTTAGCTTCGATTTCATCCACCAATTCTCTCTGCTTGGTTTCGAATTCAAAATCCAAACGGCCTTTTAACGGTTCCATATTTCCGCCGGTTACCTGGGCGCCATAATCCCGCCAGACCAGTCCACAAAGAACATGAAGCGCAGTGTGTATTCGCATTAATTGGTAGCGGTGATTCCAATCAATTCGTCCGGTTACTGTGGACCCGGGTGGTGGTAATTCACCATCAAGCCAATGCCAGATCGCATCGTCTTCTTTTTTCACTCTTGTTACAGAACAACTTTTTCCATCGATATTCATTTCGCCATAATCGCATGGCTGTCCACCGCCGCCAGGATAGAATGCAGTTCGATCTAAAGCAACAGTATTTTCATCCGGATTGCATTCCGTTATTTTAGCTTCAAATTCTTTTAAATAACTGTCGGTTTGAAATAAAGGTTCAGCCTTAGGAAAAATTCTCCTTTTTGGGAAATCAACACAAAATTAATGTTGATCATTTTAGATTTACTAGACTTTTAGCCTATTATATTTTGAAGGGATATTCAATTTTTTTCAAACAGTGGTGCCAATAAGTCAACCAACACCCCAATCAAAATAGTTTTCGTTCAATATATTTATTTGTTTTATTTATCTTTTTACTTGTTTTTGCAAACAAATCTTTGTAATTTGTTTTTTAATAACATGTTAATTGGAGAGTAAAGGTTTAATTGTGTGTTGCTAACACAGAAACTGCTTCCCTACTAAACAGCACGGGTGTAAAATACGAAACGGGTATCTTCCTTAGGCTGCTTCATAATTATTCATAAACTTACTCTCTGGGAATAGAATTCTTATCTAAAACTTAAATAAGGAGGCGGGATCATGAAACGAACTCATTTATTGAAGATGTTTTTAGTTGTATTTTTTCTAATTTCTTCAGTAGGATTTACTCTGGGTCAAATTCCCAAGACACTAAGTTACCAGGGAATTCTAAGCAATGCTAAGGGGGAGGTTGTCCCCGCTGGGATTTACAATATAACTTTCAAACTTTACACAGCTGATAAGGGTGGTACGCCGATTTGGACGGAGATACAATCTATTGCAGTAAAGGATGGCATATTCAGCGCGTCTCTTGGTAAAATTAAACCCCTGGAAGTACCATTTGACAAACCATATTGGCTTGGCATCACGGTTGGTGATGGTACAGAAGCAACCCAGCGCATGGAGCTGACCGCCTCGGCCTATAGCCTACATGCCCAGTCGATCGCGGACAGCGCGGTCACCGGCAAAAACATTGCAAAAAATCAGGTTGTGCGAGGTATTAACTCTCTAACAGACGATGTAAACCTGGTTGCGGGAGAAAACGTTACGATTACGCAGGAAGGGAAATCCCTTGTCATATCAGCAAATATGGCTGGAAAAGGTGAAGGTAATATCGATTCGGAATCGGAAAGTTTATTAAAAATAGCCAAACCCCCTAAACTTAAAAAGACTTGGGAGACAGAAGGTAACGCGCTCACTGACCCGAATATTCACTTCTTGGGCACCACGGACAGTCAGCCTCTCGTTATAAGGACAGACAGCGTAGAGGTAATGCGCATTGATGTAGCGGGTAACTTAGGAATCGGGACGGCGACTCCGGGGGAGAAATTGGATGTAAACGGAAGCATCGCTGTGAGTGGAACTGTCGATGGCGTAGATATTTCAGTGCATGCTGCCGATGACACTGCCCATCACACCCCTCCCATAAGTCTACCACCTTCTGGAGCAGCTGGTGGAGACCTGACGGGCATCTATCCCAATCCAACTGTGGACAACAACACCATTACCAGTGCAAAGATTGTGGATAGCACAATCTCTACAGACGATTTAGCTAACGACGCTGTGACCACAGAAAAGATCGCCGATGGAACCGTAAACACCGTTGATATTGCACCAAATATTGTTTCCAGTATTGCGGGTGTCAGCAATGATGGCGGTAACATAGCGTTGGTTGCAGGTGGAAGTATTACCATCACGCCAAATGACGCGGCAAATACTATTTTAATCACATCCCCAGTCAGCGGTGGTGACTTCAGTAATGGAGGTGAAGCTGGCGTAGCAGATAGAACACTAGGAAACACCGATAACTTTGGTTTGGGATTGTTAACAAACAATATGACTCGTCTTCATATTCAAAATGCCGGCAACGTCGGCATTGGCACGACGAATCCTGTGTCGCAATTAGATGTTGCCGGCACAGCGCAAATGACAGGCTTCAGAATGCCAACCGGCGCAGTAGATGGTTATATATTAACTTCAAACCCCAGCGGCCTGGCCAGTTGGCAGGCCCCAACTGCTGTCCCAGACGGTGATTGGACCATAAGCGGAAACAACATATTCAGCGCTGTCAACGGCAACGTTGGTATTGGAACGAACAATCCAACCTCAAAACTTCAAGTGGACGGCAATGTCGACATCAACAGCGACCTGGATGTGGATGGTGGTACACTGCATGTGGACGGTACTAATAACCGTGTCGGCATCGGCACGACGAGTCCGGAAACGAAGTTGCACTTGTACACAACTTCGGGAAATACTTACTCACGTTTTGACATTGATAGCGGTAGCTTTGGTGGAGGGCTTTTGTTCTTTGACGAAGCGAATACTACTCCTGTAATGAAGGCGGTTCTCCAGTTTGTATCGAATGGACATGTTACTGAGCAACGACGAAATAACCTCGAAATCTCAACGATCGGATCACCCGATATTACGCTCAGACCAAATGACACTGAAGCAATGCGAATAACCAACGCCGGCAACGTCGGCATTGGGACGACGAATCCAATGTCGCAATTAGATGTTGCCGGCACAGCGCAGATGACAGGCTTCAGAATGCCAACCGGCGCAGTGGATGGTTATATATTAACTTCAAACGCCAGTGGCGAGGCCAGTTGGCAGATCCCCGCTGCAGTTTCAGATGGTGATTGGACCATAAGCGGCAGTGACATGTTTTCGGGGGTGGCTGGTAACGTGGGTATCGGGACGTCGACGCCGAGTTCGAATCTTGAAATCGAAGCAGGTTCTGGGACAGCCCTCGATGTGAGAACTACCACTCCGGATACTGGCGGAGAGATTAGGTTTACGTCTGCAGCGGGACCAAGCACTACCTCCGAACTTGGACGGTTTCAGTGGTACCACGGAGCAATCGGTGGCGCTGGGATCATAGCCTTAAAAGATGGGACACCCAATTCCGCCCAATTCAAATTCATTGTCAAAAATACAGATGGCACCCTAGTAGAAGCAATGAGGATGAGATCAAACGGCTTCGTGAGCATAGGACCGAACGATGCCAATGCAAAATTGGAGGTCACCTCCAGTGCATCGGGTTTGACAGCTCTCCAACTAAGCGGTGTCGACAATGAGGCTGTGTCCGCTGCGATCAACGCGATCGATGAGAACGATAACCAAATGTTTTGGGTCCGAACTCAGGGTATTGGAAATTCATCAAAGGCAGATATGTACCTTAGCGGCAACTTCGGCATTGGGACGACGAACCCAGCAATACAATTAGCTCTTGGTGATACAGACACAGGATTGCAACAACAGGGTGATGGGAATTTGGCAATCATCACGAATAGTTTCGAACGGGTTAGATTTTCTGCTTCCGGCAGAGTTGGCATTGGAACGACGAGCCCAGCAAGGGAATTGCATATTAGAGGTAACACAATTAGTGGAGCAAGAATTAGATTTGAAGATCCACAGTTAGGTTTTCACACTTTTGACATCGGTGCCGATGCAGGTTTTCGCATTCATGATATAGACGCAAATGCATTCAGGTTTTACATTGACAACTCCGGCAATATCGGCATTGGCACGACAGGGCCTACCGCACAACTCCATACGACGGGTAGTGTCCGTTTTGCTAATTTTGGTGCAGGCACGTTACAAACAACTGCTAGTGGTGAACTGTTTGTGTCATCTGATGTTCGACTTAAAACAATAAAGGGGCACTTTAGCCGCGGGTTGTCAGCGATCTCGAAGATCGAACCCATTAGCTACTCCTGGAACCAAGAAAGCGGGCTCGAGACTAAGAGCACTTATACTGGTTTCAGCGCGCAAAATGTTCAGGATGTCATTCCTGAGGCGGTGAGCGAAGACAAGAATGGCTATTTAACCTTGTCTGACCGCCCAATCATAGCGACACTTGTTAATGCAGTCAAAGAACTCAAAATCGAGAATGAAAAGTTAAAAGAACAAATGGGTGAGCTGACTTCACTGAAAGCAAAGATGGCGAAACTAGAAGCCTCCTTGGGGAAAATGAAAATTCGAACAGCGAAAGCAGATTTTCATAACCATAGCGATGAATCGAAAACAGTTTCATCGACTGAAAGACGGTAAGGAGCATCACTAATGAAAAAAATAAAGATAATTTTGCTTGTAAGCTCTTTCGCGGTTGGCTTTCTATTCCTACAACAAATTGCTGGTCAAATTGTAGTGTCCAAAAGTGTAATTGCCAATGGCGGGGCTACACTTAGTGATAGTAGTTATTTAATCGTTGGCACTTTGGGCCAGCCATTTATTGGTGTGGCACAAAATCAAACCAATATAAACAACATTGGTTTTTGGTACCTGCCAGTCCGTTTGCTTTCAACTGGTGTTGAGCCGTCAACCAGCACTGTGCCCAAGCAGTATCGTTTGGAGCAAAATTACCCAAATCCGTTTAATCCGTCCACGACCATTCAATTTGCACTTCCACAAGATTCTAAAGTGATTTTAAAACTTTATGATATTCTCGGTAGAGAAGTTGCAACATTAGTGGATGAGGAACTGGATACGGGTGTTCATAAAATCATATTCGATGCAATAGAATTGGCAAACGGTATTTATATATACCGTATCCAGGCTGAAGGATTCGATCAGTCAAAAAAGCTTATATTGCTGAAATAAGTGAAGTATTTTTTTAATACCTGAATCGGAATTTTCGAACTTCTTATATCATTTCACGAAATTGGGATTATAAAATGTCAAGGAAAATTTCTCCTTTTTAGGAAATCTGCTCAAAATAAATGCTGATCATTTTGGATTTGCAAGAAATTGAGGGTATTAAATTATTGTGGAATTTTCAATTTTTCTCAGAAAAAAACATAGTTAAAACCACTAAAAGATAGAACCAAAACTCAAAACTCCTACAAAGCCGACCGACCTTCTCCTTTTTTGAGTACGATAAATTGATTCGTTTCCACCCCGGAGAAATATTCCCTTTCGCCGCCAGGCCACATTATTGTTATTCCATCAACCCTGTCTATTTGTCCAAGCCCAAAATGACAGCGAAGATCCTTTCCGGCTAAATAACCGTCGCTGGCTGATACTATTCTTGTTAAGATTTTCTTTTTTACTTCTATCATTATTTCTGCGCCAATGACATCTCTTTTGAGAGCGGGATCAACGGCACGAATACTTAGCCAATTTCCTTTTTTGACAGAATCGTTTCGATAAAGCCGGGCTGGTCCACCGCTATTGGTAACCAAAAAATCCAGGTCTCCGTCATTGTCTACATCACCAAAGATTAAGGCTCGGCTGGTTTCAACTTCGCTGCCAAATGTTCCGCAACGATTACTGATATCATTGAAATATCCGGTGCCGTCATTTTCGAGAAGAAGGTTGAGTTCGGAATAGTAATCCCAATGTTGGGGATTAGATAATTGCTTGAGCAGCTGGCCACGGCCAATTCTACCGTTAGCCACTGCCAGATCAAGGTCGCCATCATGGTCATAATCAAAGAAGCCTGCGCCAAACCCTGTGAAAGGTATTCCCGGACCTCCGACCCCTGTTCTACGGGTGGCATCTTCGTAGCCAAAACTGCCGCCAAATCGATACAATGTATTAGATTGGCCTCTAAAATGAGTGACAAAAAAATCAAATTTCCCATCAAGGTTGACGTCGCCGACGGTCACGCCCATGCTTGCTTCCGGGTAACCGTAAGAATTTACAGCGACACCCATCTGCATGGCAATATCCAGAAATTTGCCATTTTTCTGGTTTATCCAGAAATTATTTGGTTGATTATCATTGGCTACGTAAATGTCGGGATAGCCGTCATCATTAAAATCTCCACTGGTTACCCCGAGACCTTTCCTGGCTTCAGATGAGATGTTTGATATTTTCGAATGATTAATAAAAGTGCCGTCCCCATTATTCATAAATAACACATCGCTTACTCCGGCAAATCTTCCGGGTCCACAATAATCTTGCGGTCTTCTGCATTTCACAGACTCATCATAGTCAACATAATGGGTTACATAAATATCGAGAAAACCATCGACATTAAAATCCAGCATGGTAACCGAACTCCCCCATTCTTCATTACTAATTCCTGCTCTCTGGGTAATATCAGAAAAAGTGCCGTTGCCATTATTTTGAAATAATTTGTCCGCACCAAAACTGCTGATATAAAGATCATTGAAACCATCGTTATTAATATCACCTACAGCCACACCCATACTGTAACCAATATCTTGCAACCCGGATCCTGCCGTTACATCCTCAAATAAGCCATCTTGGTTTTGACGAAACAACCTGTTTTTTGTGTTTTTCTTCACAGACATTTGTTTGGAAAAAGACCTGGTGTGAATCAAAAAAATATCGAGATCGCCATCATTATCAAAATCAATAAATGCGCCGCCTGAAACAACACTTTGCGGCATAAAATAGCTGCTGTCGAATCCGGCATCATGATTAAATTCTAAATTAACTTCTTTGGTGATATCGGTAAACAAAGGATTCTGGGTGTTATTTTCACCAGGTGGATTCGATTGATTGTTTTGTCTGCAAGCCAGCAAAACCAGTGATAGTATAAGAATTGAAAAAAGGAGTTTGGATTTTTTTAAGAACATCAAAAGGAGAATAATAAGTACTCTGTTATTTTTTGATCCATAATCAAAAAATAGTTCGAAAGAATAACACAATCAAGCAAAGGTATTCATTTGGAAATAGGTTACTTTTCTAGATATAAACTTGATATGATTGTGTTGGCTGATTAGGATTAAAAATCCCTCGTGTCTATTTGACACTAACATTCATTGGACTTGTAGGTGGTACGGCGATATTTACAGAAGCTCCTGAAGTTATTTGATTACCTACCTTTCCGTTCTCGTCTACAAGTGCATTAGATGGTAATGAGAAATAGCCCTGGCCATCAGCGACACTTTGGTCAATTACGAGAATCCCGGTAAACACCGTTCCAGGAACGGATCCGTTAAGATTCACAGTTGTGGTTGAATTGTCGCTTTCATTAAAAACCAATAGAGAGGGCAATGTTGTAACAAGTTTTGAAGTTGTTAAAGTTACATGGATGTTTCCGGTTTTAACAGGTGATGGGTTGTCAACTGTAACTGTCGCGGTTGGTAAAGTATTGGTTATGTCTACCGGCTCGAAACTCAATGTAAAATTTTGTTCCTGGGGAAGTCCACTCGCAACATTTTTAGATGAATGCATGCTATCACATAGAGATCGCCAGTTTGGAGCGGGGTATTTTCCTCCGATGCTTTCAGTGCGCACCTTGACTCTGTCAGAATAAACTTCGACATATTTGTAAACTCCTCCTTCAAAGTTTGCTGCCACAGTGGTATAGATCATATCATCAGGGTTATCAAATGTTAATTGATCAGATGAAGACAAGAAGCGTTCACCATTCTTATATTGTCCCGCAGAGGTCATATGATCGTGGCCTGCAAAGGAAATTAAAACATTGCCATGAGCTTTGAGAGTATTTATTAATGTGCCATTTTTCTTCAAATAAAAAGTCGAACAACTAGTACATTCACATCCAAGGCTAGAATTTGGGCCTTTATCATCCCGGGAATAAATGGCATTGGCATGTGTAAAATAAAATACTTTCTTGTCTTTGTTCGTTTTAAGTACATCTTTCAACCAGTTATTATCTGGGTTTCCACCACGTTTTACACCCTGAACAACAAAGAGAAAACTGCCTTGAGTCCAGTAATAGTTAAACTTATCACCAGTAGTTCCGTTGTAAGGTTTGCTTCCGAAAACTTCAATATAGCCCGCTCCATTGTCATGCTCTATTTTGCCCCATTCACACTTACTGCTCCTTGAGGAATTTTCATCATACCAATGGTCCCTATGAGACATCGTATCATGGTTGTGTGTTAAAAGATAATAAGGAGCTTGCAAACCATCAGCAATACTCTTGAAATCCTGAAATGCTTCTGCTGTAGTTCCTGCCACTTTTTTATCATTACCACACCCCTTGGTAACTGTCCTTAAAGCTCCTTCAATATTGTCTCCTGTAAATATAACAAACCCGGGTTTGGGGTGATTGGTTTGACTGTTAATCGTCTTTACAAAATCATTTAGAGCATTGTTGTATTTATTTTCCGATCCATGCCAGTTATCACTAATATGTGTATCTGATACTTGCACAAAACTAAAAAGCAGAACCTCACTCTGTGCCGGGGATTGCGTTCCTTCTTGAGTTAATGATGAATTATTCGGTCGATTAATTTTCAGCGACCCAACACCACTATTTGCATCAGTACTTATCAAAAATGCTAAAACAAAAGCCAAACAATATATGGATATGCAGCAATAGGGTGGATGGCTATTCAAGGTATCGTACAATCTTGAACATTTAGGTAAGTTATCACGAAGTTTTTTCATAAACTCCTCGTTGAATCTAGATGCACAAAAGTATTATGGTCAATAATATTTGGCAATTGTCTTTCTATAATTAATTTGCTTAAACTCTATTAAAACTCTGCTGTAGATGCTTAAATACATGCCTAAATCTCTAATCAGCAAGATCCCATAGTTAGTAAAACATTAATAGAAAGGTTAAGATGTTTTAAAGAGAATTTTTCCCGTATTGAAACAACTTAGCAAATCTTGTAATTTGAATCATTTTTATTGCAGAACCCCAAAACCTAAAATAAGGTGAGCACGACATAAGTTTATTCATGGTTCAACTCCGCTCTAGTGCTTAAATTTTAGCAGTTTAAGCCCCTCAGTATTGCTCAGGATCTCATTAAAGGCCAATAATAATTCAGTATACATTAGACTACATATTATCGAGCTAACGGGAAATAAACACATGTTATCCCTGGGTATTAATTGTTAAACCAAGAACCCACTTTCAATATAATTTTTCATTCCGGATCGGATATCAATTTCAGGTATAAAATTTAACTTGTCCTTTGCGAGGGTCATATCACACTCCGTATAATTCTGATAAGTATCCTTGTATGGGTTATCAAAATATTCGGCTTTTCTGTCGGTCTCCAATATTTCGTTTAGAATTTCAACCAGTTCATTAAACATAATAGCCTCGCCATAGCCGCAATTCACAACACAACTTTCACGAGCCCCGGCTGCAAGCATATTTGCCCGAACCACATCTTTGACATAAATGTAATCGCGTTTTTGTTCGCCATACTTGAAGAGTTTGGGATTGCCGTTTAGCATTTGTTGTGCGAGGTGATAAATCATAGTTGCACGTTTACCTTTATGATTTTCCCGCGGTCCATACACATTGCAATATCGAAGTCCGACAATAGTTACATCGGGATGCTGATCCGCAAATGACATGGCAAAATCATCCAACATCTTTTTGGACTCCGCATATGGAGTGTTTAGATCGAACGGCCCTTCTTCTTTGTAAGGCGCCGGCAAGCGACCATAAATTGCTGTCGACGAAGCATAAACGATGCGTTTACATCCTTTTTCCACGGCAACTGAAAACAGTTTTTTGGAAGACTCAAGATTGGCGCGAAGCATTTCTTTTCGATCCATTAACCTCGTATCATTGATGGCTGCCTGGTGGAACAATACATCAAGTGAACCGATTTCATTCCAATCAATACCGATTAAACTGGGCTGTAAATACTTACCGGAAAATCCCGGCAACTGCTGTTCGGCATCATGGCCTGTAATATCAACATCCCAACCTTCCTGTATAAGATACAACGCTAAATTCGATCCGATAAAACCGGTGCCGCCTGTCACCAAACATTTCATTTGAAATTTTTCTCCTCACTAACAAATTTTCAAAAATAGCAATTAGTAATATAATTCACAACATTGTGGTTTACAAGATAAGGTTGAGGTTGAGGCCATTAAGTTTATTACAAATCTATTTTTATATTATGTAATATTGCTTATATTACAACATTTGCTGATTGGTGACTATCTCACAATAATTTTAATCAAAATGGCATGTTAGCTTATGATTTCCTGTAAAAATTTCCACTTTGTTTTTCTTCTTTCATTGCTTCTCCTATTTTGCAATTGTGAACCCACAAAGGAAGATCAAAGCGAACAAAAATTAGCGAACAAAGATATAGCTGTCTTGCTAAATCCCGACAATGATTTTTGGCAAGAGCAAGCACCTTCTGTTTTCAAAGTGAAAATTAAAACCACAAAAGGAGATTTTTTGATTGAAGCCCATCAGGATTGGGCGCCCATTGGTGTGGACCGGTTTTATAATCTTGTGCGATCCGGTTTTTTTGATGATTCCCGGTTTTACCGGGTAAGAGCGGGTTTCATCGCGCAATTTGGCCTGCCGGGTAATCCGGAAATAACCAAAGCCTGGGAAAACCGATCTATGCCGGATGATCCTGTTAAACAGACCAACACCCGTGGAACTATTGCTTATGCCATGACCGGCCCGGACACAAGGACCACCCAACTGTATATCAATTACGACGATAATTCAAGATTAGATGAGCAAGGATTTGCCCCGATTGGTCGTGTAATCGAAGGGATGGCTGTTGTGGATAGCCTCTATTCAGGTTATGATGAAAGCGCCGGCGGGGGAATGCGAGGCGGGAAACAAGGCAAGATTTTAAAATTTGGCAATAAACACCTTGATAAAAAATTTCCCAAACTTGATCGCCTGGAAAAGGCATTTATCCTGAAATAAAATAAGAATGGTTTACAAAAAAGGAGGCAAGACATGAAACCGGATGAAGGCAAAACTGCATCTCAAGAAGAGATCATCTTTGGTATTGTTGAATATGAGATCCACTCCAACGGTACTTTAAGCGGTACCTGGACAATTCCAAAATATAAAGGTAGAGTCGGTACGGAATTCGCTACCGGGGGGTCTCCCAATCAGCTTGAAGGAAGCTACAATGTCAACATCTATGATCCCGATGGCAACAATATATATCCGGGAGGTAAGCTGGAAATTAAGAAAACCGGTGAAACTTATAATCTTATGTGGACAGCCGAGAAGTATCCCTCATATATTGGTCAAGGAATAAGAGCCGGATGTAATCGACTTGCGGCAAATTACAAGCCGTTTGGTTAACGCCATCAGAAAATGATGAGCACCTTTTTGAAAGGAACAAAGTTCACAATTATTTTGCCTGTAAAATAAAGTTGACCGGGGTTGGTAATTTTAGATATTTAGACAGGATGAACAAAATAAGCAGGATTCTTCATATTCCGTCCTGCTAAGCCTTTCAAATGTAGCTAGCAATAAAATAGGGAAGAAATAATGAAAACAATCGAAGCGGCGCCCATAAAGCCACTAATCTCCATTGACGACCTCAATAAAATGGATGTTCGTGTGGGAACCATAAAACAAGTTGAGGATGTGAAAGGTTCGGACAAACTCGTGAAACTCACTGTTGATTTTGGTAATCACGAGAGAAACATCTTAGCCGGTATGAAACAGGAAAGAGAAGATCCCTGCGAGATCGAAGGTAAACAGGCATTGTTTATCGTGAATCTAGCCCCCAGGAAAATGATGGGTGAAGTTTCGGAAGGAATGTTGTTTGATATTGGCTATCCTGATGGCATTATACCGGTACTGGCGATTCCGGAAGGGAAAGTACCAAATGGAACAAGATTGGGTTAAGGTATTTAATTAGCTTGAACGAAAACATTCTCTATGTTATTACCGGATTTTTTCAAGCTGTCAGAGAACCCAATAAATATCACCCCTCGAGTGCTTACCCGTTAAAAACATACGGGCACAAGTTTATCCGAGGTCAATGGGCCTGTGTAACAAGATTCCCGATAGGAGCATTCCGGGAATGAGTTTTATAAACCAGTGACAAAGTTTATGAATAGATCAGGTTAATCAATAAATGTGGAGGTAGCAAAGCATGAAACAAGTAATGGTTAGGTACAAAGTAAAACCTGATAGGGCGGAAGAGAACACAGATTATATAAAAAAGGTATTTGCTGAGCTTGAGAAAAATAGTCCGGATGGGCTGAGATACGCATCCTTTCATTTGCAGGATGGTGTAAGCTTTGTACACATTGCCTCCATCGAAACCGCCGATGGTCAAAACCCCCTCGCTCAAACTGCAGCTTTTAAGACATTTCAGGAAGGCATAAAGGATCGATGTGAGGAACCGCCTGTTGCCGTGGAGCTGGAGATAATAGGGTCTTATCGTTTTCTCAGTTAAGCCTTTTCGTTATAAATTAGAAAAATTCCGGCCGAGTATAATCCTTCAATACAGCTCAGTCGCTTTAACATTGCGAATGATAATTTCACGTTCTATAACGGAATGCACTTTATTGGGAAGCATGGGCACTGTCGTTTCACTGACGACAATTTCGTCTAAAGTTACTTTTTGAACCCAATTGGTTTTTAAGTCTTTATAAATATCTCCTTTATAGTGAGAGCCGCCTACCGCGTGTACTTTCATTTCCGGTGTTACATTCACAATCATGCTAAAAGAGCTTTCCCCTGAATCATAACCCAGGATGGCGCATTGCCTGCCATTCACAACACTCAAGCCTTTAAAGGCTAGTGTAATTCTACCATTTTCAAAAAAAGATCCCTCATCAACATTGCTGCCTAAATTCACAGGCGGCTTCGAGAATGCCGCAGCGTGGACAATTTCTTGACCAATCTTCTTTAAATCCTGGATGCCATTTCCGGAAATCGTTTTCTCCGCAAAGATGTCACACATTGCATGAAAGTCAATAAAAGTATTATAAACATGATATACTATACCCGGAGGCAGAGCTTTGCCATTACTATCGATTAACTTTTCGAATTTACTGTGATCGATACCGAAAACCCGGCCCTGTTCATCAAAACCAGCCCCGTTCAAAACGTAGGTCCAATGATCAAGAGCGGGTAATGCGGTTTCTTCACCTTCCCCCTGTTGTATTGTAAATTTTAAGCAAGTGTACTGATCGCCATCGGTGCCGGCAATTTTGGCGGGGACACATTTGAGACGTAACTTGAAGATATCAGTGCCGATGCGAGTTCCGTTTAAAGCGTATGTTAATAATTTTGATTCCATAACATAATATTGTGTTACCCGGGTTCGTTCACCTGCCAGATCATAAGTTTGATTTAGTAATGTTTCGCTTTGCAAAAGAGATTGGGCTGGTAAAACCGATGCAATGGCAAAAAAAGCAAGGTTAATCAAAAATGCCATGTAAATTGATTTAATTTTCATCTTATGAGCCTCAAAAATTTTATTAAAGATATTCCGGAGAAATAGTTGTCATTCGTTTTTTTATGAACGTGTCCTCCTTTGCTGTGTTGCATTGTCATTTCGCCTACATGTTTGATTTAATTTTCCTTGACTTATACAAATTTGTGGGGTACTTTTCAATTAAGTTTTATAATATGGAAAATCCATGGGGTATCATGGATGCTTGAATAACATAGCTTCAAATTCTCAAAAGCCAAAATTGCTGGATAAGGTTAATAGAGGGCGTTTAAGTGTTAGAAGCCCAACAGATAATTTATAGGTTATGTAGTTATGAAACGGTGTTACGCAATATGCAATATTGTCGTATAATACACAATTAGGAAACGACTAAATGTATAGTTTATTTTATAAAAACCAACTGGTTATACGATAAATGAGGACTGGTATTATGTGACATAGTGTGTTGCATAATACCTTAATAATGTGTCACATATTATTATGTTAGGTGCCTCAAGAAAATGTGGTTGAGAAATGACTAATCATGAGCATCTTGATATTATAAAGGAGGGGCCTGAAGCGTGGAATATGTGGCGCAAAGCAAATCCTCAAATTATTCCGGATCTATCACATGCAGATCTGAAAGAAGCACGTCTCAGCGAAACTAATCCAGCATTTGCCTTTGCTCCACGCCCGAGAACCCAGATAAATTTAGCTAATACAATTTTAATAGGTGCGGATTTAACAGATGCAATCTTACAGGGAGCTGATCTGAGGAACGCAAATTTATCTCGCTCAGATCTATCGCATGCAGACCTCAGAAGGGCAGATCTGTTTAGGGCGGACCTATCCAATTCAATACTTGATCGAACAGATTTGACATTAGCTCGGCTCGAAGGACTCATTTTAGATAATGCATTGATCTGGGAAACCTTGTTTGTCCGAGTAAACCTTTCGAGAGTTAGAGGACTTGAATCATGTCGTCATGGCGGACCAAGCGTCATTGACGAGAAGACCTTCAGAAAATCCGGTACTTTGCCCGTTTCTTTTCTGCATGGGTGTGGATTAACTGACTGGCAAATAGAGGCTGCTAAGCTAAATCAACGAGGCCTTACAACAGCTCAGGTAACAAACATTGGCTACGAAATAATTCGCCTTCGCTCAGATCCTGTTTTACAGTTCTACTCTTGTTTCATCAGTTACTCACAGAGGGATGAAGCCTTTGTGAGACGACTACATTCTGATCTCCAAAAAAGAGGAATACAGTGTTGGTATGCACCCGAAGACATTAAAGGGGGAAGGAAAATTCATCATCAGGTCGAAGAAGCTATACGGCTTCATGACAAGCTTCTATTGATCCTTTCGGAAAACAGCATGCAAAGTTCTTGGGTTGAACATGAGATTGTAAATGCCCGGCAATTAGAGATTCAAGAAAAACGGAAGATGCTTTTTCCTATAGCTCTTGTACCCTATGAGAGAATTTCGAAGTGGAAGCTCTTTTGGGGGGATGAAGGCCGCGATCTGGCGAAGGAAATACGCGAATACTTTATACCGGACTTTAGCAATTGGAGGGATGATCGTGATGCATATAACAAGGCCTTAGAACGGTTGATCGGTGATTTAAACAAAGATGAAAAAGAAATCAGCTTGCAAGACGGCGTATAACCACGTATGAGCCGACCCAAAGCCCGCCTGTGCTGTCCGTACAGTCTTGCCTCGCAACAACGCAGGAGCTACATTTTACCAAAGTCGCGCCGCAGGCTTGGGCGGCTGCATACTCGCCGTTAGGCAACCAAAGATAAGGAGGAGTTTTGAAAATACAATTTCAAATAGTCATGTTCTTTTTTATTGTTAGCGCCTGGACAAACAACATCATCGGCGCTCCGAGCCCGATCTATGGATGAGTCCAGACACCCCACGCGCGAAGAGGCCCGCAAGATGATACGGGCATGCCATGAGAACCTAGAAAAGATCGACGCTTGGCAACAGTGCCGATGGGACAATCCGGATTGGGAACCGGATTTGTCGGATGAACACGACCCGGCTGATTTCCGTAATCTCATACTGTCCCACATGGATCGGGAAGACGAGTGCTCAGGCCTCGACCTCCACGGGGCGAAACTCAGGAATGCCAACTTCAGCGGGGCGAATCTCAATGCAGCAAACCTCATCTGGGCGAAACTCAGGGATATCAACCTCAGCGGAGCAAACCTCTGGGATGCTAAACTCGACAGGGCGAATCTCACTGGAGCCAACCTCAGCTGGGCGAACCTCGATGAAGCCCGCCTTATCGGGGCGAATCTTGCAGGCGCCAACCTATGTGGGGCGAATCTCCATTGGGCAAAACTCGAGAGTGCAGTACTACGCGGCACCGAATTGGCAGACTCTGATCTTTCTGGGGCGACGCTTGATGCTACGATCTTCGGCGACGTCGATCTCTCCAAGATCAATGAGTTGGAGACAGTAAATCACCAGGGACCTAGCACCATCGGCGCCGACACTCTTGCCAAGTCTAAAGGAAGAATCTCTGAAAAGTTTCTTCGCGGGTGCGGGATGAGCGATTTTGAAATCGAACAAGTCAAGCTGGCCAATCCAGACTTGACGAACAAGGAAATCACCGATATAGGCTACAAGATTATTGAATTGCGCTTCAACCGTAATCCTGTCGAATTCTACTCCTGCTTTATAAGCTACAGCCACCGAAATAAAGCGTTTGCGCGATGTCTATACGACTATTTGCAAGACCACGGTATTCGCTGTTGGTTAGATGAGAAGCAAATGCTCCCTGGTGATGATATCTACGAGTCGGTGGACCGCGGCATTAGACTATCGGACAAGGTGTTACTTTGTTGCTCCAAGCATTCCTTAACCAGCTGGTGGGTAGATACTGAAATAGACTCTGCCTTCGAAAAGGAAAGACAGCTCATGAAGGAACGCAAGAAAAAGGTATATGCCTTAATACCACTGGATCTAGATGGCTATATGTTTGAAGCATGGCAGAGCGGTAAAAATAGGCCGGTGTTGTCGAGGCTGGCTGCTGATTTCAAAGGATGGGAAGAGGGGGACGAGAGCTTTGAGCAACAGTTTGAGAATGTTGTCAAGGCCCTACGCTCTGATGGGCTTGCACGTGAAAGGCCGCCAGCAAGGTAGGGTGGGTTCGTAACCCACCACAAACAAATGCCTAACGTTTTAAATGCAGCCGAACCAAAAAACGGTCGGCTGATTTAAGCGTTAGCTTTCATCTCAGTTGTCAGAAGAGTAAAAACACCTCATAATTTTCCAACTTTACCGGCTTTAGCCAAACTTATTTACTATTTTCTATTCTTCATTTCTGCTGTCTGTTAATTTAAATAGACCCCGATTATCCCGCCCAGGCGGACGGGGCTGACAGTTTTGGAAATTTTTTTAAGAAAACTGAAATAGGAACAAAGAAAGAATAATGAACAACTGGTTGCCAACTACAAAAAAGGAAGTCGAAGCGCTGGAATGGGATGAGCTGGATGTAATCCTCTTTTCCGGAGATGCTTATGTGGATCATCCGGCATTTGGCCACGCCGCAGTCGGAAGGATCATAGAATCATATGGCCTCAAGGTAGCCATCGTGCCCCAGCCGAACTGGCAGGACGATCTGCGTGATTTCAAAAAATTAGGCCGGCCCAGGTTATTCTTTGGTATCTCGTCCGGGTGCATGGATCCCATGGTGAATCATTATACGGCTGCCAAAAGATTGCGCTCCACCGACGCTTATTCTCCCGGCGGCAAAGCAGGTTTTCGTCCGGACTATGCGGCTACGGTTTATAGCCAAATTTTAAAAAGATTGTATCCCGATGTGCCTGTACTGATCGGCGGAATCGAGGGCTCCCTGCGGAGAGTGACTCATTACGATTACTGGTCGGACCGATTGAAACCTTCCATACTTGCGGAAAGCGGCGCCGATTTACTGGTCTATGGCATGGGAGAGCAGCCGCTGCATGCCATTCTCGGACTCCTGGAAAAGGGTGTGCCGTTTTCTTCACTAAAAACGATAGCGCAAACCGCTTTTCTGCAGCCAAAATCCGAAGCGCTGCCCAAGAACAAAAACTGGGATACGTTTGAGTTGTCTTCTCATGAAAATTGCCTGAAGGACAAATTAGCCTTTGCACGAAATTTTAAATACATCGAACAGGAATCCAACAAACAGTTTGCTAGACGCCTGGTCCAAAATGTCGGCGCCAAAACCCTGGTCATCAATCCGCCTTATCAAACCATGACCGAAAAGGAAGTGGACGCTTCATTCGATTTACCCTACTCCCGGTTGCCTCACCCAAAATACCAAAAGAGAGGACCGATCCCGGCATTCGAAACCATAAAATTTTCCATCAATATGCACCGGGGTTGTTTTGGCGGCTGCAGTTTTTGCACGATATCCGCGCACCAGGGCAAAATGATCGCCAGCCGTTCAAAGACTTCCATCATGAAGGAAGTGGATCAGATCACAAACATGCCCAATTTCAAGGGCTACATCAGCGATCTTGGTGGTCCCTCGGCGAATATGTATAAGATGAAGGGTAAAATTCAGTCTATCTGCGACAGATGTGTCAGCCCATCCTGCATCCATCCCAGCGTATGCCACAATTTGGATACGAATCACATGCCGCTTATCGATATTTATAAAAGCGCGGCGGCTCATCCGAAAGTGAAAAAGGCTTTTGTGGCGAGCGGTATTCGTTACGATTTGCTGATTGCAAAAAATGAGGAAGATGCAAAAAACAATCACCTGGATGAATACACTGAGGAGTTGGTTAGGAACCATGTTTCCGGCCGTTTAAAAGTCGCGCCGGAACATACTTCCGATGGTGTGCTAAAAATGATGCGCAAACCTTCCTTTAAGTACTTCCATGCATTTAAGAAAAGATTTGACCAGGTTTGCAAAAAGGCCGGTTTAAAGCAGCAGTTAATCCCATATTTTATTTCCAGCCATCCTGCATCAAAAGTGGAAGACATGGCGAATCTGGCCTGTGAGACCAAAGATATGGGATTTCAACTTGAGCAGGTCCAGGATTTCACCCCTACTCCCATGACCGTTGCAACCGTGATTTATTACTCCGGTTATCATCCCTACTCGCTTAAAAAAGTCTATACGGCACGGACAACAAAAGAGAAAAAAGAACAAAGCCGGTTCTTCTTCTGGTATAAATGGGAAAACCATCAATGGATCCGAAAAACGCTCGATCGCCTGAACCAATCCGAATTTGCGGATAAATTATTGGGGCGGGCCAGAAAATTCAAAAAGAGATCAAGGGGAATGAAGACGGTACCTTCAATCTCTAAATGACAGACAATTTGTACTCACTTTAATCCACTTTAAATTTCTATTGTTTTTACTAAAGCATGTAAATCCTGTTGATCCTGTCTTATTTTTGTTGATAAAATATGTGATCAGAAAAAACGTCAGGATTTCATGTTTACATTTGTCCTTAACTTGACTTATGGTTTTTTATTGGTATTAATTCCCACAATAAAACTAATTCATTAGGGCACACAATTGTCATCCTGATTTCTATGACTAAATCAAGTATTTTTTAGCAACATTGGA
>CAYXGW010000067.1:0-31287 GCA_964464595.1 uncultured Deferribacteres bacterium
ACTGCTAAACCAAGTCCGGTACCTTTTTCCTTTCCTTTCGTGAAAAAGGGTGTGAATATTTTTTTAATGTCCTCATCATCAATTACAGGGCCATCGTTACCAATACAAATTTCGATAAGATCGTTACTCTCTATCTGAATTTCCTTGGTTTTAAATCGAAGATTACCCGTATTATTCATCGCTTGGATAGCATTTTCAATGATGTTTGAAAAAACACGTCGAACTTTTAGACTATCCACATACATCATGTGATGATGTCTCATGTCGTATGAGATTTTAATGACGGTATTTGGCCTCGGGCGAAAAAACTCGTATAAACTTAACATTAATAGTGACTCAAAGGAAACCACCTCTCGGTTGAGTTTTGCTGAGGCCCCAATTTCCATAATATCATCAATCATACTTTCTACACTGGCTATCGCTCGTTCTACCTCAGGCAAAAACTGAGATGCAATCCTTTGCATTTTTACAACATCCTTAGTTCCGGATAAGTCACTCAGTATCAATTTTAGCATGGAAAAGGGTTTCCTTACGTCGTGGGCAACCATGTGTGTGGTTCGCGCAATAGCTGCTTGTTCAGTTGTTTTAATCAGTTGATTTTCGTATGTAACCATTTTCTTTGTGAGTGAGGATACACCATTGTATAAAATGGCTACTTCCGAAACCGATGAACGAGGTAGCTTATGTACAAGTTTTGACAACTTGTCCGCCCCTCTACTATTCAGATTTGTCAATTCAAAACCCTCTTGTGTAGCTTCGGTTAATTCTCTTGCTGATGTTTCGAAGACTTGTGACAAACGAATAATTGGTAGTGCAATAATTCTCTGAATCGAAAAACTAGCAATTACTCCAAGTAGAACAATTAGAATATCGCAGAAAACAAGCAGGAGTATGACTTCTGATAAGCCAAGGTCAAATTCTTTGGCATCACGTAAAAGCACAAGTGGTATTGCCTCTGCCCAAATTCGCAGCGACGTTACCCAAGTATAGTACTTGCGGTTTCCAATAATAACTTGGTTGATTTCATCAATTTTTTCACTTTGGGTTCGCTCAAATCGATATCGATATTTATCGGGTGCATAGAATACATCTCCTGATTGTCCTATAAGGACTGGGATTCCTCCAAACACATCTGAAAATTTCTTGCTGATTTCTCCAAATCGATTAAATATCGGTAGTGAATCGAAAACTCCAAAAATAGTTCTGTTATTATTTACGCCGGTTATTACAATATATTTTCTAAAGTAAGGAGGAGGAATTGCTGTTTCTACTCCAAACAGTAATCGCTCCTTAGGAATATCAAGTATTTCCTTCCACCAGTTACTCCTAACCAGGGATTGAGGTGAAAGATAGGCTGCACTTGGATGTTTACTATAATGAATCTGTGGAATGGTATCATCTATCACTCCGTAAACCAAAAGAGGGCTCAGAGCCAACTCGCTTAAATTAATATCAGACTCAGCAACATTTTCGCTAAACAATTTCATAAGAGAAGCATAATAATCAACTTCGGAACGGATTTGTACTTCAAAACTCGTTGAAATTAGTTCAGAGAACACTGCAGATTGCTCATTTCGATCTTTTTTTAACTTTTGAATTATGAAAACGGAAACTAATAAAGAAGGTATAATGAAGGCTGCTAACATCATGGTGAAAAGCAAGGCTTGCATCCCCCATTTAGACCGTATCAACATAAATATGGATTGGCGTGAATCGTTTTCTAGGTCCGGCATCGGCGTTTTTAATTTAGCGTTAATTAAATTGATCTCGAATTGTTTTGGACAGTCTGCTTGCTATTTTTGGGATTCTTTCAGCAAAGTTGCCTTTCGAGCTATAGTAATACCAACAATTATTAAAGCGACTCCCAAGATTTGCATTGAAATAGAAGTGATTGATTTAGTCAATAATTCCAATATACTTGCACCAATCATTTGGCCGCCGATTACTAGAAGAATAGTACGCATAGCACCAATCCTAGGTAAAACAAAGCTATTTAGTGCAACAAAACAGGCGCCAATGACTCCTCCCAAATAGGAAACTAAAGGAACTTCATCAAAAGATGTTAAAAAGCCAAAGCCAGAGGTTATCATTATTATTAGTAACAAAATAAAAAAGCCTATGATATGATTCCATAAAGAAGCCACCATCGGCCCGTTGCTCTCGCTTAACCTGGCATTAATGACGCGTGCAATACCAATAATAATACCACTGGAAAAAGCAATGAAAATATAGTAGTACATAGAATAATTCACCTTGCAAAAAATATGAGTATAGCACTACCTGTCATTATAGTTAGAACCTCAAAGAAGTCATATAGAGTTAGAGTTCTCTTATCCATATGGAATAAGCCAAGAGAATCTACAATCATGCCAAAGATTGCTTGTCCTAATAACATTAAGGAAATTGTCCCAGTTAATCCAATTGAACTATTGACTGCGATGTTTGCTAGAACCACTGTGAAAGCACCAGCAATACCTCCCGAATAAGCCCATAACGGGGCTTTACGTTTATTAACTGTTCGTGGCCTGAAAAATGGTATACAAGTAAGAGAGCCAGCAACCAAAGCCCCTATACCATGTGCAACCAAGGATGACCATGTTGGAGATGTATATCGGGATAGCAAGCCATTATAAAATAACATAAGTGTCAATAGTAGTCCCGCTAATACAGCCAAAAGCCAATAAGCTCTACTTTCCATCGTTCGCTTTACCGGGTATAAGTGAAAAAACAGTTTCTAAGGCCAACAATCGATGAAAAAATATTTTAGGAAATTCGTCATTAGAAACAGCTGCTAATGAATGCCCCCCCCCATCCTCTGGGAAAAAAATACGAGTGCAATTTTGATCTTCACTTGTATTGGGAACCGAAAAATCCAAAAATCCTTCTGAGTCCCCAACTCCAAAATATGTTTTATTTTCAATAGCCAATCCTACCGCAGAACGAAAACAGGCGTCTATTATTCCATTATGTTGAAAGTACTTTGTGATTTTGTCCAGGAGTTTAACTCTTCCCTCGTTGAGGATTGGATTCAATAAGGCACCGGGGAATCCGTCAAGAGCTGATACTATCAGGCCAGTGTCATCTACTATGAGAGGACGTTTTTGAGTTAATTGCATTGCCATTGAGAGTTTGAATTGACAAACTTTACTTACATCTATATCCTGGACTTCCGGAATATTTAGCTCAATTCCTCTGACTGTTATTCCCTTTTTTACAAAAAAACGGGCAAATTGTGCCAACTTTAGTTGCGATGTTGTGGCAATATTAATGATCTCCATATTAATCTAATCAAACTTAAATTTACTTTTGATTGATTGAAACACATCAATCGACTCAATTTTAGGTAAGTCTGATTTGTAAATATGTGCCGAGGCAATATAACCTGAGATAGAGCCAGATTTAACTTCAAGATCTGAAGACAATCGCCTCTGTAATTCTGCTAATGCAATATTATCAGCGTAGGATTTCTTAAAAATATCTTGACTCCTGGCAAAGTAATTCAAATTAATTTTCCCATTTCGAATCTTGAAGTCAATTGTCGCTATACAGGGTACATGTGAATTAAGGAGATCATCATCTCTTATGAGAGAGATAGTAGCGCTTTTAGCTTCTGGCTTCCTTCTTAAGAGGTCTATAATGTTCTCGTAGGCCGAAGAACCGTTTTTACCAAAAATTCTTTCTCCATAGCTAAATCTGTAGCCGAATTGAGGTTCAAAAGAATTAAAGTTTTTAATCATTGCATCAATCATTTCATGGTCACAGTGTTTTTCAAGTTTTGGATCATTTCCCAAAGGAGTTTTGATTTGAAAAGAAACATTCGAGATTTCAATAATTTCAATAGCCTCATCGAATATTAAAGTACCTTCAATAAGGCAACTCCGCGTCAATTCAGCCCACAATAAATAGGGATTTTTACGAATGAAAGTTTTCATCATATATCCTTTTGATCTTAAAAAAGTACCGGTCGAGAATTTTGCCAAGTCTTAAAAACCTGATTTCTCCATTTGGCATTGGGTCCTTGGTTTCCAAAACGCAGTGGACGTTTTGGAACCTGCAAAAATTTATCGGGTATTGACTTTTTAAATGCTTTTCGAAGTAGAATCTTAGGTTTATCAGGGCTAGTTTTTTGAGATAACTGCATCTTCGAAGCAAAATTGACCAAGTCAAAATCTTGAAAAATTGGTCTATATTCAATTCCAATGTTCGCGAAGCATGAATCTATTCTGGGATTGTGCAATTGACTCAACTCCAAGAGATCATAAAAAAAAGCGGGATCTTCGAATCGGTTTAATTGCTTTTCTCTGACGAACATTTGAAATACGGAATTACTCGACCCATTTGGCGCAATCCATTTCCTGTAATAACTAAATTCTTCATCCTCGGAGAGACAAATTCTTTTTGTCAACAATGACGCACGAGCTAAATGCCGTCGATATCCGCCAAATAATTCATCGGCTCCGGTTCCTCCCAAAACAATATGTCCACCGTGTTTACGAATATGATTTGCAAGGGCCATTTTGCCAAGAAGACTTCCTCCATCAAGTGGCCAATCGACTCGCTCCCTGAATAGAGCAGGATTTGGAGAGAGCCATTCGTCAGGGAATTTGATAATGGAAATCTTGCATCCATAATACTTACTTATTTCAAGAGCGGCTTTAAGTTCATTCTCGTTTTCATGTTTGGGATATGCTAAACATACGATTTTTGGCATATATCCGAAGTAACGAACGCAGTGAAGCACAATTAAACTATCTAAACCACCAGAAAGAAGAAGCCAAGGACAATGATCTCCTTTCAGATTTCTTTGCACTGCTTGAAAGGTTAGTTTTTTCGTGCTTTCCGTAACTGATGGTATGGTTAAATCGTTAAACCTCTTAAAAGAATGAACTTTTTCCAGGACTCCTTTGGAAAGTGAAAATTCTAATGCTGTGCCCGCCTCTACTTCGCGTATTCCTTTGATTAGAGTACGTGGGCCAAGTGAATAACCACAGGACTGCCAGTCCTTATACGCGGAATTGTCTATAATGATTTTCCAGCCTGAGTACAAATCATTTATAGCCATACAAAGCCATGTTGCTTGAGAGCCAAAAAATAGAGAATTGGCGAATTCATAGTAATAAAGCGGACAAATACCTGTACAATCTCTAATGAGTATCAATCGGTCTTTTTGATTGTCCACTATCACAGCCGCAAACTGTCCTCGAACGGACGAGAGCCCGGAAACTTGTTTTCTCTCATAGAGATGAAGAAGTGCTTCACAATCTGAATCTTTTTGGGGCAGAGAAAGAGCATTATAAATATCGTCATAGTTGGAAATGAAACCATTGCAGAAAAGCATTCGATTATTTAATTTTATTGGTTGTTTTGAATAGTCAGAATTAGTACCAACAATAGCGAGTCTACTATGATAAATTGAAATATTGGACTTTATAATGTATGAAAAATCATTCGGTCCTCGATTCTTAAGGAGTCTATGTGCAAAATTCATATTTATTTTGCAGTTAATTGAGCCTAATAATCCACACATTAGATTAATCCTCTTCAGCTAAACTACGTTGAAAACATTCTTGACAACGACCACAGGGATGTTCTTCAGAAGAAATGCAGGAACGAGCAATTCTAATAGGAAACCCTTCTTTTTTTGCAAAGAGAATTATTTTCCTCTTATCAGCAGGACTAATAGAATAACCGAATTGCAGCGGATTTAATACAGGTATAGCATGGATTCCCATTTCAATCTTAGTAAGTTTATTGAACTGGCTCCAGAAATCTATTGAGTTATGCGGGAACAAATCCTCATGGAGGCTACCTGTGACCACAGCTATTTTCCGGTTTCTTCCCTGAGACAAGTTAATTGCATAAAAAATTCCAATATATGCAAGTATAATTTCTCGTCCTATATAGCCGCAATCTTTCTGAATTTTTTTTGGGAACTTATTCCTTAAACTTTGAACAGGGTAATAACACTCGATTATTCTTAATCTTCTTATCCTTTTATCATGGCGAGTTCTAAGCCAAGTAAGAATTTTTTTTAAGGCAATCAATTCATATTTCTCTGCACTTGCGCCTCTACGAATGTAGAGTGGCCAAATCGAGCAAGAATGATGAAGGCAAATAACATGTGCCGCCATCGAAGAATCTATACCTCCCGACATCAAGCACACCACGTTGCGATAATCTTCTTTATTCGACACTAGTTTGTTCTCCATTCACAATGAAACGTAAGCTTTCACTTTTTTGAATCTTCTCTATAAGCTTTCTAACATTGGCTGAATTTTCGATAAGGTCATAATTGATTAAGTCGAGGGTTGTATTTATGTGATTTTCGAAAGACTCAATGAAATCATCGTTTTGTACCAACGTGGACCCAAATTGCTCAAGTTGAACTTCTTGTCGTTTCCGCTTTAGACGAGGATTCTGTTTCATCAGGATATCAATAGCACCTTTTGGATGTCTAACTGCCCAGTCCCATCCTTTCCACATAGCTCTTGATACTCTTTTATGAAGGTCTAATACTTGTGGATCTGTAGAAATTTTGCCTATGAGTACATCTTCAAAAATCGGGAACCCCATTTCGCAATAGGATATAAAATTCACTTTACGTTCTGGAATACTGATGAAATCTTTAAGTTCATTGTAAGCCATCACTAATGCTGCTGAATTTTGAGTGACTACGGAAGGGAATTGCGTAGTCACTCGATTAGTGAGATTTGTAATATCATTATTCTGGCTTAGTAAAATAAACCGCAGAAGTATATCTTCTGATCCCCACCAACTATAAAGGGAACCTTTTTTCAAGATTTCCATTATCTCTTCTTTTGTTGTTGCTGTTGCCCAACCAAGATTACAACCTCTGCTGATTATCGATACCAGTTCAACGCTTGGTTCGTATCCTAACCAATCCAAGACATTTATAAACTGACTCACAACATAATTATCCTGATCCTCCTTTAATATTTCACGCATACTATTCCCAACACCAAGATCATGACGAATGTTAATATCAACTCCTTCATCTTGAAAGAAGCCGAGATCTTTTGCAACATAGTTTCCAAGAAACTGTGCTTGAGGTTCCCAAAGTAAAAAAAGATTCACTCTTACACTTTCGGTTTTGCTCGACATAACAAAATAAACAGCAATTATGAAGGCAACAACTACCAGTAGAACTACCGCGATCTCAAGGTAAAATTTTCTTAATTGTGTTTTCATATCAGCTTTTATCTATCCAAAAGAAGCTTACGTCATGTCTCATTTCTGTTCCCAAGTTTGAAATAAAACTATAAACTTCCGATTCTATTTCTGGAGTGATAGATTCGGGATCTCTTTGTAGAAAAAATCCAATCATTACAGTGAGCATTGGATTGTCTGGTTTTGGGACTGAAATGGTCGATACAATATCTTCTCTCTCGAAACTTACATTTAATTTCACCAGTGCATTTTCGATATCATCAGCAGTGTAGAGTTGTTCGAGAGGATTTCCCACTAAATTTTTATATTTTGATTGAATTTGATATATCCCATGCTTGCCTCGTAAAACTACAACACTATGATCACTTCGTTTATAAACTTCATTAAGAACTCCTTCCAAATCTGGTGACCAATAAAAACAATGAGAAGCGATAATCCAATCAGCGGATTCAGAGAATTTAAATAAATAATCTTCCGCTGTGAGTTCATGAAAAATAAATTGGAAATGGTCAGATAACTTCCGCCTTCGAAACACTTCAATAGCTTCATGGCTTGGATCGACGCAATGAACTTTAGATTTTTTTGGCAAATTACCTACGATAGAATCTAATAACCGAATCGTCAAAGTACCATCGTGGCAACCTATATCCAAAAATGAAGCTGGTAGATCAGAGTCAAAACAAAACATTTCTGAAAATCGCCCAACAAATATTTTTTTCTCTGTTGCCTTTTCTAAATATTTTTGAAAAGCTTGTTTATGGTCATAAATAGTGTTTGAATCCATTTATTTATCCTTTCTTCCATTTCAAGACTTCAAAACACGCACAAGAAATTAATTAGCCGTTGAGGAATTCAGCTATGAAGATAGATTAGGACGTACAATTTCAACACCTGCAAGCTCAAAAAACTCCACTGCTACGTTATCGACAACATACTCATCAGCATATATTGCCCTAAAAATACCTGCATTTATAATCGCATGTGCGCAAAAAATGCAGGAAAAGTGAGTACAATAAATAGTCGCACCCTTTGCTCGTTTTCCAGCAAATTGAACCGCATTTGCCTCAGCATGTGCAGATCGGATACAATGGTTATTCCTGATAATGCATCCAACATCATCACAATGTGGAATGCCTTTTGGCGCCCCATTATAGCCTGTGGAAATTATTTCACCATCTTTAGCAATTACTGCTCCAACTCTAAGACGAGGGCAGGTCCCTCTTTTAGAGATAGTATATGAAAATTCAATAAAAAGTGTGTCATGATCTGGTCTCATATGAAACTCTTTTATTAATATTTGCTTTCTTAATGAATTATTTAATAGCGTTCCGAGCAAATCCAATGCTAACAGGATCTTCAGGCAACAGAACGTAAGGAGCTATATCCACAGGTTTCAACCTAATATGATATTGGGTTGATATGATTTCCATTTTCCGCATTTAATTAATTTTGGTGGAAATAGTTTATAAGCTATCACTAGATTGCCAAAGTTCCGGTGAATGAGCTTGAAAATCTCAATAGTAAAAAATTGTAAATCGTTAGAGTCTCCACTAAATTCCGTGCAATCACGCTGCAGGTTTGGTCCAAAAGCGTCATTATGCTTATAAAAGAATTTTGGCTTTGCCCACTTCTAGTGAGAAATGACCCTGCTGTGTAGTGTTTTTAGATACAGATTTGCATGATCTTGACACTTCAGATGTATCAGATTTAAATGAGAATTATTCTGATTATTGTATATTTTTTCACGAAAGATCATTGTATTTTCCTTTTTTTGAACTTTAAAATCTTTAATTACCCAAAGCAAAATTGATTTTTTGCTGAAAAAATCCTTCTTGATTGAATTAATATTTCCATTGCATACTTTTTCCTTTAGCAAAATCCTCTTGATAGTCCGTCTTAAGGCTCTTGGAAAGATAACATGAAATGGGTAATCAAGCCAAATTAGGGTATCTGCCTTTTTGAGGATTAGATCTTTCACATCGGGATAGTTTCCGCAAGTCACCCAATTCTCAGTTCTCAACTCTTCTAAAGTCTTCTCAATGAATTCTTCTGATGGAGTTTTCTGCCAATTTAGTTGCCAATAAAAGTGATCTAACTCTAAATGCTTAATATTGCGAGTTAAGGCTATATTTCTCGCTATAGTAGTTTTTCCGGAACAACTTGCGCCGATAATCGCAATCCGTGTTGGTGATGTTCTATGCATTTATTTAGCTAATTTATTTTTTTATTGTCTTTCAAACGAAGATTTAAAATACACTTATAACGCCTGCAGTCATGCGTTTGTTATGAATTGATTAACCATTCTTGCTCAACAGCTCTCTCAATTTGAGTAAGCATCCACTCATAAACCTCGGGAGCCTCTGTCGCGACGACTTCAATAATATGTATGACTTGGCTTTTTCTGATACCTTGTTCTTTCCAAGATCTACCATCAGTATTCAGGTTCATCATAAAGGGCAGAAGACGATCGACAACCTTCACCCATCGACTTTCCTTAGTAGATTGTTCTTCATACTCTTCCCAAAGATCTTTTATTTCAGATGCAAATTTTATAGGAGTGTCTGATAGCTGACTCATATATTTTAGTTCTTCAATTTCTTTCTTTGACCTTCCCGGATCGTAAATGGAGATGTCACCTGCACCTATTTCACAAATGTCATGAATGAGTGCCATTTTAATAGTTTTGTTAATTTCGATTTGAATACCAAGTTCGTCCTTCAGTGTTAAAATGGCTAAAGCAAGATGCCAACTGTGCTCAGCTGAGTTTTCATTTCGCGATAGATCGAAAATATAAGTTCGACGTGCTACGCTTTTGAGCTTATCTAGCTCCATTAAAAAATTATAAACATTTTCCAATGATTCTCCGATTGGAGGATTCTAAACATAGGTATGAACGAGCCGTTCACACCATTTATAGATGACAAATCAAGTCGTTCATCCAAATTCATTGTTAAACCCCGGTTCAAAACATGCGCGTAGACCATGGTCGTATCCAGGTTTTGTGTTAAGCAATTCTTGAACCGTGCTGACGTTGTAACCATCTTCGAGCAAGTGCGTAGAAAATGAATCCATTGAACGTACACCACCTCGGTTTTATAACCATAACGCCTGGTATGGATTGCCATTCGAATCTGATTCAAAAATATTGGTCTTCGAGAAATTGAAATTTTGCGGTGCAACGTTTCCATAGTTTCCCCAGTGGATTATATTATTTTGAAATTAACTAAAGATAAATTCCATATGATTAAAAGTCAAGATAAATATTTATTTTTTGTAACATCAAGGTATAAAGCAAATTTTAGGAGGTGGAATCTAAATCCCAACTATTTTTTATATTTCTTGATTTGGGATAAACTATAAACCAATTGTTAAACACATATTTTAGGATCAACCAATCTCAATACATAAAATCCTTGAACAACAAACTATTTTAATTTAAGTTATTTCATAATCGGATATTTGGATTTTTCGAACTAAAATTGTTAAGCAAAACAAATTAGGAGCTTCTAATTATGGATTACACCCTTAAAGACCTAAAAAAATCAACGGTGGCACAACTGAATGAAATTGCTTCCGGAATAGATCACGAGGCTGTGAAAGGTCATACACAGTTAAAAAAAGGTCCTCTCATTACTGCAATTTGTAAAGCGCTGGGAATTGATGCACCTGAACTTCATGTAGCCCAGGGAACTGATAAAGCCAGCCTCAAAGCAAAAATCAGAGGAATGAAAAAAGATCGGGAAAAAGCTGTGGATGCTTACGATCATAAAAAATTGAAGAAAATTCGGCGTGAAATTAAAGATCTGAGAAACCTACTTCGGAGAGCACTGGCTTAGTTAAAGGTTCTCCCTTAATTATTAATCCCCTACGAGGATTTTGAAATCTTGATTAACCCCATTTCTACAAAAATAGTACCTCTACGAGGTTATGTATGGTTGATGAAAAACTTAACTCATAAGGAATGAGTTATCCACATATTTGAATTATCCTCGTTCAGGATGGATTTGTAAAATCTCGCACAACTAAAAACATCGTAGATGTTTAATTATTGTAGAAATAAAGTTCACGTATTTGAACATATCCTTGTAGAGGATACATTAAAAGGTGGATACATATCTTCATCCTGATATAATATTTTAAGAATAAGTACAGAATATTATGATGGTCCTTTTTTAATAAGCAAAATTATTGTCCCCAATTTATAACCCACTCGTCTTCTAACTGTATTGATTAAATGAATTATTGTTTTATAATTACCAAAAGGAGTTGTTGTCATGACTAAATTTTTATACCTCATTCGAGGTGGAGATGAAAAAGCGAAAGAATTGTCTCCCGAAGAGATGCAATCTCTAATGCAGACCTGGACCAATTGGATGAAAAGCCTGGCGGATAAAGGTCAGTTTGTGGATGGGCTGCCTCTTTCTCCTGAAGGTAAATGTGTCAGGAACGGGGGAGAGGTGATATCTGACGGCCCTTATCCAGAAGGCAAAGAGTTGGTTGGTGGTTATTTGATTATTAACGCCGAAAATTTGGATGGAGCTGTTGAAATTTCCAAGGGTTGTCCGGTTTACGAAACCGGCGGATTAGTGGAAGTTCGGGAAATCATAAATATGTAATTGAATAGTTTCGGTGCCCTGGTTAATCCGGGACGCCGGAATTAATTTTTAGTTATTATTGATGGAATCTAACTATTCAGCCATTAGCTATTAGCCATTAGCTATTAGCTGCCGGCCATTAGTTTAATTTGAAGAGATTGTTTAGGTTTTTTGTTCACTTTTAACTGATCCTTAATTACTACATCTTTTGTTGGGATTAAATGCCAATAGCTAACAGCCAAATGCCAATAGCCGAACAATTACAAAAAAGCATTAAAAGATTTATTATATTAATTTGGAACTGAATAGTTACGATGGAATCTCTGAATAACAAGTTCAATTTTGAACAAGAATTCGAGCACTTGTTTCGACATGCGTATGGCAGAATCGTATCTGCATTAAGCAGTAAATATTCTCCAACTTTGATCGATCAAATTGAAGATTCCGTGCAAGAATCACTGCTCAAAGCGATGCAAATATGGGGATACAAGGGGCAGCCAAAAGATCCGTCGGCATGGTTATATCGTGTCGCAAATAATCATCTTATCGATCAACTACGCCGTGCAAAAAAGACGTTTAATTCCGATGATTTCGAGCAAACCGCAGGTTCATATGAATACCAAAGCCATGATATTGAAAATGATATTCAAGACGACCAGTTAAGGATGATATTTGCCTGCTGCCATCCATCGTTAGAAATAACTGAACAAATTATGCTGAGTTTAAAAATATTAGGGGGGCTTAGCGTGAAAGAAATTGCCCATGCTTTCATGAAAAAAGAAGCGGCAATCAAGAAATCAATTACCAGGGCAAAGCAAAAATTTAAAGTAAAAATTAAAAAACTTGATGTGCCTGTCGGACGCGAATTGAGAAACAGATTGGATGTTGTTTTAAAAGTGATCTACCTGATGTTCAACGAAGGTTATAAAGCCACTTCAGGTGAAAACCTAATCAAAAAAGATATTTGCGAGGAAGCCATTCGGTTGGCATGTTTGCTAAAACAAAATTCAAATTGTGAGACGGATGATCTAAATTCTCTCTTGGCGTTGATGTGCTTTAATGTAGCTCGCTTTGATGCCAGGATGAGCTCCGGCGGAGAGCTTTTAACTCTCGAGCTACAAGACCGCAATCTTTGGAATAAAGCTTATATTCAGTGGGGAATGAAGTACATGACCCACGCCGAAAAAATAGATCAAATATCCCAATATCATTTAGAGGCGGGAATCGCCTGCTTATATATTGTCCCTAAGAATTTTCAGGATACTAATTGGAAATCGATTCTGGATTTATACGATCTGCTGGTCAATATAAATCCTTCTCCCATTGTTGCTTTGAACCGGGTGGTTGTGTTAGCAAAAGTTAAAGGCGTCGATGCTGCTCTTGACGAAATATCAAGTTTGGAAAGCAATGATCTGATATTGAATAACCATTTGTACTATTCCATAAAGGGAGAGTTGGAATTGGAAATTGGCAACAAAACCAAAGCAGCGGACCTGCTCAATCAAGCAAAAAAATTAGCTTCAAACAAAATTGAAGTTGCATTCATACAGAAAAAATTAGAAACGATTGAATCCTAATACTAAGTGCATATTCTTTGCACAAACAAGGACTTTAAGTATAAATAGTGTTTGTACGAAAATTACCCAGTCTGTCATCCCCGCATGCTTACAGGGTGTCCGAGAACCCCAAAATTGTCACCCCCGAGGGCTTTTATCGGGGGTCTGTTTTCATCAGTTAAGCACAAAATGGACTCCTGCTTAAGGCATGCTGCAGGAGTAACAAAACCAGTTCTCGGACACCCTGGTTTTTAGCGGGAATCTACATGAATAGAATGATTAGATTCTGGCTTACGCTTGTCGCTGCATGTTTTTAGCAGATAAGATAACCGGAATGACTCTTATCGTTGAGTTTTTGTTCAGACACTAAAAAATTCGACTTTGCTAATTATTCTGTTGATAATGTTCATAGGGATTACAATTATTAATCGAGCAATCCATTGCAAATTTTTAGGAATTGAACAGAACTTCCTCGTGAAAACGACCTGACCTGTATAATGCAAACCAATACACCTCAAAAATCAGCAATTTCTTTAACAAGAGAACTATTGGCTTTCAATACGATTAATCCCCCGGGGAATGAAGAAGAGTGTGCAAAATTCGTCGGAAAAATACTGGAAGATTCGGGATTTCAGGTTGAGTATTATGAATTTGATAAGGGCAGGACCAATCTAATTGCATCTATAAATCTAGATAAAAATAAGCCGCCGATTTGCTTTACAGGACATTTGGATGTGGTTCCACTCGGAGTATTGGATTGGCAAAAAGGGCCCTTTTCCGGTGAAATTGATGATGGAAAAATATATGGACGCGGTTCTTCGGATATGAAATCCGGAATTGCTGCGTTTGTAATTGCGGCAAGTAAACTTATAAGCCTAAAAAATAGCAATGCGGGCATCTATATTGTCATCACTGCAGGTGAGGAGACAGGATGTATCGGGGCTAAATATTTATCAAAGCTTCCGGGTGTTTTGCGAAATGTCGGCGCAATGGTGGTTGCCGAACCCACTTCAAATTATCCATTAATTGGACACAAAGGTGCATTATGGCTGGAGGCAATTGCACGAGGCGTGACGGCTCACGGCGCCATGCCCCAGCAGGGTGTGAATGCGATCTATAAAGCGGCAAAGGCCATCTCGCTGTTGCAAGATTTTCGCTTCGGGGCCGCCCACCCGGTGTTAGGAAACCCTACGCTGAACGTGGGAACCATCTCCGGAGGGATCAATGTAAATTCTGTACCCGATTATGCCAGATTTGAAATTGATATCAGGACCATTCCCGATCAGGAACACAAGATACTAGTTGACCAGTTGGTAGATTACCTGGGTAGTGACATTGAATTAAAGATCATCCAAAGTGAAGATGCAATTGCAACGGATCCAAATAACAAATGGATTCTGGATGTTTTTGACATTGTTAACAAAATCTCAGGAGAAAACTTTGTTGCAAAAGCGGCTCCGTATTTTACAGATGCCAGCGTTTTATCTGGTGCAATGGCTTCACCGCCAACAATTATTCTGGGTCCCGGGGAAATCAGCATGGCCCATAAAACCGATGAGTTTTGTTTGATTTCAAAAATTGAGGAAAGCGTTGAAGCTAATTTTGAAATCGGACGGAATTGGATACAAGGGTCAAGCTAAATCAAATGGTGGATGTTATTTGAATTGAACGGACTTCAGAATCCCGGAATTCCAAATATGAATCATCAATTTTTTACAACTGCTCAGATTTAAAATAATTCTAATTCAAAATAAAGAACAGACTATGTTTAAAAATATTTTCAAGCGCCGTGATTTTCTGAAAACAATTGGATTGAGCACAACTGCATTGGCATTTCCCGGCATATTGACAAGCAAGAGACAATCAACAAATCGGCCCAATATTATTTTTATGATGACAGACGACCACGCGTCTCATGCCATAAGCTGCTATGGCAGTGTGATCAACCAGACACCCAATATCGATCGACTTGCTAAGGAAGGAATGCGCTTCAACAATTGCTTTTGCACCAACGCAATTTGTGCGCCCAGCCGGGCCGTCATCCTAACCGGCAAGTACAGCCATCTCAATGGCGTTTTGGATAACCGAACCGTCTTTGACGGCAGCCAGCAGACCTTGCCAAAATTGCTGCAGAAAGCCGGCTACCAGACCGCAATGATCGGAAAATGGCATTTAAGAAGCGATCCAACAGGTTTTGATTATTGGAATATACTGCCCGGCCAGGGTAATTATTATAATCCTGATTTCATCGAAATGGGGGAGAGAAGCCGGCATGAAGGTTATGTTACCGACCTGATCACAGATTTTACAATTCAGTGGCTCGAAGATCGCAATAAAGTCAAACCATTCTTTTTGATGTACCACCACAAAGCGCCGCACCGAAATTGGATGCCGGGGCCCAAACATCTGACTATGTATGACAATACGGAAATTCCGGAACCAACCACTCTCTTTGACGATTACCAATCGAGAAGTCGAGCTGCTAAAGAGCAGGAGATGACCATTGACCACCACTTTTTTGAGGATTGGGATTTAAAACTAAATGATCCCAAACATGATAACGAACAAATTAAACAATTGTGGCAAAATGCCAGAAGACGCATGACTGACGAACAGCGTAAGGCATGGGACCAGGCTTACGAGCCCAAGAATAAGAAATTCCGTGAGTTAAACCTGCAAGGTAAGGAATTAGTGCTCTGGAAATATCAGCGCTATATCAAAGATTATTTGCGTACCATCGCATCTGTGGATGATAATATTGGCCGCTTGTTAAATTACCTGGATGCAACCGGTCTTGCAGAAAACAGTATCGTTGTGTATACTTCCGATCAGGGATTCTTTCTTGGCGATCATGGCTGGTATGATAAGCGCTTCATGTATGAAGAATCGTTGGGAATGCCGTTTCTGGTGCGCTATCCGAAAGAAATAACACCAGGTTCGGTTAATGAAGATTTGGTGTTGAATCTGGATTTTGCCCCGACTTTCCTGGATTTTGCCGGCGGCAAAATACCTGCTGATATGCAAGGTGAATCGTTGTCTAAAAACTTGCACGGACAAACAATTGAAAATTGGCGTACTGCAATTTATTACCATTATTACGAATTTCCGGCATCACACATGGTAAAGAAACATTATGGTATAAGAACCCGAAAATTCAAATTGATCCGTTTCTATGATGATATCGATGCATGGGAGCTATACGATCTGAAAAATGACCCAAAAGAGTTGAACAATTTATATGGCGAACCCGGGTTTGCGGATATCGTAACAGAGCTTAAAAGTGAAATTGCACGTTTACAAAAGAAATATGATGATCCTGTAAAGACTGGTTAACGTTTGCAAAAGTGGGGAGTGCTGTTCTATGAGAACCAAAAGATTTCGACAACTGCAGCAAGTTAATATTCAAGTCAAATAAATCTTAATTTTCCTAAAAACTCCAATTCCGAGACTCGTATGCACAAAAAAATATTATCCGACCACATTTGAAACTATGTAAATTTATTGGAGCTTCAGCAAAAATATATAAATGATCCAAAGAAATATCTTGACATTCGTAGTCAAATATTGTATTAAAATGACAGATAAACTTTTAATAATTTTATTTGATTATCACATTGTCAAGTTAACTTAAATAATTAGGCCTGATAAATTATTTCAGGCTGCCGCGGTCGCCTCCGACCAGATCGAAATGGCATGTCAGGCTTACACAAAACATGGAGGTAATAATGACATTCCACAGGAGAAATTATTCTGTAAAAGTTCAAGTTAAATTAGGGGAGGCATGGTGACGAGCAAACGCGGAATCCTGGTAGGCATGGTAGGGTTGATGGCAGTACTCGTCGCATTTGTGTACGGCGTCACCGTTGGGCATTACAAAATTTTCCCGCATCGCCAGATTACTGAAGCGTATGTACACGCTCGAACCTTTATCAAACCACCACCTGCCCGAACTGATGAGAGCAACCTCATCCCACTTGTCGTGCAAATGGGTGCACGATCTGTTAGTAAACTTCCGTTCGTTATCGCCGTGGACCAGGGACTTTACAAGAAGTATGGCTTGGATGTCAACCTTTGGATGCCACCACCGGACTTCGAAGGCGGTAAACAAGTCCCTGGAAAGGAACCAGAGAGGGCAGATATCAGCATTAATGGAGCGACCCCCATGATTGTTGACGTGACCATCAATGCGCGCGGTCGACATTTAGTCGTCTTGGCTTCGACGGACTGTATCGTTCGCACTCACATCGTGGGCCGAAAAGGAATCAACAAATTGGCGGACCTCAAAGGCAAACGGATTGGAATTACTACTAATATTTCCACCACAACGGGTTTCGTGGCGCTGCTTCTGGCACAGCGAATGGGTTGGGATCCTGTTCATGACCTGTCAATCATAAACAACGGTCGCAATCTCGACCTGTTACGCGAGGGCAAGGTGGACGCTATCGTGGCGAGTGAGCGGTGGTACGCGATAGCGCTGCAAGAAGGCTTTCCTATTCTGGCCGACACGCGAACTTGGGGTGAGCCGATCGCGGGTAATAGCATTCGAGTCGAGGCGGAGTGGTTGGAGGACAGCATGAACCGCGAGGCGGCCAGCCGCTTTTTAAAGGCCACGGTAGAGGCAATCGCTATGTTCCATCAGAACAGAGAATTGGCTATCGATGTGCTGGGAAGGTGGTACGGCATCACGGATCGTGTACTTGCGGAGATCGTTTATGAGAGAGGTGCAAACATTCCGCGCCGGCCCTATCCATGTTATGAGGGTATCAAGAGGACATTCGAGCTCTACGATTCGAACGAGATGCGAAGGTATACACCAAAGGACTTCTACGATGACAGCCTGCTACAAGCTTTGGATGAAAGCGGATTCATCGATAGCCTATACGCGAAGGACGGCTCTTGATAAAAGGATTTCTCACACGATGCCTGGGAGTTATACGATCTGGAAAATGATTCTGATGAATTGAATAATCTGTATGGCGATCCCGGGTTTTCGGATATTGTAGAAGAGCTTAAAAGCGAAATTACGCGTTTACAAAAGAAATATGCTGATCCTGTAGAAACCGGTTAACGTTTTTAAGGGTGAGGGAGTGTTGTTCAATGAACATGATGCACAAAAGATAATAATTCTCCTTTTCCTTACCCCAACCTAAGGTTTTTCGAACCCCATTTTCAGGGTTTCCCTGATGGCAACTATCTCTATTAAAGAGTTATATTTTAGCATAAGAATAGTTTCAGGGTTGTTTAAGCGAAATAAACTAATGTTAGGCTTTTTTTACTACAATATTTTTATATTAAATGAAATGTGAAAGGACTATATGATTAAAAAAATGTTACTCATTATATTTTTCTGTTTCATTCAAGTGAATGTTATTTTCTCGCAGGAAAAATATACAGGTCAAAATATCGTAGATGTTCTGAAATTGCCTGAAGAACAAATTAATCTTGCCATTGCCAAATTAGTCATTGATAAAATGGTTGATCCTTCTATCGATGTTAATAAGTATTTAGAAAAACTTGATGATATGATTGTAGAGATAAATAAAATGCTTGGACCGAGAACAAAAAGCATGGATAAAATGCTCTCAGTCAAAACTTTTCTTTTTGATGCCGGTATGTGGAACAATAATCAACCTTTTGTATATGATTTATCCGACCCATTAGGACGAATGCTTGAAAATAAACTTCTCTCAAATTTCATTAAGACCAAAAAAGGAAACTGCATTTCAATGCCATTCCTGTTTTTGATATTAGGCAAAAAAATGGGAATTGATGTTGTTGCTTCAACAGCGCCATTACATATATTTATTCGCTTTAAAGATGATTTTACTGGTGATGTTTGGAATGTAGAAACTACGAACGGTGGAAATCCGGCCAGAAATGTTTGGTATGTTCAACAATTTCAAATTTCTGAAAAAGCAATTCGCAATGGTGTTTATTTAAAAGATTTAACGAAAAAAGAGACAATTTCTTTAATGTTAATGGAAGTTGAACAGTTTTATGTTGAAAATCATGAATATGAAAATGCATTAGTGATTTGCGACCTTGCTTTAAAGTATTACCCAAACTATGCTTATGCAATGGTAAAAAAAGGAAATGCATACGCTGGTATTTTAGACCGTGATGTTGGTAAAAAAGGCTTTTCACCAGACAATCCGCTTCCAAAAGAAATAGAAATTTACTATAAAAATATTTTAAAAAAGAATTTGCAATGTTTTGAAAAAGCGGAATCTTTAGGCTGGAAAGAGGCTGGCAAAGATTTTGATGAAAAATATTTACAAATGGTGAAAGCAGAACAAAACAAAAAGAAAGGGAATTAAGATGAGACAAATTTGTATTTTTACACTGTTGGTTTTATTCTCTACAACATTATTTGCTCAAAATGGTTGGGATAACTGGAAACCATATTCTTCTGAATCTTATTATGGTGTTAAGCAAGATATAAATAAAAAAGCAGAATCTGAAAATTATGATATTTTTAATCCAAAGTTTTATGTTGCAAGAATGCAGAATCGGTTTTTATCGGTTGACAGATTTGCTCATTTGTATCCGTCTTTGACACCTTACCATTATGCGATGAATAGTCCCATTATTTTCGTAGATGTAAATGGCGATACTGTGGTTGTAAGTGATGCGATGGGAAATAGCCAAGCTTTACAAAATTTTGCTAACACAAAAGTGGGATACAGCTACTTATCGCAATTCGCTTATAAGGGCCAAACCGTAACCATAAATGGACAAGAATTCACCTTTGGTAAAGCTGGGGATTTTGGGAATCAGAATCTGGTTTTTGCAGGACATACTAATAAATCAGAAGGACTAACTGTTCCTATCACAACGATCGGAGGATTAGAATTGAAAAACTATGTTGGAGATGATGGCAACCAAAGCTACGAAATATTTATAGATACAGACATGACTCAAGGACGACAATTAGATGCTATTTTTGAAGAAGTTCAACATTCTTCTATGTTTGCGAGTGGGCAATTTAGAGGTTCTACTAGCCGGGGTAGTCCTACAATTGCAGGATTTCATCATGGTGCGATGATGCAGGGAAGTTTGTGGCAGGCTCACACTAATTTCATATCTGAAGCTAATAGAGTATTTAACGCAAACATAAATGTTAATGAGGTATGGCAAAACACACTGTGGAATACCCTACCAAGTTTTATAGCTAGAAAAGTAGCAAAAGGGAAAATAATAAGGTATTAGAGATGAAGTGTATTAATAAAATTATTATCAGCATTACTATTTCCATATTACTGAGTTGTACTGTAAAAAAGGATACATTTGAGTTACCATTGAACAAGACAACCATTTGGTATTATGACGTGAAAGGTTATATGAGTGCAGAAAGATATATGCCAGCTCGTCCAGAAACATTGGATTCATTGAGGACTGAAGCTTATTCAATGAAGCAGATCCCGGAACGAGACACAATAAAGGTTTATGTCAAAGACATTACTCAATTGAACAAAGACTCCACACTATTTAAATTAAGTGAAGATTTTGTTCGTTTTTGGGGTACAACGATTATTAAAACTCAATACGGATATTATTATTATTGGGAAGGCGATTACAATCAAAAATACATTCTAAGAAATCCAGTGAAAGTTGGGAATAGATGGACAAATCGCCTAAAACATGAGTACGACGATTGTGAAATAACAAACATTGATACCACCATCAAAGTCGCGGAACAGTATTTTCAAAATTGTATCGAGGTGACAATAAATAGAATCGGACAGGTTTCATCTCATCAAATAAAAATGTATCTCAGCGAGGAGTTTGGTTTAGTTTACTACAAAGATTATGGCAGTTTAGACGAAATCAAGCTATTGAAAATGGAAAGGTTACGTCAATAATTGGCTATTATTACTCTAACACTGAGACAGTTATTCTTGCAGCGAATTAAAAAGCACTAACAATTTTGGACAAACTGGCTGGAAAAGTAAAACTAACTATTTATAATTCGAATGGCAAAGCCGTAAACAGATTGATAAATAGAAAATTAAAAGCCGGACAACATGCCATCGACTTTTACGGGGAATCACATCCAAGCGGATTTTATTTTTATCGACTTGAAATATTTAATTCCTCAAATGAAGGTTTTGCAGAAACCAGGAAGATGTTGTTGATTAAATAAAATGCCGGGGTGTTCAGAATTTCATTCTAGAAAATACCACCCTCGTCCACTAAGAAAAAAAGGTTTGACTTTCTCAGTATAGGTTCGTTAATTAGGTAACAAGAGGGCTATCGTAGAATAAATTGTGGGTAATTATTTATGGGTGTAGGTGATTGTTAAAGACTTTATTTTGAAAAAATGTTATAAGATAATATTACAAAAATAGCTATTTTCATGCATTTGCCATAGATGACTGAATTAAAAACCTACATTTGGTGCATAGGCTAATACTCCAATAAAGCTGCCATATGTTATCAGAAAACGAAAAATTACAAATAATTGATCGTGTTAAACTTGAGATTGACATCCGCAATGAATTGATCTCTAAAGAAGTTAAACCTAAAACCCACTGGGATAGACTAAATGGGAAATTTGTACTTTTGGTATTGGGCTCAATAATAACGGGATTCTTGGTTCCTATGTTTCAGAAACATCAAGAGACCTTAGAATGGCAGCGTCAGATAAAATACGATAGAGTAAAATATGAATTGAGCATGATGAGAGATTGTTTAAAGGAATTCATAATTTCTACTGCCTTTGTTTCAGAAGCTTATGAGAGAGTTAAACCACTTTTGAATAAAAAGAATATCAATAAGGCCGATTTCAACCAATTCAATAGACAATTCATAGAAATGCAAAATTTAAGATTCAGACAGAATGCAAAGGTTTTATCGCTTGTAATATACTATAGAGAGGCAGCAAGTACTTTGGCATCAATTAACAATTATATAATTAGCTCAACTAATTATTTGAGAACCATTGAGAAATATGTTCAAAATAAACACTGCCATTCGGAAGACCCTAATTGTGGAACGGATGTTCAGCAGCTCAATAAAAATGATTTAAATATGTTAGAGCATGAAATTAAGGCTTTTGCGAATTTAAGCATTCTATTCGAAAATGCTATAGCTAAGATGCAAGATGAAATCAGTAAATTTGAATATGAAAATGAGAATTTCGGGTTTTAATTCGTTCTTAACTTTTCTGTCTCAGCTTTTCATCCTTTTTTATTCATCTATAGCCTTGTCCCAAAATTTAGGTGGAGGTGAAATTACACGAGGCTCACCATATCGCAACTTATTGTTACATGAAAGAATATACATGCACCCTGATAGTGAGTTTATTGAATTAGTAGAAAAAATAAAAAGCTACTCAAGCTTTTTAAGAAATACGATAGACTTAAGACCGAATCGAATTGGAAAGTTTCACAACATAGCCTTGGCTCATGTAGATGAAGGTGGAAAGATAATTGATCTGTTCCATGAAGTTTACGGGAGATCAGAAGATGATAATCTTGAGATAATAGACCTAAGTGTAATTAGTGCGTTTAAAGTAATAAAAATTGAAAGAAATCCGTTTTCCACAGATAGAGCATTGCTCGAGATAATAATTTTCCCCGACATTTCTCCCTCAGAATTAGTCATTCAAGTGCCTAGTTATTTAGATCTCATCAAAAATTATACAAGACGCGTTAAAATATGGGTAAAGTTAAACGAAGAAACTAACAAAGAATTGAGCCTGGTTGGTACAAACTACGATCGCATTCACAGAATAATTACTAAAATTGGGGATATCAAACTCAATACCAAAATAAAGCTGGGTTATGATCAATTCGACTACTTATGGAATCTATATGAAAATTACGAGAAGATTTATGATCATGAACATAAGCTTAATTTGCATAGTATCTTCGAAGAAAACTTAGGGTATATTGACCGTTTTTCAAAAGCGATATGGTGGGCAACACCTTCCGTAATAGCAGACGGATATTATAATCAATCTCTTATTAAATATGCACCGCCTAAAATAAAAAGTAAACTGACTATTGGCGTAGCCGTATTGGTGAGTGCAACAGTATTGTATGTACTATTAAAATAAACCTACAAACCGTCAAAAATTCGTCTAAAGTGGTATTGGAACTTGTATAAAACCTTTGTTCAACTAAACTAACTTTTGTGAAGAATCTAGTTTAATGCCATCTATAGAAGAGATAACTCAAAGTCTTGTTCAGGATCAACCAGTAAGAATTATTTTGGCAGGCCCAGCAGGAATTGGTAAAACGTATCTTTCGAGCAAGATGGTTAAACTTAACACTCAAATCAAACATGTCGAACACGACCAACTTTCTAAAACAAATCTCAAATGTTCCATTTCTTATTTTGACCTTGAAAAATGTTTTGAACCAGAAATTTCTAATGTTGATTCTTTTATAATTGATGTTGGTGGAGGACATATTTTTCGGCAAAAAGCTAACAATAAGGCAATTTTAAAATCTGTAGTCGATTTTAAATTACGGCATAATATTAAGATAATTCTTTTACATGCTTCACGTGATGTTGTAAGGGTTCGGTATCTTAAGCACCCCGATAGTCATCCTGATTGGTTTGCCATAGACTGGGAAACATGGTTGGAGGTTGGACTGCCAAATTGGAAGCAATGTTGCGACCATGAATTCGATGTTTCTTTAAGCTAAATACATCGGAGAGTTTATCCAAAAGAAGCCCAAAAAGTTACTCCCAGCCCCAACCTAATTAAAAGTAGTAGAATCAGGCAGATAACCGGAAGAAACGTTATCGCTGTTGATACTGCGTTTCACAAAGGCTTTTCTCATGTAAAAACCAACAAAAATAGAGATATTCATCAGGATGTTCATGACCGTGTGAATGGTCCAAATCTCTCTTCCTACATCCTGACTAACCCTGCTGTAAGTGAAATAAGCTATGGTGCTAACCGAGAAATACAACCCCAAACCGACAAAAATAACCGACATCGGCCGATCTTCCGAAACCAAAGTTTTCTTGAAAAGTGAAAACACACTGAAAACAATGATCATAGATGAAATTATTTTAGTGGCCACATGGAATTCACTAAAGCCATTTAAAATAGAGTACCCTATATGTATGGGCAAAAACACAAATCCTATTTGAATATAAATCTTATGCTTGCTCCACATACTGAGAATTTTCATCAGTATAATGAATTCAAGGCCATACCACGTATAATTTGACACGTATAGAAGATTAGACGGTACACGAGCCTGAACAAAGTAACTAAACACATTAAAGGCTAAACCTAAGCAGCATAACCAAAATAGACCCTTAAGCTCTTTAGTAAAATATCTAAAAGCATAAATTCCAAATACAACTGGAAGTAATATTGACAATGCTGAAATGACATGGATGTCAATCGTTGGGATGTTTTGCATATTCAACTGAACATGAAATGTTTTCTTCTGTAATTATTATTGTCTGGCCACATCGGAGAGTTTATCAAAAACTGAAAAGCTACTCGCAGAATCAACCTAATTAAATGTGGTAAAGTAAGGCTGATACCCGGAAATGTTATCGCTGTTAATACTTTTTTTCACAAAGGTTTTTCTCATATAAAATCCGACAAAAAATGAGATATTCATCAGGATGTTCATGACCGTGTGAATGGTCCAAATCTCTCTACCTATATCCAAACTAACTCTGCTGTAAGCGAAATAAGCTATGGTGCTAACCGAGAAATACAACCCCAAACCGACAAAAATAACCGACATCGGTCGATCTTCCGAAAACAATGTTTTGTTGAAAAGTGAAAACACACTGAAAACAATGATCATAGATGAAATTATTCTGGTGGCCACATGAAATTCACTAAATCCATTTAAAATGCAGTATCCTATATGCAGAGTTAAAAACACAGATCCAATTTGGAAATAAATTTTATGGTTGCTCCACATGCTAAGAATTTTCATCAGTATAATGAATTCAAGGCCATACCATGTATAATTTGACACGTATAGAAGATTTGATGGTACGCTAGGCTGAACAAAGTAACTAAACACATTAAAGGCTAAACCTAAGCAGCATAGCCAAAATAGAACCTTAAGCTCCTTAATAAAATATCTAAAAGCATAAATTCCAAAAAGAACCGGAAGTAATATTGATAATGCTGAAATGGTATGAATGTCAATCGCCGGGAGGTTTTGCATCCTCTGCCGAACCTAAAATATTTTCTTTTGTAATATTATTGTCTGCATCCACAGAATGAATGATGACTTCCGGTTTGCCATGTTTAATACCGTACCTGATCCAAAATCCCTTGACTTCATCGCCATAATCATACAAAAGCTTGTGAATGATATCCTTTGAAAAAAATCGTCCACATTCCAGATCGGTTAAAAAATCCTTGAATTCCCCAGCCCACTTCAGGGCATCTTTTTCACTTACTATCTTGCCTGCTTGTGCCATTGTAAACTCCCAACAGTTTGCCCCGTACTTATTTTATCCACCTGGATCAATTTCAGTGGTGGAGGGTTTCATTTAATTTTCGATAATTCGTCTAATATTTGACTTCGATTAATGTTAGCCAATTTGACAATACTTTCCAGCCGTTTTTCATTCATGCGCAGCTTCGCAGCCGCTTTACGCGCTACCAAAGTATCCAGGGCTTTAACAAGTTTTACTCCCTCGGCGACCTGGTCTTTTTCTCCCAGACCCATTATGCGGGCTTTAACTTCCTGTTTGTCTAGTTTGGCAGCTTGTTTACAGTATTCATATATCGCTTCATCACTGCCGATCAGGCTGGCAATAAAAATCTCACAACATTTTCTTTTACGATAATTGATGATCATTAAAACAAATATGAACAGTGTAAACGGAAACAAAACGATTGAAATTAAAAATGCATTTTCTGTTATAATATATACCATAAATATTCTCCCCGGTTAGCGTCCGTGCAGGCACGCTCCCCGCGTAGTTAAAGGATGATTTTAATTTAATGTTCTTCAAAACTAAGAGTACCAACCAAAGCGTTTATGGCCATTGATTTTATAGGTTCAAGAGCAATTGGAAAAATCATTCGTATTCATAACTGGTGCAGGTAATTCAATGGTAAATTAACAAGAGGTTGTAGCGCTTATTGTTCCTTTCCATTATTTGACATTTGATTAAAGTTATGTAAATTACATTATTGTGTTATTCATACAAATTGCAACATAATTAAAATATTAGATTTTGTCAATAACTATTTTTTGAATGGTTGTGATTTTTTGGTTTTAGCCACGTGTGAGTAGGGATTATCAACTGGAATGCATGTTAAAAAATCAGCCTGCAGTATAAATAATGGCTGTCGCCCGGCACTTGCTGTTCTTGATCCATATGTTTTAAAGTTTGATTAAGACAAAATTCTGTTTGTTTTTCGTGTTTCATAACGCTATATTGCAATACAACTAAATATATGGGTCAAACATGGGAATATAACCAATATCCGTTTTTTAATATTTTGATAAGAGTTAAAAATTTTAGAGATTTGACCAATAGTTAGATGCTGAGAACAACGAAAAGCAGCCCTTGAGGAATTTGAATTACATCTAAAAATCTAGACATTGTGTCTTAGAGGAGTTTCTTATGGCAAATAATGACCAATACTTGGATGAACTGGCCAAATCACTAGCAAATAATCACGTGCGGTCCACTATAATTCCAATTAAGGGATTCGATTTGTTACCAGAAGCAAAATTCAAGTTACTACAGCCAGGTTCAATCATTAAAGAATACCACCGTCGTGTGATAGTCGTAATCGGCAACGGCGCCAGTATAGACGCTGGATTGCCTACCACAGAAAAAGCAGTTGAGCAACTCTCCGATCATATATCTGTACCTCTCTCTAAAGTCGTAATTGATAAAGAACTTGAACGCCTCGAATCTGTTCAGAGGCTTGATCGCTCCCAGTTCGAAACCCAGGTTATGGCAATGAGCGTCACGGAACATAGTGGTAATCTTATCCGAGAAAAGCTTGTCGACCTCTACAAACGAAAATTTATGCCATCCCTCACTTATGAAATTCTTGCTCATCTGCTAAAGCATAGATTTGTTGACGCCATTATTAATTTTAACTTTGACGAACTATTAGACCAGGCAATTTCCGACGAACTCAAACCAGAGGAATACCATTTAATTTTGTCGGATGGTGACTGTCCTTCAGGAGATGCACCTTTCGAAACACCTTTGCCGAAACCATTTTATATCAAACCACATGGTACGGTAAGTCACCCATCAACACTTCGGTTTACTAGAGAGGATTACTTCAGACTTCCAATAGATATACAACGCGTCATTTCGAAACTCTTTTCTACCAATCCAGTCGATTTGATTTCCATAGGCTTTGCCATGGAGAGCTTTGAATTTAATCAAATCGCCAGTAGTAATGTGCCGGAAAACCCAAAGTCTAAACTCTTCTACATCAAGCGCCACAAGCTTAAGAATAAGCTTGGAAATAAATATGAAGGTCCATTCTTGATTCCTGTTTCTCAAAAGGGAGGGTTATCGAGAATTTTGAATAATCTCTGGAAACAAACCTCCAATCACTTTCTTACTGGATACGGATCTCGTGATATTAACAGGCATCGGCTCTTATCCCAGCTATTTCAGGATGAACAGAAATATACAGAGGATAATGTAGACTATTTATGGGATCGAACAGTAATTGAGCTCTGCCTTGCTATTGCAAAGGCTAGGGGATTTATGACGATGTCAGGATTAAGTTCAGGTCGGCCAGGAAAGTACTATCAGGAGTATCAGAAACTTGAGGACCAGACCATTTCATTTAAGGCACTTTGCAAATCTCTTGGTTTAAAGGATGTTGCCTATGGGTACGATGCGTTAAGACTAAATCATGGCGACTTGAAAGCAAAAATTCTCTCAGAAAGGGAATTCAAAAATGATTTGGACAACTTTCTTGATAAGGTAAGGAATCAGCTAAGTAGTAACAGTCGAAAATTGGTTTTTGAAAAACAGAGGAAGAAAGTAAGGAGTACTCTAATTCATCACTTTCAGGGAGAGGAAATTGAGGTTCGTGCTGCTCCAGAGGTCATTTATGATAATTTATTCCAAGAGCCAACGGTAATTCGAAGCCAGACTGCTCTAAAGTACCTGACAAGGTTTCTCCTAACCAAATATCCCTGGAAATATCTCCTTGTAGTAGCAGAAACAGGAAAATGGTTAAAAGAAGAAACGGTGAAGAAAATGATGAAAGAGACAGTGGGCGACAACACCAGGGCAATTTACCTTATCATTGCTGACGATAATCATAAACCGGAACTAAAAAAACTCTATAAGAGCAAGCTGTGGTTTGGTGAGATGTCTTGGTGGGATCAAAACAGACACCTGACTTTACTGCTGAACAAAAATATGAAAGAGATATGCAGTATCTACTTTACCAGACAGAGAAGAACGAATAATATTGTTCCGGTGTTTCTAAATAGCAGTGATTCACAAATTGTACATGAGGTTTTTAAAGCGTATTATATGCGTTCGCAGGGAGTGAAAATAATTGATAGTAAGAATATCAAAGAATTCGTTCTACCTCCACTTTAAACCTTTCACATGTTAGTATACACTATGGTTAACTCGTTTGGTACATTGAAAACCGTCCGCGAAAAAAGGTTTGATTTTTTCACAATAGGCTCATTAATTAGAATACCCGATTGAGCGATGATCTAATATCTAAACCACCCGAAAAAAAGGACAGGACTGATGAAAAATGGGTTTGCTGGGTTACTTCTGATTTTTTTGATGTGTGCATCTTTTGAAGTGCTGGCTCAAAATGCCCGGCAGGAGATAAATGAGCCTGAGTCGGTGCAGGACAAGCAAACGAATATCATATATCTTTTCCGGCATGCCGAGCCTGTGTTTCCTCCATACAAAGAAGATCCTCCAAATCCACCGCTTAATGAATTGGGTAAAGATCGCGCGAAAAAATTGGCTCATGTTCTAGGAGAATCGGGGATAACTCATATTTTCAGCACCGATTTTAAGCGTACACGTGAAACGGTTCAGCCCATGGCAGATTTGTTGAAACTGAAGACAGAAATTTATGATCCCTATACACTTGCGGAATTTGCATCGAAACTTAAGCAAACTCACGGACGTCTTGCGGTGGCCGGACACAGCAATACCACGCCGCAGCTTGTAAAACTTCTGGGCGGTGAGGAAGGAAAACCGATAGACAATTACTGGGAATTCGACAGGCTTTATATTGTTTTCCTGGAACCGGATGGAACCGCCACAACAATTCAACTGCGATACGGCAAGTCTGTAGAGGAACTGAAACTGATATTTAAAGACAAGTAGAAAAACAGGAAGAAAATACTCTTCAAAAACAGCTTTTTCCCAACCCCTTCTGCCACCACTCTAAAATATCTTGATTTATTGACTATGAATTTTATTTTATTGCCAGAGTACTATCTACAAACTAATAAATAGCCCTGGTTAATCAAAATAAATGACTCAACATTTCGAGCAATTTCTCACGCCTATCCGAAAACTTCATGAGATCATACGGGATAAAGTCATTGCATCTTGTGAAAAAAAATCAATGGCTGATTTATCAAAAGTCGCCCGGGAAACCACATCTGATACTATTTATGAAATCGATAAAATCAGTGAAGAGTTAATCATTGATTATCTGGATCAGGAAATCGCTATAAATTTTCCACTCATACTGATTATGGAAGGACTCTACGGTGGAAAAATAACTTTACCAAAAGAAGCGAATGAAGAAGATACAGTTCTTCGAATCATCATGGATCCAATCGATGGCACGCGTGGCTTGATGTATCAAAAGAGAAGCGCCTGGATTTTAACCGGTGTTGCTCCAAACAAAGGGGAGTCTACTAATCTTTCGGATATTGAATTTGCAATTCAAACAGAAATTCCAATGATTAAACAGCATTTATGTGATACGCTCTGGGCTTTTAAAGGCAGGGGAGCGCATGCTGAACGGGTTAACCGATTGACCGGAGAGGTTGGTTCTATTAAATTGGCTCCTTCAAAAGCTCAAACAATAAAGCATGGATTTGCAACCATTTCGCGTTTTGTTCCCGGGGCGCGGGATATTCTTTCCACTATTGATGAGGAAATAACCAGGAAAGCTTTAGGACCCATCCAAAAAGGAAAAGCCCTGTGTTTTGAAGATCAATACATCTGTACCGGGGGACAGTTTTATGAATTAGTGGCTGGCCATGATCGATTCATCGCCGACATCAGGCCACTTATGAAGCCTATTTTAGCAGGTAGGGGATTAGCGCTAGGATTATGCTGCCATCCCTATGATGTCTGCACAGAACTCATTGCACGAGAGTCAGGCGTAATAATAACAGACGAAAACTGCAATCAATTAGCCGCTAATTTAAACGTCGATGAAGACATTTCCTGGATTGGTTATGCAAACAAGTCTATCCAATCTCAAATTGAACCTCATTTGCGAAATGCGATTAATAAATATTTGGGAAAGTAACAATATAATGTAGCCACTGATTCACACAGATTAAACACAGATAAAATGAGTTCAAATTTGAAGACACTGCTAAAGCGATTTACCGTTGAATTCAAAACGTTTTATTTATTGATTGAATCCGTGTAAATCCGTGGCTCATAATCAAACAAATAAATTGATTTTGTCATTTAGAGTCTTTTTATTTATTTTTAAGTTAAACCTGCCATTCCGGATGCAACTTATACATGAATAAAGAAAAACCAAAAAGAAAAACCGAATCAGTACAGCGTGTTGGTAGTGTAGAATATGAACACGTTGGATCGGATTATCTTGAGAAAAGGTCACTTTCTAAAAAAGCCGGGTGGGTTTTGTTGTGGGGATTAGGAGTTGGCGCTGTTATATCAGGCGATTATTTTGGTTGGAATTTTGGTTTATCCGCCGGTGGTTTTTGGGGGATGGCGATCGCAACAATTTTCATGGCAATCATGTACACGGCAATGATGTA
>CAYXGW010000068.1:0-31249 GCA_964464595.1 uncultured Deferribacteres bacterium
GCGCCGGAACCAATACGATATGAATATCCGTAGCAACAACTTGATCGTTCTTTTTTTCGGCAGGCATTCCCATTCTTTATCCTATTCTAATTAATATTAACCAGGGCTCCTTTTATGTCCATCGTTGCACTGGCTTCAATTTTTGCGGTAGCGCCGGATTTGATTTCCATCGGAGCGCCACTCTCGATGGATGCCTTAGCACCGGTCTTGAAGGTCCCATCTGTTCCCGCCACAATTTTAATTGCCTCTTCACTTTTGATGTTTATATTAGCCGCCTCTAAAGACATGTCTCCTTTGGCGGTTAAGGACAATTGACCTTCAGATTCCACAGCAATATCACCATCCTGGTTTATGGTAACTTTGGACTTTCCGGATTCAATGGTTATTACCCCATCACTATCCCCCTCTTGAGTGATCGTAACTTTGCATTGATCCACCTGCGCCAGGATCTGGTGATCGATGACTTGAAATATAATCTTGCCGGGCATCTCGAGTAGAAATTCCCTCGGCGGGCTGTTTTCCGGAATGTTTCTCAGTTCGAGTTTGACCGTTTCATTGTCTTCGGCCGCAAGAGGCAGTCGATGGATTACTTCATTGGAATTATGGAGCGGCGGGCGATCTTCATCATTATAGAGTCGGGCAGTTATGACAGGCTGGTTCACGTTGCCGCGGACAAAAGACACCAACACCAAATCGTCAACGTTTGGGATAGCGGCAGCGCCAATGATCCCTGTAACGACCGGCACCTTACGTAATTCCAATTCCGAACCATTTACTGTACTATTTTTCAGTCGAACATTACACTCATGATTATTATTATCCCCCTCTTCAGAGTGCGGGAAAACCGAAGTAACGACACCCAATTCTCCGATGCGGACTTTTTCCAATTCGTGCTTCACAACCTTACGGACAATGTCGATTATATTTGGCATTGTTTAACTCCATTACAGAGCAGGTTAAAGAATATCGTGCCAGCCTTTCTTAGTACCAGCTTAACCAGTACTGCTCTATTTACTTTAGAAACCACAACCACCATCCTAATTTCCGATGCTGCGTATCATGAGATGAGATATGAATCCATGGCTTTCATTGAAAATGTGTGAAATTCCTCTCACTTGAAAAGAACCATTTAACGATTTACCGGGGACTTCCTCTATTCCAATGATGTCAGCAAGCTTGATGTCCGGCGCACCCAAAGTCTTAATCCGACCTCGAATCGCTTTTCTTTCGATTTCATTGAAAGCCGCAGCCGCAACCGTATCTGCCACAGCCCTTGTCTTTACTACCGGATCCTGGATATTCAATACGGGAGATCCATCTCCTGCCGTGCCCAGTAGGTCTTCAAAACTTTTGACCAGGAAATGGGCTTTTTCAATTCCCTGGGAACTTGCCGGACTTTCACCACGTACTTCTACTTTTTGAAATTCCTGGATCTGTTGAAATATCTCCACCTTCAGGATGTCCTGCCCATAGAGAAAAGTCCTGACAGGATTTGAGGTTTTAAATTGTTTGAACACAAGCTGGTCATCTGTATCGATGTAGAAGTCAAAGCCATTTTTTTGGGCCAGGTCAAGGATATGCTCAAAACCGTTTTTGCCGGCATCGATTACAAAAGACGGCAACTCTATTCCGGGGTCGGTTTTAGTATCCGAGACACCCGCGCTGGAGGCCAATTCACCAACAATTTCTCCTGATGTCAGTTCTTCAAAAGTTTGGTTGATTCGTAAAGACAATAAACATTGTCCGGAGTCAGCACATTTTATTAACCTCTGCTCTATTTCCGGTATTACACGGTCTACTTCGCCCTTAAAAACGGTGATTAACTCTTCCTCGTAACCCAGGTTGACGATGACGCTATCTCCCCGGTTAACACTCAATTCATTACTCTCACCGAGAACGAGTGTGAGTCTATTGGCGGCTCCATTTATTTCCTGCTCAATCAAAATCTCCGTTATTGAATTGAGACCGGACGGTTGCCGGTAATCTATAACGGCAGTGTCTATTTGTATCTGAAAACCGGGATTAAACATATTGATTAATTGTAAGTTAGAACCTATTTTCATTTAGAACATATTTTCTAATGTATGTAAAATTTTCTTCTAGAATTTCCAGCCATAAATAAAAATTCATTCAAATATTCTAATTTACAGGGAAGCCAATTTATGTCCGTCATTTGCACCAATTGAATTAAATTCCAAAAACAAGTGCATAGTCATTATTCACAAAAGCAATAACATCTTCTCAATTTGATTAATCAAGTCTAATGATTTTTTTATTTCAGCTGTAATATCATAAAGAGTATTTTTGCTGAGAGCAGCTTTTAACGCTTGTAATATAGTTACGGCGCCATTAGTCATTGCCAGCCACACACTTTTAAGTCCTGGAAGCGCCTCTATGGCTTTAATGACCAAATCAAATTTATTCTTTCTAAGTATTGCAACTATATTCTTTAGGACTTCCTCTATCTCAATTAGCGCCGATTCAAACTCTGTATTACTTTTTTCCCAATCCGGCAATTTATTAATCAGATCTCCAAGTCGGCTCACTTCGGGACTCAAATCATCAAGAAAATCTAGTATTTTATTCGCATCTCCATTCAGCTCCAACAAGGCATTAAAACTTTTTCCAAGATTTTCAAAGATTTCGCTATTTTCTTCAATTATTTCCATATCAATATCCGTCAGCGCCTGTATGTCCGGGAGCCCAGTCTGCCTCTCCACTATTTCTTTCAATACAATAGCGAATCGGAAAAATTGCGGCCTGCCGGCGATCTCATTAACCCGCAAATTCTTTATAATCACCTGGTCAACATCAGTGGGTGTGGCTGCATCCGACGAAAAAGTGAGCGTTTCACCATCATTGAATTTTTGCCGAAGATCTCGTAATTTTGAGAATCCATCCTTGCCTTGAAAAATACCCTCAAAAGCTATCGTGACAGGCTTTCTTCCCAGGTCTTGAAAAATATCACCATTAGATCCGGGTATCCTGTGTTCAACAATGGCTCGATTTTCATCAATCCTGAGATCCTGTATTCGGTTGAATTCAATTCCTGAAATAATTATTGGCATTTAGGATTTCCTTTTATTTGCAATACACACAAATGGACATTCTTATATTTGGATTCCCATTCGTCTGGCGTCATCCGCAAGAATTCGGTATAATTCTTCCTTCAATCCAAATCGTGCTGCTTCTTGAGTATTTGTTAAGCCCGGATTTGCAGCAACATTGGAGATGTCATTGATTTCCTGTGAACGATACTCTTTAAAGTCAGAATTGATGTTGGTCCAGGTTATTTGATGGGTAGTATTTTTCTGGTTTTCATCTAAATCAGGGAGATTTGCAGGTTGAATATCACTTTTTGCCAAATGGGGTGCTTTAATGTCAAGTAAAAGATGCTCCGCCATAATTCCTGCATCAGTATTAACAGAAACCATGTTGAAAGTTTTAGGAGAATAAGCCCCTTTCGTGAATGGCAGCAAACTTGGTATAAGCTGGAGCGATTTTGACGATCTGGTTGTGTGAAGCGATTCTGCAATTGGATAAAGATTAGACCCACCAGCGAAATTAGGGTTCATAGAAGGGAATTTAAATTGTTTTCTACTTATTGAATTCAGGATTGAAAAACAATCCGATTGAATTACATTTTTTCTAAGAATCGGATCGAATTCAAATCGAACAGATAGATTACTATTCGACAAGGCATTTTTCGATTCTACATAATTAGCTTTTTGATGATAATGATTTTGCAGAACTTCACAGTCGTTTTGATCAAGTGATTTCAAACTGTTCACGGAAGTTTGCAATAACCCAAACTCTATTTTTCGATGTCTCAAAATTGCTTCTCTCATTATTCCGGAAATATTGGAATATTTTGAAAATTGCTCGCAGCCATGCGTAGGAAAATAAACAGTTGAATTGATCTCCCTTGACAATTGCACAATACCGGCACGAGGAAGGTATCTGTATAATTGTTTGTTTAAACCTAAATGTGGAACGCAAGGATTGTACAGTTGAATACTGTGATTTGCGTACTGTAATCCCGTCCATTGGACTTTCGTTGAATGAGAAATTGTATTTTTTATTTGAACTATATTATTAAGATCCAACAAAGATGTTAATGATGAATTTGAGGGCGTACTCCAAAGTCGGGAAAATTGCAGGGACGGTAATGGTTTATTTTTCTTTCGTCGCCTTACCTCGTAAACAATTTTCTGGTTATCCACCACATTCGGCGGCAAGAATGGAACAGCAATTTGCAGTCGTGATAATTCAACATCCGTGATTGAAATAGTCGGATCGTTAGATATTTTTGCAGGCATACTTTCCCGGAAAGAGAAAATGGATGACATCAATAAGGGATTCACAAGATGGGTTTGAGAGAATCTTTTACCAGCGGTCGCATAGTCTGGATGAATATCAATTATCTTAACCTGACGTCGCACACTATTGAGCTTCGAGAAAGGGATGCTATCATCACGGATCTTGTTCTGTTTAACAAATTCATACTGTCGAATCCAGTAAACAACATTCTGTAATTCCGGGCATTCGTAATTTGCGGCATGTGAATTTGGTTTATTGATTTGAACACTGCTCTTGAAAACCGACGAAAATGTTGATGATAAAGGTGTCGACAGCAATAAAGGCGCAACAGTCGAGCGCATGTAAATTGTGCTTTTCTTTATTGAATCAAGCGGGACAAAATTTTCCGTGGTCAAATCCAACAGGCGAGTAGAAAGTTGGAGATCTGGAAAGAAAGCAGTCAAACCTGTTGATTGCTTTTGTAATTGAGAATTTGATTTTAATTCAACAAAGGATTGTGAGGAAAAATTAACACCTTTGGCATCAATATGCTTTGCGGCAAACCAACCTGTTCCTGTAGCAGGTTGGGAAAAATTAATTTGATGGTTTAGGAATTCATCCCGCTGCTGATCCGGACTACTTGTGAGCTCTGTTTTATTGTTTTCTTGTTGATCATAAGGATGTGAATCCCTCAAAAAAAAACTCAATCCTTCTTCTGTAAAAAAGGGATAAGGAATTAAAAGCCTGTTATTAATCCGACTTAACAGGCGTATTTGCTCCAGGAATACTTTCAAAACTGCTGTAAATACATTTGAACGAAGAGACTTTCGCAGCTGTTTGTGTGACTGAAAATACGCTATTAAAATCGGCGTGATAAATGCCAGGGCAGGGTGCTTCTTTGGTTTACTGCCTATCTCTTGAATGCTACTCATCGTCTTCGATTAAAATAGTAATTGAATGGTCATCAACATCTTTGACCTGGTTAAGCAAAGCATTCATTTCATTCATGATCACAATCATTTTATTGATGTCCTTTGCTTTTTGCCGCTCAAGTTGTCCAGGAGTCCAGCCAAACTCTCGACATAATAAATAGGATGTTATGGCTTCATGGGGTCGCTTTGCAATCAAGGCTGTTTTGATGTTTTTTTTTCCGACTCACTAATATTATTCACTTCCTGGGCAATTTGAACCAATCTGTCTCCCGTTGCTGCATCGAGATTTCGCAAAATATCCGTATCCGGCATTACAGTCTTTCCATCCATTTGTATTTCTTTGAGTGTGGCTAACAGCAATGACTCGTTAAATGATTGAAGATCGATTTTCATCCGGCCGCTTTCGCTATCGAATTTGATGCTCCGCCCGGTTGCATCATTTTTCTCGCCCCAGGTCCACATTTTGAATTTGAACACATCGCCATTCAATCGTAATTCGAAGTCGCCATTTCCACCAGCCTTAGCTGTTGAATCCTCATTGCCGGTTGTATGTACAGAATCGATCCATTGAGCGATCTGCAGCAGTTGGTCTCCCAGTGATGCATTGAAATTCCGGATCGTATCCAAAGTCGGATTGACTTTTTTTCCATTTATATTTGACTCGACCAGAGTTTCGGCCAGCATCTTCTGGCTAAAGGCTATGGTATCGACCTCAAACTCATTGGTGGTCGGATTAAACCGGGCACACTCGCTAGTAACCCGGGTCTTTTCACCCCACGTCCAGGTTTTGAATCTGAACTGGCTGTCATTTACTTTAAAGGAATAGGACTTGTCTCGGTCATTTTGAATATAAGTGTATTCAACCAGACCTATTTTTATTTTCCGAGAGGGATTACTCATTCACTATTCCTCCCTAACCCTGGTGGCCGTAAAGTGATAATTGGTTACGGCAACACCGTTCGCATCAATTTCGAAATCCTTGTCATTTAAATAGCAATCATCGAAGGTGACTGTCTGGGCGGCTTCTGTTATTCCTAATTCCTTCTTTAAATTCACAGCAATCTGGAAGGTGGTGTTGTGGGCAAGATGACCATTCAAAACTGCATTTGTCGACTTAATCTTTAAGATGCCGTCGACGGTCTTTAAACCAAAGCTCACGTCTATGCGTTCATCGGTTCCGATGGCTGCTACGTCCTCCATATTTTTAATGACTTTATAAGTAATGGATTGCAGACCTTCAATAGTCTCTCCATCGAGCAAAACGTTACTTCTTGTGGCTGCTAAAATTGTTGGCATTGCACTTCTCCTTTATACATGATAATTGACTAATCCAACCAGGAAAGAGAATTATACCTGAACCAGGATTGTGACGAAGATGAAATCGATGGCGCGGACAGGCCGTACAGCGATATCAACCCGTACTATACCAAGAGCAAAATCCGCTTGTGATGAATAAACGTCAATCTTGAAAGCAGGTTCTTTTCCATTAGTACTGGGAATGATTGCATTATCCTTCTCCATTTGCTGCAGGAATTCGAATATTTTTTGTTTTAGCGCATCGCGGCCTTCCTGTGTATTCAATTTGCCAATGAATTTTTCAGCAATGTTTTTGACGTTTCGCACGGCAAAATCCGCGACGCGCCGCACGCTGATCTGGTCGCCATCGGTGGTAAGCCCGCGTATGACGATGAGCCCGAGACCCTTCTTGGCGTCCAGGGGGACAATATTTGCTTTCAGCAGGGTGCGCAAATCAGTCGGAGAAAAATCTCTCTCCAAAGTTGCAATTCCCGAAATGGCTTTAAAGGTGGGCGATTGAAGAACAGGCAGGCTGACCACCAGTCCTGCCACCGCGCCGACGACACCATGGGGAGCTGTGATAACAAAACGGTCGGAAGCAAACGTTTCCGTTCTTCGCGAAGAAGATATTGTGTCGTCGCCATCCAGGCCTTCTTCCCTGCTAACGCTGCCGAAACCAATACAGTTGTTGGCACGGTCACTCGCAATTTTGCAATGTGAATTTACGGCAGCAAAGATATTTTGGCTGGCTTTGAATTCAGGCTCGGTAAAGGAGCCGGGTTGCGGATATTGGATCGAAGGGACTATGATATCAACATCGGGGACTTTCTCCAGGGCGGTTAATCCTGCTTCATAGTGCTTATCTGTTGGGTTAGTTCCACCTCCAAATTTGAGGTTGTCTACTGTTTCTTTTAATAACTCGGATCCAGTAAGTTCGCCAGCGGTAACCAACTCTGATAGAGCGTTGAGTATTTTAACCAAGTAGCGATCTGCAGTAGACTGCATAACGACGTTATCAAATGTCTCAGTCAGTTCCGACCGGTAAAACAATTTGATTCTCAGGGTTTTTTTAGCTTTGCCCCTCGAAACATTTACTTCGATTTCATTCCCCCATACACCCTCTGCTCTGGCGGTTAGTTTAAGTTTCTGTGCTGTTGTTCCACTTTTTGCTTGATCCAATTCAATCATTGCTGGAGTTCCGCCTTCCAGCTTCACTATTACCAGTTCTTTCGCTCCGTTTTGTAGCGCTTGCTTCGCCTCCGGCATGCTTCTATCACTCGCAGCTCCAAATCCAGTTTCTTCTTCCTCTCCTTCTTCCTTCACACCAACAAAGTCAGCAAATCTGCCGATACGTGTTGGGGTCAGAATCGGGCCTCTCTGCGTCGTCCCCAAAATGGCTACAATTCCGGTTGCTGCCGGCGGCGGCGGGACTACTTCTTTTATAACCTCGACAGAAACGCTTGGTATTATGGTTTCTCTAGCCATGCTTGCTCTCCTTACATTTGGTTAATTTTTAAACTTTTATTAAAGACCAGGTCTCTATCTACCCATTTTGCAGTGTCACTATTTTTGATATCTCTTTCTTTTTGGATTTGTTAATACGGTAGATTTTCTCAGACCCTGTTATTTCTTTCTCGATTACAAGCTGTTTGGAAATCAATAAATTAAGCGCCTCTGCAACGATCTTTATGGTATAATCAATTTTCTCCTGCAACATCCACCAGTTACAGATATTACTCGCTGTGTCTTTTGCATCCGGATTTTCATTTATATATTTAAGAATTCTGTTTGCCGCTTCTTCTATCTCGGGGTTGCCAATATTTTCCAAAATGTGTAATACCTTTTTGTTTCCTAATTGTCTGATTCATTACAATATTTATGCCTGGTAAAAATTGAGTTGATAACTCATTGTTTTTAAAACGTTTTCGTTGTATGGTTAAATTTGAATAGAACGATCTGTTTGATGCGTAATTGACACGCCTAAATGAGATAGTTAATACAAGTCCGAGTATTTAAACACAGTTAGGTACTGTGTCAAACTTAACGCGTTTTGTGTCAATATTAACGCATTTCAAGCGCTTATAAATAATTCGGTCTTTATCCTGTTAATCCTGTCCAAAACCAGGTTCACTTCACCAGCCACAATTGCACCTTATCCGAAAGATCCTTAATCTTCACCCAACCCGGCGCCACCGGCTGGCCTTTGCGCAACGGTATTTGTCCCAACAAGCCGACACAATTCCATTCCGGGCGTTTTTCCCGGGAGACGTATTCATTTTTCTCATCATAATCGGGATTTAATTTGTGGCGTTCCTTCGTTTCAAATTTGCCGGTTCCCACCATGACCGGCTGGCCGTCGTCATCCAACACTTCGATTTCTCCCACATAGGTTTCCATCACCTGAATCTGATGTTTTCCAATGATCTTGTCCTTTTCATCATAAAGATCTACCTCTTCGAAGAGGGGTTCTTCGATTTCCCGGGACACGGTCTCGGTAATTTCCACCTGCCGGTATTTCTTGTTTTTGTAAACGACTTCAGTATGGGTGACCTTTTCCTTTATGGTTTTCGTCTCCACTTTCTGGCGCTGTTTTTTTACTTTTTCTTTTTTAGGAACCATAAACTCTTCCTGGTATTCTTCCATGACTTTATTACCGAATTCATCGCGAAGGCTCTTCTTAGGCCATTCGGTATGAACGCCGCCAACTACACCAGGGTTTGCAGAGATGACGCCAACAGGAGTTTCGTTTTTCTTCGCGGGTCTGATTTTATCCGATTCCAGCACAACAGAAGTGCCCGCTGGAATTTCCACCCTAACTAGGGATTCAAAGTATTCCGCATAATCAATGCCTGCTCCCGCACGACTTGAAGCATACGAAGTTCCTGCAGTATGTAGTGTAAATGATGGTCTCGTAGTCCCGATGCCGACGTTGCCGTCTGCTCGAACGAAAAATCGACTTGATGCATACCCTCCTTCTCCACCTGAATTTAAATTAAAAATAACTGATTCAGCATTTGATTTTTCAATACTTACTTGAAGTCCTATTTGGTTACCATTCCCATAATTATAACCCATGTTCAGAGCTATTTCTTCGTTATTATAGTAATTTCTATAGCCCATTCCCCATTTTCCTGCCTCATCATTCATTATACTCAGAGCCGCATTCGGACTCGTCGTGCCGATGCCGACGTTGCCATTTGGCGTTATTACCATTTTTTCAGTTGGAAATTGAGTATGGTGTGCTCCTACACTACTAGTCGTTGCAAAGACTAAAGCTGATTTTTCTGAAGCCGGAGTATCTATTAATCTTGTCCCTATGTAAGCATGCATTTGATCATCCCACTGATTTGAACTTGAACTGCTTAACAAATGATTGAAACCAATGCCTGGATAATATGATCCAAGTGGTGCACTTCTTAATGTTCCGGGACCAACCATAATCGCAGCCATGCTTTCATTGATAGTTGTACTTCCACTCGAAGGACCCCTAAATTTGGATTTCCCTTGGACATCGAACTTCGCATTCGGACTCGTCGTCCCGATGCCAACGTTGCCGCCTTGTTCTAATGTAATATTCCCATCATTATCTGCGATCACTGTCTTTCGATTTGTTTTTGTGATGGTAAAATAATTGCCTCCAATCCCCTCTACCAAACTTAATCTTGTATCTCCAACTCCCGGAAGGCCGACAACAATATCTCCTGAAACTGCGAGCTTATAATTTGATCCGAGATTACTCCAAATACCATTACCTACTTGTAATTGATAATCAGGACTCGTCGTGCCGATGCCGACGTTGCCACCGACATCGATGGAAAATCTTGGAGGACCGCTTGGTTCCAAAATCATAAATCTTCGGCCACTACCAGCATCTGCTGCACACACATTCCATTCTTGACCACCGGCTGCAGTTGCGTCCAACATCAATCTGGCCTGATTGCCACCACCTGATGAGGCTATTCTTATTCCGGGTGTACCTCCGCGCAGTGCACCGGAAGTATCAACAACATGAAGCTTACCATTCGGTTCCTTCGTCCCGATGCCGACATTACCGTCGGGCTTGATAAACATTGCAGTTTTGTTTTTGACACGAATATCCAGAGGTTCGTCACCAATGGTTCCCAAAAATTTGTCATCTGGATCAATTTTTTCTTTTATTTCCGGTGACAAAGCAGAGTCAATTATTTTGCTATTGCCGGTAAGGCCCCAGCTATTTACAATAGCCAAAACCAAAGCATTCCAATCCGATGAAAGGATTTTGTCACCGGAACCTTTGTTAGCTAATTTTTGAATATCTGTTTCTATTTTAAAAGGCATGTCTGACCTCAAGTTTAAAATTTCAATCAAATCATTTACAATATCTATGCCTAATAACAATTGCGTCAATAACTTATTGTTTTTAATACGTTTTCGTTTGATGTTTAAATTGGATTGGAAATATCTAATTGATGCAAAATCGACACGCCTAAATTAGATATATAATACAAGTCCGATTATATAAACACAGTTAGGTACTGTGTCAAAACTTAACTCTTTTTGTGTCAATATTAACACATTTCAAGCGCTCATAAAAAATGCGATCTTCAATGTGGCGAAATTTGGATAAGGGATAAAAAAAGAGCATAAACATAAGGGAGGGTTTTATTGAATACGGAATTGCTAACGATATTATATGTTGTGGATGATCAAATTATTAGCCACGTAGTGGCGACATATTTATAGATGCCGAAAATAGCAAAACCCGAAAATGAGCCCCATCGGGGCGACATATAACATATATTACCCCTATGGGGTTATAGATCATATTTGCAGAAAGGTTCTATAAATATGCAGCTCCTAACGGAGCATTTAACTAAGACACCTATTCCAAAGAATATTCAAAAATACTCATTCTATGATGGCCCCTGAATCCTTCTAACGCTCCTAATTCTACGAGATTATTGAAGTGTCATCGCGAGCGAGCGAAGGGAGCGTGGCGATCTCCACCCAAATCCGCAGGGGATTGCCACGTCTCCCGGCAAGCCGGGAGCCTCGCAATGACAAGTTTTTCACATGCTTAATTTGCTGACCAGAAATAATTTTAGTATCCTGAGTAAAAAATGCCATGCTTTTGGACATTTTTGTATCGAAGGGTGTAAATCCTATCCAAAACCAGGTTCACTTCACCAGCCCACAATTCAACGTGTTTCTTGAAGATTAGCCGGAATTTCTCACAATATTATTTCTCGAAATATTATGCGTCCGCATTAACCGGTAAAAGTTGCGTCTATCCATTTTTGCCAATTTTGCCGCCTGGCAAACATTACCCTGGCATTCCACCAGCAATTTGGTAACATACTCACTTTCGAATTTAGCAATCGCTTGTGACTTTAATTTTCGAAATGAGTCTTTATCCCCCTGTTCAATATCTGGAACTTCCGGTATTTCAATATCATCCGCATCGATTACTGAGCCTTGCGTCACCACGATGCTTTGCTGGATTGTATTCTCCAATTCACGAATATTTCCCGGCCAATCATAACAGTATAGTTTGTGTAAAGCAGATGGGGATAACTTTTTTCCATGAAGTTTAAACCGGCTTGAATACTCATGCATAAAATGATTTGCCAAAATTGATATATCGGCTTTTCTTTCTCTTAGGGATGGAATTGTTAATGAGAATACATTCAGTCTATAGAATAAATCTCTTCTGAAACGGACTTCTTTATTTTCATCCTTCAAGTTTACATTGGATGCAGCTATAACTCGAACGTCAGCCTGTATAAATTTACTCTCGCCCAGGGGTTTATATTCCTGGTCTTGCAAAAATCGCAATAGTTTCACCTGAGCGTTAGCCGGCATAGACTCAACCTCATCAAGGAACAAGGTTCCGCCTTCAGCTTCAGCTATGCAACCTTTTTGAAGCATCCGGGCATCCGTATAAGCGCCTTTTGAATGGCCAAATAATTCATTCTCGAAAAGTTCAACAGGAATAGCACCACAATTTACCGGTATGAATGGTTTATTTGATCTACTACCTAAAAAATGAATAGCTCGTGCAAACAGTTCCTTTCCCGTGCCAGTTTCGCCTAGCAGCAAAATTACCGCTTCAAACTTAGCCATTGCTACCATTCTATCTACAGCTCTAAGAAAAGAGGGACTTTCTCCCAATAGCCTGGTTAAACCATATTTGTGCTTTAAAAAACTCTTGGTTGCATGCAGTTCCTCTAACTGAGAAGGTTCAAGTAGTCCACATATTCTTGCGACCAGGTCGGCTTTCCCTATAGGTTGGACAATGAAATCATCTAAACCAAGTTTTAATAAACTGATAATTTCTTCACAATTGGCTGGATCTAAAATATATAGAACCGTGGGCGTTCCACACCTCAGTCCTACCTGTGTTAGAATGGCGTTAATATCATAATTTAATCTGGGGACAAAAAATAAGATCAGGGTTGGTTCATTAATCGAAAGATACTTCTTTGTATCAGGTTCACAATTCACTATATCCACAATCAGATCAAATTTGGCTTGGATATATTTAACAATCGTTGGTGATAAACTACCTTGAAAGTCAATTGCACAAATCCTTTTATGTCCGTTCATAACTGGCACTCCTCCCTGTTAGTGCCATCAAAATTGTTATATTAAATTCCCAAGATTTTATAGTTATAATCTCTGGATGAAATAGAACATATTTGTTAGAATAAAGCTTTCGGTTCTAATTCTGAACATAAGGAAAGTTTACTTTGAGAACTTTTGTAAGAAGACTAGTAAAAGCAAGTTAAGGCAAACTTGGATTAAATTAGACAAATCAAATAGAGGAAATAATAGGAAACAGTATTTGAACTTTGGCCGGAATTCACTTTATAGTGAATTAGATAACAAAACAGAAATTGCCCGATAAGAAATCCTCCTAAATTAATAGTCTTCAGTTAGTATTGCTATAATACCTCCTTTCAAATAATCTGAATGCATTATAAAGAATGATTGTAGTTTAGTAAACTATTAACACAAAAGTCTTATGGTTTATATTAAATTCTTCTGAATATTGTTCCACAGAATTACAATAAACAGTATTGTTATAATATTCTAGATTTAGAAAGTAACATACCTTTATTTTATGGCCCCAATTCTGAGATATTACTTCAAAAGTTACTGCTATGGCAATTGGAATACCTTTGCAAGATTTATCATTAAAGTATTTCTTATGCATTTGATTAGGGTAAGCAGAATGGGTTAAATTCAGTATAGCACTAAAGTTCTTTTAACGACGGATTAAGGGCCCTTTTTTTATTTATCGATTATTCAAAAACTATCTTTCACGGTTAACCATTCAATTGGTCGCCATTTGTTTTAAATATTGATCAAACCAAGCTACCACTCGTTTGATGAAATCCAATTGATGCGCTCTTTCTCTCAAGCCATGTGGCTGACGCGGATACAAAACCAGCTTGGTCGGGACTTTTTTATGCTTCAAAGCTGTGTATAATTCGATTCCTTGTCCCGGATGGACCCGTGCATCTGACATCCCGTGCACAACCAAAGTTGGGGTTTTTGCATTCTCGATATGGTACATCGGAGATCGCTGCCAATGTAGGTCTCGTTGATCGTACCAATAGGAATTCCAATGCACCAATGACATTTCATGCGGAATATCAGTCGTGCCATTGAACGAAATCCAGTTCGTAATACCAGCGGCAACTACGGATGCTTTGAATCGCTCACTAAAACGAGTAGCCGCCCATGCCGAGAAATAACCGCCATAAGACCATCCACCTGTGCCAATCCGATCCGGATCGACCAGGCCTCTATCTATCAATGCATCGACTCCTGCCAGGACATCACCAAACTCACTGCCGCCTAAATCATCATGATCGGCTTTACTGAATGCGACACCTTTACCGGCGCTGCCGCGATAGTTCGGCTCCAAAACCATATAACCATTGGCTGCCAGTACTTGTACAGGATAACCGGAGCGCGTATTCCAGCCATTGAGGCTTACACCTTCCGGTCCACCATGGATTTGCAAAACCAGGGGATATCGTTGGCCTTGCTGGTAATCGATTGGATAAGTCAAAATACCCTCAATCGACATTCCGTCTTTAGCTTTCCACTCAATAGCCTCTTGTTTCCCTAATTTGACTGCCGCTAAATCCGAGTTATGTTTGGTTAACCGCTTTAAAACACCATTTTTGAGGCTGCCTGCAAACACTTCTTGTGGATGTTGCGAAGTATGAGCCACTGCTGCGAATAAACCTTTCTTAGATTGAACACTTAAACTTTGTAAGATGGGTCCGGCATCAACAATCTTTTTCATCTCCCCATTGCTGACGTTTAAGCGATTCAAAAAAGTTTGGGTGCCCAATGTAGCTGATAGTATAAGATCATTATTGTTCAACCAACCGACCCAGTTTATTGTCGCTTTGTAATTCTCGGTAAGATTTTTAGCCGATCCACCATTTGTAGAAACTACAAACACACTTTGGGCTATGGGATCGTTGAGGCTTACAGCGGCAACAAAAGCAAGCCGGGTGCCGTCCGGAGAGTATGCCATATTACCTAGTTTCCCTTCGGTCTTGCAAAGGATAACCAGTCTTCCGCCATCTACAGAAACAGTATAGATTTTTTTGTACATATATGAGTCATCAATCAACGGCGTGTCAGTTGCTTGAATGGCAATTGTCTTGCTATCTGACGCCCATGCATAACTCCAGGTGCTTAGATCTTTTTCATATAGTTTCTGCGATTTCCCCTTTGCTACATTCATCACCCATACATGGCGATGCTTGAAATTCTCATCCGCTACCTTCCAGTCTTGCCCAGTCTTTTTGGCTTTCTTTTCGGCATCGGTTGCCGGATCGGTTGCCAGGAAGGCAATTGATTTGCCATCGGGTGACCATTGGTACCGACTGACAGAAGTTTCATGATGGGTTAATGCCGTTGCTTCTCCACCATCCATGCGCATTTGATAGACTTGTGTATTCGTATCATGTTCCTTACGGCAAGAGAGGAAGTTTATCGATTTACCATTCGGCGACCAGCCAACAGACCATGCGCTAACAGGTTTCGAAGTATATTGCTTTGATTCTCCACTTTTGGTACTTACGATCCAAATTTCAGAATAGGCTCCGCCTGGTGCATCTTTTACACTTCTTGGAACACTCAAAACATATGCGATCCATTGGCCTGTTGGATCCAGAGAAACTTGAGATACCCGTTCCAAACTGACAACCATCTCTGGTGTGATGACCTTGTCCTGGGTCATCGCTGTCGTTGAAAACAATAGAATAAACGAAGCCAAGACAAACCAACTTCGATAAACTGATTTTATTTGATTCATAGCTCTTCTCCTTATGTTATTCGGAAAATAAGTTAAACATTTGGTTTGATTGATTGAAATCCAATTTGGTCATCAATTTTAGTATAATAAGGAATAGAAACAAGAAGACAACAAAATTGACATGCTGCTACTACCTGCTAAACGAGAAGCACTGTCCCGCAATTCAATAATGAAATCACCGCCTGTAATCTGTGCGATGACACAAGAGATTTTCTTTCTTTTCTCTTTTTTTCTTTGTGCCTTTGTGCCTTTGCTCCTTTGTTACTTTGTTACTTTAAGCATTTTAGGCACTCTATTTCAAATAAATAGCTTTCTTTACCACAGTAAATTGACCGGAAGTTAATTTGTAAAAGTATATACCTGAGCCAAAATCAGAAGCGTGCCAGGTAACATTATGACTACCGGCTTCCTGCACTTTGTCGATTACTTTTTCAACAAACTGGCCCCTGGTATTAAATATTGAAATCAAGACATGGGATTGAACGGGTAAAGTGTAGGAAATAGTGGTTACCGGATTAAAGGGATTTGGATAATTCTGAAATAAAGTAAACTCGACAGGTATAGTACCCGGGTTATCCACACCCGTTTCTATTTCAGCAAAAATCATGTCTTTAAATTCCCAATTAACATGCAACGGCCATTGATCGCTTTTGTGCAGATCGGGAACTCCAACTATACTAACAAACCCACTCTGCCCAGACGGCAATACATTATAATCAATCACTTCATCCGTTCCAAATTCTAACGCTTGTTGATAGGAACCATGACTCGTGATTTGCCGGGGGGTATCTTTCAATTGTTCAAAGGAGAAATCAGTAATTGGACCTACATATTGTTGCATTGCCATTACACGCCAAGCGCCACTCGTTAAATCGGCATTTGATCGAAACGGTACGTTATCGCCATTATCCCACCAGGCTACAGGCTTATTATTCCAGTTAACTAAGTAACCCTGGCTTGGATTCTGGGAGGATGGCAAGGCTGAAAATTCCATCATACCGCCCCACTCTTCGGTGCCATCGCCTTTGTGGGGCAAACGAGGATCGACACCATCACTTCTATCCTGGTAGTGGCCAACATGCCAAAATTTAATGTTTTGATCTTTGCCTGCATAAAACATGTTGAATGATACCGGGATCAAAGCCGCGGCAGCTTCAAATTGTTCCAGATTGGTTCCTTTCATGATGCCGAAGATAGCCAACATCATAGCCAATTCATTATTCCAAAAAGTCATTTTTTTGCTAAATACCTGGTGATTGGATAAATCATCACCAAAAACAGGCCCGTGAACTGTTCTGTAGTGAGTGAATGACTGGGGAACTCCCGCAAGTGAAATAGATTCCTCAATAACTTCGAAATCCTGCCATTCTCCATTGTACCAGTATTTTCCATAAGTGTTATCCTGGGTAGATTCAATATAAACATCGACATTATCTGAGATCCCGCTCGTTAATGTCCATGAATAGTAGTCATTCCGGCCAATGATAATCCCTGGCATTCCTGCAATTATCATTCCCCCGGCATGAAGGGTCGGACATTGCAATTCTACTTCATTGGGAATTCGGATTATGTTTTGTTCATGGCCTCCCATTTGCGGAGCGCCTAACAACATCACATTTCCGGTGTTTGACTTTGCACCGGTGATAAGTACTGCAAAACTTCCCAATTTTGTAGGCAATCGTTGATTTCTGGCGTATTCATCAATCCAATCTTGTTTCCGATTGATCGATTGAATAATGTCGTTATCTACAACCATACCGGAATATTTCCATTGTTTGTGAGAAATAGACGTACTTGACGGAATTGTCGTGGGCACTGCAGGATCATTGATTGGCCTATTTTCATCGAGCCAAGCCTGGCCATTTGCTTGCAGTTCTGCCAAGCGGGCTAGTTCATCTCCTCCGGCTCCACCAAAATTTCGAATCATAAACTGGATGAGAGCAATGGAATCTGTCACTTTCCAGGGGTTAAATGGCAATAGAAAAAATTCAGTCGGTTTGTATTTGTTTGGATTAACAGTCATTGAATCCAGGTAGGTGTTTACGCCATCTTTATAGGATTCTATTGCTGATTGAATATTAGCTGGTAAGGCATTGAACTGTTGTGATCTTTCCTCTTCGGTATAATAGATTTTTCTAATCTCTTTGTCCAAAATTAGATTATCTTCCGTCCCAATAATACTGGCAATTTCGCCTCTTGCGGCTAATCTAAACTGAAACATCTGGTATAACCGGTCTTGTGCTGCGGCAAATCCCTGCCCAAAGAATACCCCTACTTCACTTTGGGCGACTATGTGGGGAACGCCATATTCATCCCGATTGATTTCAACAATAGTTCCATCAGGCGCATTCAAAGTAATGTCATTAGCAAAGCCAATGGTAAATGGCACGCTAATAAGGCATAAACAAACTAGAAAGGATTTTCGCTTATCCATGGTTTATCTCCCAAATAAATTAATTTTAAATAAATATTAGAGTATATCTCGTTTAAGATAATATGATTAACTTATTAAGTTATGGTAAGCCGAATAAGATTACAAATTATTTTCTTTTAACCGCTAAGAAATTATCTTGCAACTTACTTTTGTGTCGCCATTGGAAAAGAAAATCAAATAATGGTTTAGCGGCCACCGGTTCGGTAGAGACTTTGAGAGATTCGCCCTGAAAAAGCATATCCAAAATGAAGCAGGAATCCATTTAATAAGAGGTTGATAAAAAAATTGGCCGGTTCCGAACTCACAGCAAAAGGATCGTATTGAAACAATTGCATAAAAACAACCACCAAAAAAGAAACAAGTCCTGTGGAGAAACCTAGAATGATTGTTCCAAACAGCCGGAATACCGCCTTTTTGGAAAGTTCCTTAACATTAACAATATACAGGAATAAACTACCTGTCAAACTGAGAATCAACGGAAGCAAAATACCTGGGATTCCTTCTATATATGTTTGTTGTATGGATAACCCTACAATTACTCCGGCAGTTACTCCACTCACTATATAGGATGAAATGATTATTCTCTTTCTGATTTTAAGTAAGGCAAAATCAAAAACAAACATTAAAAGTCCCAAGATGATGAAATAGAAGAACAATGCCAGCATATTTCTCCTAAATTATTGTTGAAATTTTCGCTTACTCAACCACGAGTCCATTGTCCAAGCTTCTGAGTTTTGGGGTATCATAAATAGAAATAAAGCCAGTAAAGCCCTGGGAAGGATATGAGTTGTCACATCATAAAATGGGTTTTCAAGTAAATGGCCATAGGTGACGATGACCAGGACCATTACAATTGCGATAAGGGCTTCCCGAATCCGAAATCCTAATAGCAATAATCCGCCGGAAATGAACTCTACAAAAGGAATAGTAAAACCAAAAAACCACAGCAGCCAAACAGGTATCCAAGAGTTTTTGTAGCCTTCGACAAATAATTGTCGTGCATGTTCAGCCGCTCCCATCTCGAATAATTTCATCCACCCGGCCATAAAAAATAATAGTCCTAACAAGCAGCGCGCTAAAAGCGCAGCCCATCGTATATCTATTTTTGATTGATCCTCTACCATAATTAAAATTAATCTACTTTTAATTCTACAACCATTTCAATTTCTACGGAAATATTTTTAGGCAAAGAGATCATCCCTACGGCTGCCCTGGCATGCTTGCCGGACTCGCCAAATATTTCTACCAATAAATCTGAACAGCCATTAATTACCTGAGGTTGCTCTGTAAAGGATTCCTCACAGTTCACCATACCAAAAACCTTCACAATTCTTTTGACTCTGTTTAAATCTCCGATTTCGGCTTTTAACGAAGATAATAGAGAAATAACTGTTAAACGGGCGGCTTCTTTTGCTTGTTCAATATCGATATCTTTCCCCACTTTTCCTGTAACATAGCCGCCTTCCGGTTTTCGTGGACCGTGACCGGCCAAAAACACCAAGTTTCCACTTTGAACTGCGCGAACATAATTCGCGATTGGAGGATCAGGAGTGTATAATTGGATTCCTAATTCTCGAATGCGTTCTTCAATGTCAATTCCATTGTTACTTTGGTTTGATTCTTTTTGCTGACAACTAACACTAATAATCAATAACACAATTAACCAATTATGCATTTTCGGCCAAATGCACTGTTTCATATAAATTCTCCTCAATATTTGTTCATGCAAACCTTAAAAATACTTGGGTCAGAATTTAGAACCATTAGGATATCTGGTTAGTAAAAACATGAATAACCAAATTAATTCATCATTCCGAAAGCAATTCCCCTTAAAATTTTATTTATTCAAAAAAGCTATCGACATATAATCTCCTTAAGTCTTTGTTGGACATTCTCCGATAGGCAGCTCTCCTTTTTATAGCATTTACAGACTTGAGCAAACTGGTTATTAATTCTTAGACGGATTGATTTAATGAACTTAAGCCTGCAAATTGATTAAAAAAATCATCTTCTGATAAGGCTAGGTTAGTAATTGTCTCGATGAAAACCAAAATCGTAAACCACTGACTGAATGAAAGGCGTAGGTGAAATACACACAATTGAGATCCGGAAAACTGAAATGATTAATATTTAAAAAAAGATTTTTTAGTTTGATTTAACCATAGTCAAATATAATTATAAAGTTTATAACATCCAAACAAAATGTAAATTTTATTCAATACAAATTCGTAATCAGATAAACGATCTATTAAGGAAAATCAATTTCTATTTGGATATTTTAAACAATATCCTTTTATTGATTTATTGTAAATCAAATTTCTAATCAGGTTTAAGGAATCACGCATGAATCAGATTGAAGATGCAGTTTGGGAAGAAAAACCTGCATTAAGGACGCCAATCTACAAAATTAATGAAAGACCAAAAACATGGTGGGAATGCATTCTTTTGGGCTGGCAGCATACCCTCGTCGATATATCACCATTCGTTTTACCATTAGCTGTTGCCGCCGCAGTTGGCATGTCCATACATGAAAGAGCACAATTTATCAATTTTTGCCTGTTTTCTATGGGCATTGCTACCCTGCTTCAATCAACAATTGGCAATCGCCTGCCAATCATCCAGGGGCCATCTGCTACTCTTACCGGGACTATAGTACCCATAGCCAGTCAAATGGGAGCTTCATTTCTTTGGGGAGGTGTATTTGTTGGTGGGTTAATCGAAATGATTATTGGCGCTTCCAAAATTTTGAAATACCTGCGAAAATTGTTTCCTACTGTGGTATCCGGAGTGATTATTATCAGTATTGGACTTTCGTTGGGTAAACTTGCAATTCGGTTGACAATTGGTGATGGCAGCATCCAAAATTTTATCCTTGCGGGAACTGTTATTGCTTTTATTTTTATTCTGCAGTTTAAATTTCAAAATGTGCTTAAGGGCCTCATTTCAAGAGGATCGATTTTCATATCAATCTGGGTTGTAGGACTAGGAATTTCAGGCGTCATGGGCCTGGTAGATTGGTCACTGGTTGCTGAAAAGCCGTGGTTTTCATTACCGAAATTATTCCCTTACGGAGGTCCCGGGTTTGGGTGGGACTTTAGCCTGGCAGCTATCCTGGTTATTTTTGTCGGATACCTCGGTTCAATGGTTGAATCACTCGGGGATTATGCAGCTACCTGCGCTGTCTCGGGAGAAACCTACCGCGTTCAACATATCAATAAAGGAATTTTTGCAGAAGGATTAGGAAGTGTGGTTGCATCTATGTTTGGTGGATTACCCTGCACAAGTTATACCCAAAATAATGGAATCATAGCAACCACCAGGGTCGCCAGCCGTTTTGTCGTTCAAATTGCAGCGATTGTTTTGATCTTGTACGGATTGTGTCCAAAATTTGGCGCCCTGCTTGTAGCAATGCCCAGGTCGGTACTAGGCGGTGTTTTTATTATCGTTTGTGGAATGATTTTCGTATCCGGTACCAGGATTTTGAATGTTGCCAAAAACACCAATGCCAATTCCTTCATTATAGGTATCACCTTGATTTGTGCAATCTGTGTCCCTATTTATGCAACTTATTCATTAGGATCGGAGTGGTTGGATCCGTTGCCTTTGTTTGTTAAACTTTTGCTGACCAATTCTGTTATGTTGGCTGTGATTTTGGCTGTTTCTCTTAACTTGATTTTAAACATTTTTTTCAAAGGGGGAGAAAAAGAATAAGCTTTAATTATAATGTTGCCTAAATTCTAATTCTAATTCAAAACTTAGATTGTTTGAACCTTATTTCTTTTTATTTGCCTTCACAATTTTAGAAATATCATTCTTTCTTTATTGCTATTGTAGGAAATGATTAATTTTTCTTCGTCTACTTCGAATGAACTTGCCGATACGATAGTTTCCCAGAATTTACCACCCCAGGGAGGTTCACCTATTTTTGTACCACCAAATCCAGTAACTTTAATCTGATTCGGTTTAAAAATAGAATATTCACCTGATACTTGGTTAGTCACGGTATGGCCATCCATTATTCCATCCTTACCATCGTCAAAAAAATCCATAATAATAGATCTCCTAATATCTCTTGGTTCAAATTCGATATCTCTATTGGTAAGATCTTCATAAACGACTAATTTCCATTTGCCAGTCAGAGTGATATTATTTTCATTCTCTATATAAAGTTGTTTGCTAACTTCACATGATATTGTCAGTAAGATCACAAAAAATGTCCCAAAGATTGAAAATCGTTTCATTGAAACTCTACTTTCCCACAACCAATTCTTTTAATGAGACAGCTTTTAAAGTAGAATCTTGTGGATCAGAAACAGTCACTTCAAGCAGGTGTCGACCCTTCTTTACATTCTTAAAATCAAACTCGATTAGCTCCTGCATGTTCTCTCCTGTGACCGAGCGTGTTACTAAAACACTTATAGAAGATTTATCAGAGCCAGACAGAATGTTCTTTAAGCTGTGAATGATACTAGTTGATTTCTTTAACGCAATAATTCGATAAGAGATTTGCAGGTTTTCCTTTATCCCGGCAGAACGAATATTGTAAATCTCAAAATAAAAAAACGGCGGTTTCTTTCTGCTAATTTGTTTAAACGGATACGGACTTACCGGGATATTATCCAGTCGTACTGTCGGCAGTGTTTTCTTTTCGTTTTCACTCTTAACTTCATAATACAGTTGTACATCACTAACCATTAGCGCTTTACCTGAAAAATCTCTGATCTTTATGGGTTGGCGGTAAAAGCCGATTTTGTCGTTTTGTTTTTCTGCAACCTGTAAAGTAAGCTCAGCATTTTGTGGGTGTGCTACCAGCATGAATTTACCTACTGCGTTCGGTAATTTCTCTTGAGCAACTGATTTCATCATAATAGCTGAAATTGATTGATTTTTTATAACAGGATCGAAATTCACGTCCCGTAACATGCCACTGTATGCCATATTCAATGTATCCATGGATGATTTCTTCACTTTTTTGACCAGGTTTTTCTTGAACGGAACAAGCATTGCAATCTCGATTCGGGTTTTGCCATTTGGCCCCCGGTATTGTGATAATTGGTCAAAAAAGGTAAGCTTATTCTCCGCCTGAATTGGATCATGTGCCGCTGAAGGGCTTGTGCTACGAGCATATTTAATATCCGCAATTAGTTCATTAGCTCGGTTCCTTAAGGTAACTTGAGGCAGTCCATCTAGCTGCCAGGCTCCCTTTCCGCTCAGAGTAATCGATTCTTCGACAAAGTTAACTTTGCCAGCAGCTTGAGCGAGCGTTGGCGAAATTGATAACCGTTGCTTTACCATATCCCCCCATAACCAGTATATCATGTTGGGATCACCTTTGAAGAGAGGATTTCCTGAAAAAGTCGGAATAGCTTTTTGTATGGCTCTTTTATCATCTAAAATCTCCATAAGACTCTCTACTTCCCGAAAAGAAATCCCTTCCTTTACGAAATGCACCACAAAACCGTGGCTTACATTTTCATAGGACCAAGTTTCATTTGCTATTGTGGAATAATTGACCGGACTCCTTAAACTTAGCAACCGCCGAGCTCTTTCATTGTTAGTAAACTTAACACGTTGGATCCCTCCCGGGTCCTCAAAGCGTCGATGTGGTTTCCCATATTTTATGTAGTATTTTCCTCGATCATCAAAATAAGGTTCATTTGTGCGACGGAAGTTTTCTTTCGCATATTGAATCCGTCTATTAAACTCCAACAACCAATCATTCTCAGGTAATAGAGGATTGGGATTTGAGGCTTTCCAATAGTTTTGAATATAGACTTTTTTTTCAAGGAAAGTTTTGAAACTGACATATTCATTCCTTTGTTCTTGTGTTAACAACAGCAAAAAATAAACTTCAAAATTCTGTTCAAAAGTTCTCTCATCTGCAGCTTTTAATGCGGCATAATATTCCTGTTCTGTTATAGTAGAATCTTTGAAAACATCAGATAAAAATTTGCCGATAGGAGGAATTTCAGCACCACTACTCTGAAAATATATAAGAACAATCACTATTGATAAAAAGAAACTATGAAATATTTTTTTCTGTTCTGTTGTATTCATGAGTACACGACTAACAATAATTTGTAAACTTAATGATCCATTATGAATCTCTATTTCCCCACCTCAATTTCTTTCCTGGAACGAACGCTTATAGTCGAATCTCGCGGATCAGAGACTATAACCTCAAGCAGGTTCCGACCTTTCTTTACATTCTTAAAATCAAATTCTATTAGCTCCTGCATGTTCTCTCCTGTGACCGGGCGTGTTACTATAACACTTATAGAAGATTTATCAGAGCCAGACAGAATGTTCTTTAAGCTGTGAATGATACTAGTTGATTTCTTTAACGCAATAATTCGATAAGAGATTTGCAGGTTTTCCTTTATCCCGGCAGAACGAATATTGTAAATCTCAAAATAAAAAAACGGCGGTTTCTTTCTGCTAATTTGTTTAAACGGATACGGACTTACCGGGATATTATCCAGTCGTACTGTCGGCAGTGTTTTCTTTTCGTTTTCACTCTTAACTTCATAATACAGTTGTACATCACTAACCATTAACGCTTTGCCTGAAAAATCTCTGATCTCTATGGGTTTGCGGTAAAAGCCGATTTTGTCGGTTTGTTTTTCTGCAACCTGTAAAGTAAGCTCAGCATTTTGTGGGTGTGCTACCAACATGAATTTACCAACTGCGTTCGGTAATTTCCCTTGTGCCACTGATTTCATCTTAATCGATGAAGTTGAATGATTTTTTATGACTGGATCGAAATTCACGTCCCGTAACATACCACTGAATTCCATATTCAATGTATCCATCGATGATTTCTTCACCTTTTTGACCAGGTTTTTCTTGAACGGAACAAGCATAGCGATTTCGACTCGGGTCTTGCCATTTGGCCCACGGTATTGTGATAATTGGTCAAAAAAGGTAAGCTTATTTTCTGCTTGAATAGGGTCGTGTGCCGCAGACGGAGATTGCATGTGTGCCAGTTTAGTGTCGAATGAAATCTTTTCAGCACTTAGTCTTAGGGAAGACTGTGGTGGACCTTTATACTGTGCTCCGAACCCGTCTTCAACTTCTCTAATATCCACGGCAATATGTGATAGGGCCCGTGATATAGATTCACGTTTTTTGACCATATCGCCCCAAATAAAGTACTCCATATTTGGATCAGGACTACCGGTAGCTTTTCTCATGACTCTTTTATCAATTACAGCATCATAAATACTTCTAACTTCCCGGAAAGAAATACCTTCTTGCACAAAATATATAACAAAATTATCCTGTATATTCTCATAAGACCACGTCTCATTAGGCATTGTCCGATAATAAATACGCCGGGTTAGGTTTTTAAGAATCAATTTGTCAGCAATTAAACGTGTCGGGCCGCCTGCATCTATAAAACGTCTAATAGGTTTCCCATATTTTATGTAGTATTTTCCGCGATCATCAAAAAAAGGTTTATTTGTGCGACGGAAGTGCTCCTTCGAATACTGTATTCGCCGACTAAATTCTAACAACCAGTCGTTTTCGGGTAAAAGAGGGTTGGGATTAGAGGCTTTCCAATAGTTTTGAATATAGGCTTTTTTCTCACGGAGAGTTTTGAAACTGACATATTCATTTCTTTGATCTTGTGTTAGCAACAGCAAAAAATAAACTTCAAAGTTTTGTTCAAAAGTTTTCTCATCTGCAGCTTTTAATGCGGCATAATATTTATGTTCTGTGGTAGTAGAATCTGGAATTACATATAAACCTGTTACCTGATTAGCACTTGCGGATATTGTGTTACTCCATAAGTAACAAGGAACTAGAAATATCAAAATTAATTTTATGAGGACCATAGTGATTTTACTATTTTCTGAGTTGGGTTGGTAGATAATCTATGGGTAATTCATCTGCAAAGCGCCCTCTTGTCCAGTAGCCATATTTGACATAGCCTAAATTATCAAGGAAGTGGCCGGAGGTTGTTACGACAACGGTATCCTGTTCCAATTTCAAATAAGATATTTGATATCTTTTGTTTAGGAACCAATCCCTTTCATTAAAATAAGTCACTTCAATCAGACCGGTAAAATGTAATTTTTTTTCAAAAGGAAATTGACCTGGTGAAATAATGGATGCTAAAGATTGAATGTTATTGAAATCATTCCATTCTTTAGATTTATAATCCCATGGTTTTATTTTCCGATCTTTATGAACTTTTCTGATATAAAATCCTTCATCATTCGCACGATAATCTTCTAATGATTTAAGGAAATGCCTGAATGAGCCCCTATACGCTTTTAAGCGACTCTTAACCCACTTTTTCTTCTCTTTTTCACTCTTTGGTTTTAGTTCATTAAAAAGTAATTTAGCCTTATATTTAACCTCATAATTATAAGAACGATTATTGCCAGTCACACTGAAAGAGGTTTCTAGAATATGTATTCGATAGCCAAGCGCCATATTGAGTACCTCTAAAAGCTGGTTGGCTTTAGCGGTGAATAAATTTGAAGGTTTATGAATTTTAAAATCAAGTATTTCAGGATTTAGAATTTTACATTTGGAAGCATTCTCGGTTTCACCAAAGAATTCCCTTTCAAATACTTTGAGATTCTTGCGCCACTGCTTGGCATCACGGGCTTCCACAATCACTTCCTTTAATTGAATGACTTTTGGATGCAATTCAAAATTGATTACTATTTTGTCTGGTTTAGTCAGAATAATATTTTGAGATTGAATCTCATATCCCATCATCGAAGCCACAATCTCATAATGACCAAAAGGAATTCCTTTAAATTTATAGAAACCATCCTTATTCGTTGTGGAACCTTTGGTTGTATTTGCTAGAAAAACATTGACATAAGGAATAGGCGCTCCGCCATTATGTTGTACCACACGTCCTATAAGTACAGCTTTATTCTGTTGTTGTGCTACCGTTGTAATGGATGAGAATGGCAAGACTGCTATGAAAAGCAGAATTTTATGGAGAGTGTTCATCATACCTTCTATTGTTCTGAATAACAAGTGGGGGTTTGATAAATTTGTAAAATAGAATCTATATTTTTTAAGATTCAATCTCTATGAATAATTCAAATTCAAGAGCTTTTCAATATGATTTCAACTTTCTCCAATAATAGATGTTCCTCATTTTTTCCTCTTAAAAATCACAAAAAAATAAGAACAATTTTATGAATACAGATCAGAAAACGATGGTAATCCTATGGGAAATAAATCTTGAATTCGTTTAGCCAATGCCAACACACTTTCTTCACTCCATGGTTTTCCAACAATTTGTAAGCCAACTGGCAGTTTTTCATTTGTTAATCCACACGGGACACAAGCAACAGGAAGTCCGGTTAGGCTGAGTAAAAATGTGGGTGCAAACCAATCCACATAGGTTTTCATCTTTTTACCGGCAACAGTTTCCGGATAGTTTTGTTCAACGGGGAAAGGCGGGACAGCCATGCAAGGCGTCAAAAGAGCGTCATAATCTTCAAAGAAACTTTCAAATTTTTGTTTGATTTTAAGTCGCGTTTGTTCAGAAGCTGCCAATTGTTCCACTGTAATCTTAAGACCTGCCTGTATATTCCCTCTTAGATTTTCTCCTAATTCATCCAGTTTGTCTAATAGCTCAAAGTGCTGCGCAACCATCCTATATCCACGCAAATTCAGAAAGGCATCCCGACCGAAAGATAAATCAAAATCGATTTCATCGATTTCCATTCCTATTTGCGATAATTCAAACGAAGCATTGCGACAGATTTGTCCAAGCTCATCCTCTATTCCGATGCCGGCAATATCCTGGCAATAGGCTACCTTTAACTTATTCGGTAATTTTTTCTTGACTGCAGAAATAAAATCCCTCTCTTTATTGGGTTGGCAAAACGGCGTTTGTTCACCTGGACCACTGACTGCCTGGAGCATTAAAGCCAAATCCTCAACCGTTCGAGCCAGCCCTCCCGTTACGGAGAGGCTATCCCAAAGATAGTTTGTAGGTTCGGTTGGCACCAATCCGGGGCTTGGCCTTAAACCCACAACTCCACAGAACGATGCCGGAATTCGAAGAGACCCACCCAAATCTGTTCCCTCAGCTAAAGCAATCATACCACTCGCTAATGCAGCAGCGCCGCCGCCTGTGGATCCGCCGGCGCTTAATTTTGTATTCCATGGATTTCTGGTTGCACCGAAGACTTCATTAAATGTATTTCCGCCAGTAGCAAATTCCGGTGTGTTCGTTTTACCTAAAATAATTGCCCCGGCTTGTTTAAATCGCTGAACAACCAGGGCATCTTCTTTAGGAATATGTGTTGAATAAAGCGGACTTCCATAAGTTGTACGGATTCCGGCAGTTGCTGTGACATCCTTAATTCCAACAGGAAGTCCGTGCAAAATCCCCAGTTTATCACCATTAACTATCGCCTGTTCTGCTTTACGCGCTTCATCTATTGCATCTTCATTCACAGTACAAACCGCATTAATAACGCCATTGTATTTTTCGATTTGTCTCAAGCACGCTTTCACAACCTCAACAGGTGACAACTCTTTGTTGCCAATCAACCTGCGCAACTCAGTGGCCGACTTTCGAGCAATTTCATTTTCCGCAATCATACGATTGGTTTAATCTTCCACAAATGCAATTACCCGGGAAAATGCCGCTTCACCTCCTTTAAATTTCCAGGGAAAACAACCGATAATCAATCGTTTATTTTGAATCTCAGGAGCTGAAAGATCGCCGCCCAGGTTTTCAATATGCATACAGTTATGCGGGAAAAGAACATTGTGGGTCAATTGGTAATCTTCGTCCGGGAATAGTTTCTTCATATTCGCCTTACCGTATTTTTCTTCACATTTGGCGCGAACCTTATCACAATGGCCATGCATGCCTTTTCCCAAAAATCTTCCAATCGGTAAATCCATTGGATGGTCGGTGGAAACCACATCCACTCCCCAAATCTTAATCTTCTTTTCAAGCAGCCAGGGAACCATGTCCGGATGCGCCCCCGGATGCATGTGAATATATTTTTCTTCATCCGGTTCGGAGCCAAATTGTGCATGCCGGTGCCAGCCTGTATGCAGAATCAACAAATCACCTTCGTTGACCTGAACGCGCTGCTCGATCATATCCGGAGTATACACCGCCAATTCATCCATTTCATCGGTTAAATCGACTATGACGCCAGGGCCGTAAAGCCAATCAAGTGGAATTTCGTCGATAGTCATACCATTGGTTACAAAATGGCGTGGAGCGTCAAGGTGTGTACCCATATGGTTCGAAGTTTGAATATACTGCGCATTGACACCATGCTCGGCTTTGCGCTTGATATATTTCACTTCAAACGGTGGGTAGTATGGCCAAGATGGAACTTCCTGGTTTAACGGTTGTGAGAGATCGTACAATTTCATGAAGCCTCCTTCATTCCTTTTCTGTTCATTTATTTTGTTGATTTTTGAAATAATTTTTTCACAGCTGGTTTAATAACTTTTCCCATTGAATTTCGCGGCAGTTCCTCTAAAATCAATAATCTAGACGGAATTTTATAGTTTGCCATTCTTTCTTTACCCCAGGCACGCAACTCCGCTAATGACAATTCATAATGATCTGTTAAAATAACCACCGCGGAAACTCTCTCGCCCCAATCGGGATCCTCAATCCCGACCACACTGCAATCTGAAATAGCCGGATGAGTCCGCAAAACTTCTTCAATTTCAAGCGCCGATACTTTATACCCACCCGTCTTGATGATATCAATCGAGCTGCGTCCGAGTATTCGAAAATAGCCATTTTCAATCACCGCAACATCGCCGGTGCAAAACCATTCGTTCCAAAATGCTTCCTTTGTAGATTCCGGTTTTTGCCAATATTCCTTGAAAACATTTTCCCCTTTTATTCGAATTTCTCCGGATTCCCCCTCCTTGTGAATTGTTTTGTTTGAATCGTCAAAAAGCCGGGCAGTTACCCCGGGAAGCGGCATTCCTACACTTCCCGGCCTTCGTTCACCATGATATGGATTTGATAGTGCCATGCCGATTTCAGTCATGCCGTATCTTTCCAACAGATTGTGGCTGCTGATTTCTTTCCATTTCTCAAAAACTTGCACCGGCAGAGCTGCCGATCCCGAAACCATTAATCGCATATTCCTGCATGCACCGGACATCTGTTTTCTTTTCGCTTGATTTGCTTTTTCCCAGGCGTGTATCAATTTGATGTAGACAGTAGGCACTGCCATAAAAAGTGTAAGACCGCCTTCTATAAATCGATCCCAAATCAAATCTGCGTCAACTTTTGGCAAGAATTCACAAATGGCTCCACTCCATAAAGCACAAGATAATGCATTGATGATCCCGTGGGTATGATGCAGCGGAAGCACGTGCAGAATATGATCATCTGAAGACCATTCCCATGCCTCAGTTAAACAGTTGATTTGTGCATCGATATTACGATGAGTTGTGACCACACCTTTGGGTTTATTGGTGGTTCCGCTGGTGTATAAAATCATTGCTCTTCGCTCTTTATTGATTTCAGGATACAATTTCTTCCGGATGTTTTTGAATCCAGATGTTAAGACCAAACGTATGTTTTGCTGTTTATATATGGAACTGAGTTTATTTTCAAACATTGGGTGGAGCACTAATATTTCTACTCCGGTATCCTGTAAAACATATTCGATTTCCGGTAAAGGATGCGTGACACATAAAGGTAACGCGATTCCACCGGCCAGCCAAATTCCCCATTGGATTGCAACGTAATCAAAACCGGGAGGAACCATAAAGGCAACTCTGGCCTCATGCAAGTCACCCTGGTTTTCCAACAAGGTTGAGGCAATATCCTGTGTCTTTTCAAGCAACAGGCGATAGGAATGTATTCCGTTTTTATCTATAATGGCATTGCGATCAGGAAATAACTTTGCTCTCTCTATAATTTGCGGCACCGGATTATTCCTCCCCAATATCTTCATTCCAGATATCCGGATTAGCGGAAATATAATA
>CAYXGW010000069.1:0-30776 GCA_964464595.1 uncultured Deferribacteres bacterium
ATATTGAGATTCCATGAATGACTCATCGGGCTGAAGGCTATTCTGCGACAGCCTGTGCGACGGGATGATAAAGTTGAAAATTTTGGATTATTAGTATGATTTTTGGATTATTCAGACTAAGAATTAACCCTACATATTTAACACTGATTGGTAGGCCTCATAATTTATTTCCGCGATTGCCTCCCATGAAAACTCCATAGCTCTATTCAAACCTGCCTTTTTATACCTTTCCAATAAATTTGTGTCTTGGATTAGTTTATTAATCTCTTTACCAAGTCCACTTGCATCTTTCTCCGGAAAAATAATCCCTGCTTCTGCGATGATTTCAGGGATAGCTCCGGATGAAGACCCAATCACAGGAACCCCGCAAGCCATGGCTTCGATGATTACACGGCCAAAAGATTCTTTCCAATTTTGTTGCGTTTGTGATGGTATGACGAATACATCCATTAGCCGATAATATTTTGGCAAATTCCAATGATCAATATGACCTGCCAAAATCACACGTTCATAGTACCCCCCGTTTTTAGCAATATCCCGGATTTCACCATAAAGATGGCCTTCTCCAATTAGTAATAACATTGTATTTGCAGGAAGTTCTTTGAATGCTTCCAGAAGTGTGTGAATACCCTTCCCCGTTCGCAATTTTCCAACAAAACCAATTATTTTTTTTCCTATCAGGTTGAATTTTTTATGTAGTTCATTTGATTCCCCGGGTGAAAAGTGATTACAATCTATGCCGTTTCCACTTAAAAAGATCGGTTTTTCAAAACCATTATTCTGCAAATAAGCTTTTGTTTCTTTGTTCCTTACAATCGCAGCAGAAGATAAAGAAAAGGTCTTCTCTTGGATTTTTACAAACGGATTACCTGGTTTTTTATTTGTATTAGTTGAAGAATGAAAAATGATTTTTGATTTCAATCTCAGACGATTACAAAAAAAGAGAATTTGCCTGGCTATGTAGGAGTAGGGTTCTTCTTCCAAATCGATAATATCCGGCCGTATTTTCCTCAGTGTTTTCCAAAGACCAGTCAAAAAAACATACCGGCGGATATTATTCTGTCTAATGATGTGGCCCGTCACTGTAGAAAATCCGGAATCGATTTTATCATTAAACTCATAGCGAATTTCTTTACCGCCTTCTTTCCATGCCCTGGGAATCAGTAATGTTAAATCAACTTCAGGATACCCCGCTAAAGCTCTCACTTTTTTCCTGTACTCCGTAACTACCGCGGCATGCCAAATACGCAATACTTTCATATTCGTACTTTAATTAATTTAAATTCAAAGGAGCTAAAAATGACTGCATTGATTCGCAAAAATTCTATTTATATATTATGCAAAATAATATTGACTTGAGACAAAAAGATGAATGATGAGTTAGCAGGAAAACTTTTGGTAATTTCCGAGAAAGGGATTGGCGATGCCTTAACTCTTATTCCCTGCTTGCAAGAAATTAAAAGAATTTACACAAAAATTGAAATAGATTTTTTGGCGCCCGGCATACAACCTCTTGCTAAGAATTTCCAAGATTTTACAAATTTTATCAATCCATCCATTCAACAAAAGTCTCTTGAAGAAAAGCTTAATTGGTTGAAAAATCAAGATTATAAATGGGTTTGGAATACGGAAAACAAAGAAAAGGGTTGGAGACTTTTATTAGCCCAAGCAAATAAACCTGGTTGGACATCGGCGCCTCCTCATAGATCCTGGCCAAAAAAGCAAGTGGTCCAATTACGATTGCTGCAGTTTCGAGAATTATTACCAGGATTACAAAACGCCATCGATCCGGAAATACATTTGACGGATGACCAGGAAATAGAAAAATGTGAGTTTGACCAACTATTAACAAATTATTCCGATACGATTTCAATTCATCCGGGGGGAAACGACCCTAATAAAATTTGGGATATGAGAAAATACCATCGAGTTATTGAAAAGCTCACTGGACGCAATTCCACCGTTGTCGTTTTATTCCTAACAAAAGACGATCTATCAAATTTTGATGAGAAATATTTATCGAATCGACCGAATCTAGTTCGTATTACCGAACCACTTAAATCCGCTGTCCCAAAACTTGCAGCTTGTAAACTATTCATTGGCAATGATAGTGGTTTTTACCACCTGGCTCATGCATTGGGTCTTTCAGTTGTAGGTATTTATCGCACTTGGGGAAGTAAAAAAATCTGGTCTTATCAATCATCCAGAGCAAAAGCTCTTGGATTTTTCTTACCTCGTTTATTAAGAAATCATTGGAGAAAATTTATATCTGTGAAGAAAGTATTAAAGGCTGTAGACGCTTTATTGGATGTTAGAAATTAGATTCTTTCCATTTGACCGCTATCATCAACTATTCGTGGTTTCTATAACCAAGCACTTATTACTTATTACTTGACAATTTAGATGGTTTTAGCTAGCTTACTGCGCCATAAAAAAGTTCATGATGTTTTACCAAAAAGTAAATTATAAAACACGAATATGATCGGAGGATAAAATGCCAGATGTAGTTTATATTTCCAAAATACAAATCGAACGAGATCGCGGACCTTTACGTACAGCCTATCTCCCCGTTAATCAGACGGTTCAGTTTGGTGTCCACGGAGATATCGCCAAACACTACGGCGTCAGTCCGGATATCTCCGAACCACAAACAACAACCATAGATTATGTAATCGCAGCAACCGGCGGCTGACTCACTGGAACTTTTGGCGGCGCGCTGGAAGCGCGTCAAGTTGATGCAAGCAATAAGAAACTAACGGCGGAAGTAACGGGTGAAGTTGAATTAGAAGACAATGTCCTGGTTATTCGGCGTATTCATGTTCTCTACAGTATATCTGCAACAAAAGAGGCTAAAGAAACGATCGAACGCGTTCATAGTATGCACGCAGATTATTGTCCGGTTTATAAATCTTTGCATAAAGCGATTGAAATCACTACTGATTATCAATTAACCTAAATTTTTGGCCATAGGAACATTGAGATCATAAATAGTTAACAATAAATAATTGAGCACGATAAAGTAAGGAACTGACAAAGTACAAATCCTGTCAAATTCATATTTTCCTTGACTTTGTTAACTTAGATTATTATTATTAGCAGCACAAATTGTTCTTTTATTCATTTGCAGTGAAGCAAAATAGGTTGTTTACAAGGAAGCCTAATCTAAGCAAGGATGCGTTGCTTGGGTTAGGTTTTTTTTTGATCGTTATTTTCTACTATTGAGTAGAGTTTTTGTACGAAAATATTTTTTGAAAGCGTAATAAATTGATTTCTAATACGGAATTGGTTGTTGACTTACTTGCACTGTCAATAGTTATATTTTATTGTATCCATAAAATAAAAAACTTAAATAAAGGATCCTCTCTTGAGGTAGAGATAACCACGATCACAGTTGAATTATTAATAGGTATTAATGTTATTCGATTATTACTAAACCAGATCGCCATGAATGTGGTTTATACCCGAGTTTTGGATGAGAAAGTGGTCGATTCTGCTTATGCAAAATATTGGGATGATATCAACAGGCTTTTTACTGCACTAGAAACAACAAGAAGTCGGGCGAATGTGCTGCAACAAGATGAAATGCTTGAGAATTTAAATGCCGTATTGAAGCTCATCCATGTAACAATCGAGCAAGCTCAAGCCATTAAACCTGATTGCGATTACGTCTTTCCCGATTCAAAGGAATTAAAGATGATGGTGGAGGAACTGGATTTGAAATACATCAATTTACTGGGTTCCTGTCAGCATTACATAGAGATTGAACAAATTGCAAAACAATCTACAGATTCAATTTTGAATCTTGCTTCAATAAAATAATAACAAGGTTCTTTAGAAATGACTATGAAATTAATTGTTTCATCTCGTTTGAGTACCTGTCCTCATTGCCATATAGTTAACCCCCAATTGACCGAAATCTGGCAGCAACCGGCAATTTCTAATGTACATGTATACGAAGATACATGGACCGCATTTTTATGCAACCATTGTGACGGAATAATCTCCAAATTAAAGTTTGAAAAGAGATAAAAAAATGATTTATTTTATTCGTATAACGTAATCGCTAAGTTACTCTTTTCAAAATTAAGGGGTCGGAAATAATTAGATTGAAGAAAGCATTAAGAATAGGAGCGTAAATCATGGATTGGTTAAGTGACCCCCAAACATGGATAGCCCTTGCAACCCTTACATCTTTGGAGATTGTCCTCGGTATAGATAACATCATTTTTATATCAATCCTGGTTGGACGTTTGCCGACCGGCCAAAGAAATCAAGCCAGAATAATTGGACTTAGCCTGGCGATGATTTCGCGAATTTTGTTACTCCTCTCATTGACCTGGGTTATGGGCTTAACCAAACCTTTTTTTAGTATTTTTGCAAATGACATCTCAGGACGGGACTTAATTCTTATTTTTGGGGGTCTATTCCTTATCGCAAAAAGTACTCATGAAATACATAACAATTTGGAAGGTACTGAAGATACAGAACACCAGGCAAAAGCATCAAGTTATATGGGAGTTTTAATTCAGATTGCTATAATAGACATTATTTTCTCATTGGATTCTGTCATCACTGCCGTCGGATTAGTAGATCAAATCGTAATTATGATCATTGCAATCGTTATTTCCGTAATTGTCATGATGGTTGCTGCGCGTGCCATAGGGGATTTCGTAGATAAACATCCGACAATTAAAATGCTGGCATTAAGCTTCCTCATTCTGGTTGGTATGGCCTTGTTTGGCGAAGGTCTTGAGCTTCATATTCCGAAAGGGTATATTTATTTTGCTATGGCGTTCTCCATTGCTGTAGAAATGCTAAATCTCAGGACACGTACCAGGCGAGCTCAGCCCATTAAACTCCGCAAAAGGTTACAAGAGGAGGGGGTTTGAGAAAATTAACAACCAAAATATTTTTTTTACACCTCAACCAATTCCGGTTCAGTACGAACTCTTCTCCAAACCTTAGCTACACCTATTTTCACATCCTCCAGAATGTGGTAAATAGAGGGTACTAATATCAGCGTAATCAAAGTTGCAAACATGACACCAAAAGCCAGCGAAATGGCCATGGGGATCAGGAATTGTGCCTGCAGGCTTCTTTCCAGGAGCAGTGGTGTAAGTCCGGCAAATGTGGTCAATGAGGTTAACATAATCGGACGAAAACGAGAAACCCCAGCCTTCCGGATGGCTTCATGAAGAGGCAGTCCGGATGCTCTTGCCCGGTTGACAAAATCAACCATCACAAGACTATCATTCACCACTACACCGGTTAATGCAACCACGCCAAATCCGGAAAGGATGGTTAAATTCAATCCCATAAATACATGACCCCAAATCGCGCCAATCAATCCAAACGGAATAGCGCTCATCACAATTAAGGGTTGGGAATACGAGCGAAACGGAACGGCAAGCAAAATATATATGATCAGCAAGGCAAACAAAAATCCTCGTCCCAGGCCGGCAAGGGTCTTCTGCTGTTCGGATTGTTCACCCTCAAGGGAATAACTTATGCTCGGGTATTTTGCCAGCAGATAAGGCATCACACTTGCGCTGATGTCGGCAACAATCTCATTGGCATTCGCTTTGCTTAAGTCAACATCTGCTGTGATGTTGATGGTCCTTTTGCGGTCAGTGCGGTTGATGGAAGCAAAGCCGATGCCTTGTTGGACTTCTGCCGCGATATGGAACGGAACCTCTCCGCCGCCAGGTATACGAATCCGCATATTCTCAAGATCACCCAAAGATTTTCGCTGGCTCTCCGGGTATCTAACCATGACACGAATATCGTCACGACCGCGTTGAATTCTCTGTGCTTCCTCCCCGTAAAATGCCTGGCGCACCTGCCGCGCCAGATCGGAAAGAGAAAGTCCGAGTGCTTCAGCTTCGGGTTTTATTTTGAGTTTAATCTCTTTTTTCCCTTCCCGAAACGAATCTGAAATATCAAATACACCGGGATATTCGCCAATCCGGGTTTTGAGTTCATTCGCAGCAAGCTGTAGCTCTTCGTAGTTTGCACCCGCTAATTGAAAATTGATCGCATCTCCTACAGAGAACAATGACGAGGAGAAAATCAATTTTTCAGCATCCGGCACAGTACCTACTAACTCACGCCATCGTTGCGCTAATTCCGGGCTGGTAACATCTCGGATTTCTGAGGAAAACAGCTGGAGGTTTACTTCACCAAGATGGGAACCGCTAAATGTACTTGTGCTGGGACCGCCAGGATTCATTTGTCGAGTAAGAAACGGTTGGGAGCCAACCGAAGCCAAAATGTGCTGAATCGGCGTGTTGTCTCCATCTTTAAACTCGTTTTTCAGTTTTAGGGCGTTTTCTTCAAGGACCTTAACCGCCTGGGCCGTAACATCAGCAGATGTTCCCTGGGGCATGGTTAATAAGGCTACCACATTGTCAGCCTCAACCTGGGGCATGAAGGTAAATTTTATTCTTCCTCCGGCTACCAGGCCAATGGTAAGAATGAGCATCCCGACACCCAGGGAAATAGAAAGATAGCGCCAGCGTAAAGCTATGTCCAGAATACTGCGGTAATGTACATTAGTGAAGTGGCGTAATTTTACAGTAAATCCCTCCTGAAATTTATTCCACCATTTACCTAAACCCCGTTTTGGTTTTTTTTCATTCTTGAGATGAATATGAGACAGGTGGGCCGGCAAAATCAACAACGATTCAACCAGGGAAAATAGCAGTGTAGCAATAACAATAATGGGAATTACTCTCATAATTTTTCCCATGAAACCGGCAACGGAAAGCAAAGGCGAAAATGCAGCCACAGTAGTCAATACGGCAAAAAACACTGGAACTGCAACCTCTTGCGCGCCTTTAATAGCGGCATCTAAGCTACTTTTGCCTTGTTCCAGGTGTGTATAAATATTTTCTCCCACTATAATTGCGTCATCAACAATGATACCGAGAACTAGTATAAAGGCAAACAATGAGATCATATTAAGGGAGACGTCAAAATTGGGCATCACCCAAAACGCACCAAAGAACGAGATAATCATCCCTACCGTAACCCACCACGCCAGCCTTAATCTTAAAAATAATGCCAGAGCGAAAAAGACCAGAATAAAACCGTTGCGCCCGTTTCGCAACAATAAATTAAGCCGATCTTTTAGCAGCAGCGAGTCGTCTTGCCAGGTTGTGAGGTGGATTCCTTCCGGCATTTGTAATTGCGCTTCTACGATATATTCTTTTACAGCATTGGCTACTGTTAGGGCATTTTCATCTCCTACTCTGTAAATTTGAACCAGAACCGTAGGTTCGTTGTTAAACCTGGAAAATTGATCGCTTTCAGCAAAACCATCGACAATAGTTGCAACATCTCCCAATTTCAGTCGCGTACCATCCGCTGAAGTACGTAGGATCAAATTTTCGAATTCTCTACCACGATAAGCTTGCCCCTTAGTTCGTAATGATATTTCACCACCAGCGGTTTTAATCGAACCACCAGGTAGATCTAAAGAGGACAATCGAACTGCCTGGACTACTTCATCGAAAGTGAGTCTATAGCGGCGCAAAGCTTCTTCGGATACTTCGATGGCAATTTCATAGGGCCGGACAGCCGCTAATTCCACTTGACTGATCTCTGGCAAGTCGCTAATTTCATCCCTGATTCTCTCGCCAAGAAATTTAAGGCTTTTCTCATCCGCCTGGCCCGAAACGGCTACGTTGATAACCTGGCGGCGGTTCAATATTTCCTGGATTATTGGTTTTTCGTTTTCCCTCGGGAAGGTAGTAATGGCATCTACACGGGATTTAATGTCATCCAATAATTTTCTAGTCTCGTAACCGGTTTCAACTTCTATCACAACAGTACCTATATTTTCAGATGCTGTTGCAGTGATTTTCATAATTCCTTCAAGGTCCTGAATCGCTTCTTCCACCCGGACGCAGACACCCTCCTCCACTTCCTCCGGAGCAGCGCCTAAGTAGGCAACCGAGACCGTAATCAAATCTGCAGAAAACTCCGGGAAAATTTCCAATTTTATTTGGGACAGAGATATAACACCAGCCGCAATAATGGCAATCATTAGAAGATTTGCGGTTACCCGATTGTGAGCAAACCACTCTATGGCACGATTCATTTGGTCTCCTCCAATTTTGTTTCTTGACCTACATAAACCTTTTCTTCCAGAACACTAACCGGCATACCATCGACGACTGCCTGAAGGGGCGAAATGCAAATTTGTTCTCCGTCTTCCAGCCCTGAACGGATATATACAATTTCAGAATCAATACGAAATGGCTCAACGTTTCGAAATCGTAAACGCTCATCAGTATCCACAATCAGAACCTGGCTATTACCCCGTAAGGCAACACGTGGAATCGTATATAAATCATCCATATATTTTCCTTCGATTTCCGCATACACAAACATCCCAACTGTTAAAGGAGGCCTGATTGAGTTAGGTTTTTTGCTATAGGGATTTTCAATCCTGGCAACAGCATGAATCATTCTGCTGCGTGCATCGATCTCTCCTTCAATCCGTGTGATGTAACCGTGCCATTCATGTTCTTCACCTGCGAAGCGCGTCTTCAGGATTACTACTGGCCCTTTGTGGTTAGATTTTACACCACGAAAATCCAAAGGAATGTCAACATAAGCAAGTTCTTCATCGGGTATTGGGAGACGAACTTCTACATAATCAACAGCATAAATCGTAGCTACGGCCAAACCAGGAGTGACGTATTGGCCAAAGTCTACATTCTTCGTACGTACTCGTCCTGAAAACGGCGCTCGAATTTGAGTTCGTTCAAGATTGAGCTGGGCCTGCATCATGCCTGCCTTCGCAGCTTCGAACGCTGCGCGAGCCTGGTTCACCTGGGGCTCCCTGGCAACCAACGGAGGCGCTTGGCCATCATTTAAACGATGCCATTCTTCTTTTGCAATCTTGGCTTCTTGTCCTTCAATTTCCAAAGATAACTCGGTTTGGGCTACTTGATGTTTTGCCTGTGTCAGGGCAAATTCATAATCGCGTGGATCGAGAGAAACCAGAATATCTCCTTTCTCAAAAAATCCCCCTACAACGAATGATGGTGAGACATCAATGATAAGCCCTGCCGCCTGGGAAACCAGTACACTTTCTGTTCGAGGTACTACAGTTCCTTGAGATTTGACTACCATTTGAACACTTTGTTTGTACACTTTCTGCGCTCGAATTATTTTTCTTGAGACCTCAGGAGGTAGGGGTTTAACTTCAGGTCTGGATGCAACAATAACGATTGCACCCAAGATGCTAACAAAAATCACCAATATAGGTAGTATAAATTTCTTCTTTTCCTTCATAACGGATTCTCCTGATCTTGAATCTGTTTGTCTTTGTTGATTGTAAAACCACCACCCAGAGCCAGGTACAGATCGATTCTTGCATCAAGGCGCTGCCGGCGGACGGTAAGCAATTGCCGTTCATTGTCATAAGCTGCTCTCTGGGTTTCCAGCATGGTTACGAAATTGATTAAGCCCCGGTTGTACTGTGACTCTGCAAGATCTTTTGCCGCTGTAGATTGTCGCGTTGCTTCTTTTAATGCGACCTGCCGTTCATTTAAGTACTTTTCGTTGGCCAGGGCATTCTCAACCTCCGCAAAGGCATTCAGAAGAGCACGTTGGTATTGTGCCAGGGCAATCTCAGCTTGGGTTTTAGCGAGATCGACATTCGCACGCAATCTCCCACCTTGAAAGATAGGCTGCAACAAACTACCGGCAATACTCCAAACACTAAAATTGCCATTTAATAAATCGTTAAGCTGATTACTGGAAGTTCCCCCGGAACCTGTAAGACTGATTTGCGGCAGCAGCGCAGCTTTGGCTCCTGAAACGCCGGCGTAAGATGCAGCTAAGCGCCGTTCCGCAGCCGCCAGATCGGGCCGCCGTGAAACAAGGTTGGCTGGCAATCCAGTTGGCACTTCTCGAGATGTTTCCGGAAGTTCATGATTCAGTTCCATAGTAGCCGAAGGATATCGTCGCAAGAGTATTTCAAGTTGCCGTAACACATTTTCATGCTGGGATTTACTGGCGCTGAGGTTTGCTTCCGCGATGGACAGATTGGCATGGGATAAACGGAGATCCAGCGAGCTGGTTAAGCCATTTTCGTAACGTCTTTGAACACGTTCATAGGATGTCCGCCAGCTATCAGCTGTAGCCTGCGATAATTCCATCTGCCGTTTTGCTTCGATGGCTGCAAACCAGCTCTTGCTGGCTTGGGCTACCAATGAAAGCCGGGCGCCAATAAAATCAGCATGGGAAGCTTGAAGCTGTGCTACAGCCGCTGCTTTATCCGCTCTCAACCGACCCCATAGATCAAGCTCCCAGCTCACATTCATGGAAACACCGAATGAAGTGGTCGTGCTGCTTAAGACGCCGCCTCCTGCACCAGGGAAAGGCAATCCAATAAAATTTTGTCTATTCCTGGCACCGTTAAAAGAAAGATTCGCTTGCGGGTAAAGAGGAGCACCGGCAATTCTTGCCTGGGCCACAGCTGATTGTAAATTAGCACCAGCAATGGTTAGATCATAATTTTTGTTGAGGGCTTCATCCAAAACCTGGTTTAGTTGAGAATCGTTAAATTCAGTCCACCATGCAGAATCGATTTCAGCAGCAATGGTTGAAGAATGTTGCCAACTAGCCGGAACAATTACACTGGTTTCTAAATCTTGATTTGGCGGTGCCGAAGCGCATGAGATGAATAAAAGTGTCAGCAGTAAAACAAATAATTTACTTACCATTAGCATCAATCCTGTATTAAGACTTTAAAGTAGGTGTTTCAAAACCTGCTACCAAGAACGGAATTACCTGGGCTAGAATACGCTCCAGATCCAGTTCCGGGGGTGAAAATATTTTACTTTCTTGCACTGAAGGTTGTTTCATGATCATAAGCATAACCCCGAGCATAAATTTAAAACGCAAGTAAAGTTCTGCATGCGAATGCTGGGGAAGCGCGGCATGAAATGCAGCTATGAATCGCGTTGCTACTTCTTTAAATAGATCAACAAAACAATCTCCTAAATTCCCGGAATCAGATTGTAATTGAGCAACCAGCCTTAGAATAAGTTTGGTCCGTTCGGGTTCTTCAAACTTAATCCGGATTGCCGGTTCGATGAATGCTCTGATCAATTCTTCAAGGTTTGGCGGTGTCTCACCAGATCTTTCCTCAATTATGTCGAGTCGCTGCAGCCGTTCCGCATTAACGGGTTTAATACGCCGTGAAAAAACCTCCCAGACTAGGGCTTCCTTGGAGCCAAAATGGTAATGAATAGATGCGAGGTTGACGCCTGCTTTAGCAATAATTTTTCGCAGGGAAGTTGATCCGATTCCATTTTCTGCAAATAATTCTTCGGCTACATCCAACAGTCTTGTTCTCGTGTCAAGTTGCTCCATTATATTCCTTCAATAAAATTTGATGTATTAAAAGAATTTATAATTACACACTCAAATTACAATTCAATCAAACGTATGCTTCAATCAAACGTATGAATGAATCATACGGCAAGGATTGTCATGAGTTCCAGCTTTTTATCTTTAATTGAACAAATAATAAAATAATTTGTAATGCTTATTGAAAATGTATTATGTACATTAACCAATGAATAATACCATATCTGACAAACACAGCGATTTCACAATTGGTAAGATTATTCGCAATCTTCTTTTACTCATATTTGTTGCCGGTTTGTTGGGCGCTGGTGTGGAACTTCTGTTATTAGAACATTTTGAAGTCTACTGGCAATTTGTGCCTCTTATTCTGATTTGCGCTAGCCTGGTAGTTCTAGGCTGGTTTGCTTTCAAACGTGTTTCTATTGTTTTGCGAGTGTTTCAGATAGTGATGATATTATTTATGATTAGTGGCTGTGTTGGTGTCATCTTACACTATAGAGTTAATGTAGAATTCGAGTTAGAGATGTATCCTTCTTTGTCGGGATTAAAACTTTTCTGGAAATCGATCAAAGGTGCATTACCTTTTTTGGCTCCAGGCACAATGATCCAGCTTGGTCTGCTGGGATCGGTTTACACTTTCAGACATCCGGTTTTTCGAATAAACCAAAAGGAATCCAAATTAAAACAGGAGAATTTTGATGACTTCAAATAGACCTTTATTTACAATAATGATAGTTTTCATTTTTGGAATTATTTCCGTATGTGCCGCATTTAGTCAGGTTGGCAACAATGAAAATGTACTAAATCCGAATCGGGCAGGAGAAAAAGAGCTGCTTTTACTTCCTCAACTCAACAAAAAGCTTGTAAAAGACATTTTTGAAAACCGGCCTTTTCTGAGTATGACCGAACTGGACTCATTGCTCAGTAAATCACTACACAAAGACTCATTGTCCAAATTGTACGTGACATTATTTATCCCAATAAACCTCAACACAGCTTTCCGAAAAGAAGTATTGCTGGTTCCCGGCGTAGGTAAACGTATGGCTCATGAGTTCGAAGAGTACCGTCCATACAAAGCAATGGCCCAATTTCGAAAAGAGATTGGCAAATATGTGAACGATGAGGAATTGGCGCGCCTGGAACAGTATGTTTTTGTCCCAATCAATCTGAATACGGCAAGTGACGAAGACATCCTGAGTATTCCCGGAGTTGGTAAACGGATGCTACATGAATTTAAAGAGTACCGCCCATATAGAAGCATAAGTCAATTTCGTCGTGAGATTGGTAAGTACGTGGATGAAAAGGAGGTTGCCAGGTTGGAAAGGTATGTTGTCTTGAAGTAATTGTGTTGAGCAAGAAAAGAGTTAATTTAAAGCAGTCTGCTTAACTATCAATTTTATCAACCTGGAGTATTCAAAAAAAACGAACAAAATTTATTGCATTGAAAAAGCAAAGGTGGTATATTGGTAGTATGAAAATCAAAACATCAGTTACATTATCTGAAGAATTATTGAATGCTATTGATGAAAAATCAGGGCAAAATAAAAGTCGATCAGATTTTATTGAAAAAGCTTTATGGATTTATATAGAGAAATATTTGAAAGAAGCACAGGATCGCTGTGATCTTGAAATCATAAATAATAATTCTGATCGTCTCAATGGCGAAGCTAATGATGTATTAGATTACCAGGTTCCCGTGTGAGACGTGGCAATTTATATAAAGTTAAAAAGCCATCCTCTAAAGATCCGAAAAAGTCGAGAATATTTGTAGTAGTTAGTCGGCAACTATTAATAGATTCACAATTTTCCACAGTCATTTGTGCACCACTTTATTCGAGTCATGATGGTTTATCCACTCAGGTATTAGTAGGAATTGCTGAAGGACTTAAACATGACAGCAGTATTCATTGTGATGAGCTTGTAAGCCTTTCTAAAATTATATTGAAAAATTTCATTGGCAGGTTATCCCCATTAAAACTAAATGAATTAAATCAAGCTTTAAAAATAGCTCTTGAGATAAGAGAATAAAAAACAATCATTCAATAATTAGCCATTAGTACTCTATTATGAACCTAATTCAAAGCCAAACCTTATTGGATTTTCTATCAAAACTAAGTGGAAATTACAACAAGGCCGGCACCCTCTATCTTGTTGGCGAGACAAGTCTTTTATTCGAAGGCTGGCGCAACTGGATTGAACGAATAGAAATTGCATCTGAAATTAATCCCGAAGATAAACCAGCTTTTTCTGATGCGTTAAAACGAACACAGGATCAATTCATTGTGGAAGTGATCGATGAATCTCCTGGTGAATACATCCCATTACCGGATAGATATCAAGAGCGAGCTATTCGAGCAGAAAATACGATTTCGAATAATGGAAATTTCAAACAGAATAAATTAAAATTCTTGCACTTCGATCCTTATAGTGTCGCCTTTCGTTTCATTGCACGTGGAGATGAACCGGACTACCATCTTGCCCTGGCATATTTGCAGCATGGTTGGATCTCCATTGAAAAAATGGAATCGCTTCTGGTAAATCTATTGCCTCAATTTACACGGGAAACCATCCAACAGGATTCTGCAGAATTTCGCAGAAAATACAAAGGGCTTCTGCAAATGTGGCGGGCTGTTAATACCGGAGCAAAACATCAGCCCCCCCAGCATTTTACTGCGCACGAGAGATAATTTTTTTGTATAACATTTGTGAATAACTAGATTTAAGCGAAATCAAATATGAAGTGATCAACACAGGAAAAATTAACCATTCACCACTAACAATTAAAAATGTCTACCCTTAAAAAAAAAGATTGGAATGAACTCGAATTTCTCAGCTGGAAAGAATTCCAACAAATGGGGCCTGCAATCATTCAGCTCGAAATTACCAGGATCCATAAACTTTCAAACCAATTTACATCTGAAACGGATTTTTATAATTCTCTTGTTAAGGCCAGGTTTGAGCTAAAAAAATTTGTAGTTTGTGTTGAAGAAACAAAACATGGGCCGCTTCCGGATTCCGGTATGGATCACTTGCGCAACGCGATTATGTCTATTTCTTTAGGGGAGTCAAACCGGGATCAGGCAACTAATCAAACCTTGAATTACATTCTCGAAAGGTTAAATTATGTGTATAATCGAATCGGGTTTGTTTATTAATACTTGCATTTTTTCTTGGCCGGGACGCACTTTTGTTGGTTTTAGGCCAAAATGCCATGTGTTAGAACGTCCAGCCTTGTTGTTCAAGAAACCCCTCAAGATTTGTATACAACACATCAAAATGTTCACAAACATTTGGAATTTTCGCGGATTTCGGCTTTAACACCTCTTCGGTAACCACTACGCCACTGCTGATAGCTGCGGAAGCGATTAAGAACGGATCAGCTACGGGACCACCCTTATATATGTGCTTTTTACCAACCAGAGCAGCGAAATGTGGCACCTTAAAAATATTCGCTACAAATTCTGTCTCTTCCGGCGTGGGTGTTTTGAAGATTCTCCTATTTTGGGCAACCCAATCAATCATATGGTCTCGAGTGAGTTGAAATTCCAGTTCGTTCAACACTTCGCGTACAGAAATAATCTGTCCTGCTCTAACAGCAGAATCGAAATTAGCCCAAAACGTTGGAAAATTGTTAGGAAAATAACTTTGTAACTCCCGAAAACTGTTTGTATCAAATATGTACTTCATGCGTTAGCTGTGTCCCTAAGTGCAAAATCTTCAAGGCGAGCAACTTTGCTGACTTTTACATTTAGGAATTCCGCGAGTTGTCCGACTGAGAGTTTACCCTGGTGGTATTTCGTAAACGCCAAGTCAAGGTATTTTTGACCCAAATAAGAAGCTTGTGTCGCGTAGTAGTCACCCCCGCTAGTACCGCTCCGTTTCTCCTCCCATTCCCGATATTCTTCATACCATTTTGTGGACATCTGCTCATAAAAATCTACAGACAGTAGTCCGCGGTCTAATACTTTCCTCAGGATTACCAGGCGGCTCACTTTGTATTGTGAGGCAATATCCTGAAAAAACTTTTCATCAAATGTTGAATTCTGTAAGCACGATTCGAAATCAAAGGTTGGAACTAGGAATTCGGCAGCAAACTTATTGCAAAAAACTTCTATAGATCGGGCTTCACCTTCTAGGGATCTGATATATGAATCATCCGATTTGGTGACGCCACTTGTTTGTAACAGGATATGTGCCAATTCATGAAATAGTGTAAAAATTTGTCTGGACTTCGCAGTACTGTTATTTAGATAAATAATGGGAAATATTTCGTCCCAAAAACAAAACCCTGATACGGATTTTTGCTTAATAGAACGCTTGAATACAAAAACTCCGCATTCTTGAATCGCATCTCGCCACGTTTTTAGTGCGATATCTGTATTACGAAATTTCTTTTGTTTAGCAAGTGATACTCCCAAATAATCCCGCACCTCAGCCACAAATCGGATGAGATCTCTGTTTGTCGTGGCCTCAAGTTCGACAAAGATTGGAGATTGACTTGGATTGACCCCATCGTTTAGCTCCGATAGCGAAATCTGCATTGCCTGGGCTTGTCTTGTGGCAAAAAGCGTATCAGGCCCCATTTCCTCCAACTCGAATTTAGGCAAGGTTCGAAAAGATTGCGACGGTGCAGGTTCTTCGGGAGGTTCTTGAAAAAAGAATATCGCAATGGGGCGTTTGTAGACTTTGTAGGCAAGCTTTTCAAGTTGAATGTAAGTTGGCACCGACTCACCAGTTTCCCATGCCAGGATTGTTTCTGGCGATTTTCCGATTTTGTTGGCGACTTCTTCGACTTCCCATCCCGCCCGTTCGCGGGCCCAGACTAGTATCTCAGGATTCATATTTGTGACTTTAGAGGCCAAAAAACAATCCTTATTAATGTTAACACCGATTTACTCACATTGTCCGATTTTGCGTTAACTAATCTCAAATGGCATTGCACTGGTCTAACATTTCGCATAACCGGTGCTGCAATGCAGGAAATTTAACTTACTAATAAAAATAAAACTTGCGATAATACTCAAAACTCAGAAATTACTCCAGCGGGGCAGCGTCCGTGTTAATGCGATTGTTAGGCTAGTGAATAATTATAATCTTGTGAAAATCTGTTATCTGCTTTGAATTTGCTTAGGGATTAATTTTAGTGGTGTATTGAGTTTTCCCAAGTTTTTGTTTTAAGTTGGGGAAAAAACCAAGATCCAATTCAAAATTGTGACTGATTTCATTTTTACCTTCATTGGATATTTTTTTTAGTTCGGATTTAAAAGACTCATTTCCTTTTACTCTGATTTCATAAATGAAATTGTAAGAAAGTTGAGATCCTTTATTTGCTTCCAAGAAAGTGTGTAATTCTTTTTCGATAGATTTTGAATCTATCAGAAAAATGGAATACTTATGAATAGTATTATTTTTATATCTATGGGACTTTCGTGATTCAGAATAAAGTAGATCTATTGGACTGCTTAGTTGGCGGTTTTCTGATTTTATTGTCACAAAAGCTGCTTGCTTATCTTGATCAATTATCGAAAAATATGATGGCATATCTATTTCGATATATGGGTTTAACCATGGGATTGTAGGTCCGCTCCCACCACCCTTTCCCCCATACATTAGTTCCTTCATTTCCGTCATCATTCTTTCGATTCGCTGGATAAATGCTAAGGCCTTCCTTATTTCATCTTCTAGTCCCTCCTTTTTAGAGTCAGGCCAATCACAATACTCCTCGCCACATTCATATACTATTGTATATTCATCCATCGTGTCGCCTGGTTTAACCACACGGACCCGTTTACAGCACAAACCCATAAATTCAAACTCACAACCAATTGAGAAAAACATGATAACGGAGATTGTTAAAAACACTAATATTTTCCTTTTCATTTTTGGTACCTCCTCTATTTACATAAAAATTCTCAGGTTAAAGTTATTTATGAACAAGCCTAGCAAGTAATCCTATAGTTTCTTGATAACATCCAAAGATACAACTTTTTAATTGAATTCATAAGGGAAACTTAACCAATCGCAAGAAATACTAACTGTATAACATTCGCTAAAAAGTTTGATTTAAAGAAACTGTATAATTCTGAAATCATTGATCTTGTATCATACCCAGTGATATGCATAAGTTATGTAGAATTGTTGTTCAAAAAAAACCTCAGGATTATATATTGGTGATACTATGGATAATTATAGATACTCGTAATCGTCTTTGAAGGTAAGCCGTCTGGTGGCCATTTCAAACTAACCTTTGCGGTCAAGCATTTTTATATATGTTTATTTATTATGCTATATACATATAAAACAACTGGGCATTAATCAATATTTATTACAAAAAGCAATTTTTTCATTATAATACTTATATGAGATTGTGTCAGGCAATACTCTTGACCTATGGAGTTGGCCGGTCTAGCCTTGGTTACAGTTCACCAAGGAGGAATGACAAAGGTGTAGGATAGTTGTGTTTTCTTTGTTGTGCCATTCTGCGGCTATTACTCAATCGCTTTTTGCTTCTTGAGATTCCAAAGCAGAATCAAAAACAGGCATTAGAGACTTCGAGGCAGAATAGGTACATGAATTTCCAGAATACTATTTTGATAAGCCGTAGAAATAACTATTTCATTTCAATTACGACTAAATAAACCATATTTGATTATGCAATAAACAGCCTGGAAACCATCCTTCCATCCGATTTTTTTACCTTCATCATAAGTTCTGCCAAAATAAGAAACCCCTACTTCAAATATCCGCCATTTCTTTGCGGCAACTTTGGCAATAATTTCAGGTTCTATCCCAAAGCGGTTTTGTTCTAATTTTAAAGATTCCAGCACCTCTCTTCGAAACGCTTTATAACAGCATTCTATGTCCGTAAGATTAAGGTTAGTAAACATATTGGAGAATAAAGTAATAAACTTATTGCCACGGGAATGCCAAAAAAACAAAACCCGGTGTGGCTGATCACCCATAAAACGAGATCCAAAAACCACATCGGCCTGATTATTCTTAATGGGCGCCAGTAGTTTGTTGTATTCTTGTGGATCGTACTCCAAATCAGCATCTTGAATAATTGCCAATTCGCCACTATAATGTTCAAGGGCAGTACGCAATGCAGCGCCTTTACCTTTATTTTGTTTGTGGTAAATTATTTTTAGATTTTCATGCGATGGTATGGTTTCCAAGATTTCCCGGGTGCCGTCTGTTGAAAAATCATCAACAACGACGAGTTCCTTTTCTATTGCTACCTTTTGCACTCTTTGTATAATTTCTAAGATCGTAGCTTTTTCATTATACACCGGTATCAGGACAGATAATTTCATAGGCACTAAATATTTTTACTTATTTGTTTTCCGGTTCTAAATTGATCAATTTTTGAAAAAATACGCTGACTCATTTTATTTGTTGAGCAATAAAACAGAACCAGCGGAACGAAATAAAACATGGCTCTTTTGAAAGAAGTGGACATCATGGCATTCAAAGGATCTTGCTTTAAATCATCAAATTGGTAATAAATCATACAATAAAACAAAAAAGATAAAAATATAAGGATCAGTAGCCTTTGTTTATCTTTTAAGACATTTTTAATATTTAAAAAAATAGCAAGAAAGAATAAATAGAAAGTTAGGCCATATAAATTGGTGTTACTTAAAAGAGATTTAACCCACAAAAAGATTGTTTTTATCCTGCCTGAATCCCAAAACAAATGATCGACAAACCGATCTTGAGAAATTCCGATGATTAATTTTAAATAAATTGTCCAACAAATAAATGGTGAGAACGTGATCAAAAAAAAGAGAATGGGTTCATTCCAACGTTTAGAGCGTATTGAATCATAAATGAGTAATAATAGACCTGCAAAATTAAATACAATTCCGTCATTTCGAGCCCACAAATTCAAAGCCAATAAAATTGAGGCAATATAAAAAAGGTGCTTTTCACGTTTGCCAAACCATACAAATAAATAGATTAGCCCAAGTCCGGCATAAACAGCACTTGGCAGATTACTAAGTGATAAAGATGAATGGGCAAACATTTCAGGAGTTACGATTAGGATTAAACAGAAAAAAACAGCATTGACCTCATCTACATATTTCCTTAACAAGGGATAAAAAATCAGAATCAACGAAATATAGAAAAGCGAGATTATGATTTTAGAGGATGAAATTCCCCATAGATAGGCAAAAGCAAAACTACCTTCGACGAGTGGTGGATAAATTCCACGTCTGCCTACCAAATTTAAATCAAACAAACTTACATGGATTTTCCCTTCAGTTGCGATAACTTTACCCATAAGATCATAACCAGCAACAGAATCATACGAGGTAGTGGGCCAAAATAAATTTTTGGCAATACTTGAAAAAATCAAAAAACAAATTGCTAAAAAAATCATTAGCCAGGTATAATTGATTCTTTTTATATCAGGCTTTTGTTTGGGTAAGAAATAATGCGGTAATGTTTTTATAAGTTTTCTGTTTTTCCAAATGATAACAACAATAAAAATCAGCGAGATAGCAGCCAGGGAAAAACCAGTTATCGGGATATGAGCCAAATCAAATAAAAACATAAAAACTGTTTGAAATCCGATTCCAAATAAAAACGATAATCCAAGAACTTCGGATCTAGTCAACTTTTTTTCCAAATCTTCCTTAATAAACAGGACTAAAACTGTAAATCCAAGTAGGTAGACAATGCCTAATCCCAGCAGAATCATTTTTGTCCTCCTGGTGAATTTATCGGCAAGATGCCATATTTTTGAGGGGGGACCTTATAATTCAATTTATCTATTCCCCAGGATTCTAAAACCATAACATGGGAAATACTATCGCACAATTGGGGATAATTACCACAATCTTCTTCTCTGATTACAATTCTTGGGTAAAGGAAGTATGTGCTCCAGGTTTTGGATTTAACACCCCAGGAGCTATTTTTATTTAAATCACTTTTCATGAAAACATCTCGGGGAGGCATTAGAATTATAGCATCTTCCGGGGTATTTTGTTTTATATAATTGATAAACTGGTAATCCGCGCCTAATTTAGCTGCGTATTTTTGATCAATTTTCATATTCGAATTCTCAAATATAATCTTTAAATTATTTACAACCAGGCTATCAACAAGCCACGTATAACCGGGAACCGTCAGATATAGGAAATACAATAAGCCGGCAAATAGTATTGCAAGTATTATATTACTAAACTGGGTTGAGTTTTTAGCACTCTTTTTCTTTTGCGACAGTTTACTTTTTTTTCTTTTTTTGCCCAAGGATTTTTAGCCTAAATAGGAAGCTCGTAGGTACACTATTTTATTAAGAGTGATTAAAATCATGTTAAACTATGGGATCATAACTAAGAAGTGAATCAAAATCAACAAAAAAATTACACAAATAGTTGAAGGCCCAAAATTTCAATTATCATAACAGTTTAAATTACAAACCAGAAAAATAGTAGTTTTGTCTTTGCTTTTTTCATTTTTTCATAATCAATTTAATTTACATTAAAAACCTGAAAAATCAAACCTGAAACATGTTGACTTTAAAATTGAAATGCCATATATTAGCGATTCACAAGAAACGTAACTTACTGAAGAAATGACTTTCCAACAAATTACAACTCTTGCTAAAGGCCTTCGAAAGGAGAAGAATGTTTAAAAAGATTTATGTTCCCGTGGATAATTCAGATCATTCCTTATCGAGCATCGAGTTTGCAGTTGACTTTTCGAAACGGTTCGAATCAAAGCTGGTCGGTTGTCATGCCTATGCAGCAAAAATGCATGATATTCGATTCAAGCAGATGGAATTCACCCTGCCGGAAGAATATCAAGTTGAGGAAGAATTAGAGAAGCAACGAAGCATCCACGACACCCTGATTACTATGGGACTGGAACTTATTTCAGACTCATATCTGGAAGTGATGAACAAATACTGCCAGGTGGCGAAAATCCCTTTCGAACCTAAAATGATCGATGGCAAGAATTATAAAGTTTTGGTTGAAGATATCAACGAAAGTGACTACGACCTTGTGATCATGGGAGCTTTAGGGCTTGGTGCGGTAAGAGATAGCGTAATCGGAAGCGTCACAGATCGTGTGGTTCGCCGGATCAAAACCGACACCTTGATTGTCAAGAACACATCTCCCCTGGAAGAACAACTCGTTGGCAACGGCAACGGAGAAGTTAAGCATGAACTGGGCAATGGCGGTAATATCGTTGTTTGTGTTGACGGTAGTCCGGAATCGTTTGCAGGTTTAAAGACAGCGCTTACATTGGGTAAATCTTTAAACAAAGAAGTCGAAGCGATTTCCGTTTATGATCCTTATCTGCATTACACACTTTTCAACAGTCTTGTAAATGTTCTAACCGAAAAAGCGACCAAGGTTTTCAAGTTTAAAGAGCAGGAACAACTTCATGAGGATGTAATAGATACCGGCCTGGCCAAGATCTACCAGTCCCATCTTGAAGTCTCTCGCAAGATTGCTAGCGAACAAGGCGTCGAACTTAAAATAACTTTAATTGATGGAAAAGCGTTTGAAAAAATCCTTCAATACATTCGGCGAGAAAGACCCTGGCTGCTGGTAATGGGTCGAATTGGCGTGCACAGTGATGAAGACATGGATATAGGCAGCAATACCGAGAACCTTCTCAGAATGGCGCCCTGTAATGTCCTGTTATCCAGTAAAAGGTTTGTGCCGGCTATCGATATTCGGGCAGAAGAATCGATGATCTGGACCGAGGACGCCACCAAGTTGTTAAATACGGCACCCGCAGGTGTACGTGGGATTGCACGAACTACAATTCACCGGTGGGCCATGGAAAGAGGACATTCGGTAATAAATTTAAAAATCATCGAAAAATCGCTGTCAACAATTTTGCCGCCAAAGGCCATGCAGGCGATGGGCATTATCGCCGAAGACGTGGCAATTAAAAAAGGCAACCTTCTGGAGTCCGAAACTTATGTCTGTAAAGAATGTGGCTATGCTGCGAAAGATATTAAACCGGTCATTTGCCCAATATGTAAATCGAAAACCGATCAATTCCAAAAACTGGACAAACAAGCCATAGAAAACCTCGCACCCCTGGAAGGTGCTATCACAGAAGAGCTAACCTTTGACAATGTTAAACTAAAATGGACCAGTGAAGCAAAGCAGGCTTTACATGACGTTCCGTCGGGTTATCAAAGACGACGAACGAAAGCGCAGATCGAAAAATCCGCCCGGGTAAAGAAAATTCCGACCATAACCAAACTTCAGGTTTTTGAAGTTGCCGGAGACATTATCGAGGAAACGAAAAACCTCGAAGAACGGGGAAAGCTTAAAAAGACAACCCCCGTTGCAAGCGGTCCGGCCACGGAAATTATTAAAGATGGTGATTTCTCCTGGACTTCCTCAGCCGTTGCGCGCCTGAATCGCGTGCCTGAGGGATTTATGCGCGATAAAACCAAAGAAAGAATTGTAGATTACGCCAATAAGGAAAAAGCTGAGTTAATCACACTCGAAATTGCAGAAGAAGGCATCGCTGAAGGGCGGAAAATGATGGAAGAGATGATGAAAAATGTTGATAAAGACAATTCAACAGAATCAGGAAATTGAGTCAGAGATGAAAAAGAGTATTTAAATCTTGAAGAAATATCACGATATAGAAGGCGACGGCGGCTCAAACATTGTGGCTCAGGTCGGCGAACAAATAGATCGCATGCAAGCCAGAATGGCTTCCATTGATAATATCATTGCTGTGATGAGCGGTAAAGGCGGAGTCGGAAAGAGTTCCATTACGGTAAATTTAGCTTCTACATTTGCATTGGCTGGAAATAAAGTGGGGATTTTAGATGCGGACATAAATGGTCCATCTATCGCTAAAATGACTGGCGTTCGAAACCAAAAACTCAAATATGAAAATTCGGGTACATTTCCCGCCTTAAGCCAGTTAGATATGAAAATTATGTCGATGGATCTATTCTTACCAGATGACAGCTCTCCCGTAATATGGGACGCCCCGACACAAAAAGACTCTTATACCTGGCGCGGAATGATGGAAGCTGCAGCGCTGCGAGAATTTCTCTCTGATACGAATTGGGGTAAATTAGATACTCTTTTTATCGACTTACCTCCCGGCACCGATAAATTACCCAACCTGGCTGACTTACTACCCAAAATAACTGGGACTATTATTGTCACAATTCCCTCTGCGGTTTCACAATTTGTAGTTGGCAAATCTATAAAAATGGCAAATGAGATATTGAAAACACCGGTTATTGGGATTATAGAAAATATGTCTAACCACGTTTGTGCTAACTGTGGTCACGAGGAAGAATTATTTCCAGCCGGTAGTGCTGAGGAATTAGCGATAAAACATGGCGTGCCGTATTTAGGAAATATTCCGTTCGATCCCAGGATCGCGGTTTGTGGAGACGAGGGTGATTTTTTTCTACAACAATATTCAGACCGACCGGCAGGAAAATCGATTCGTCAAATAGCCGATAAAATTAAAGTTGGTTTATATGAGAAAACTTTAAACTTGGAGAATTGAATGAAATTTTTATGTGTTGAATGCGATGAAGCAATGAAGTTGAAGGAGACCTTAGGCCCTGAAAACGGTTCCATGACAGTTATCTTCCGGTGCCCGAAATGCGGCAAAGACATCGCTATGTTAACAAACCAGATGGAAACCCAGATGGTGCGATCCCTTGACGTAAAAATTGGCGGTAGGTCTGTACCAGCCGAGCCAATGGAAAAAATTAGAAGCTCATTGACTTATCAAAAGGAAAATATTGAACTATCAATCGAAAACCGGGATGTTGAACAAGAACCTGAAAATTCAAGTTCCGCTTCAAAATGTCCATTTACCGGAATGGTTGAAGAGGCATACGAATCTGATAGTGAGCTTATTTGGACGGATGAAGCCAAAGAACGAATGGATAGAATCCCTTCTTTTGTTCGCTCCATGGTTAAAAAAAGAATTGAGCAGCATGCAATGGAGAATGGCGTTAATGAAATTAATGTTACGGTCTTGGAAGAAGTTAGAGAGAAGATGGGGATGTAAGAAGAAATTGGGGATTAGAGGTAAGAGGCTAGACTTGAACTGCTATCAATTAAAAGTAGAAATATTATATTTCCTATTTTTTTTCGCTAGACTCAAGCTTCTCACCTCTAGCCCTTAAAATCAAAATCATGTTTACATTCAGCACATTTATCCTGTGGCTGCACATCCTGGCTGTCATCGTCTGGTTAGGTGGCACTGTTTGTATTGTGTTGGTTATAAGTCCGGTCTTAAAGAATCACTTTGCTTCACCCCGAGAATTTGCTGAAGTCTTAATAAAAATAAATAACCGGTTTAAGACGGTTCAATGGGAAGCAATTGGAGTGATTGTTTTAACCGGGATATTCAATTTAATAAATGTCAGCTATATGCGTAATTTTAACTTTAGCTCAAATTACATCAATTTTTTAGTTTTTAAACTAATTCTGGTTACACTGATTATTGTCAGCCAGGGAATACAAAATTCGGTGTACGGCAAAAGGTTGATTTCCATGGCCAGAATCTATGACCAAAAGTCAGAATCGTTGCCGGAATCCTATAATAAAATTTGCCGGAAAATTTTCTTTCTTTTGATGGTAAATATGGGGTTCGCAGCTATGATTATTTATATCGGACTGGGATTGAAGTATATGTGAAGTGGGTTTTTGCTGCTAATCTGCACACACGTGCAAAAAGGATGAGATAGTTGAGCAGCCAGGGGAAATCGTAGTGAACCTTATTTACTAAGTATAATACTCTACATCATTTAAGGAAGCAAGGGTTACAATATCGTCATCTTTATGAAATGCAACAAATAGACCTAAATCTTCAAATAAGATTGAGCATAGAATGTCGCCTTCATCATGCTCGTCGCTTTCTTCTATTTCATAAGGTGAAAAATTTAGTAAAGAGACTAATTCTGATATTTTCAGCCCAATAATATTAATTTTATTATACATAAGCTTCGAAACAGTTGAAATCATAACGACTTTTCCATATTGACAGTCTACATAACCATCTGCATTTGGAAAAGCATAACGATTCAACCCAACATGATAATTACTCTCATGATCTTCAGGAACCAATCCTAAGTTTATGATATGTTTATCTATCGGATCTCCAAAATAAATACCATCAATACCTTTATTTGGGATCCAATTCCAACCGCTGTTAGCCATTATTTACTCCTTCCCTGCATTCTATAGAAACGACCATAATATAATGCTCGCCTGCCTGGTTGTCAACCTTATTAAACACACGCTGTCCATCAACGTTATAAAGATAGAGCACATCCGTAAAATCTGCCAGCTCAATAAATACAGGAAGATTTCTGTTCTCATAATGTATGGTTCTGAATTTATCTACTTCGTCCTCTTCAACAGAAATAACATTACCGTTATTGTCGTAGGTGTAATTGGTTTGAATCGGGTTCTCTGCTTCTCCGGACTCCAGGCTCTGCAAACGATTATTATTGTTATAGTCATAGTCCATATCAGATTCGTCGCCCTGTTCATCGTTGCGTTTTAAGGTGAGGATATTTCCATTATCATCGTAAGTGATATCATTCACATCAAAACGGGATGTACTTTGCCAACTGCCGGAAATATCAAAGGAGTAATTGCCGCTCAGGATTTGTTTGCGCTTGTCATACATAAAATCGTATTTGAACTTCTTCTCAGCAGAAATCCCGGATGAATCATTGAAAAAGACAGCGGTTTTCACATTGCCATCATCGAAATAATCATACTTGGCTGCAAACGGTTCGGCAGTGCTATTTACGTCATTGATGTCAGTAAGCCAGTCTCGGTCGTTGTATTGGTATTTCAGCGTTTTAATAAATACTGTCGAGTCCGGTAAACCGGTTGCAGTGTACGCGAACGCATAATCGGCGGTGGAAGGTTTTGTGGTGTCTTGTGAAACAAATACTTTCTCCAGTAACCCTCTTTCATTATAATCATACCAATGATAGACTTCCTCAGACCCTTGTACAGTTTTCACTTGTGTAATATTGCCCTGTCGGTCGTAGGTGTAGATAAACTTTGTGGAATCAGTCAATCCTTTAGTGAATATATACTTATTTTCCAGCCTGCCGTTATCGTCGTAGCTGAACAAGGTAACCTGCCAATGGTCTACCAGGTCGCTCAGTGCCGGGTTGATCATTGCGCCGAACGTGCTGCCGGCTACGGTTTTAAACCCTGGCTTTAAATGGATCAAGTTGCCTGCTTTGAATACCACATCGGCTGTGCTTGCAATGGTGTCGTTGCCGGCAATTACCGTGTTCAGGCCGCGAAAAGTCTGCGGCTCCGGGTCGCTGAAATTCCGGTCTTCCAGGATCAAAGTGTCCTGAACGATATTGCCATGGGTGAGGTGGGCGCTGGCAGCCAGCCGGTTTTTGGTATTGGACAGGGTAATGCCGCTAAAATCGAACAGGTTCCAGGGATAGGCATTCGGCGGGGCAGTCGTATCATACACATTCAAAGTGATCCAGTTGGAGCTAACTGATTCAAAGGATTCGGAGTTATCGCCGTCCAGGTTGGCAAAAGTGGTTACCGCTTCGCCACTGGCCAGGGGCCGGTTGAGGCCGTCGTATGTGACAAACAAAACTTTACCCGATTTATCCTGGTTGGCATCCTGAGAAAAGCGTAAGTTGCCGTTATGGTCGTATTTGAACTGGCTGGTTCCGGCATCCGGGGAAAGCTTCTTGGTCAACTGGCTCAGGGTGTTGTATTGGAAGGTGGTGATCCAGTCGCTGTCGCTTGAGGTGCCAGGCGGATCGAAATAGTTGGGCGGGCGGGAAGTGGTGAGGTTGTCGAGAATGTCGTAGAGGAATTCCGTGGTGGTTTCATCGCCGGTTGTTTCCGCATTTTTAATCGAGACGCGGTTATCGAATTTATCGAAATACTCCTTGGTTTTTACGCCAATCTCATCGGTACTCTGCACAAAGCGGTAGCGTTTGCCGTCAAATAACTCGGTGCCATAGATAAAAGAAATATCAGAACCGCCGCCAAAAGGTGTTACTTTACTCACGCGGTTCAAAGGATTGGCTTCGTATTCGATCAACTCGAATAACGGGCTGGCCGGGAAGTCGCTTCTCTGCAGGAAGTCATGGTCCGTGTCATGTCGAAACGCTTTAAACGATGAATCCGGCCGGCCTAGTGCATCATAGGTATTGTATAACACGATGTCGTCATCACCGTCCCGCATCTGGGTTGAGATCTGGCGACCCAGGCCGTCGAAATAGGCCCTAGTGATGGTGGTGTCGCCGTTACCGCGAACCAGCTTTTCCCGCACGAAATTGGGTTTGGTCGTATCAAAGGTATCTGCCGGGGCGATCCTGGAATAAGAGTACGAAAGGAGAGATACAATTATATTATCAGCATTGCGGATTTCGCTGAGCCGTTGGAAATCATCGTATACAAAGGTCGTGGAATCGCCGTTGGGATCGGTGATTCTTAACAGCAGTTGGTCGTTATAATCGTAGTTCGTGACCAGGGTAGTGGCGCCATCCGGGCGGTGGGTTATATTATCAATATCCCTTGTTATAGATTCTTCCAGGCATTTGCAGGCCAAAGGGATAGAAATCGTTGTAGGAGAGTACGGTCCCGTTGTCATCTATGGTAACGCGGATATTTCCCAGGTGGTCTTTCAAATGATAATACTCCTCGCTGGCTAAAACTTCAAGATTGAAAGAGTTAATTCACTACAGTTATGGACACCTATCCTTTTCACATAACAAAATCAATTATTTTTTTCTTTAACAACGATTGTTCCAAATAAAATATCAACCAGTCTTCTCCGCTTGCTATTGAAAAAAATAAATGGCAAATCAATTAAAAGAATAAAATAAAAAAAACTTCGTAAAATTAACAACATTGTGTTAGGTTTTTTAAAAGTAGCTTTTTTTAAGACTATTTTTATTTTTATCATTTTTTTCCCAGGACTTTGGCCAGTTATATCTTTTAATAGAAAAGGTAGGATTATCATTGAATATATTATAATTCCATTATCTACAATATTAGAAGAAAATAAAGAATAGCCTATTAGGGTAATTAAGCTCCAAAGTACATAATCAATCAAGAAACCTATTAGTCGATCCCTTAGTGATGCGATTTTCATCTTTTCCCTCGCTGTAAAGAACCCTTAAGAGAAATTGGTAATCCGGCACCCAAACCAAGGTTTATAATTATATAACCCGCCGGATCCCCATTGTAAATAATTTTACTATAATTATGCCCAAAACCTATACTTAAGTAATCACCTGATCCAAAGTTTATTTGAGAAAATAAATCTCCCTTTTGGGGAATTTTGCCAATTCCAATACTAATAAAATCTATACCTATAAAAGATCCAAGCGTAGCTACTTCAGATATTGATTCAATTTCTTCTCTTGAATTAAGCAATAAATCCGTTTTAAGATCCATATTTCCCTTCATTAGTTTTAAAAATGGTATTTCACTTAAGTAGTTCAAAAATAATTCAAAATGAGATTTTCCTTGTACAATTTTAAATACCTTATTCCCATTTAAAAAATATTCTCCAGTCCATATCTTCATTTCAGATTTATCTTTAAACCATTTCCAAACTTTTTTTGTTTTGGTTACTTTTCTAGTTTTTGTTTCACCTTTCTCATCTATATATTCTTCATCTTCTTGATATTCTTCAGTAATTTCATACCATTCCATACCATTTGGATCTATAATATTCATAGGATTGTTTATAGCATAAACGTAAGGACTCAAATTCAGATAATTTCCTGATAGCGGATCCACACTCAACCACCTCCCTACCTCAGCATCATAATATCTCCCGCCAAAATAGTACCAATTCAACCCTGTTTCCTCATCCAATTCTTTGCCGCTGTATTTGTACAAGTCGTTCGCGAGACCCTGGTTGAAGTTTCTCCCAGGCATTTGCAGGCCAAAGGGATAGTAATCGTTGTAGGCCAACACATCGCCGTTGTCATCTATGGTAACACGAATATTTCCCAGGTGGTCTTTCAAATGATAAAACTCCTTGCCGGCTGCCACATCATATTGCCCGATCAAATCCAGGCCGTAGATATTATAAAATAGTTCTGTGCCATTTGCATCTAATACTGCCAACGTTTGACCATTCAAAATCTCTCAAGTAAGTTCGTTTAAACCCGGTAGGAAAACTTTTTGTTACACGGCTGCCGCTGGCGTCGTAGCGGTTGCTGATTGTCGTGGTCGCATCCACCAGGTCCGGATCGACTGTAGCACGAAAAACGCTGCCGGTTTTTGTAGAGAAGCCCGGTTTCAGCCTTATATCCGTGCCCGCTTCCAGGGTAACATCGGCGGAGCTGGCGACGGTGAAAGATTCGGCGGTAATGCTGTTTTGCGCCTGGTAGACTTTTGTTACTGTGATTGTCTCATCGATCAAATCCAATTGTTGCAGCAGATTTGAAATCGAAAAAGCGAGGTATGAAAATTCAGTGCCAGAAGAGCAAGTTCTAGAGTACAACACCTGTAAAATTAATTAGTACCAAAAATGCAAACAATTACGGTATATTTTTGGCACGATGAAAAACAACATACAGAATATTATAAAGAACCTGAAGAGACACTATTTTTATTAATTCTAGAATATATTTGGGAATCAAATATTCAAGTACATCTAATTCTACACCAAAAGTCTCACGCCAAAATTTGTATTGCATGATAAACCACAATAGGATAAGTAAATTGAGCAAAACAAAATTGACGAATGCAATCCTTGAATAATATTTATGACTCTTTAGAAATGTTCTTCCAATTATCAAAAATAATAGGAACGATAAAAGGATAATATAAATCATTTGAAAAAACTTCTCCTTGGTAAATCAAATTTATTTTATTATTGGAACTTTCATTCCTCCTTGCTTGTAGGCCAGTACATCCCCGTTATAATCTATAGTAACGCGGATGTCTTCTGTAAAAACTAACGGAATTTGTTGGCACAATGAAGAATAACATATGTAACATTATAAATGACATGAAGACATACAATTTTAATAATACTGAGTATATATCTTGGAATTATGCGTTCAAGCACATCAAGATGATAACTTAACAAAGCTTCAACTCCAAATTTATATTGCATAATAAACCATATTAGAATAGTCAAATTAAACAGGATAAAAGCAATAAAGCTCATTGTAGAATAATGTCTATGGTCCTTCAGAAAAATTCTTCCAAATATCAAGAATAATAAAAAAGCAAAAATAATTTCGAAAATCATTAAATTGTACCTCCACCAGTGTAACTACACTATTTAATTTTTGGAGCTGACATTTGATGATGGGCTGAACCCATAGGAACTTTAACACCTCTTTGTACCGCATCAAATATAATTGATTCATGTTTCCACTCGTCGGGTAAAGTCTCAAT
>CAYXGW010000070.1:0-30428 GCA_964464595.1 uncultured Deferribacteres bacterium
GTTATCCCGAATGAAAAGTCAAACAACGCTATGACAAATAATGTAACAATATCTGCTAAAAAACAACTTGGGCTATTACTGTGGTTACTCGGAATGGTTGGTGCGGTTTCGCTGCTTCCTGCACTCCCATCGATCTTGTCCAAGCTAAGTAGTGAAGACTATCATGTCACCATTTGGGTCATTCAAGCTGCATCACTTGTACAGACTGGCGTTCTGATGGCTGTAGCAGTTCTAATTGGTGTATTTCTTGGTCCTCAAGTCAGATTATCATCTCCCGCTGCCGAAGCTGCCGTCAGTCGTCGGTCTATAATTGACGCGCTCCGACCGCAGATCGCGCCTGGCCTTATGGGCGGTATAATTGGCGGCGTAGCGATCTCCGTCTTTTCGTTAATTTTCCTTTCGCACCTTCCAACCGAATTCGTTGCTGAAGTAAGGAAGTTCTCTCTACCTTTGCTAACACGTCTGCTCTATGGTGGTATCTCAGAAGAGGTCCTTATGAGGTTGGGTTTGATGACGTTCCTGGTATGGCTCCCCTACCGCATCATACAGAAACGGAAAGGCGAAGTAAAGGCTGGCTACTTTATCGTAGCCATCGCGGCCTCGGCCATCTCCCTTTGGCGCGTGTTTTGGCTCCAACTATGACGGCGGGCATCATTGCATACGTCATCATAGCGAATGCTCTCTTCGGTATCGTGGCCGGCTTTTTATACTGGCGGAGGGGACTTGAGTCAGCCATGATCGCACATATGTTGGCTCATGGGGTTATGCTTACCATAGAACGACTGGTGCCTTGATGACGCGAATAATTGCGACATACGTAGCCACTTCCGATGAATGTAAATCAGTTCACCGGTGGTGTTCCTCCCTGGATTTTAAATTCTAATCTCATTTGACCTATATAGTCGGCTGCCACAGCAAAACGAAATTTAAGTAATTAAATGGAAAAGAAAAATAGAAGCATAATATTCACCACATATATTCGTAATATTTTATTTGCATCTCCTTTTTATTTCCTGTCCATTGTCCCCTATCTGGTACTGGCTAAAACATTAGATATTGAAATAAATTTAAGGTATGCGCTTCTCGGTGCGCTTGGTTGGTGGTTGGCGCTTTTACTTAGAGTTCCTTTTATTCTCTATGCAAAATCTAAAAATCTCGATAACATACACTCAAATAAACTGATCGTAAGTGTATCAGGGCCAACAGAGGAGTCCATTCGGCTTATTATACTCGTAATAATAGGGTTAGTAACCAGAAATGCTTATTCGGTTGGTCTGGGATGGGGTGGTATCGAGATAATTTACGGGCTCATTCATATTACAAGTATTGGTGTACTTCAGCAAAAAAATGATGCTAAAGCCCAGGAAGCCAAAGCCCTCCTGAAGAAAATGGGCCTGGACAAATCACTTGACCCAAACACTCCATACTGGGGAGCAGTGGAACGCGTTTCCGCAAACGCAATTCACATCGGGTTTAGTTTGATATTGGTGTTTACGCCATTTATGATAATTGTTTCGGCACCTCTGCATAGTTTTTTAAACTTCAATGTTTTGAGAATGAATAAAAAATCGATCAGAAATTCACAAATTACGTTTTTTTTGGTTTCAATGATAACGCTAAGTGCTGGTATATTACTTTTATAATTGGTCACGCGCGGGTGCCCTTGACCAGAAAAAAAAGAAAGCCGTGTGGCACGTGGCTTCAGCCCGTGCCTAACGAAGAAAATTCAGCCGTCGCGCTTCTCGTGCGCGTTTCTGAATTTTTGGTGATGCGAGACTTTGTGCATCTCCGAACTTTTGAATGAAGCGCGCGCCTGATTTGCGGAGTTAGGTAGCTATACTCTTATTATTATCAATTAAACTCAGAAAGGAGATTTGAAATGAAAAAAACAGCAATAAGTTTGATTGTAGTTACGGTTTGGATGTTTACGCTCTTAGGATGTTCCACAACTCGTGTGATTACACCGAAAACCGGATTTACACTCTCAAAAGATGCCGCCCTGGTAACGACAAATGGCGCGAGACTTGGCACCAGGTTTGTCAAGACAACCGGGGATTCCATTGTTGCACGTGACTATACTTTTGACCGCAGCCTGCACTTTCATTTTTCTGAGGTGCAAAAAGTGGAGATGAAGAATCATGGCAAAGGAGCCTGGCAAGGCTTTTTGTGGGGAGCAGCAGGAGGTGTTATTTTGGGGTATCTTGCAGGTGAGAATAATGCTCAAGATGCGTTAGCGTCGAGAGGTGCAGGTGCATTTATTTTGGGAATTTTTGGTGGAGCAGCCGGAGCAATAATAGGCGCGACAAAGGGAAAAACTGAAACCTATTTGTTTGAAGAGACTCAAGAAGAAGCAAATGCTTCAGAAGGACTTTCAGAGACAGATGCAAAATTTGTCAGGAAAAATCGCCGGTGAAGTGTTTTCCAATTACCTGACTTCAGTAAAAAGGCATAGGCTTATAATAAGATTTAATAATCGAAGGAGGACAGGCAAATGATTCGCAAAATCAAAAACTTAAGCTCAGCGGTCGTTTTTATAACCATCATGGTTTTTTCACCAGGGTGTGCCACTTTGATGAATGGTACTCAACATTATTTGGGAATAATGAGTGATCCCCCGGGCGCGAAAGTTACTGTAGATAACCATATAATCTATGACACTCCTGTTACAGTGGTTCTTGAAAAGAGGGAAAATCATACTGTCAAAATAGAGTTGGAAGGCTATTTCCCGTATGAAATAAAGATCTCGAAAAAAGTTAATTGGCTTCTTGCGGGAGTAGGACTATGGCCATTATTTCCATCTATTGTTATTGATTTTATTACAGGAGGAATTTACACACTGAGTCCGGAGCAGGTAAAGGCTCAATTAAAGCAGGAAGATATAGGCCTGATTGGGCAAGGCGATAGACTCTACATTTCCGTGGTTCTTGAACCACCTGCAGATATGGAGAGAATTGCTACCCTTACCAAGAGAACCCAATTAACAAAATAGACAAATAAAAGAATATTTTTAATATGTGTTTGATGTTCAAAGGCTACCTAACAATTAGCTTAAGTTGACCCGAAGGGCACTGTTTGAAATCGAATTTTTAGAGTTCCGCATCAGTTATTCTAAAATTCTGAACGTTCTGTGCACCGCAACCTTCGGGCTACTTAGCCAAGCCGTTAGGAGTTTTATCTGAGCTTCTAAAAGTTCAATCATTATTCTTCAATCTCAAAATATTTAAACACAGGATAGACGACTTTCGCCGTTTTAACATTTTTACTTATTAAGTATTCATCAAAAAAATTCCAGGCCACCAGGCCATCATCGGATTCCGGCTCCAGCAAGTAAAAAATAAGATTGGCGAGGGGTTGGGCCAAGTCGACTTTATACGAACCCGCGGTAAATTCCCTGGTTTTATCTGAAAATGTGCCCGAAATTGCGGCCATATTATGACCCTCGAATTTTCTGGAATTTTGGTCGAATTGTTCGACTGTAAATTCTTCACCAACTGCTCTTACAGCCTTTTGCAATCTTTCAACTTTTACGCCATGTTGCCGTAATATTTCTGCAATAGACTCAATCGATGAAGAAAATAAATATCCTCTCGGCAGCGTGCTTCCCTTTTCGGCTTCAAATTTACTGAAATTTTGTACGCCCGGCACATCGACAATTTCACCTTTACGCAGATAGCTGGTTTCACCATTGCTGTTTGTAAAAGGCTCATATTTATAAGCTCGCAGCGTAAATGTTTGGTCCATTGCAACCATTTTAAATCGAACCCCTTTCCGGGTTTTTCCCGCATCGTTTAATACGGATTGAATGGCCGCTTTTTCCGCCTCCTTATTAATTTTCATTATGTCGTAGCCAAATTCGTTTGTGTATTCGATAATCCCCAAAGCAAAAGCATAGACTGAATGAATTCTTTTATAAAATGGATCGTGGGCAAAAGTTTCAGAAAGGATTGCCATTTTATTTCGTAATCCGAACTGGTTAACAAGGTAGCGGGGATGATGATTGTAGGTTCGCCAGGTTTTTGGCGGCCAACCCTGTCTTATGCGAAAACCACCATACAAGTACATATCCAGGTTGAACCTATTTTTCATTTGCTTTGTGATTTCCGGCAGCATTGTATTCATTGTGTAGTCCGAAGTGGATGGAAAACCGGCGCTATGATAACTTGGCGCATAGGTTAATGAATAACCATGCCAACTGCCGTTTGTGGTGTGCAGATCGACGAAGAGTTCCGGGTCCCATTTTAGAATGACGTTTTTCATGAGCCCCTGCGTCTCGAGAGCTTCGAGCTTCATGCCGTCGCGGTTTAAATCAAAACCCTGTCCGTTAGCCCGGCTGCCTGCCAACTTTGGACTGCCTGCTTGTGAGCGGCGGTTGCCCTCTGCCATTTTATCATTACCGTCCGAATTATAAATGGGTGTTATCAATAAAATTTGATTGGATAACAAATCTTTCTTATCGCCAAACAGGATTTCCCGCATGAGAATCATCAGCGCTTCTTTGCCTTCAACCTCGCCGCCATGGATATTACCCTGAAGATAAATAACCGGTTTGCCGGATGCATCTGCTTCTGTCGGTGAAGTTATTTTAGGATTTGCCAAAACCAGCATTTGCACGGCTCGCCCTTCCAAACTTATAGCGATTGTTTCCACATGCACCAGGGGGCTTTTTGTTTTTGCAGCATTCACAAATTTCATCACATCTTCATGAGTGGATGTTTGCGTACAATTTGTCTTTTCCGGGATGGTTATGAATTCCTCACTCCATTGGAAAGCATGAACATTATTAAAAAAAATGATGAAACTTAAACTAATCAAAATAATGTTTTTCAAAGTTCGCATAATGTATCCTCGTTATTAGAATTTCAATGTGCATTAATTACGTTGATCTATTCCATGGCGCAAGATTAATGCTGCCAACAAAATTAAAACTTTGGTAAAAAACAGAGTTTTTAGCAGTAAAAGCGAAAACGGTGTATTTTATTATAATAGGCTTGTTAAAAATAAATGTATATAATTTCTATACTACTTGAAATTTGTTAGTTAATCATATATTTTATTTTGTTTTCTTTAATCTATTGGAGATATCAATTTCTAGAGCTAAACGGAGCTTAAATGAGCGGAAATTTAAAAATTGGAAAGATTTACCTAGTGGTGGTCGATTATATTGGTATATGGTGAAAGGTAGATTCAATGGACAGCTCAATATATTAAAGAGGTAGATATCAACGAACAAACAATTAGGTTTTACCAAGAGATTTATAATGAAAACAATGAATTGGTAGAAATTCATGAAAAATATCCTTTCGATAAAGGACATAAATCAATTTAGAAAGAAAAAAATGCATATCGTTACTAGTAAAGAAGTTGCTCAAAAATTGTCAGATTACTTACATCATAAGATTGAACTTAATGAGCTTGTAGATTGGGCTGAAAATATGGTTCAGGAAAATGATTTCGAAAAAGAGAATTTCAACAATATACGTGATATTTTGGCTAAGTTAGGGTTTGCCGATGTTCGGGCTTTTGGTTTAAACTGGGAAGATTGTGAGCGTTTTCTCAACCAACTAGGTTATAAGCTTAAGCTGGAGGTAGTCGAAAATTAATTTGATGTTCTAATCCTCTCGATTTATTAATTTCCCTCCGAATCGCCTCAAGCCTCATCCAATTTTTAGCATGTCATTCGTCTCAACTGTATTCTGGTTGATTTAATGATTAGTACTGCCGCTGTGGCGGATCACTCGCGGCCTTGGATTTTTTTCATTTTTTTATTTTTGGCTTGACAAAGTCAAACTGACTCGCTATCTTTTTATTGTAAGTGAGAAATTCCTATTCTCCAAAGAGGGCTTCAGGAGGTATTCACTATGAAAAACAGCCCGACACTTAGCTTGTTTTATAAGGAACAAAAATGCACCGGATAGTGGGAGACAAATTCGTGGACATTAAGGTCAACAGACCTAATTGTCCGTTCAATCAGAACTATTTACTAAGGAGGAAGCCATGACACAATGCACTAGCTTTCCTGGCCCCACTGTTTAATCGCAGGTAAGGCTTAGGAAGAAAATCATAACCACGGGTGGCTGCGGATAGGATTTCGTGATAATTCGTGTCACCCGTGGTTTATTAATCATTCTCCTTCTCCGGCACCCTGAAAAAGCTGTCATCTATATCAAACGTTCGTTTCAATCTTTTTTATAAAAATCTGAGCCTTTACTGTACCCCTTACGAAGTTACAAACTAAAATTGCAAAAAATAGAAAATTAATTTGCCGCTCTAATCTTCTCGATTCATTAATTTTCGTCTCCGAATCGCCTCCAACCTCATCCAATCTTTAGCATTGTCATTCCGATCAACAGTATTCTGATCGATTGAATGATCAGTACCTCCACTGTGGCGAATCACTTCGTAAATGGGTGTCCAAACCCGCCCGATTCTGTAGTTTTCGCTGATCTTCAAAACCATTTCATAATCTTCGCCATAGTTGCGGGAATATGGAATGTCATTCACACTAAACCAACCCATTTCTTTTAGAACTTTAATATGAGCAGCCCTGGGTGCTCCGGCACCATTTATCCGCAATAAGTTATTCCGGCCATTTTCTTCTGTCCACTCGTCATGTGTAACAACCGGAATATCTTCACGTCTGAAAAATCTGCCGTCATCCTCTTTTTGCCAAACTTCATATGAACCGATGACCATGCCAATATGCGGATCTGAGTCGAAAACCTCTATCATTTTCTCGATCGCATCAGGTTTCAGGCGATCATCAGAATCCAACTGCACATAATATTTTCCTTTTGCCGAATCCAGGCCGCTGTTCAAACATAGGCCGATGTTATTTATGTCATGAATAATGAGTCTGACCGGTTGCAAATTCGGGTTAAAATTCTCACCGCCTGACTGGTAGGATTTCACAACTTCGATGGTCGGGTCTTTTTCTCCGCCATTAACAACAATGATGATTTCAACATTCCGTATGCTCTGATGCTGCACACTTTCGATCGCTGATCCAATAAATTCAGGCCGGTTGTTAACCGGAATAATCACACTGGCGATACAGTTCTGAAATCCAACTTCTTCAGCAGAAGTATATGCCACTATTTTATAGAACTCACCTGATGGCAGGTAAGATTGAATTCTTTTGAGATGGTCTGTGACGATCTGCTCCATCTCAAGCTGAATTTCTTTTCCGCTCAATAAGTAATCGAAAACGTTGTGCCCTTTTGCCATTTCTTCGACAGTATAAAGAGAGCCATTGTAACGATTGCTGATTAAAATCAAATCAGCTTTCGAAGATATTTTCAATCGTAAATCATACAGGAATCCGTTTTTATATTTTTGTGAAAGTCCATCGGTGTTTTCGAATACTTCTTTCGAAATGAAGAAAACCCGGCCGAAATCCATGTTGTCCCGGACTCTTCCTTTGTGAAAAGGGAGTAAGTGCTTTTCATTCTGATCGCCGTTTGGAAAAATGACATCGTAATCACCATAAAACAACCCGGCACTGGGGTGTCGTTCAGCTGACCATTTAAATTGTGCCAACGCACTTTTCCGCAAAAAAACAGGCGCTGTTTCATTTTCAATGTATAGAAAATACCGGGTTTTAATTTGAGATATGCCCGAAGCTAAGTTTTGGTTGAAATCGTTATTTGTGTAAGTCCGGCATACAATTCCTGAGGTTTTCGCAATTTGTTCCAGCTCGTTAGCAATCAACATATTCGCAGAACTACTGATCAAAATAATTTCTTCCGCTAGATCACTTTGGAAAAGGACACTTTTAAAACTTTCTAAGAGCTTTTTTTTTGAAAAAATTAAGGGATCAGGAATCGGGAACAGAACAGCAGCTTCAACTTTTATCATGCAAAACTCCGAAATTTTAAGTGAACACTATCCGGTAAATTAACGATTATTTTTTTATCGGAGCAAATATATGGATAGGGTTTTTGACTAGCAAACAAAATTTTAAATTGTTTTTTAACTATAGTTATCATAAGACTGAGAGACTTGTTTTTGTGTAATTTTTGAATTAAATTTTTTCAGTAACGCATTCTTTAACATTTATTCCGGAGGATTGATGTCAGTTAATATACTGGAGTTTAACCCGTTATACTTATGGAAACATTTTGATGAGATCAGAAAAATACCCCGCCCCTCGAAAAAAGAAAAAGCAATTGGAGATTATGTTGTTTCCATTGCAAAAGCGTATGGCTATGAATACGATCGCGATGAGATAGGTTCGATCGTTATTCGAGTTCCGGCTTCCCCGGGATGCGAATCTGCGGATATCGTCATTCTACAAAGTCATCTGGATATGGTATGTGAGAAAAACAGCGATGTAAAATTTGATTTTGACAATGATGCCATCCAATTAAGACAAGAGGGCGATTGGTTATACGCCCAGGGAACTACCCTGGGATCCGATAATGGTATCGGGGTTGCTACAGCGTTGGCTACAATGGATGATCCCAATTTGATCCATGGTCCGTTAGAATTATTATTTACAATAGATGAAGAAACCGGTCTCACCGGGGCGGCAGAACTTCAAACCGATTTTCTCAAAGGTAAAACCCTGATCAATCTTGATACTGAAGAAGAAGGAAACTTTTCCATAGGATGTGCTGGTGGCGCGGATACAAATATCAGGCTTACTTTGAACCAGGTCACTCCCAAACCAGGCCGATTTATACGAGTGCTGTTAAGTGGCTTTAAAGGTGGACATTCGGGTATTGATATTAATAAAAATCGCGCCAATACTATAAAATTGCTTTCCAGAATTTTATGGGAAACCAGCCGGAAAATTGATTTTCGTATTGCGAACATTCATGGTGGAAATGCTCACAATGCTATTTCCCGGGAAGCACTAGCAGACCTATGGGTTTCGGAAGACGAATTATCGAATTTGCGGAAAAATTTAGAAGAATCCTTTAAACAGATCAACCTGGAATACAAATCAGTTGAAAACGCTGGGGGCATTACAATCAAAGATAGTGAAGAGCCCCTGGAAAAAGTGTTGGATGGACAAACGCAAAAAACAGTGCTGAATTTTTTATATGCTTTACCCCATGGTGTGCAAAAAATGTCAGCGGATATTCCCGGTTTGGTAGAAACCTCGGTCAATCTTGCTACTATTCGTTTGGAAGAAGGTACAATCAATATTCTGATGAGCGCGCGCAGCTCGGTAAACCCGGCTTTACAAGCCACCGGTGACCGGCTGGAAGCTTTTGCGGGTTTGGCCGGAGCGGAAGTCGATCGTGAACCTGGCTATCCTGGCTGGGCGCCGAACCTGGATTCTCATATATTACAAGTGGCTAAAACCTGCTACAAAAATCTAACAGGTAAAGAACCTGTTGTGGAAGCCATCCATGCCGGATTGGAATGTGGCATTATCGGCGAGAAATTTCCCGGAATGGATATGATTTCCATTGGCCCGCAAATAGAACATCCGCACTCTCCCGATGAACGGGTTCACATTTCTTCCGTAGAGCGTTTTTGGGATTTATTAAAATCGATTTTGGAAGATTTGGCCGGCCATAAATAGTTGCCTTTGATTTTTAATCTCTCGAGAAAAAAGAGGACTTTGGGAAAATCCATGCTTACTTTAAAGCATGGCTAAAACTCCGGTCGTCAATCACTTTGTAACTACCAAATACATGAACCGCTTCAAATGCATAGGTCCCGAATGCGAGGATGTGTGCTGCCAGTGGTGGAATGTTCCCGTGGATCAAGAACATTTCAATAGATACCAAACCGAATTTCAAAATTCTCCGGCAATGAAAAAAATCAAGGATGATTATATTGAGGAATTGTCGCCACAGAACCAGCAACCGGATTCCTTTGGCAGGATTAAGATGAAGGACGATGGGGTTTGTCCTTTTTTGTCAGATGATAAATTGTGTGATATCCAAAAAAATTATGGGGAGGACATGTTACCTAATATTTGCGCAACTTTCCCGCGCCTGGCTTCAATGGTTGACTATCGCTTGGAACTTACCGGCACCCTTTCCTGCCCGGAAATAGCACGGCTATGTTTGTTGCCAAGTGATGCAATGGAATTGGAAGGATTCAATCCCAATACATTGCCTAGACAAAGATTCGATCAAAACCTGGTCAAAAACAATAATGATCCCTACACAACCTATTTTGACGATGTCCGTGATACTATTCAGACTTTAATGAGCAATCAGGAATTCTCTGTTGATGTTCGTATGCTCGCAATCGCTTCATTTGCCAATCAAGTTACTCCCTTCTTTCATAAAAACTGCCGTGTTCTCAATAGTAATGAATTGTTGCAGCAAATAAAAATAGTCACAGAAAAAAGTTTTTTGACTGACCTTCAGAGTAAAATTGAACAAGTAAAACCCACTGATGAAAAAATCATTTCTTTGATTTTGACTATTTTGGTTGAACGCTTACAAAAGCAACATACCTTGCCATTTCGAAAATTGGTTTTGAACGGTTTGATGAGTTATGAAATGGAAAGTGGAAACCAGGCTTACCCTGACTTAAGTAACGTTAATTTAAAAGTATCCCATTCGGAATTGGCCGTATACTATAATCAGCGCAAGCAAAAATGGATGTCTGCTTTTGGAGAACGGATCGAACAATATTTTGAACATTACTGTCAGAATTATTGGTTTAAGGAATGGTATGTCTACTCACAAAACCTATCAGAGCATATGACAAAGCTGAGTATCCTCATTGCCATTATTCGTTTTCTTTTTTTTAGCCACCTTTCTTTGTATCAAATAGAGGAAAAGATTAGCAAAGATACCCAAGAAAATTTGATCACAATTTTAGATCAGTCAGCGGTCGAAGCTTTTTATATCTTTTCCCGCAATATTGAACATAGCAAACAACACATTCAGCAAATCCAGCAAACCCTGGATAAGATGAAGGTCCGTTCGTTTGAAGACCAGGTTAAATTGATCCTGTTTTAGGATGATCGCATCCAATAACTTGGGTTCTACTATCGCTTAAATCTTAATTGACATATAATCTTTTTGATTTACACTTTGGGGAATACACATTGTCTTGAGCAAAGACCACGAATTATCAATCAAATACTAATTCGGATTTAAATAAATCTCGTGCAACTTATGACGAATTGTTGTACATAAATAAGTACAACAATTACGAGGCAGACATGGCTATAAATACAACATATTCCAAGGCTCGGGCAAATCTAACAGAGCTTTGTAACAAGGTCTCTGAAAATAGAGAGATTGTTTTTATCAATCGCCGCAACGCCGAGGATGTAGCTCTTATAGCAGCATCAGAACTATCAGGCCTAACGGAAACCGCTCATCTTTTACGTTCACCAAGGAATGCACAGCGGCTTTTAACTGCGTTGAATCGTGCGCTTGATCGAACCGAATCCCCAAAATCTATAAATGGACTCATGAAAGAAATCGGTCTTGACAAGAAAGATTAACAGGATCCAAAGAATTTAATAGAAATTTTTTGAATCGTAATTTATACAAACAACCAGTTAAAATTATAAGATCATTGTACAAACTTATTCTAAAACAAATTCTGCCATTACTTTTTATATTCACTCTTCATTCGGAACTATTGTCTCAAAATAGGAACGGGGCTTCAATTTCAATTGTTGATAAATGCGGATATTATGACACTGTACTGGCCAAACAACATCTGGCAACGTTAGGAGATAATTGGGGCTATGGATACGACAGTCTCCTGGTTGATCTCGATCGCTGGGCTCAAAGTCCTTATGTGAAGATAGATTCCCTGGGTGCAAGTGTGCAGAACCGGGCGATATGGCAGTTAACCATCACATCTGATAATCAACCGAATGAACCACGGAAGATAGTCTTTGTTCATGCTCGCACCCATCCTGGTGAAGTCCAGGGATGGTGGGTTACGAATGAAATGATAACCCTGCTTCTTTCCGAAGATGATTTCGCCTGGTTTGTCCGTTCAAATTGTATTTTTTACATCATTCCAATGTACAATCCGGATGGCGTTGAACTGGAATTCCCGCGAGAAAATGCAAATGGAATTGACATTGAAAGCAACTGGGATAAAAATCCGGTTGAAGCGGAAGTGGCTGTTTTGCTGGAGCGGTTTTCAGAGTTGATGTTCTCAGAATCTCCCATAGAGGCTGCATTAAATATGCACTCTGCATTCGCATGTGAGCGCTTTTTTGTGTATCATGATGCTGCCGGCACATCGGTGCCTTTTACATTACTGGAACAGAATTTCATTGGCGGTGTCCGGTCTTATTTTGAAGAAGGCATACAACCCTGGTACTATTTTATAAGCTGGAAAAACGGTACACCGCCTTACTACCCGGAAAGCTGGTTTTGGAATTATTTTGCTGAACAGGTCATGGCCTTAACTTACGAAGACATGAATTGTACTGCTGCCGGAGATTATCATCAAACCGCTTATGCATTATTACACGGAGTACTAGATTATTTAGGCCTGGTAACCACTGTAGCTTTTACAGAATTTTCCGGCCAGGTAGAGAGTTATGCGCTTCAACAAAATTATCCCAATCCTCTCCGTTTAACGCATAACTCCCAACTATCAACCATTATCCAATATGAATTGGAAACTCCACAAAATATAAAACTTTCGCTGTACGATATATTGGGCCACCAGGTTAAGATTTTGGATGATGGATTTCGTTCGGCAAATGTTCATCGTGTTTATTTTGATGCGACCCAACTTTCAAACGGGACTTATTTTTACCGGTTAGAAACAAAGCAGGGAACGCAAGTAAAGCAGCTGACGGTTATGAAATAAGCAAGAGCTTAAAAAGAGTAAATAAAATTAAGATAAAACTTGGGTAAGTAAATGATAGTATATTTCTCCTCCCGTTTGCCTATGATTTTTCTTAAAATTCAGTAGACCTACTACTGAAAAACAATTAGATTCCATAAAGAGTGGATTCTTTGTTCAGGGGATAATTCTCGATACCCTCTATCGGCCAATGTTCACTCGACCAAATGACGGAGGTGAAATTGATAGAAACCACAAAAACTTGCTCCAAAACTGCACCGAAAAAATCCAAAAAGCAAGCAGCTATTTGGTTCGGGTTCAACCATGCGTTGCACATCGACCCAAAAAAACTGGGATCGAGTGCGAACGCTTATTCGTTATACCAAATTATTTTCAAGCGATGTACTCTTTGAATCTGTTTCCTTGTTATCATTATCTTTATCATTTTTATTTTCAACAGCTAATTTTTCTTGGATTCTTAACAGAGCTTCAGCAGCTGCAAATCGAACTTTGGATTCTGGATCGCTTAGCAATCTTTCGAGGCTTAGTACAACCAATTTATCATTCAAACCCCATTTCCCCAAGACCATGCATATTGCTCGTCTTACACCCCAGCTTGAATCCATACTTTGGTCGCTCATCTTTTTTAACAGCTCCTTGTCAGGATAATAATTCCCTAATAAAAAGATGACTTGTTCTCGAACAAGATAATCATTCTGATGAAATAGCCCACTAATAATCAATAGATTCCTTGCTTCTTTTGGCTTAATCTTATAAAGAGCTGTAAATGCTTCTCTAAGTAAATCACTATTTCTTTCAATCAAAGCCATACCTTCGATTGTTTTGTAGGATTCTTTATCGCGGCAATCGCCTAAAAATTTAATAGCATATCTTTTAATGTCGATGGAATTAGAGAATAAACCATGTCTTTGAAATTCCAGATCGTTCATTGTTAAATGAAAAGGATGTGCTTTAGGTACAACAGTTGAGGTTTTATCAAATTTTAGGTTTTCTAAAAATTCTTCGAATTTATCTCTTAGATCGAGAAGCCCTGTTTTAGTATCTTCATATGGAATTATTCTCATATGTTTTACATCAAAAGGAATATTTGCTGGAGATTGTGAAATGATAAGATTTGTTTTATTGAATGTATGTGCAATGCCGAGTTCATAATAGACATTTGGGTTATCAAAAGTTAAATCGCAAACGAATAAGTGAGAATTTTGAATATAATTTTTTATTTGTTCTATAATCTGTCCTATCGCCATAATTTCATCGGCACGTTGGCAACAGAAGGAATGAATTTCAAGAACGGGTTTAATAACTTTATAGTAAACATGATCAAGACGAGTATCAAAACACATAGCTACAAATGCATCAAATCTTATATCTCTAGAATTCGATTTATCCATCTTAAACCTCAAAGTTATATGATCTATTAAGTTAAATTCTTTCGATAAACATCGAACACTTTACTGAAAAAGACATCGGGCTAACGGCCAAACTAAGCCATATACTCCTTATAGACGACAAAAATTGCCGCTTTAGAATCCAATTTAAGCTTGAGTTGGGACTTAACGCGACTCGTATATATTCCTGTCATTTTCACCATCTTGGCCTGGGGCAAAGAATACCCCATTATTTTGAATGACATTAAATACAATATTCCTTAGCGAATGTCAAGATATTTTTGGGATCATTAATATATTTCTTGGAAAGACTGAGGAAACCTCAAAATCCCTCCGTTTCAGGGCTCAAAATATGTTTACTTTCTCCATTCCCCTAAAGAAAACTATAAATTGTTTATTTTGTTATGCATCAACTATGTCGTATACCTTTACTTCGCTTTCTAATTCATCAGATATATTGTCTATTTCAACTTCTAAATCGAAATGTGACTGTAAATTTATCCAAAATTGCGCAGCCATGTTGAAATATTTACCCAATCTTAAAGCCGTATTTGCAGTAATAGCGCGTTTGCCGTGAACGATTTCATTAATTCTTCTTGCTGGTACATTGATGTCTTTCGCCAAACGATATTGGGTAATTTTCATTGGTTTTAAGAACTCTTCCAGGAGAATTTCTCCCGGATGAACAGGAGGCATCTTTTTTTTATTCATCTTAAAATTCCTTCTAATGATAATCTACGATTTCAACAGCATAGGCGTTATTTTCACGCCAAACAAAACAGATACGCCATTGTTTGTTAATACGGATGCTGAATTGACCTTTTCGTTCTCCTTTTAATGCTTCCAATCGATTCGATGGCGGCACTCTTAAAGAATCCAAATTTGGTGAAGCGTCGATCATCCAAAGTTTTCTCATAGCGATTTTTTGAATATCTTGAGGCAATTTATTTGAGTAGCCACGATTATATATTTTTTCAGTCTCTTTGTCCTTAAAACTATTAATCATATATCAATAATAACGAATCTCAATATTAACGTCAAGTGTTATTGTTCGTCTTTGACAAAATATATTTCGTTAGAAAGGCAGGAGTGTCAAGATTTCTCTTTGGATCATTCATGAAATTCCTTTAATTGTCATCTAACTATTATGGTCTTATTTTATTTGTGAACTACAGGTTATAGTTAGTATATAAAATAGACTATATTCTAATTGTTCCAATATTAAAAAGGAGTTCAACCAAACATGTCCGAACAAGCTAATAGCGACAAAGTGACCAAACAATACACTTGCATGTCACAAGATCGCATGATAGAAATCATTTCCGATGATTTGGAACTGAGAGCCAACCAGGTGAAAAGCACTGTTGAATTGTTGGACCAGGACAATACCATACCGTTCATCGCTCGCTACAGAAAAGAAGTAACCGGCAAGCTGGATGAAGAACAAATTCGCAATATTCAAACTCACATCAAATATTTACGCAATTTGGAAGAAAGAAAGCAAACCGTCCTTAAAACCATCGATGAGCAAGAAAAACTATCGGACGAATTGCGATCCCGGATTTGCCAAACCAGGAAATTGCAGGAAGTTGAAGATCTTTATTTACCATACAAACCAAAACGAAAAACCCGGGGAACGGTTGCGAAAGCACGGGGATTGGAACCCCTTGCCATGTTGATCTGGGAGCAAGAAACGCTGGATGGAACACCGGAAGAGTTGGCACAACCGTTTGTCGATGCGGAGAAAGAAATTCCGACCGTGGAAGATGCGCTTCAGGGCGCATGTGATATTGTAGCCGAGATGGTATCGGATCGCGCCGATATTCGCCAGTTTACACGAGAATACACGACTCGCAATGGCGGGGTTAAAAGTGAAGCTAAGGATAAGGAAAGCCGGTCTGATTTTGAGATGTACTATGATTACAATGAACCGGTAAAACAAATTCCGCCCCATCGTATCCTGGCGATGAATCGTGGTGAAAAAGAAGGCATTCTGAAAGTATCCATCCAGATTGAACAGGAAAAGATCTTAAAATTGGCAGAGCAAATGTTAATTACCGAACCGATGTCTATCTTCACGAGTCATTTTGAAGAGTCGATTCTGGATGCTTACAAACGTTTAATCGAACCTTCTATCAAACGGGAAATTCGAAACCAGCTTACGGAAAAAGCCGATTTGCATGCGATTAACATTTTCACAAAAAACCTGCGCAATCTATTGCTGCAACCCCCGATCAGGGGAAAGCGAATTATGGGCATTGATCCCGGTTTTCGTTCCGGCTGTAAGGTTGCTGTCATCGACGAAACCGGTAAATATTTGGAGGGGACAACCATTTTTCCCCATCCTCCGCAAAATAATTACGACGCCGCAAAACGCACTCTATTTGATTTTACCAATAAACATTTTGTAAATGTCATCGCTATCGGAAATGGTACAGCCTCGCGGGAAACCGAGCAGTTAGTAGCAGAGCTTATCCGGGAGCAGTTGAATGACGTGGTATATGTAATCGTCAACGAAGCCGGCGCCTCGGTTTATTCAGCGTCGGAAATCGCCCGGGAAGAATTCCCAAAATTGGATGCCAGCATGCGGGGAAACATTTCAATCGCCCGGCGCTTACTCGATCCGCTATCCGAATTGGTTAAGATCGATCCGAAATCAATTGGCGTCGGTTTATACCAGCATGATATCAATCAGAAAAAGTTAAGTGAATCATTAGACATCGTTGTGGAATCAGTGGTTAATTATGTAGGCGTTGATTTAAACACGGCTTCCTCAGCTCTCCTGCAATTTGTCTCCGGTTTAAATTCCCGCACGGCCAGGAACATTCTTTCTCATCGTGACCAAAAAGGCAGCTTTACAAATCGGGAGCAACTAACCGGGGTCAGTGGAATGGGGCCAAAAGCTTATGAGCAGTGTGCAGGATTTCTTCGCATTCCCGAAAGCAAGAATTTATTGGAGCGGACTGCCATTCACCCGGAATCTTACGGAGCCACCGAAAAATTATTAAAAAAACTAGGGCTCGATCTGGCTACTATTACACTGCGAAGTGAGCTTTTGCGTGAACGGATTCAGGAGAATAAACAAAGTTTGGCAGATTTAGCAGCTGAAGTTGGGATCGGGGAGCCGACTCTTGAAGACATCATCGAGAATCTGGAAAAGCCCGGCCGCGATCCTCGCGCTGATATGCCTAAACCCATTTTTCGCAGCGATGTACTAAAAATGGAAGATCTGCGTGAGGGTATGATTCTCAAAGGAACAGTAAGAAATGTTGTGGATTTTGGCGCTTTTGTGGATATCGGCGTAAAACAAGACGGGTTAGTTCACCGCAGTGAGATGGGGAAAAGAGTACGAAATCCACTGGATGTGGTAGCGGTTGGCGACGTGATCGAAATTCGAGTGCTGAAAGTAGATTTGGAGCGGGGGCGCGTGAGTTTGAGTATGAAATCTGATTAATAGTGAAGAAATGGTCTGAAATGCAAATCCCGGGGTTTCGGAGACCCCGGGATTTTAGTTTGTAGTATTCCGAATAAAAACCTTATATTTTTGTAACAACTCTAGTTTATTTAATGCGAGGAGCACCAACAATGAGACGAATTTCAACTATTTGCATGGCTATTTTTCTATTGACTTTCTTGAATGTTTCATACCTATATGCCAAATCTTACAAAATTATCAAAATTGAAATTATTGCCACGGTAAACCTGGATGGCAGTATCGATATTCAGGAATTCAGGACTTATAAGTTCAAAGGCAAATTTCGTTGGGCTGATTATCGAAAGCCTGTCAAAGGTTTTGATTCGGTTGTGAATTTTGAATTGAGGGATGAAGACATTATTTACCACAGTAGTTCAGGTAAAGAAAATGGAACTTACCAGGTTAGTAATAGCAATGATGAATTTTACGTGAAGTGGTTTTATGGCGCAAGAAATGAAAGCAAGACTTTCATCCTTTCCTACAAGCTTACAAACATTCTGAATATTTACCCGGATGTCGCTGAACTCTATTACCAGTTTGTCGGTGATGAGTGGGATCACGGAGCCAGAGAAGTCAATGTAATCGTAAAATTGCCATATGGCGCTGCACTGGATGAATTGCGAGCCTGGGCTCACGGTCCATTATGGGGAAATGTAACAATAATGGATGAAACCACCGTTCACCTGGATATTGTGGATCTGCCCAGATATAGATTCTGGGAAGGCAGGATTTTATTCCCTGCACGATTGGTTTCACAATTACCTTTATCAGCATCGACGGCTATGTTGGATAAAATCATAGAGGAAGAATCCCGCTGGGCCCGGGAAGCCAATGAAGAAAAGATCAGGGCTCAACAGGACTTGGCTGCAAGAAATAAGCGCTGGAAAACAGGTGCAATCGTACTGTCGGTTTTAGCAATAGCAGCTTTTCTAATTTGGCTTCCTATTTTCAATCAACATGGCCGACCTTACCCTTCGAAATTTCGCGGCCAATATTATTCCGAGATTCCCAATGACTTGCCTCCTGCGCTTTTGGGATATTTTGTAAATTATCGATCAGTTACAGGCAGTGCAATGGTTGCTACTCTTTTTGATTTAGCCAGGAGGGGTTTTCTGAAGATTTCGGAAGAAAAGGTCAGAGCCAATTCGATCTTCGGTAAAAAAGAAAAAACAGAATTCTCGATAAAATTGGATAAAGATCATCTGGAAGAGAAATTAGGAGACCTGCAACCATTTGAAAATAAACTCATCGAATATCTATTTGAGGAATTATCACAGGACGGCCAATCAATTTCAATGAAAGAAATAGCCAAATCCAGAAGTAAGACTACGAAATGGTTTTCCAAATGGCGAAAAGAAATTGCAGACCTAGCAAAAGAAAAGGGATTTTACGATTTAGACAGTAGACAAAAAATGATGAAAGGTTTGATCCCATCCTTAGGACTTATTCTGGCAGGGTTGGTGTCTATACCTTTTACGGGTCCTGGCGCAATTATCCCATGTGTTGTAGGCTTAGTATTGTTTATCATCACAGTGGCCACTTACCGAATTTCAAGGGAGTACATTGACCAATATGCACAATGGAAAGCTTTGCGACGTTACCTGCGCAGGTACAAATTTACCCAAACAGATCGAAGCAAAATAACCCCGATGATGGATCGTTATTTGATTTATGGCATGATTCTCGGATTAACTTCCAAGAGAATTAAACAACTGATTAACGTGGTACCTGACAAAATGCACAGTACCATTTTCCCCTGGTACATCTATCATGGGCAGTACTCGGGTGACAGTTTTGGAGCAGCATTTGGGACTGCAGTTTCTTCTATGGTTACCGTGGCAAGCAGCAGCTTTAGCTCAGCCACAGGAACCGGTGGTGGTTCATCAGCCGGTGGGGGCGGTGTCGCCGTCGGTGGAGGAGGAGGGGCAGGTTAAGGAAATCAGGAAGCTGGATGCTATATCAAGAAATAAATTTAAATTTAAAATCATTTGAATATCCGTTTTTCACACAATAGATTAAAACAATGAAATAATAGAGATAACTTTACTGTTCAAACTAAATTAAGAATGCACAAACAAAACCAAAAACCTCTCGATAGTAAATGTGTTGCAGCCTTTTTAATTGCAACGAATCTACTCTTCTTTATTCCATTAAATTGCTTTGCAGGTTTACTAAATTTCCAAAGAGAAAAAAGTCATAGTTGCTGTGCACAGCAATCTGAATGCCACAAAGAATGTTGCAATATTGAGTCAAAAAATGCCCAGGATCAACAGCTTCCTATTCAGAAAGCTGTAATTAAGATATCCAACCAAAAACAAGTTATTTGTCTGCAAAATGATCCACAATTAACTTCTCATAACCCAAATATTCTCAATTTTCGTTATGATCAGCATTTCTTGAACCCTTTAACCGAAGACCAACTTTTCCTCTTCTTCTGCTCCTTTTTGAATTGAAACTCTCCCCGGGGTGTACTACATCCTTTTTTATCTGATTTTTTTTAAAACATAATTGTATCGAGACCATGCACTTATTGTTTGTGTGGTTACTCATCTCATTATTCTAAAACAATTGAAGCTAAATAGAAGGAGATACGATGCTTCGAGTTTATTTCTATTTATTTTTAATTTCAGGGATTTGGATTCCCTGCCAAATTAGTGCCCAGGAAAAAACGGGTGCAAGTGACTTGAAAACCAATGCCACGGTATCCTTGAACTATTTGATTCAGGAAGCTTCACAGAACAATCCTGCCATTCAAGCTGCTGAGAAACGCTACCGGGCTTTTCTCAATATTCCAAACCAGGTCTCTACCCTGCCGGATCCAATGTTAAGTTATACAAGGTGGATAGAGAATGTGGAAACACGAGTTGGACCGCAAGAAAATGTATTCATGCTGACACAGCGCATCCCGTTTCCAGGCAAACTTGGTCTTAAAGGTGAGATTGCCAATCAGGACGCCGAAGCGGCTCAATATCGCCTGAGCGCAGTTCGCCGTGATGTGATTTTCAAAGTAAAGACTACTTATTTCAATCTTTACAAAGTTGACCGTTCAAAACAAATACTCAACCAATATCTTGATCTACTCCGTGATTTTGCCCAGGTAGCTACAACAAGATACAGTACCGGACAGGGCATACAGGCGCAAGTACTAAAAGCCCATGTGGAAATTTCAAATATAATGGTTAAACAACTCAACTTTGATAAAATGCGAACAGGGGTAGTAACAAGAATAAATGCCTTGTTGGATCAACCTATGAATACGCCCATTGGACTCGTTGTTGTGATCGATTCAAACAGAGTTCAACTCAATGAAAATCAATTATTGCAGTGGGCTATTGCACAGCGCCAAGAACTGCTTGCCAGTCAATCCATGATCCGAAAGGCAGAGTTTGCCAAAAGATTGGCGAAAAAAAATTACTATCCGGATTTCAATATTCAAGCCACTTACATTACAATCCCTAAGGTTAATGATTCATTTTCGGATGCCGGCAAAGATCCCTTCGGTATCATGGTTGGTATTAACCTGCCTATCTGGTTAGGCGGTAGAAAAGCCAGTATAAACCAGGCCGAAGAGAATATCTTAGCACAGAATTTAAGTTATGAGAACTTGATGAATCAGGTTCAAGCTGAGGTCGCAGACCTAACTTTTCAAATAAAAACACTGGCAGAAACTTTGGATTTGTACGAACAGGGTTTGCTTACGCAAGCGGAGAGCAGTTTACAATCAGCCATTGCTGCATACCAAACCGGCAAACTGGATTTTCTCAATTTACTGGATGCAGAACGTATGCTTCTGCAACTGCGATTGGCATATACCAATGAACAAGCCAACTATAACAAACAAGTGGCAGCACTTGAACGTGCGGTTGGCGGTGATTTTGCAATGGGAAAATGACAATCAAATTAAATGGAGTTCAGAATGAAAACTAAATCAAACTTATTAGTAAGGTCCCTATTCCTTCTTTCTATTCCACTTCTTTTTGGGCTGGCGGTAAGCCTATCCGGTTGTGGTTCAGACGATAAAACCGCCGAAATGGCAGCGATGGAAATTCAAGCAGAAGGCCAGTTATGGACATGCGGAATGCACCCGGAGGTTCTGTTGCATGAACCCGGTCAATGTCCTATATGCAAGATGGATCTTGTTCCGGTAAAGATTACTTCTGAAGAATCTGAAAATCAAGATACAGAATCGAAAGGTGAACGCAAAGTATTGTACTGGCAAGCTCCCATGGTTCCAACTGAAATATACGACAAGCCGGGGAAATCGAAGATGGGAATGGACTTAGTTCCAGTCTATGAAGATCAGGCAACTTTGGGTGCAGGTGGTTCTATAAAGATTGACCCGGTTACTGTACAAAACATGGGTGTTCGAACCACTATGGCTGAACGCGGAGATTTTACCCGTTCGATTCGAACGGTGGGAAAAATCCAGTACAATGAAGAAAAACTATATGTCGTAAATACTAAAATATCAGGTTGGATCGAAAAACTATTTGTGAATTACGTAGGAGAGATGGTTCGTAAAGGAGAACCTCTACTAGAAATTTATTCACCGGAGCTTGTGATCACCCAGCAAGAATTTTTATTGGCTCTTGAGAACAAGAAGAAACTAGCCAATAGCACTTTTGATTTAATTACAAGAAACTCGGAGTCACTTTTTGAATCAAGCCGGAAACGTCTTCTCTACTGGGACGTTCCTCAATCAGAAATCGAGCGTCTGGAGAAAACGGGTGAGGTGAATAAAACCATACAATTAGAATCGCCGGCTAGTGGAATGGTGGTGCAAAAGAATGCTGTCGAAGGTCTTCATGTTAAGGAAGGAACAAGCCTATACGAGATTGCGGATTTGTCCAGCATCTGGGTTCACGCAAGTATTTATGATTATGAATTACCATGGATCCGGGAAGGCCAGGAAGCGAAAATGGAGCTTTCTTACATGCCTGGAAAGACTTTTAGCGGTAAGGTTACATACATTTATCCATATCTCAGGGAAAAAGCTCGAGATGCTCATGTGCGCATCGATTTTCCCAATCCGGACCTGGAATTGAAAATTGGTATGTATGCGAATGTAGAAATCCGGACGCCTGCAATAAAAGATGCAGTCATCATACCGACTGAAGCAATTATACGGTCTGGAACTCGTAATGTGGTTTTTATTGCACGTGGTGAAGGCAAATTTGAACCTCGTCAAGTACAGATCGGTGAAGAGGGAGATAATGGGATGATTCGAGTTATCTCCGGGCTATTGGGAAATGAAGAGATCGTTACTTCGGCACAATTTCTACTGGATAGCGAAAGTCGTTTGCAAGAAGCCATTCAGAAGTTATTAGCTGAGAAAAAGAATAAGGATCAACCGCTGGAGATGGAAAATAGCACAGTGGAGAAAAAGATAGAAATGGATAATATGGAAGATGTGCAAAATACGGAATCGAAAGAACATAAACATTGAAAGAATAAGATTGCATTTGTGTCATCGTGATCCCGGCTGGCCGGCAGAAGCGATCTCCTTCAATAATTTCCAGGAGATTGATTCGTCGTCCCGACTGGGCGGGACTCCTCGCAACGACACCGGTCTAAATGACATTTGAGTACTTCCATAATTATATAAAATGGATACACGGAGAAACACAACATGATAGAACGAATCATCGAAGCTTCGGTAAAAAATCGTTTTTTAGTTATTATTTTCACCATAATGATCGCCCTCGGCGGCATTTATACAATGCTCAACACTTCTGTGGATGCAATACCGGACTTAAGTGATGTCCAGGTAATCATTCTTACGGAATATCCAGGTCAGGCGCCGCAGTTGGTGGAAGATCAGGTGACATATCCCCTAACCAGTTCTATGTTGGCTGTGCCTTTTGCCAAGGCTGTGCGGGGGTATTCTTTCTTTGGCCTTTCGTTTGTCTATATCATATTTGAAGATGGCACAGATCTATACTGGGCGCGCAGCCGGGTGCTGGAATATTTAAATTATGTTTCCAGCCGTTTACCCCAAGGAGTAACCCCAACTCTTGGACCGGATGCTACCGGTGTTGGATGGGTTTATGAGTACGTGTTGGATGGCGGCAATCAATATGATTTACAGCAGCTACGTTCGATCCAGGACTGGTATCTTCGTTACGAATTGATGAGCGTACCTGGCGTTGCTGAAGTAGCCAGCATTGGCGGCTTTGTAAAACAATACCAGGTTGAAGTCGATCCTAACAAACTGGCAGCCTACAATATCTCCCTCAGTAAAATTCGTTTGGCCATCAAAAGTAGTAATAATGATGTGGGCGGCCGTCTGATCGAATCCGGAGAAACGGAATTTATGGTGCGCGGATTGGGGTACATTAAGTCTATACAGGACGTGGAGAATATTCCATTGGGCGTAGATAATCATGGCACTCCAATTCTCATCAAAAATATCGCCCATGTCTCCATTGGTCCGGAATTAAGGCGCGGTATAGCGGATTGGAATGGCGAAGGGGAAATTGTCGGCGGCATCATCGTGATGCGGTTTGGCGGAAATGCATTGGTAACCATTGATCTTGTAAAAGAAAAAATGGAGGAATTGAAGAAAGGGCTTCCCCCCGGAGTTACCATCAAAACAGCATATGATCGATCTGGGTTGATCAAAAAAGCGATCGATAATCTTACCGGCAAACTGATCGAGGAAATTATTATCGTTGCCCTGGTATGTATTATCTTTCTGTTACATTTTCGCAGCGCTTTTGTGGCCATATTTACACTGCCAATGGGAATTTTGATCGCTTTCATTATCATGTCCTACCAGGGCATTAATGCAAACATCATGTCTCTTGGCGGAATTGCCATAGCCATCGGTGTGATGGTTGATGCGGCGATCGTGATGATCGAGAATGCGCATAAACATATCGAAAGAGACGGCGGCAAGAAAGACCATTGGCTTATTATCATCGATGCCGCTAAGGAAGTTGGGCCGGCGCTGTTTTATTCTTTGTTGATTATAACACTTTCCTTTCTGCCAGTCTTTACTTTACAGGCCCAGGAAGGAAGATTGTTTAGCCCCCTTGCTTTCACCAAAACCTACGCCATGGCGGCGTCTGCACTGTTAGCTATTACCGTTGTGCCGGTATTAATGGGTTTTTGGATCAAAGGGAAAATCAAACCAGAGAATGTCAATCCCATCAATCGGTTTCTTATACGAATCTACCGCCCCTTGATTAATCTCGTGCTGCGTTTCAAATGGCCGACGATTTTTGCTGCGGTTGTTATCCTGGTGATGACAATTTTCCCACTCCGGAGACTTGGATCGGAATTCATGCCGCCGCTAAACGAAGGAGACTTGCTCTACATGCCCACCACAGATCCGGGCATCAGCATTACCAAGGCAAAGGAGTTACTACAACAGACGGATAGAATTATCAAGAGTTTTCCGGAAGTGCACCATGTATTTGGCAAAATCGGACGCGCCGAAACCGCTACGGATCCGGCGCCGCTCTCTATGATCGAAACAACTATTACGCTGAAGCCGGAGGATGAGTGGCGAGAGGGAATGACCATGGAAAAACTGATTGAAGAATTGGATCAATCCATCCAGTTTCCCGGTTTGACTAACGCCTGGACCATGCCGATCATAACACGGATCGATATGCTGGCTACAGGGATCAAGACACCGGTAGGTATAAAACTTATGGGTTCGGATCTTAGCGTGTTGTCAGACTTGGCGCAAAGGGTGGCTACTGTAGTGCGAAATGTCCCCGGAACGCTCAGCGTTTTTTCCGACAAGACTGTGAGCGGAAATTATCTGGATTTTACTATCAATCGGAAAGAAGCTGCAAGATATGGCCTAACGGTAGGTGCAATTCAAGATGTAATAATGTCGGCCATTGGCGGCATGAATGTGACGTGGACGGTTGAAGTCCTGGAGAGTTACCCGGTAAATGTGCGCTACAGCCGGGAGTTGAGAGATAATCTGTATGATCTGCGCCGGGTGCTTATTGCAACACCCACAGGCGCCCAGATCCCAATCAATTACGTTGCTGACATTGAATTCAAGAAAGGTCCGCCGGTAATCAAAAGTGAAAACGCTCGCCGCACTGCCTGGCTATATGTTGATATTCGCGATATTGATGTTGGAACTTATGTGAAAAACGCAAAAATTGTCGTGAATGAAGAGGTAGATTTCCCTGAAGGCTACAGCCTGGTATGGAGCGGACAATATGAATACATGGTGCGAGCTCAACAACGCTTACGTATTGTACTTCCTGTAACCCTGTTGATTATTTTTTTGCTGCTTTATCTCAACTTTAAGAATATACAAGAAAGCGTTATTGTTATGCTGTCGCTACCGTTTTCTCTCGTTGGTGGTATTTGGTTTCTATATTTACTTGACTATAACTTGAGCGTGGCAGTTGGCGTGGGGTTTATAGCGCTTGCAGGCCTTTCGGCCGAAATTGGTGTTATTATGCTCACCTACCTGGATCGCGCTTACAACGACCGGATAATGGAAGGCAAATTGCAGTCCCTTCAGGCTCTTAAAGAAGTCGTACTGAAAGCAACTGCTATGCGAATTCGGCCAATTGTTATGACAGTTTCAACAACCATTTTGGGCTTGCTGCCAATCATGTGGGGCCATGGCGCCGGTTCCCAGGTGATGAAACGCATTGCAGCCCCAATGGTTGGTGGATTGTTTTCCACAACAATTTTATGTTTGCTTGTAATTCCTACTATTTATTTTTTGTGGCGAGGCCGCGGATTAAACAAAAATATTGAAGCTGAAATCGATCAGGCAGGTTCTGCTGTTTTGGAATCAAGTTAAAGAGTATAATATAGCGAGTTAATTCTGATAAAAATACCGCTGATAATGTTTGCTATTCCCGTCATACTGAAGATACAAATTAAGCCAATAACGAAAATAAGGAGAACGCAAAATGAGTTATTATTTTTCAAAAACAGTGGATCAGCCTTCGATGAAGCAATAGAAAATGTTACAGCTGCCTTACAAGAAAAGGGTTTCGGGATACTCACAGAGATCGACGTTACGGAAACCTTAAAAAAGAAGCTGGATGTAGACTTCTACAAGTACCGAATATTGGGAGCCTGCAACCCACAGTTTGCCTACCAAGCGCTTCAGGTTGAAAATAAAGTCGGTACCATGCTTCCTTGTAACGTGATCGTGCAGGAGTTTGAAGATGGCAAAGTCGATGTTACCGCCATCGATCCAATGGCTTCCATGAAGGCGGTAGAAAACCCAAAATTAGAAGAAATCGCTGAAGAAGTTCGAAATATACTAAAATCCGTAATTGCGAATCTATGAGAGCATCACACCAGATTAGGACAAAATTTTTTAATTTGAGTTAACAAATGCAATCTTTAAAAGCTAATACATTAGATCCAGTTTGCGGAATGGAAGTTTCTCCCAACTCCGCCGCAGGTTCCCTTACCTACCAGGGTAAAACCATCTATTTCTGTTCACAAAACTGCCTGGAAAAATTCAAATCCGATCCGGAAGCATTCATGTCGACCAAAGCTGAGCAACATCCACATGTGGAGCATGAAAATCATCAAGACACTCGAAGAGAAATGGAAGACGTCACTTATACCTGCCCTATGGATCCTGAGGTGGAACAGAATGAACCCGGTGCTTGCCCAAAATGCGGCATGACCCTGGAACCTGAAATGCCCGTAACTCCACAAACTATGGTAGAGTACACTTGCCCCATGCACCCGGAAGTAGTAAAATCCGAGCCCGGCAGCTGTCCGATTTGCGGGATGGCCTTAGAACTCAAAACTGTGGTTTTGGAAGAAGAGGAAAATCCGGAGCTAAAGGATATGAGCCGACGATTCTGGGCAAGCACCGGGCTTTCGATCCCCGTGCTTTTTTTAGCTATGTCCGAAATGATACCTGGTAAGCCGGTGCAAAATGCATTCTCTGCAAACTTGCTAATTTGGATTCAATTCGTATTAACTTCGCCCGTGGTCCTCTGGGGAGGCTGGCCGTTTTTCCAGCGCGGTTGGGCTTCTGTTATCAATCGTCATCTCAATATGTTTACCTTAATTGCCATTGGATCGGGTGTAGCCTATGTTTATAGTGTGGTAGCAACACTATTCCCGGGTATCTTCCCTGCTGCTTTCCGCGGTGCTGAAGGAGAAGTAGCGGTTTATTTTGAAGCGGCTGCTGTTATCACGACGCTGGTACTTCTCGGCCAGGTTTTGGAATTGAAGGCCAGAAGCCGTACCAACAGCGCAATAAAAGCCTTGCTGGGGCTGGCGCCCAATACTGCGAGAATTGTTCGGGATAACGGTGTTGAAGAGGACATTCCCCTTGAGCAAGTTCAACGCGGTGATAAACTGCGCGTTCGACCCGGAGATAAAATTCCAGTCGATGGTGTGGTGGTCGACGGGACAAGTTCAGTGGACGAATCCATGGTAACAGGTGAATCTATTCCGGTGCAAAAAGAATCCGGACAGAATGTAATTGGCGGGACGGTCAATGGAACAGGGAGCTTTGTGATGGAAGCACAACGAATCGGCAGCGATACCCTGTTAGCACAAATCGTACAAATGGTCAGTGAAGCGCAAAGAAGCCGCGCTCCTATTCAAAGTTTGGCCGATAAAGTTGCGTCATACTTTGTGCCGGCTGTTGTGATTATTAGTGTCCTGACAGCAATTATTTGGTCATTGTTAGGTCCGGAACCAAGAATGGCCTATGCCCTTGTAAATGCGGTGGCGGTGTTAATTATCGCTTGCCCTTGTGCGCTGGGTTTGGCGACGCCAATGTCGATCATGGTGGGAGCAGGACGAGGAGCTATGGCCGGCGTACTGATCAAAAACGCTGAAGTTTTGGAAACCATGGAAAAGGTGGACACACTGGTGGTGGATAAAACCGGCACGCTAACTGAAGGAAAGCCAAAGTTAACCAGTTTATATAGCCAGCAAGACCAAAATCAAGATGAGGTTTTACGATTGGCAGCTTGCCTGGAATTAGCGAGCGAGCATCCATTAGCGGAAGCAATTGTAACCGGCGCTCGGGAAAGAGGTCAAGAATTAAAACCGGTTGAAAATTTTGATTCCATCACCGGTAAAGGTGTTACCGGAACTATCGACAGCCTTACTGTTGCAATAGGTAATCACAGGCTTTTTGAAGAACTAAACATCCGGCTCGGCGATTTGACCGACAGGGCTGAGAATATGCGGCAAAATGGTGAAACCGTCATGTTCGTGGCAATCGATAATAAACCGGCGGGCTTGTTGGGTGTTTCGGATCCGGTAAAAGCATCCACGCCAGAGGCTATCCGGTTATTGCGCAATGAGGGAATTAAAATCGTCATGTTGACCGGTGACAATCGTACGACTGCAGAATTTGTAGCAAAGACTCTGGGGATTGATGAAGTAGAAGCTGAAGTGCTGCCCCACATGAAAAACGAAGCCGTTAAGCGACTGCAATCCGAAGGACGAATTGTTGCAATGGCCGGGGATGGTATTAATGATGCGCCGGCACTGGCTCAAGCACATGTAGGAATTGCCATGGGGTCCGGCACGGATGTAGCTATCGAAAGCGCCGGATTGACGCTTGTAAAGGGCGATTTGAAAGGTATCGCAAGGGCTCGGCGGTTAAGCCGCGGAACAATGCGTAACATTCGTCAAAACCTCTTTTGGGCATTTATTTATAATTCTTTGGGTGTGCCCCTTGCAGCCGGTATTCTCTACCCGTTCTTCGGAATATTACTTAGCCCGATGATTGCAGCTGCTGCAATGAGCTTTAGCTCTGTTTCCGTAATCGGCAATGCACTTAGACTTAGAAAATTGGTATTATAATTAAAAAGCTCATAACGCAGACTGCGCAAAGCACGCGGAGTTTTCGATTTTGTTAACTAATGAGAACACGATATCTCGTTTGTTCTCTCTGTGATCTCGGCGGTCTCTGCGTTTATTAATTCAAACAAAGCTTTAATATACACGACGTGACAGATTACCTTTTCAGTCTTGGTTACCCCGGATTATTGTTATTCAGCTTTATGGCAGCGACAATAGTACCGGTCAGTTCTGAGACAGCAGTTGTAAGCGCACTTGCTTTGGATATGCAGCCAGTGCCGGTGTTGCTGTTTGCAACTATCGGCAATTGCTCGGCAGTTCTTTTTAATTATTGGCTGGGTTACAAAGGCGAAGAGAAGTTTCTACAGCGCCACCTACAAAAAAAAGCCGTAGCCAAAGCATATTCTATTACCAAACGGTGGGGAAAATGGGCATTGTTATTATCCTGGCTGCCGGTAATTGGCGACCCGATTACAATCCTGGCTGGTGTCATAAAAATGGATTTGGGATTATTTATTCTGGTTAGTTTTACTTTACGGTTTATGAGGTACGTTATTATTATTGGGCTGTTTGAGATTTTTTAATCTTCTTTATATATTTTGGAATTGTCGTAATAATGCATAGCTATTTGCAAAAGTATTAAGACAGAATGAACAAGATTTATAAAACGATAAATGAAATAGATCAATGTTTTGAAACCGTTAAAACGGTCATAACACAGGATTTTTTGTTATTAACACCAGGATTAAAGGCCATGGTTAGAAAAAAATACCTTGTCATTAACACCTGGATTTATCCAGGTGAAAAGGGAAAGAAATGTCTAAATAAGAACCGTTTCAACGGTTTCTAATTGACTTGAGATTGAAGGAGATTAAATATTTCCAAACACTCCTATACCCGCTGCTGGCTACACTTAATCTGGGCAACCTTAAAACGTGAGCCTTTATTAACAAAAGAAGTTTTATATATCCTCTACAAGGATATGTTCAATAAGGGAACTTCATTTCTACAATAATTAAACATCT
>CAYXGW010000071.1:0-30021 GCA_964464595.1 uncultured Deferribacteres bacterium
GATAATCGTCATCATTAAGAGCGATAATTGGAATGGGTTTTGTATACATCACTTCTCCAACTACCGAAGCCAGGGCCAGAAATTGATCCACCCCTCGTGTGATAATTGCTCCGGGAGCAGTGCCAACCCGAATCGATTCTAACAGGACCGCCGTGGTTGTTCTTGAGCCGCGGGTATTCGGAATATCGAGAATGCGGCCGGCTGCAATTTCACCGGAAAGAGGGTGGCGCCGATCGATGATTTCACCGGTTCGGGAATCATAACCGCCCCAGAAACTCAGGGATTCGCTGCTAAATAGAATTTCACCTTTTGAATCCCCCGGCACAACCGGATGACCCTGAATTATTTTTTCCATAGAGAATCATCCCTTATTATGGAGCCGGAAATTGCCGAATGAACACAATCTTCCATGCTGCCAAAAGTAATTTGTTTATTCAACAGACCCGGTGTATAAAGAGCGTATTTGGCCGAATTTGTCATAAGTGTTTTGATTTCCGAGGGTAGCATGGGAGTTGTAATAATGCACGTATCGACGGTAATTTTACCGCCGAATTCTTGCAAGGGTGTTAAAAAATTTGCCTGATCCGCAAGTTCTTTCATGGTCCGGCTCGTTGTAACTAAAAACTGCACCTTACTATGGCATCTTCTGTTTTTAATTAAAGGAACCAATTTTTTAAACTCTTCAAAAGAAAAATGTGGACTGCCAAGAACGACCATATCGAGTTGATCTGAGTCAGTGGTGGTCAATTCATCTCGTGCTTCAAGCAATTGGCTCATATCCAATTCTACATTTCTTTGAGGAGTTTTACCCTGACAAGCTTCTTTGAGAGTATCTGCCTCCGGGGTAACGCCAATAATATGGCACAGTGCCAGTGCACTCGAAGAGGCCATTGCGGCACAAAAAGCTTTCAGTTGATCTTCCGAAGGGCTGACTTTAAAACCTTCTACAATCGGAATTTGGTTATTGGAGATTTTACCGATCCAATGACCGAGAACCGGGTAAAAACTATCCGCTTCATGTAACTTTTGCGGTATTTTATCAATCCTGATCACAAATTGTCCGGCGCGATTTTCTTCCAAATGTAAGCCGGCGGCCGGAACGCGGCCGGTAATCGCTGCACAAATATCGAGTAAATCCGGGTATCGCTCGGTTCGAGCGCCAATGACTGTATTCGCAAACGCAATAGCATTGGATTCGCCCCAGGCAACCTGTTGTCCAAACCTGGGTCTGTGCTCGGTTTGATAGGGTGCGCAGGTCCATGTTGGGATACAGCCCATGTTCTGGTACGCCACCATCTGGCGATGGGCTTTACGAGCATGATCAGGAGGAACCGCCCATTCCTGCCAATGATGCTCGTCAACTCCGGATACATTTAATGTCGATGGCACCTTGACTTTTGCGCCTAAATTCGCAAGACGCTCGGCAAATTCAAGCGTGGCATCTCCCATGTATAAGCTGCTATCGATATGAGCGGCGGTTATATCCAGCAAAGATTTCGCGCCATAAATCCCGACCATTCTTGCCATGATCGACATCGCGAGTTGTGCAGCGGGTCCATGCTCTCCGTTCAACAAAGCCTGATCGTAAGGGGTTAGGTTTAGATTCATTGAAAGATGTTTGGTAAACTAATCATAAATTATTTTCACTGAAAACTCCAAATCACAACTCCAAATTATTCAAATAAAATTCAAATTCCAAATTCTAAATTTACAAACAAACACCAATTAATAATAGTATTCTGAAAATTGGATAATAAGGTAAGGTTTAACAATTACAAAATCAACTTGTGAGAATGATAATTGTTGAATAAAAATCTAATTCTCCCTAGGTAAATAAATTCAGATTAATCTAAATTCTAAATCAGTGGAATCAGAGAAATCCGTTTAATCTGTTGTTAATCAGTTCTCCTGTTCTTTAAATTCTTCCTCGGTTAGAATTTTGATCGTTTCCATTTCTTTTTTAGTAAGCTTTTCATTCAAAGGATTCAAATCTTTTGCAATGATTGATTGGAAAGACGCATCGGCGCTTTCAAGTTCTTTTTCCAGTTTCTTGGCCCGATCGAGCTGTGTTTGCGTGGGTCTGCCGCCATAACTGTTCACCGCACCAAATAGTGAAACAACTCTTTCCCGGATTCTCTCATCATTTGTAATGCCCCGAGTTCTTTCTGTAACGACTAGTGTTTTGTAAAGAACATCCAAAGCATCTGCGAATTTTGTTAGTTCTTTCGCCAAACGGTCATTCTTCTTTAGGCTATTCGATCTTTCCCTTGCATCATCACGTACGTCTGTTGCTGCTTTGGCAATGTATGCAAGCCGTTCCTGCATGCCGTATAATTTCCACATGGTTTTTTGCTGGAGATCACGATCTTCCGTAGAATGGCTATACTTGGGATCGTGAAAAACTTCAATCTTGGTCTCAAGCGTGTCGGATGATTTGATTAATCGAGCCGTATAAACTCCCGGATTCACTGCAGGGCCAAAAACAAAACCACCTCTAAGTGAACGCGATACCGGTGTCCTTGGCGCTTTTAATCGCATGGGCCATTCTACTCGATTAATTCCCCTTCTCTTGCCGCCGGATAAAGATTTTATGAATTCACCTTCTTCATTAAAAATATCGATCTTGAGATCTCCAAAAAGATGTCTTTTTTTCAGATAGTAAGTAATGGTAGCCACCTCAGTCGGATTTTCTCCCACAAATTGATCGCTGCCGTTAAATTGTTGCCTGCCCGATCTTGATGTAATCGTGGTTGGCCGCGATTTAAATAAAGATACATTTGCAGCGAGAACTTCCTGGCTAACCTGGCGCAGGGGAGTAATATCATCCAGGATGTAAATTCCACGGCCATGTGTTGCTAAAATGAGATCCGCTTGTCGCGGGTGAATTTTTATTTCTCGAATACCAACTTTGGGCAAATTCCCTTTAAATCGTACCCAATGCTCGCCGCCATCCACAGAAACAAAAAGCCCGAATTCGGTTCCTAAAAATAATAGATTTGGATTTACATAGTCTTCACATATGTCCAGCGCATAACCCTCGACAGCTTCCGTTGCAATAGATTGCCATGTTTTACCTAAATCCGTGGTTTTAAAAACATAGACATTTTTATCGCCATTGCGATGGCCATCGAACACGGCATAGGCAGTATTGCGATCGTGTTGACTAGCCTTCACATCGCTGCACCAGGTGTTTTTGGGTAAATTGTTAATGTTGCCAACAACATTCGACCAGCTGTTGCCATTGTTCGAAGTGACTTGAAGATTACCATCATCAGTGCCCGCCCAAATGACCATTGGATCTTTTGGCGATTCACTTATTGTGTAAATGGTACAATGATTCTCCGCCGTGCTGTTGTCAATTGTAAGTCCACCGGATTCATTTTGTTTTTGCTTTTCAGGGTCATTTGTGGTTAAATCCCCGGAAATAGTCTGCCAGGATTCACCGCTGTCGTTTGACCTGGAAAGATATTGGGAGCCAAAATACATCACCCCTGGTTTTGAAGGACTAAAAGCAATTGGCGAATTCCAGTTAAAGCGATATTTTTTTTCGCCGTCTTTGGGAAAGGGCTTGATTTGTTTGGTTTCGTTGGTTGAACGATGCCTTCTAACAATATTACCGCCCTGTGATTCATAATAAATAATATCGTTATCAGAAGGATCCGGTAAAACATAAAAGCCATCGCCGCCACCGATATTTTTCCAATCGCTGTTTGAAATACCACCCAACCCTTTTGAGGGTGCAATCCACGAGCCGTTATCTTGCAATCCACCATAAACATTGTAGGGTCGATCCATATCGTAACTAACCCGATAAAATTGTGATACCGGTAAATTCTTATAAAAGATCCAGGTACCTCCCCTGTCACGGGATTCATAAATTCCGCCATCTGTTCCCAGTAAGATATGACGGGTCTCATCAGGGTTAACCCAAATAGCATGGTGATCCGGATGAACACCGCCTCCTCTGCCAGAGAATGTTCTTCCGCCATTTTCGCTGATGGAAAGCGATTGGCCCGGTTTATAAACTCTATCATGATTTTTAGGATCTACGTATAGATGGCCAAAATAGAATGGACGACCTGCAACCGATTGTGAGGAGTTCATTTCTTTCCAATTATGCCCCAAATCATCCGAGCGATATAATGCTGTTTTTTCTGCCTCGACAATCGCATAAATAATGTTGGGACGAGATGGCGCCACTGAAACAGTTATTCGACCCAAATTCCCTTCAGGCAGTCCTTTCCGCAATATCTCCCAGGTCTCGCCGCCGTCAATAGATCGATAGAGGTTGCTGCCTGGGCCGCCGGAATTAAATGTATGAGGTTGCCGCATGAATTCCCACATTCCGGCATACAGTATTTTAGGATTATTGGGATCCATCGATAAAGAAGAGCATCCGGTATTTTCATTGACTCTAAGGATGTGCTTCCAGGTTTTACCGCCATCTGTTGTCTTATAAACGCCACGCTCTTCATTCGCATTCCACAAATGTCCCAATACACCCACATATACCGTATTCGAATTATGTGGATCGATTTGTATTGAACTGATTCTCTCGGAATTTCCTAATCCCATAAATTGCCAGCTCTCACCGCCATCTATTGTTTTATAAATGCCGGTCCCCACTGAGACGCTATTTCGAACATTGTGTTCACCTGTGCCGACCCAAACTGTTTTGGGATTCGATTGATCGATTTTAAGAGTGCCAATGGATTGAGTGTGCTCGTCAAAGATTGGGAAAAAAGTTATTCCCCCACTTTCTGATTTCCAAACGCCGCCTCCAGCTGTACCAACATAAATGATATTTTTATCATTGTTTACAACGTCGATGCTGGTTATGCGGCCGCTCATTACAGCAGGTCCAATGGCCCGGGCTTTCATCCCGCCAAATATGTATGAATCTATTTTTATGACATTATTCTGTTCGTCGGAACCAAGACTATTTGATTGTGACAGGAATAAAAAAAATACCAGATAGATTATGCGTTTCGGCATATCGCCCACTCCTTATTATATTTTAGACCAGGCTAAAGCAAGGCTTGTTGATTTTATTACATGAGATTGTTTCGTCGTCCCTTCTGGACGGGACTCCTCGCAATGACACAATTTATTTTTGAAACTTTATGAAGCCTATACAAATAAAACACGCAAAATTCTGGAAACAAGTCTATATTCACTTATTTACTTTCCAGGCATCTTGAAAATCTTATCATCCAACTCTACATTAACTTCGTATTTTTTGATTGTAATCTCAGAACTGCCACCGCCACGACCTCCGCGGCCACCACTACCGCCTCTTCCACCACCACGACGACCGCCAAAACCACCGCCACCTTTTGTAATAATTGAATGCGGCATCATTACCCCATTTACGGGTTTGAAATCACTGAACAAGGACTCCGTTTCAATTGTATTTCCGTCTCTGCCCGCTCTTTGTGCTACTCGTCTTATTTCTATATAATATTCAGAATCTAAAAAGGAAGTAAATATTTCTCCATCTTTACCTGTGATTTTTAATTTATAAACTTCGGAGCCTTCAAATTCTTCTTTACCCAATAACTCGATTTTGGAACCCTTATCCTTATAATTCACTAACGGACTTCCAATTTCAGCCTGGCCAATGATTGATTGGGCTTGCGGTCCCGCCATTTCTTCAGGGTCTTCGCTCCGAAATGGAATAATTGCCCAAGCTGTTTTACCATCATAAGCCTGCACGATTAAATTACCGCGCATTTCAGTCTCATTGCGCACCATATTCGGCTGTTTAATGTAACGGGTAAAATCCGATTCAAAGCTACGATTACCACTACCCCTCGTTGCGGTACCTGTTATCTTTAGAGTTTTGATGGCTTCAATTTTTTTAAGACCACCTAAAGCTTCAACATGTTTTTTGATAATATCATCAACACTTTGGCCCCAAACTGATACGGCATAGAAACCAAAGATAATCAGCAAGGTAAATATTTTTCGAATTACCATTGTATAACCTCCGTCGTTATAATGAGAATGAAATTAATTAACCTGGACTATTCAAGAACCTTTGTCACTGGTTTAAAAACTGTCACCCCCGAGTGCTTTTATCGGGGGTCTATGGCCCTGTGGAATAAGATTCCCGATAGGAGCATTCGGGAATGACAATCTGCAGCATCTTGCGCGACTGGATGACTTTGGATGTTTTAAACTTAAAAGCTGATTCATAAATTATTTAACTTAAATGAATTCAATTTGCAATTTGAAAATTAGTAATTTTTAGAAAGTCCAAAAAATAAGATACAAATAATCAAAGTCGAGAGTTCAAATAAATTGGATTAGTGTACCTTGACAGGGGTTTTGAATTTGCTTAAATTAAAAAGGTTGGAATGTTCACTCCAACCTTTTTCTGCTTTTGAATCACATTTATTCAGAGGCCAATTGCACAGCCGCCCAAACTTTCAATGGTTTTGGGGCTTCACCTCTTCCACCGGAACCACCCATGCCACCACCCATGCCACCGCCTCTACTTCCTCCACGTCCACCACCTCGGCCGCCGCCACCCATACCACCTCGGCCACCACCCATTCGATCTCCAATCATTTCCTGGTTCATCTCCTGGGTTTCCAAGCCAATTCCAATTATACTTCCCGGTTCAATATTGATTGCATAATTGTATAGACCATCTGCTTTTAGTGGAATTTTTAGCTCGTAAACAAAACTTCCTCGTGCTGAATTTACATTCACTTCCAATCCTTGAATTTCCGAAACCCCAAGTCTTGTTCGATCTCCGTCATCAGGTCCAAGGATTTCCAGTTCATACATGGCCTGCATGAATAAATCCTCCATTTGTTCCCGGTTTCGTTCTTCCCTCATTTCGCGCATAGGCATCCCGAACTCTGCCATTCCTATTGGAAAACGGATCCCAAAAGTTTTTTTCTTACCGCCTAGTGGATCTAACCAGAGGATAAAACCCATAAACATCATCTGGCTTCTAATTTGGCGGTCGTTTGTAGCTAAACTAAGATATAAGTATTCGGCATCATTCATCAATCCAATAGATATATTATCCTTTTCTAATAACTGCATTTGACCCGACCAATCATCATAGTTTCCATCAATTATAATCTCACGATCTAATGAGGTACTTGCCAGGTTTAACTTTTTACACGCAGTTGAGGACAGCAATATCAATAATAAATATAGTATCAGCCTGACTACATTTTGGGTTCTCAATTTCAGCGTTTTTATCTTCATAAATACTCCAGTATTAACTGTTGAAAGAATCCGTTTATTAAATATAAAACTCCCGGGTATATACAATCAAGTACAATTACTGGGAGCTTAATAATTCAAGATCTGATTATTGTCTGCGATTTCTTATCTTGCCTTTTCTTTGGTTTTTTAGTTCTCCGAATTTTGCTGATTGTTCTTCCGTAAGTATTGATTTAATCTGCGTTTCAATCTCAGCCATTTTACTACGCATGGCTTCTCGTCTGGATTCAAAATCGTCACCAGAGCCAGACATACCCTGAAAGCTTTCACGCAGACTTGCAAAAATTTCCTTAATCTGATCCTGTTGTTCGCTTGTGAGTTTAAGTTCATCAACGAGGACTGCCATTCTATCGTCCGTGAACTGTCCTTTCATATTACCAGGATCTCTACGTCCTCCAAATTTTCGCTTCGATCCCTGTTGATTTAGCTTTTCAAATTGCTCGGCGGTCAGAATATTCTTTAATGCTTCTTCTCGTTCTTGCCGCTGTTCCATTCTCTTCTGGCGCATTTGCTGCCGATCGCCTTCATTATCTTTTACCCTGGAGAATTGGCTTAAGCGAAGTTGCTTCAATTGTTCTTGTTGGCCGGCAGACAAATTCAATTTTTCCGCCATTTTTTCAATCTGTTTATTCACGATCTCTTCCGGAAATTTGCCCTGTTCCAACTGGGCTTTCAACTCCTCGGCCTTCGCAATTTGTTCCGATGTAAGCACACCGGAAATTTCTTGCAGAAGAGATTCACGCATTTCTTTTCGTTTTGCTTGTCTTCCCTCAAAGGAACCTTGTTTCTGACTTCTCTGCGGTTTGAAACTTTCACGATGCGCTTTTACGATCTCCTGTATCCGGGCTTTCTGCTCGTCATTCAGGTTTAGTACTTCCGCAATTGCAAACACAGATCCCCTTGAAAATTCGTCTCCTCCTTCAGTTATCAACAAGTCTACTTCTTCAGCAATGACTGGATCGATGGCATTATTTTCTGTGCAGCCATATGCGATATATGTCAGCATAAAAACCATAAAACAGTTGATCATTTGCTTTTTCATCTTTTTATCCTCCATATCTTAGGATTAACAAATTTAACAATTATATACCTTTTCAATATTATCTTTTTCTGTTCTAACAACATCTGCAAATAAAACCTCCAATTTTAGATGATGTGATTTTTATAGCATCAATTTTATCACAGCTATTTGTTTGGTATATACTATTCAAAAAAGTTAAAAATTATAATTTGTGATGAAAACCGTTTACGAGGGATAAAAGGAAGTATTGAGAGTAAGAAAATTACCCTTAGAATAAAATTAAAAACCCTGGCCAAAATGTTTAAACAAATTCTCACGATATGTCCGAGTGAGCGTTAATTCAGAATTGTCATGCAAGATAATAAAATAATCGCCATGGTGATCCGGCTCTAATTTTTTAATTCGATTTACATTTACAATCTGAGAACGATGAACGCGAATAAATTTTTCCGGATTGAGCTTCTTTTGTATGTTGGCCATTGTCGTACGCAGGAGATGGCCTTTTTTCCCGACATGCAAAGTCACATAATTTCCTGCGGCTTCAATCCAGTCAATTTCTTCTGCCGGAACGAAATAAATCTCGTTGGTTGATTTGATCATAAATTTTTCCGGAAAGTGATTCCGATTTTCGAGATGAGCCATCAACGAACCAAGTCGTTCATTTACTGCATCTCCCTGTTCAAGCTGAATTTGGCTGCGAATTCTGCTTAGGGTTTTTTGCATCCGTTCAAAGTCAAACGGTTTTAACAGGTAGTCAAGCGCATGTTTCTCAAAAGCATTCACGGCAAATTGATCGAACGCAGTTACAAAAACAATGATAGGGTATTGCTGCATTTCCAAAGCTTCCAATACTTCCAAGCCATTTATTTCCGGCATTTGAATGTCCAGAAAAACCACATTCGGTTGCAGGTTTTGAATCGAATATATTGCTTCACGGCCGTTTTTGCATTCTCCTATAATTTCAAATTCATTTTCTTCTTTAAGAAGTGTGCGAATTTTCTTTCTTGCAAATGGCTCGTCATCGACGATGATCACGGAGATTCTGTCTGTAGTTTTCATATCAGTTCAAAATTGTTTTGTGTGAAATGGGATTTCAAGGATTACCTTAGCTCCGCCTGATTCAACATTTTTAAGTTCAAAATTGTATTCATTTCCATAAAGCTGATCAAGCCGCTTTCTTGTATTCACCAATCCGATTCCCAGAGTTTGATTCTCGTTATTTTTTACATTTAATCCGGGTCCATTGTCTTCAATTTCTATAAGAATCTTTTCATCTACCTTCCTGGCAGTAATATTAATTTTACCGATTTCCGTTGATGCTTCCAGCCCATATTTGATAGCATTTTCTACCAGGGGCTGCAAAATCAAATTTGGAATCATGGCGTTTTTAGTTTCACCAGGGATTTTTATTTCCACAAATAATCGGTCTTGAAAACGAGTTCTCATGATCTCGAGATAATAACCAAGCTGTTCTATTTCCTGGTTGAGGGTAATCTCTTGCTTATCGGAATGATCTAAAGTCTTGCGCAGCAATTCACTTAACTGTCGAATCATTTTGTCGGCTGCTTTTACATCTTCATAAATGAGTGATGAGAGTGTGTGTAAAGTATTAAACAAAAAATGTGGCTGAAGTTGGTTTCTAAGCAATTGCAATTGTTCTCTCACTAGTTGAGCTTCCAGTCTGGACGTTTGCAATTCTCTTTCCTGGAATTTCTTGTAATATCCAAACGCATGACTGGCGCCGGCAATGACCCAGTAGATAAAAAATGCAAGATTTATGTTCCTCAAGAAAAAGAAGATCAATTGCAGGTTTAAGCCGAAACCGGGGGATTCTGAAAAAGGCAATCTCGGCGGAACAGAAAAGCCGCGGGGAAAAAACATGAGTTGTTGCATAACAGTTCTAAATGTAATATCAAGTAGAAAATAATGAGTTATTGAAAAAACAAATGCAGCAATTAAATGCAGCCAAATTCGACTTTTCCAATTCTCTTTATCGAGAGGAAACCTTCTGGATAAAATAATTACCGGTGGTGCGAGAAAGCCGCATAAATAAATAGGCAGCAATCCACGAGTTAGTAGCATGATAACAGGGCGCGGTGATTCTTTAAACAGATCGGTTAGGAAAAATGTCGCCACCAGCAAAGCACCTATGATTATCCATCCACCTAAAAAAAGCAGCCAGCGAAACCAGTTTTGATGAAAAGAAGAGTGTTTTTGGTTGCTATTCATAAAGAAACTATGCCAGGTTTATTAAATGAATCATAATTTCCGGAATGTGATTGGGGACTCGTTTCTTTAGAGTCACTCATTGAATTGTTTACTCCATTAAAGGATTTTCACGAAACTATAATTAATTAATAAGCTCAACAAAAGTAAAAATCAATTGCAATTTTCTATGAATGGTTTGTTGATAGGGTTATTGAGTTGATTGAGATTATGATTTAACCTGGTAATACAAAGGAACAAAGGGAAGATTACAACTGCAAATTGTCAACTTTTACTTGACAGGACAACTTTAGGATGGGTTATAAATGGCAATTATGATTCAGATAAATCGCGCAAAAGGAATGTTTGATGAATTGTAACCTATTGGGGCGAACAAGCCGCCCCAATAGATTACGGAATAATTACCCAATATCGTTCCAAGTATTGTGAACCTATTTTAGAAGTAACATTTTCCGGATTTTAGCAAACTCTTTTTTGGATTCATGTGAGATTACAGTTATCCGATAAAGATATATCCCTGATGCAACTACCTGGCCGTTTTCATCTTTCCCATACCAGGTTATCTGCTTTCTGCCGGCATTCTCTTCCAGATTCCATTCTTTAAGTTTGCGGCCGAGTTGATCGTATATAAGTATAGTAATTGAACTTTTTTCAGGTAAGTCATAGCGGATAGTCGTTGACGGGTTGAATGGGTTGGGATAATTCGCATACAGATTATATTTTTGTGGAATAGAAGTAGAGGGGCTGGTTATTTTAAATTCCTCGCCGTAGCCGGTAATCCAAATATAATGAGTGTCTTCGGCATACATACCACTGCGGCTGATTGTAATTCTCAAAGTAAATGGGGTGCTGCCGGCAGTAACTAATTGCGTACTTCCTGTGCCTAAGGGTATCCACGGATTACTACCATCCTCTCGATAATCCCAGGCGTAGGTTATTGAGCCAGTACCACCAGTTACAGCAGATGTATAAGTTGCCGACGCATCTTCTTCAAGTTCACCGGGGCCGGATATAGTTACGACAAGCTCAGTTCCATTCAATGTTGTTAGTTCAGTATCATCCGGATCGAGCCAGTCTTTTAAACGAGTGGAAGAACTGCTGCCTTCATCCCAGGCTAAAGAAAATTTGCCGTAAAAGGCCTCCCTTGGATTAACACTAAGGAGGCGTTGAAGCTGCAGTAAGTTTCCCGACAATTCTATGATTCGGATCAAATAGTGGCGATCCGGAAGAGCCATGCTCTGTGGTCCCATCATTCCATGTGACTTTCCAATGGGAATCATCAGGGTAAGTGCCGCCTGGAACGTCTAGGCCGGACGAGACAGCGGCATCATCCTCAATTGAGATTTTTTTAATGTCATTTTCTGGGTGGTGTATGCCTACTGATGAATTTGGGGCAGTATTTACGTTAGACCAGCCTGAGAAGTAGGCCTGGTAACTCATAGGAGGTTTTGTGCTTATCTCCAGCAGCAAAAAATCACTATTAAATTTGGCAGATCTAAAAGTAGAGCCAGAAATCGAGTAGCTTGTCGATGGCTCAGTGGAAGGATTTGAGCACGTTGCGCTTCTGTAATTAAACATAAAAATCCATGTCTCTGCATCCGATTTTTCGCTACTTGATAGTATGTTGTTATAAGGGTTGGTATCTGCACAATGAAAAGCTGTTAAAAAGTAAGGGGTAAAATCTTCATTTTCATTATTCACTAACGCCCCGGAGCATAATCGTGTGTTGTCAGATAATAGCGTCATTGCAACAGATGGTTCTTCTTTCCGCCAGGATGCACCTTCAGAGCAAGCTGTATTAATATTACAACTAGCTGCATCGCCAAATCCCTGAATCCAGTTAAAATCATTATTTCTATCCTTTTGCAGACTTTGTGATATTCCAAAAAAATTCTTATAACCATGAATGACTTTAGAAATGCTGATTACTCCTGCTTTTTCGCTGTTAGCAGGCTCATAATACTCTAAAATGCTCACAGGGCCTTTTAGCGGTGCGGTCGAGAATTTGCCATGCGCTTTGTTGTTTTGTTCTGTGAAGGCGCCGATCACCATGCTTTTGTTTTGATTATAAATAAAAAAGGTGGCGCCGGGCGGAAGCCGGAATTCATTATAGATCAGGTTAACCGAGAACGCACCGGGTGCAATAATGCGCAGCCGCCAGATGCGTCCACCGTCAGGCAACGTATGCCAGGTGCCGGCATTGTTTAATCCTAAATCGACATCTAAAGCGAAACCAAACCTGGGCGGCAAGCCACGCAATTCCTGCAACTCATCTTCAGCACGTAGAGCATCAACATTAACGGCTCGCATATTTTTGCTGTCAATGTTAGCCGGGAGTGTTACGGTGAAGCTTTTAGGGGCGCCGCCGGAACTTATCTGGGCCTTAAGCTCTCCTTGCACAAAAAACAAACACATCACAATAACAAGCAAATAATATTCGTAATTTCTTATGAATGAAAATGTTAACCTGGTTTGTCGTCTATTTATATACATGATATCCTCCTTTTGTTTGGTTAATTAATCAGGTTTAACTAAACCTGAAAGATTTTTTGAATTGTTTTGACAAAGAAACGCTTAAGTTATGCCAAAGTACGTGGTGTTGAAATTTTGTGGTTTTTAAAAACAAGGAGCCCAAACCCAAGATTCCAATATGAAAAGGAACCTGAGATTTGGGCCCATCAACCTCTGCGCACATAATTAAATTTGTCCATCAACTTATCCTTCCAACTTTTGCAGGTAGCAATATCATTTTTAAGTGAATCAGCTAATCAGTGACCAAATTTCCAATTTAGAAGTTATATCTGAGACGATTTGTTAAAGGCTGTCTCTGTAAGGGTTTTTTTACTGAAAAGTCTACCGGTCCATCACCTTCAAAATGTTCCTTAAATGGCGTGTACACTTCCTAAAATTGGAACGCGATTCAGCGCACAAACTGCTGAGTTTAAAAATCGTATATGAGCATGGTAGGCGGCCCCAGATTTCCTGGCCGAATCGGCATAATAAACGGCCCACCAACTTCAACTTCTTGAAAGTGTTTCTTAAATGGCGTCAGATCAAAGCGAAGCTCTTCCATTATGCTCTGAGTGCAGGTATCGTCTTTTGCATCGTGTGTAAGGATAATAAGCGCTTTGGGTGGAATGGATTTTTTATAAGCTGTTGAAGCAACTAGCCTAAATATATGTTCCTCACAGCCTCCGGTAAAGGAGACCGCCATATCCAATATATCCCCATTGATCTCAGCTTGCTCAATGGATACTGGAGCTTGTGGTGAAAAAGCAGCTTCTTCGTATAAATTATTATCTATGATAATGGGTATGGCGTCCAGCTTATCCGGTTCCAGGTAAACAAACTCCTTTTCACAACCGGCGAAAATTATCATGCAGATAAGACCGGTAATAGTCATTAGATTCTTCATGGTCATGCCTCCATTTATTGTTAGATATATTTTTGCTCTTCGAACAAATTATTGTAAAAGTAAATCCTAAGCCTTAAGCCGCCGCTTATTTTAAATTCTTCGCCATAAGCACTTGGGATCAAAATTTATATTTAAAGTACACCCCGGAGTTGCCCTCGAACAAGGGAGGCTCTTTAACTCTGAAATGAACCTCCGACGTGGTTCCCAGTTGTTGAAAGTGTTCCTTCAAGGGTGTCAGATCATAGCGAAGCTCTTCCATTATGCTCTGAGTGCAGGTATCGTCTTTTGCATCGTGTGTTAGGAGAACAAACGCTTTGGGCGGTTTAGATTGAAGAAAAATTGTTGAGACTATAAGCCTGAATTTGTGTTCCTCGCAGCCGCCTGTAAAGGAAACCGTCAACTTCAGGATATCCCCATTGATTTCTCCTCCCTCGATGGAAAACAGGTCTTGTATTGCAACAGCGCTTTGATTATGTAAGGCCTTATCTACGATGACAGGTATGGCGTCCAGCTCATCCGGTTCCAGGTAAACAAATTCCTTTTCACAACCGGCGAAAACTATCATGCAGATAAGACCGATAATAGTCATTAGATTCTTCATGGTCATGCCTCCATTTTTTGTTGGATATTTTTTTGCTCCTTCGAACAAATTATTGTAAAAAAGAAAAACCTTAAATCTTAAGCGGGTCGCTTATTTTAAATTTTTCGCCATAAGCACTTGGGATCAAAATTTATATTTAAACAACACCCCGGAATTGCCATCGTACAGGGGTGGCTCAGTAATTCTAAAGTGAACTTCGGAGCCGTTCCCTTTTTGGAGATGTTCTTTCAAGGGTTTCAGATCAAAGCGAAGCTCCTCCATTATGCTCTGAGTGCAGGTATCGCCTTTTGCATCGTGTGTTAGGAGAACAAACGCTTTGGGCGGAATAGTTGCAATAACAATTGTTGAGACTATAAGCCTGAATTTGTGTTCCTCGCAACCGCCTGTAAAGGAAATCGTCATCTCCAGGATATCCCCATTGATTTCTCCTCCCTCGATGGAAAACGGGGCTTGTGTTGCAACAGCACTTTGATCAAATAATGCCCTATCTACAATGATAGGTATGGCGTCCAGCTCATCCGGTTCCAGGTAAACAAATTCCTTTTCACAACCGGCGAAAACTATCATGCAGATAAGACCGATAATAGTCATTAGATTCTTCATGGTCATGCCTCCATTTTTTGTTGGATATTTTTTTGCTCCTTCGAACAAATTATTGTAAAAAAGAAAAACCTTAAATCTTAAGCGGGTCGCTTATTTTAAATTTTTCGCCATAAGCACTTGGGATCAAAATTTATATTTAAACAACACCCCGGAATTGCCATCGTACAGGGGTGGCTCAGTAATTCTAAAGTGAACTTCGGAGCCGTTCCCTTTTTGGAGATGTTCTTTCAAGGGTTTCAGATCAAAGCGAAGCTCCTCCATTATGCTCTGAGTGCAGGTATCGCCTTTTGCATCGTGTGTTAGGCCAACAAACGCTTTGGGCGGATTAGTTGTAATAATAATTGTTGAGAATATAAGCCTGAATTTGTGTTCCTCGCAACCGCCTGTAAAGGAAACCCTCAACTTCAGGATATCCCCATTGATTTCTCCTCCCTCGATGGAAAACAGGTCTTGTATTGCAACAGCGCTTTGATTATGTAAGGCCTTATCTACGATGACAGGTATGGCGTCCAGCTCATCCGGTTCCAGGTAAACAAATTCCTTTTCACAACCGGCGAAAACTATCATGCAGATAAGACCGATAATAGTAAATAGACTCTTCATAGTTATGCCTCCATTTCTTGTTAGATATATTTTATTTTGTTCTTCGAAAAAATTATTGTAAAAAAGAAAAACCTTAAGTCTTAAGCCAATACTTCACTGTAGAATAATTCCCGGAACTTTTTCTCATTGTTGCAATTCCCACCTGTAGAATTCAATATTTTCTGAAAAACTGGGCTATAGAAATAGGAAGATTTGAAGTGCGAAAGCTGTAACTTTTGGAGAGAATGGCAAATTGCAAATTATTTAATAATTTGGGGTTTTTTCAATTTTGAAGGGTGCATCATAAACTCCCAACCACATACTAATGATTAATTAATTACAGTATATACTAGAATATTAGATATGTCAAGTAAAAAAATAATCAATGATCAGTAATCAATGAACAATGAACAATGAACAATGAACAATGAGCAAGAGCAATGATCAGTTATCAGAAAAAAGGATGAGAGTATTAGGAATTAGGATTATGATAGAATTGTTTTCTCCATTCAGGATTTTCACTAATCATAAATAATTAATAAGCTCAACAGAAGCAAAAATCAATTACAATTTTCTATGAATAGTTAGAATTTAATCATTTTGCGCAAGAAATGAAAATGGAGTAATCAGACTTGTATTATCTTTGGTAGAAATCAATGGCTCTAATTAAAACACCCGGAAGCCACGGCAAGCCATGACATCCGGGATTTCGGGGGATTATCAGCGGATTAAGGTTAATTTCTTAATATTCATAAATTCGCCGGTTCTTAGTACGTATATATAAATTCCACTGGGTACATGATTGCCACGTTTATCTTTTGCATCCCAAACACTATTATGAAATCCGGCAGGTTTTTCTTCGTTCACTAATTTCCGTACTTCCTGGCCGGTTATATTATAAATTGTCAAAGTAACATTAGCGGTCTGAGGTAACTGGTATCTTATCGAGGTTTCCGGGTTAAACGGGTTGGGATAGTTCTGTTCCAGAATTAATCCTTCCGGCCGGCTAATTTCACCTTGAATAATATCAGAGTACTTAAAAGCGCCATCGATATTTAATTGCTTTAATCTATAATAGTAAATACCCATAGAAGCGGTAGAATCTACAAAGATATAATTTCTTGAATTTGCAGTTGTACCATTTCCTTCTACGACTCCAATTTTAGTAAAATGTGCTCTGTTCCTGCTTCTTTCAATATCAAATCCCAGGTTATTGGTTTCTGTAAAGGTACTCCATTGCAATGTCATAATTCCTCTATGGCTCATTGCTGTAAATGAGGAAAACTCGACGGATACTTCAATACCAACTGTTGTTTCTTCCTGGTCGGCATTGTTATTTGTATTTGGATCCTCTGTGCTTGAAGTTACATTAGCAGTGTTAGTGATTTTGCCATCTACTGAAGATTTGGTTATGAGGTTTATAGTTACTGTATTTCCATTGCCAATATTTTGTAAATCACAAGTCACTATTCCATTAACAGCATTACAACTTCCCTGGCTTGCAGTAGCAAATGTAAAAGAAGTATTATCAGGAAGGTTATCTGTCATTATCACGTTTTCTGCCGTGTCTGGTCCATTGTTGGTAACTGTGATTTGGTACGCTATATTGTCCCCAGGATCCACAGGATCAACTGCATCTTTTATTGTTAATATTAGATCAGCTCTAAAAATTGCATTAATAGTTGTTTGTTCCGATGCTACATTGTTATTTCGATTCGGATCACTTGTGTTAGAATTCACACTGGCTGTATTATTGATGGTTCCATTGGTTGATGAATTGACAACCACAACCACAGTTACATTTCCAGCATTTGCAATTGTTCCCAGGTTACATTGGATATTACCACTAGATTCACTACAACTCCCCTGGCTCGGGTTAGCAGATAAAAACGCTACGCCACTGGGTAAATTATCAATTAATACAACATTTTCCGCATCATCCGGACCATTGTTGTTTATTGTAATCGTGTATGTAATATCATCCCCAATTTCTACCGGGTCTACATCATCGCTCTTAGATATAATTAAATCGGCATTAATTGTCGCATTCACCGTTGTCTGTTCTGATGTACTATTGTTATTTTCATCGGGATCATGGGTGTCTGATGTTACACTGGCAGTATTGTTAATAATACCGTCCGTTGTAGATTTGGCGAGCACAGACACTGTCGCGGTCCCATTCGATGCCAAATCCCCAAGGTTGCAAGTAACCACACTATTAGCGCTACTACAAATTCCTTGACTTGAAGTAGCATTTAAAAACGTTACGCTATTTGGCAAACTATCTGTCAATACTACATTTTGTGCTCCATCGGGTCCATTATTACTAACGATGATAGTATAAGAAATATCATCGCCAACTTCTACAGGATCGACTGCATCAGATTTGGAAATACTCAGGTCTGCTCTCGAAATATCGACTACGTTTGTTTTTATGTTTGTATTGTTATTATTCAAATCCGGATCAATAGAATTCGAATTAACACTGACCTTATTTGTTATAGTCCCGATTACAGAAGTTTTGGCTTTAACCGTCAATTTGAATGTATTACCACTGGACATATTCCCTAATTCACAAATCAAAATACCATCAGTTTCATTGCAACTGCCTCTGGCGAGAATAGCAGAGACAAATGTAACGCTATTAGGCAAATTGTCTGTCACTATTATATTTTCTGCTATGGATGGCCCTAAATTCTTTATTCTAAATATATAGGTAACATTATTTCCGACTGTTACGGGATCCTTTTCTACACTTATATTTAGCCTTAGATCAGCTTTCGATATTACTGTTGTTTCTTCTGTTGAACTATTATTGTTTAAAAGTGGATCTGGAGTGCTCGAAGTTACAACAACAGTATTTGGTATGGTTCCACTTGTTGTTGTTCTAACAACTAAAGTAACTAATACGGTATCGCTATTTGTAATATTTCCAAGGTCACAAGTAACTTGACCATTGGACTCGGTGCAATTAATTTGATCTCCACTACCAGATACAAATTTGAATTCATTGGGTAAATTATCAGATAATACCACATTCTCGGCGGTGTTTGGGCCATTGTTGATTACCGTAATGTTGTATGTTAAATTTTCCCCGCCGGTTACCGTATCAACTGCGGCAATTTTTGTTGCGCTTAAATCAGCTTTTGCTACTGCAATTATGGTAGTTTGTTCAGAAGCATTATTATTGCTTTGATCATATTCCAAGGTGTTTGAGGTAACACTTGCGTTGTTGATCAGGATTCCACTCACATTGGCTTTGCCCACTATTGTTACAGTTACTACGTCATCTTTAGCCAGGTCACCCAGGCTACAGGTAATTTCCCCATTTGATACTGTGCAATCACCTTGATTTGAAGTTGCGGTAATAAACGAAACACTGTCTGGTAAATTGTCCGTCAGGATCACATTCTCGGCTGTATTCGGGCCATTGTTTGTAACAGTAATAGTGTATGTCACATTTTCAAACTCAAGTATCGGATCTTCTACATCAATTTTAGTCACAATCAAATCTGCGATAGGCTCTGAGGACACCAAGGTTTGTTCAATGATAGAGTTATTATTGTCATCTGGGTCTATTGTGCTTGTGCTTACTGTGGCGGTATTGGTTATTGTACCGGCTGTGATGGTTTTGACTGTGATAATGGTAGAAGTGCTGCTTCCTAATGCTATATTACCCAGGTTACATTTTACTTCTCTATTTGCAGCCGTGCAGTTTCCTTGACTTGTAAATAGCGAGAGAAAAACAACCTCTTCCGGTAAAGTGTCCGTCATTACAACGTTTTCGGCAACAGCCGGACCGTTGTTGGTGACAGTAAGCGTATAGGTAATATTATCTCCAACAACCACAGGGTCATTATTTTCAGTCTTTTGGATTGTTATATCTGCAAGTGTTATCACCACTACGGAAGTCGATTCAGTTGTGCTGTTATTGTTGCTGTTTGGATCTGTGGTGCTGGAAGTCACGCTTGCATTATTTGTGATTGTTCCCTCAATGGTTGTTTGCACCTCAACCGTTACAACTGCACTGTTACCACTAAGGATTTCTCCAAGCTCGCAGGTTACTACACTATTGGCCAAAATGCAAGACCCTTGGTCCGATCCGGCTGACACAAATGTCACGTTATCAGGTAAATTGTCCGTAAGGATTACATTCTCGGCCGTATCCGGGCCATTATTGGTAACCGTAATTGTATAAGTAATATTATCACCAATCCCAACAGGATCATTACTATCAATCTTCGAAACAACCAGATCTGCCCCTGGAATAGGATTAATTACAGTTTGTTCAAATGCAATGTTGTTATTGGTATTGGAATCATTTGTACTTGATGAAACATTTGCGTTATTGGTGATCGTGCCTGAAGTAGTTGTCGAAACGACGATTGTCACGGATATACTTTCGTTATTATCAACATCTCCCAGATTGCAAGTCACGATTCCATTGGATTCACTGCAACTGCCTTGGTCAGGAGTAGCAGAAACAAATGTCACATCACTTGGTAAATTGTCTGATAGCACAACATTTTCAGCGGTTTGAGGGCCGTTGTTATTTACTGTAATTGTATAGGTCACATTATCCCCGGCTATAACCGGATCAACCACATCGCTTTTGGATATGGTCAAATCAGCTGTCAATGGGTTCACCGTAGTTTGTTCTGAAGTTGAGTTGTTATTGCTGTTGGAATCGCTGGTACTGGAAGTTACATTTGCGTTATTGGTAATCGATCCTGATGAAGTCGTAATTACCACTATCGTCACACTTGCACTTGCATTATCATCAATGTTGCCTAAATTACATATCACAATTCCATTGGATTCACTACAATTACCCTGGTCAGGATTAGCGGATACGAACAAGACACCATTGGGTAAATTATCAGTCAACACGACATTCTCAGCCGTATTAGGACCATTATTGCTTACGGTAACCATGTAGGTCACATTATTCCCGGTTGTTACCGGATCAACTGCATCGCTTTTGGTTATTGTTAAATCAGCAGTTATTGCGTTTATTGTAGTTTGTTCTGATGTTGAATTGTTATTGTTGTTGGAATCGCTGGTACTGGAGGTTACATTTGCGTTATTTATAATGGTACCTGTTGTGGTCGATTTCACCTCGATTGTCACTAATACACTTCCACCATTAACAATATCTCCAAGGTTGCATGTAACCACATTATCAGCTTCACTGCAACTTCCTTGGTCCGGATTTGCCGACATAAATGTTACACCGTTCGGTAAATTGTCTGTCAAAATTATATTATTAGCTGTGGCTGGACCATTGTTGTTTACAGTTATTGTGTAGGACACATTCTCCCCGATTGTCACCGGATCAATTGCATCATTTTTGCTAACAGAAAGATCGGCTTGCGAGATTTCACTTACGGTGGTCTGTTCGGATGTTGAGTTGTTAATTGCATTGGAATCATTTGTACTAGATGTTACATTGGTGCTATTTGTGATTAAGCCTGTGGAAGAGGTACTCACAATAATTGTAACGATCACATCTTCACTATTGTTTATGTTGCCCAAATTACAAGTCACCACATTATTGGATTCACTACAACTACCTTGGTTCGGATTAGCGGATACAAACCCAACACCGCTGGGCAAATTATCTATCAAAATCACGTTTTCAGCAATGGCCGGACCACTATTGGTGACGGTAATATTGTAACTAATATTATTTCCAATTGTGACCGGATCCACCAAATCACTCTTTGAGACAGATAGGTCAGCTCCGGGGGGTAAATTAACAACAGTCAGTTCCGATGTATTGTTATTGTTGATATTTGGATCACTAATTGATGAAACAACACTCGCATTGTTGGTAATCGTTTTTGCAACAGTGGATTTTACAACAACCGTAATATTAACACTCCCGCCATTAACAATGTCATTCAAGTTACAGGTTACAATTTTATTAATTTCACTGCAACTTCCCTGGCTGGAGGTAGCAAGCACAAACAAAACATCACTTGGTAAATTGTCTGACATTACTACATCCTCGGCGGTACTCGGTCCGTTGTTAGTAACAGTTATAGTATAATTCACATTATCTCCAACTGTCACAGGATCAACAGCATCGATTTTAGTTATCGATAAATCTGACTGAAGTCCATTCACGGTAGTCGGTTCCGATGTTGAATTATTATTGGAGTTGGGATCATCTGTACTTGAAGTTACGCTAGCATTATTTGTAATTGTTTCTACAGTAGCCGTATTCACTATTATCGTAATAATTACATTGTTACCGTTGCTAATATCTCCCAGGTTACAAGCCACAGTAGAATTGGATTCGCTGCAATTGCCCTGGCTCGCATTGGCAGATTCAAATGTAACGCCATTAGGCAAATTGTCAGTCATTATAACATTCTCAGCAGTATTCGGTCCGTTATTGTTTACAGTAACTGTATAAGTGATATTATCGCCCACAGTTACGGGATCTAATGTTTCGCTTTTTGTAATCGATAAATCAGCTTCAAGTGGTTTCACAGTGGTCTGTTCGGATGTTGAATTATTGGTGATATTGGAATCACTTGTACTTGAAGTAACACTAGCATTATTTGTAATCGTTTCAACAGTGGTAGTGTTCACTATTATAGTCACGATTACGTTGCCGCCATTACTAATATTTCCCAGGTTGCAAGTCACAATAGAATTGGATTCGCTGCAATTACCCTGGCTTGAATTGGCAGACACGAAGGTAACGCCACTTGGTAAATTATCTGTAACAACAACATTCTCAGCAGTATCGGGACCGTTGTTATTCACAGTGATTGTGTATGTTATATGACCTCCGACAGTGATCGGATCAATTGCATCGTTTTTACTTATTGATAGATCAGCTTGCAGCTCGTTTACGGTGGTTTGTTCGGATGTTGAGTTGTTAATCGTATTTGAATCTGGAGTATTTGAAGCGACACTCGCGTTGTTGGAGATCGCTCCAACAGTGGTTGTCTTTACAACTACAGCAACAGCAACACTGCTTCCATTGTCTATATTACCCAGGTTGCATGTCACCACACCAGCGGATTCACTACAACTTCCTTGGTCAGGAGTAGCAGATGTGAACGTTACACCTATGGGCAAAGTATCTGTAAGTATAATACTTTCAGCGGTTTGAGGGCCATTATTGTTAACTGTGATAGTATAATTTACATTTTCTCCTACTTTCACAGGATCGACTGCATCACTTTTAGCTATAGAAAGATCGGCTTCAAGTGTAAGTACAGATGTCTGTTCGGATGTTGAATTGTTGTTACTATTGATATCATCAGTATTGGAAGTTACACTTGCATTATTTGTAATCGACCCGTCCGAATTCGTGGTGACAACAATCGTCACAACAACACTATTTCCATTGTCTATATTACCCAGGTTGCATCTCACCACACCAGCGGATTCACTACAACTTCCCTGGTCAGCAGTAGCGGTAACAAACGTCACACTATTTGGTAAATTGTCTGTAAGAACAACATTCTCAGCAGTATCCGGGCCATTGTTGATTACGGTTACCGTATAGGTTATATTTTCTCCGATTGTAACCGGATCAACCGCATCACTTTTTGTGATTGACAAATCGGCTGAAGGAAAATTTACTGAGGTTTGTTCTGATGCTGAGTTGTTATTATTGTCTGGATCAGTGGTACCTGAAGCCACACTTGCCGTATTAGTAATAGTACCTGCAACAGTTGATGTTATTATAATGGTGACATTAACACTTCCGCCATTAATTATATTGCCTAAATTACACGCAACCAATCCGCCTGCCTGGTTGCAACTACCTTGGCTGGGATTAGCTGATACAAATGAGATGCCATTGGGTAAATTGTCTGTCATTACCACATTCTCTGCAGTTTCCGGGCCATTGTTGGTTACGGTTACTGTATAAGTAACATTATCTCCAACCAGCACCGGATCAACTGCATCACTCTTTGTGATTGACAAATCGGCTAGCAGCTCATTCACGGTGGTTTGTTCTGATGTTGAGTTGTTGTTGCTATTGGGATCATTGGTATTCGAAGCAACACTGGCATTGTTGGTAATCGTACCTGTTGATGCTGTATTTACAATGATCGTAACAGTTGCATTCCCACCATTCCCAATATTTCCCAGGTTGCAGGTAACGACACCACTGCTTTCACTGCAGCTACCCTGACTCGGAGTTGCAGTTACAAAGAAAACATCATTGGGTAAATTGTCTGTCACCACTACATTTTCAGCAGTATCCGTGCCGTTGTTATTCACAGTAACAGTATAAGTTACGTTATCCCCGATTTGTACCGGATCAACTACATCACTCTTGGTGATTGACAAATCGGCTTGCAGTTCATTCACAGTGGTTTGTTCTGATGTTGAGTTGTTGTTGCTATTTGAATCAGTGGTATTTGAAGCAACATTGGCGTTGTTGGTAATCGTACCTGTTGTGGTTGTATTTACAATGATCGTAACAGTTGCATTGCCGCCATTCCCGATATTCCCCAGGTTGCAGGTAACGACACTATTAATTTCACTGCAATTGCCCTGACTGGGATTTGCAGATATTAACGTTACGTCATTGGGTAAGTTATCTGTAAGCACCACATTCTCAGCAAGTTGAGGTCCACTATTGCTAACAGTAATCGTATAAGTTACATTGTCCCCAATGGTAACCGGATCAACCGCATCACTTTTGCTAACTGATAGATCAGCATCTATTGAATTCACAGTAGTTTGTTCGGAAGTTGAGTTGTTATTGCTATTAGAATCATCGGTACTCGAAGTAATACTGGCGTTATTGGTAATCGTTCCTGTTGTGGTTGTATTCACGATAACAGTGATTGTTGCATTACTGCCATTGTTTAAACTTCCCAGGTTACAAGTCACTAAACCGCTACTTTCACTGCAATTGCCCTGGCTGGAATTTGCAGATACAAACGTTACACCATTTGGTAAATTGTCTGTTAGTACCACATTTTCTGCGGTATCTGGGCCATTATTGTTTACAGTAACAGTATAAGTCACATTGTCCCCAACATTAACCGGGTCCACAACATCGCTCTTACTGACAGATAGATCAGCCTGTATTTGTGGAGAATTGCTTTCTATCGTTAGTTCAACTGCCAAATTGAAATTATTTAACTCACCAAACGATGTACCATTTGTCGAAAACAAGTTTCCTTGCTGGTGAGCAGAACCCTGTTCCGCACCAATTGCCGAGCCGGCCCCAGGAAGAACAGAATTTGGGCCAAGTGGCATTTTCAAAACAAAGAATATGTCATCCGATGAATTGACTACAGTCTGAGATTGAATAGTTAGGAAACCTTGCTCTGGACCACTGACATTATTAAACTCAATGATTGGATTGTTTAAGTTTGGTTTGAAATCAGATGTCCCATGTGTAATAAGCACCCTTGGCCAAACGGTTTGGTCATCGCTATTAGAAAATCGGATTTTTTTTAGAGTATAGGGAGCCGTAACTTCTGACGGAATTTCATAGCGGACGGCAAAATAATCGTTTGGTCCATTTGTTCCAAACCCGATAGTCAGATATCCTTCAACAGAACCATCGTATTTTGACAATACAATTTCTGCTGAACTGATGGCAGCGGTTTTAGATACCTGTTTTTGAACAGGATCTTTGAAACGCATAAATTGTAAATTGGATTTCGACTGGTTTAATTCTTGTGCATAAGATTGTGAGATAATTGATAAAGAAAATAAGACTGTGTAAAATACAGAGTTTAATTTCACTTTCAAATCCTTTTTTTAAGGTCAACAAATGAGAACATTATATATCAACAAATTTCATTTGTAACACACCGAGACATCAATAATTCCCTTTTCAAGATGGAATTGTCCTTGTGGCTATTGTTACTGCAAAAAGCTTGCCTTTTTATTTGTATCATGAAAAAAGTGAAAGTTGAGCAGTAAAAAGGAGACATAAACGGAAAAATTGAGAATAGAGAATTTAAGATCGTGTAAAACTGGCTCAATCTCATTAAATTATATTCAAAAGTTTTGGATTAACCGAAAGGATAATTTAATTTTAAGATATTTTCTTTGAGATACTAATAATGAAAACTTCAGTTGTAATATTGCAATCAACGTAATATGTTGTGAAGCTTGACAAATTCAGTCACAGTATTTAAGAAAGGGCTGGATTGTAAGATTTTAAATTAAATTAACAACCAATCAATTCAATGATGAAGATTAAGAATTATTGAAAGCAATCCGATTAGGAGTTTCAAAACATTTTGACAAACAATAAAGGAGAGTGTAAGTGAAGATAGGATTTACCGGAGTAGAATTGCCGGAAGGGAAAATAAAATTCAAGGACAAGAAATTAATTGCGTTAAAAATAAAAGATAAGCCCAAAAAAGTTTCGCCATTTTTTGCAGAGTTTATTCGTGATGAATTTGTTCATTCTGAAGTTATCGTCATCCCAGAAGACAAGATCCTGGATCTTTTAATCCATGATATGGAAAAGATTGAAACGAGGTTGGCTCGTTTGACCGAAGATGACGAAAAAGCGCTAATGATGAAATGTATGGAAAATTTAGAAAATGAAATCCCTCTTTGTGACGTTGAATTCGATGATGACGAAAAGAGTATGCTAAAGGCATTGGCTCCTTATAGTTTTAAGCCTGTCGTTACACTAAACGGCAATACTGACGTGAACCACATTATTGCATTGGCTCTCGAAAAAGCAAATTACATGTTTTTCTATACGTCCGGGCCGCAAGAATCGCATGCCTGGTTTGTTGAAAAAGATTCGGAGATTGTTGCATGTGCAGAGAAGATACATACAGACCTGGCGCGAGGATTTATAAAAGGTGATGTGGTTAGTTTTGAGGATTATATGAATTGTCATAACTTCAATGCCTGCAGGTCAAAAGGGTTGGTTCAATTGGTAGATCGAGATTATATCGTCCAAGCTGGTGAAGTCATCGAGATCAGGTTCAATGTGTAATATTGCCTGCAGAGCAAGCACCGTTACTTATTGCTAATCGGAAGTACGATGTGTGAGGGGAATTCTCGAGATCGATAAATTCGATGTTCAGCTTTTTTGTAGTCTTCTTCTTTCGCTTTTGGAATATCCATAAACTTCTGCGGGTTTCGCCCAATTAACGGAAACCATGTGCTCTGGACCTGTACCATAATCTTATGCCCTTCACGAAATCGATGATTTCGGCTGTTAAGATCAATAGTAAATTCCGTAGTTTTATTAGGGATTAACGGTTCAGGATTACTAAAACTATTGCGGAATTTAGCTCGCAAGACTTCATCGGCAACCATTAGTTGATATCCATTCATGCTTGCATCGGTTTCGTTTTCTTCAGGGTAGACATCGATTAACTTCACGATCCAATCGCAATCACTTCCTGAAGTAGATGCAAATAGTTTTGCAATAATTCTTCCGGAAACTACCACATCCTTTTGCAACGTCTCAGTTTTCCAGCTTAACACATCCGGCCGTAAATAAACAAATCGTTGATCCTCGACTTTCCATTTTGCCTGGGCACCCTGCCAAAAGCCTCTAATCGGTCGCTTGGTATATGGAACCGGGTTTGCCGGATCGGAAATGTAACTGTCAAAAGCCCTATCGGTTGTTTTCGGTTCATCAAATGAAAGCCTGAAATTTCGGTTAAAGTACAATTTTTTGATTGTAGCGTCCTTGCTTGGCGGCCATGCTTCATACGTCATCCACTTGTTGGCGCCGGATTGAAAAGTCGTTGCTTCCGGCAAATCCAAATTGCCTTTGTCTTTTAATAAGAAAGCAAACCAGGGCGCCTGAATGTTCTCCCGGTAATATTTACTTGTTGGAGAGCCAAAATCGATATCGAATAACTTATCGCCATCGCCTCTTGCCCAACCCCCATGTCTCCAGGGACCTACAACCAAATAATTCATATTGTTGGAATCTTTTTGTTCCAGCGTTTCATAGATCTTCATGGGACCATAAAAATCTTCAGCATCCCACCAACCGGCTACATTCAAAGTTGGTACAGTGACACTTTTCAAATACTGCGGCACAGATTGTCTCTGCCAATATTCATCATAATTCGGATGGTTCATGAAATCATTCCATGACGGTAATTTCCTGTTGAAATGCTTTGCATTGCCATTAGACAGCGGCCCTAAATCCAGGTACCAATCATAAGTATCTTTTTGATCGAAATGAAAGGGTTCATTAATATTGGAAGTTTCCATTAAAGCCGCATAGCCAAAACTTGGGCTTAAACGAAAAGCGCCGTTGTGGACAAAATCATCGCCAATGTACATATCAGCAGGAGAAGCTTGTGGAGAAACCGCTTTAACAGCCGGATGAGGTTCGATCATAGCCATCACGGTGAGCCAGCCGCCATAAGAAATACCCATTATTCCAACCCGGCCGTTATTGTTGTCAACATTTTTCAACAGCCAATCGATGGTATCATAGGTATCGGTTCCCTCGTCGATTGCGTCCGGATCGGATTTATCCCTGGGTGTTCGCAGCATCACAAACTTACCTTCAGATTGGTAACGGCCGCGGATATCCTGGAAAACGAAGATGTATCTTTCATCTACCAATTCTTTGTAGTTTGAACTCAACGAACGGTGAAATCCATTGTCGTCATGGCTTAAGCCATAAGGTGTGCGATTGTACATAAATGGCAGTGGATCTGTGGAATTTATAGGAACATAAATCTCAGTATTTAAATGTACGCCATCCCGCATTGGAATGGATGCTTCTATTTTATTGAAAATTTCACTGACACTTTCCTGATTTGAAGATGTGCATCCAATAAGTATACTTGTGCAGAAAAAGAGAAACAGGAAGAAAAAAAGTTTGGCATTTCGATCCATGAAAGTCTCCTTGAATTTCCTTATTATTAGAGAATGACTTACCAAAAAGAATATAAAAGAGTTTTTACTAATAGAAAGTGTGTTCTTGCAAAAAAGAGGGAATGTTAATTTAAACTACAAAGCGGGATGAGGATTTGAATGAAGGGTTGTGGAATTTACCTTCATTCTTGTTGGCTCAACACGGATACCACTATCGCCTGCGGCGGAAAAAAATGATCAAATAACTCAAATAATCAAATCATCGTGATTGTCCCAAGCGAACGGCTCGAATGAAGATGCCGTATTGGTCGTAACGGCTGTCGCTACAGTACCCAACGTCGAAGTCGACTACCCACATAACTGAAACTCTGAAGTCATCCGAGGTCCAAATAGCTTCTTGCTTTTCATCAAACAGCTCGGCAATATAGTAGCCGTTCTTTTGTGTCGGTTCCATGAGGGACATGGCCTCTTCTAAAGTCGGCAGCCGCCAGTCGCTGTAACCGCCGTAGGTTTTAGCGTTGATCCTCTGTACGTATTCTTCCGCCACTGGATAGCGAACACGTGAAGAGCCGCTCTGCTGCCAGGTGAGCCCGGTGGCGGCATCGAAGATAACGCTATCCCCGGGCTGCAGTTGAAATTGATGCTCTATGCCTTTTTTGCCTTCCGGGTTGAGTCTTTTATCATAATAGTTTTTAGCCTTTATCATTCTATATGTAGTAAGATATGTAGTAAGCCAATTTTCCATTGCCGCATTATCTATCTTAGGCTCAAACTCTTTTAGTAATACCTCTTTTACAATTGTCGCTCTGGCTGTTACATCAGCAATCGAAGCCAGTAATTCCTCCCTCTGGTCATTTAAAGCAGAAATGCTGTTTCGAACGCTGGCCAGATTTTTCTCAGCATCTTTGTTCTTCTTTTCAAGATCTTCCGCTTCTATTTTGAGTGTTTCATTTAGTAAAGCAAGCTGTTTTTTCTCGATATCTAAAGAATCGGCGAGTTGCTTTAACGTATCGGCGCGGGCCTCAAGAATTTTATTTCTGAGACTGAATTCAATGCGGTCATACTCTTTTTCTTTTGTATTAATGTCCTTATTCAAATCTACCAGGGGCTGAATGTAATTCAGTAACACAAATCCTACGACGATGCCGCCAAAAAGGATCTGCACGATAGGCACGCCCATCACCCGCGCCTGCTTGCCGTGCTTCTCAACATCTGCTGTTTCAGCTTTGAGTTTTGCAAGCTGCGCTTCTTTAATCTGTTGGTCCAGCGATTTTTCTTTCTTTTCAGTCATGGCTTATCTCTTAATGATTTTATGGCCGGCGTTAATTCCATCCAAATCATTGACCCGAGGCGGTTGAACACCCCACTCATTTTGTAATATGACTTTAAATACAATATTTGTCAGCGAATGTCAAGATATTTCTTTGGGTTCAAAATTTACACACCCCTGATCCCGCCTAGCAGGCTGTCGCAGAATAGAATATGGAATAGACATAGACTCAAGATAAATAATAA
>CAYXGW010000072.1:0-29974 GCA_964464595.1 uncultured Deferribacteres bacterium
GGTGGTGTGAGAGGCGTACTCCGGTTGTCTTCAGCCGGAGCCGCCTACTCGATTATTTTTTTTATGATTCAACTTTTTAATGGATTTAGTGAACAGCTCCTAAATTACCTAAATTATGGGGGATCTATAGGTTGAGTCGCTGTAACTGTGATGTTATGTGGTGGATTTACATCAACTGTAATCCATTTATGACTATTATCATCCAAAAACCAATATTGTGGGCCAGCAGTTTGGCTGCTATCATCTTGGAGAAAAACAATAGCACCTCCCAAGTTTGGTTTTAGCCCTTTTTCCTTTGCAATTTCATAAGCATCAATCAAACCTAATTTAATAGGCAAGCCGATAGGACTTAAACCTTTAGGCATCGGGGTCTTCATTAACAAAAAATTCGATCTCCCATCAAATGTATTTACCACGACCTTAATCCCAGTATTTTTATTAGCAAAATTATATTCATAGTGGAAGTTCACGATATCGGGCCGATACTCCCCATTATAAAATTTAGCATTAGGATATGTTTTTGATACCTTTTTCTCTGCTTCAATCAAGTACTCCTTGAATTTAATTAACAGTTCTTCCATTTTCTTTTCTCCTTTAATAATTATATGAGGAAATTTATCAAATTCTCTATTTAAGAAATGATTAACTCACAGTTATTGATATTGTTTAAATGGATAATTGGATTTATGGTAGCCTATAAACTGCTTTCTGAGTTGGTAATTTATGAAATAAGTCATTAAATCTCAAGCCATCTAACAAGTGAGTAAATAGTTTTTCTGCTAAATATTAATTTATGTAATATCAATAAATAACAATAAAAAGTGCGTTTTTTTTAAAATATTGTTTATCAATTGAATTTTATCCGGACCTTCTGCTTTTATTTGGACAAGATCGCCACCATGGTTATAATCAAGGGCAGCAACAAAGGTTTTTGCGATAGATTTCATAGCTCTTCCACAAGTTTTTCGTTTATCAGGGGTGAGATTATTAGTAATTTGTAATAAGTCAGGCTAAGAATCAAGAAAACCGAAATGCTATTTTTGGTTGTTCAGATTGAGCATGTCTAATATCAGTGCTCATCGGTATCAAGCTCAAACTTCTGTCTGTAGAATGTCGGTCGTGTTCCTTTTAGTCGTAGAAACCAATTGCTAAAATCTGATTCATCGAAGAAGCCGATTTCATCAGCTATTTCGAAAATGAGCTTGTCCGAATTTCTCAATAGCGTCTCGGCTTCTCGTAAGCGCACTTGTTGATAATACTTTGAGAGGCTGACTCCTTCACGTCTACGAAACTCCCTTCTAAATGAATGGTAAGACTTATCTACTTGCTCACAAAGTTGCGCAAGTGAAAGGGGACGTCTGCATGTGTCCTCCATTAGCTGCTTGATTAGCTCAATGGCATCCATGGTCTGTTTTTCGCCTCTTCACTTAGGCCTTCAACATTAGCGCGGCAATAGTTCAGCGCCGCTTTCAATGGGACAGCTTATTACCAAGAAGGACGCAACCTTTGACAGAATTCCATAACAATTTTTTCGTAGCAACTTCCTGAAACACCCTAAACATCTCTAATATCCGCAAATTTCTTCCGTTAAGAGACACGGAATTCTGACTCTTATTATCCGATTGTTGCACTAATCTTCATAAGATAGGTTTATGCGAGCTTCATATACTCCTTATAGACAACACATTCAGCCATATAAGAATCCAATTTAAGATTGCAGTGGGACGTTACGCGACTCGTATATACTCCTGTATAATTGCCAAAATAATGATTTGGGGCTGTTAAATAACCTCAAATGATTTTGAAATATGACATTAAGTACAATATTTTACAGCAAATGTCAAGATACTTTTTTGGATCATTAATATATTTTTCCCTGATAGCCTTCTGAAGAAACATGAAACTCCTTCACGGGAAACCCCTTTTATTCTAAATGGTTACGATATTACTTGGATTTCTGCGATAAATATTCACATCGATTTTATCCAGGAGAGAGATTGATGATATTATAGACAATATGGAATATCCATATACTCTTGTAGTTAAACTGCTCTATGGATGCGGGCTCAGATTAACCGAAGGACTCAATCTTCGTATTCGCGATTTTGATTTCGAGGAAGGAATCGCGACTATATACAGGAAAGGGCGCAAATCTAGAAAGGTTCTCCTTCCTAAGAAAGTCATTCCTGAAACGAAAGAACATCTCGAGCGTGTTAAAAACCTGCATACGCTTGACTTAAAAGAAGGATTTAGCGGGGTATTTATGCCTGACCTATTGGAGAAGAAGTATAAAAAAAGTGCAAAGGAATTTGCCTGGCAGTTCTTTTTCCCTGCTAAAGAGTTGACGCGTATTCCAGGTACAAAGACTTTTCGACGTTATCACCTTCATGAAACCCATGTACAAAAGGCGGTTAAATCTGCTGCAGCTAGAGCTCAAATATCCAGGAAGGCTACTCCACATACATTCCGACACAGTTTTGCCACCCATTTACTGAAAGCAGGTTATGACATCCGTAATGTACAAGAGCTTCTAGGTCACAGCAATGTCAGGACAACGATGTTGTATACACAGGGTCTTAGACATCCTCGCCCCAAAGGAATTAAAGTCCCTACGATATGGACGATGCTGAGTTATAGATCTCTTTTATTTGATCGTGTATCTTTAACGGTATAACAAATCGAATAAAACTATTTTGGCTTAAATTCTTATCAGAAATTAATCTCTTAAGAGAGGTCATTGTTTCTATTTCTCTATTTGTTGATTTTTAGTTTTCACATCTGCTTTTTAGTTTTTTTAGATTGTTTCTTCTTGATTTTTATTTTATTTGCTTCCATAAGTTCTTGCCAACTTTCTTCCTTTTTGAGAGGCTCGATCGTAAATGCATAATCTTTTTTGTGGATATTTATGACCTCAATTTCTTTATGTAAAAAATTCTGAATATCTCCAAGCATTTCTTTCTCTTCTTTACTGCAAAATGAGATAGCAATTCCTTTATTGATCCCTCGCCCGGTTCTTCCCACTCTGTGCACATAATTTTCAGCCTTATCAGGCAAGTCGTAATTGATGACATAGTTTACATCCGGAATATCAATTCCCCGTGCACTTACATCTGTGGCAATCAGAATATTAAAGCCGCCGCCTTTGAATCGCCTCATGACTTCATTCCTATTGGACTGTTCTTTTTCGCCATGAATCGTAAATGAGCTTATCTGAACCCGCTCCATAGCTTTTGCCACTCGTTCAGCCCGTACTCTTGTTCTAACAAACACGATGATCTTACTAGTGGGATTACCCGTTATAAATCTCTGCAAGAAAAATCGTTTGTCCTCCATTTCAACAAATACCACAAAGTGAGTGACATTTTTGGAGACAGGATCATCCGGGGATATCTGAATACGAATTGCAGAACTGCTTACCTGGGAAAACGCAAGTTTTTTGAGCGCATGATTAATGGTTGCGGAGAAGAACAGAGTTTGATGTTTTCTGGTGAGTTTTTTCTTTACAGATTTGATATCGTTTATAAAACCCAAATCCAGCATTTGGTCGGCTTCATCCAAAATTAGTGTCTCGATATTAGAAAGATTAATATATCCCTGACTGATGAGGTCGAACATCCGGCCCGGGGTTGCGATCAGAATATCGATGCCATCTTGCAGCTTCTTGATTTGGGAATCCTGCTCGACACCGCCATAAAGGGAAAAGGTTTTAACTCGAGTATGTTTCGCCAGGGTGAAAAATACCTCGCCAATCTGTAATGCTAATTCCCGGGTTGGGACCAGAACAATACATTTAATGCCATAGGAGTGTTTGCTTCTTTTATTGTCGTGGATTTTATTAACAATTGGAATTACAAATGCAGCTGTCTTGCCCGTTCCCGTTTGAGCTATCGCAAATACGTCTTCTCCTTTCATGATCGATGGGATCGATTTAAACTGTATATCCGTCGGCCTCTTAAATCCAAGGTTTGACAGGTTCTTTTTTATTTCCAATGAAATATTGTAATTTTCAAATTTCATAGTTAATCATTATGTTATGATATAGGTTTTGTAACCACTCATTTTTTAGTGTAGTTTGGAAGGAATTTTGAATTGTGATGGATAATATTGAGTAATTCTGAAAATTTATTGCGAAAAAAAATCAATTAGTAATTTTTGAATATTTTCTATATCTTTTGCTTCTATTTCCCCAAGCTTCTTTACAATAATAGATTTGTCTATAGTTGCAAATTTCATACGTATTATCGATGGTTTTGGTAAATTTGCTTCTAACCAATTTTGAATATAATAATCACCTATTCTATATTCTAAACCCAATTTACTTGTTATGAATGCAATAACAATATCTTGATTACTATTGTATTCATCGGGTGAAACAATTAATGCTGGTCTTCTTTTAATGGTTGCCAAATTTGTAAAAGGAAAAGGAACTATGATAATATCCCATTTCTTATAAGTCATTGTAAATTTCATCTTCCTCGTTATCCCATTCCATAAAGGAGGATTCCGAAATTTTCATTATATCCTGAAATTGTTTATTCTTTGATAGTGCTTTAATCTTTTCTTTGTTTATACTGATGTAGCTATCAATTAATTCGGATACAATTCCTCCCATAGTTTTTCCTTCAATTGAAGCAATAATTTTTAATGCTTTTCTTTTCTTATCATCTATTCTAATGCTCATTATACTCATGTCTTAATCTCCTACTTGTAGGTTAAACTACATGTAATATAATATTATTATGTTCACATTTCAAATAGAATATATTGCCCTGTAAACAAATTAGATTCTGATTATTAGGTTGAATTTCTCACTTCCCGGCAGCCATATCTCCAAACTCCCGTATGTTAAAATCTCCTTCGGGATAGCTGCTGTTTACCACTTTTTCAATTGGTCCCATAAGAACCAATTGCATTCGTTCCGGATGCAAGTATTTTTTGGCTGCCGATAAGACATCCTTTTTAGTCACTTTGCGAATCCGGTCTACATAACTAGCGCTTTCATGATGGTTGTTATAACCTAGCCACTCTTCTGCGAAGGTGAAGGCAGTGGCGTATCCGTTTTCAAAACCCATTTGAAATACGCCGTCAGCAAGGGCATTTTTTGCAACGAAAAGTTCTTCTTCACTGACTGGTTCCGTCCGAATGCGCTGAATCTCTTGAAGTGTTAATTCAACCAACAGGTTAACAACTTCAGGGCGACCGTAAGTTCGAAAAGTATAATAGCCAGGACCATACCAATTGATTTCCGGAAATCCACTATCATCATTTGTCAAACCTCGTTTGTCCCGGGTTTCGCGAAATAAGCGTGTATCAAAATGGCCGCCACCGAGAATGTAATTCATAACCTGCAAAGCTGCTTGGTCTTTGAGTGGTATGAACGGTAATTCATGCCCCAATACTACCCAGGCTTGCAACTTGTCAGATGGATAAGTATAGACATTCCGTTTCTTTGGCGCTTTAATATTTTTGGCATTTTTCTGCTTCTGAATGGAACGCGATTTCCAGTCTCTGAAACTCAGAGTTAATTTTTCTCTGGCCACATTTGTACTAAAATCACCGGATAAAGCAATAGTTGTATTGCCAGGTATAAAATATTTTTTGTGGAAATCTTTAATATTATTGAGCTTCAGCTTTTGATAGTCTTCGCTGGTTGGCTTCAGGCCGTATGGATGACCGGCAAACATTATTGCCTTAAAACGCTCGACAGCCGAAGTTAATGAACCTTCGTAGAGAACCGGACCACTCTCTCCTGCAGCTGATGCCGAAGGGTCGGTCTTTGGTGCAGAATTTCGCTGCAGTGTCTCAATCACAAACTGGTTTATTTGCGGTTTCTGCAATAAACTACTCAAGAGATCAAGAGCATCCCAGGCATCTTCAGAAGGAACATTGAGACTAATTTGGGTAATCTCCGGTCCCATCAGAACTTGAAAATTGGCCACCATATTTCGTAATTTATACTGAAAACTTTCCGTCGTTTCTCCAATGGGTCCATTGTGGCGCATTGAATAAGTCAAAGCTTCCGCAGATCCTTGCCTCTTATCACTTGCTGTCCCAGCCCGTATCAATGCTGTGATGGTCACCAGAGGTACACGGCGGTCTTCAACTACAAAGGCAACCAAACTGTTTTCGAGCGCTAATCTATAATTGTTTGGATTGGGCCGACTAAAGTTACTTTTAGGTAGATTCATTTCCCTTGGATGGGTGTAGTCTTGTGCAAATCCAATAGTCGTTAATACCGACAAGAAAAATGCGATTAGTTTCATTCGTTTCATTGGGTTACCTCCTCTGTTTTGAACCTGTCGGCTGGCCGTTTAACCACACCCACTGATCGGTTTTTTTCAATCAAATATTTGTTGGCGATTAGATTGATCTGCTTCAATGTTGTAGATTCACGCGCCTGGAGGTAGGGTGTTAAGGTGCGCCAACCATCCATAATCTGAAAGTGGCCAATTTCAAAAGCCAATCGATCTGCATCTACGGCGGTCCTAAACCACTGGGAACGCAGCCTTTTCTTGGCAAGCTCGAGATGTTCCTGCGGCACTGCGAATTCCTTCATTTGCTCGAGTGTCGACAGTATTACTCGCTCAGTGTGCGCCAGTGAATTTTCATCTATTCCGTTAACTTCGATGTTTAGTGTCGCCGGCACACCAAATCGGCTTGTATGGACTACCCTGGTGTTAACATTTACATTGCACTTAATCTGAGCCGTTTTGAGCTCGGAAGTTAATTCCCATTCGATGATTTCTCCCAAAACATCAAAAAAAGGACGATCTGGATGGCCTACTGCTGGAATTAAAAATCGCATTTCAACGCGAGGAGCTAGCTTTGTACTTCGCCATAACAGTCGCTTTTCGGCTTGTGGTTGTGGTTCGATGGCCTTTACACGGGTTGGTTCGGGTTGTCGTTTCATCCAGCCAAAGTAGTGATCAACCTGTGGAATCATTTCTTCAAGAGTGATGCCACCAATAAAAATGAGAGTCGTATTATTGGGGATAAAGTAGCGTTTATACAAGTCATTGTGGTAGTGGCGTGTGTATTGCTCAAAATCGGAAAGAAATCCTTCAGGCCAGAATACCGGATGGACAGTTGAAACCAGGGCATTCATGGCCTCATAGTAGGGGGTCGTCGGACGATTCAAGTCACCATAACGCTGCTCAACGAGTATCATTCGTTCCTCGTCGAACTCGCGGAAAACGGAGTTCAGCATCCGATCCGCTTCAACACGCAGAAAGAGCGCCGATCGTTCGCGGGGAAGGTTGATGTCGAACTTCATATATTCCTGTTCTGTTGATGCGGTTAATTTGGTACCGCCAAAACCCTGGTACCAACGCATCATAGCACCGTTGTCCCGGTATTCTGCACCTTGCCGGGTTAACCGGGCCAACTCCTGGCGTAAGCTATCGATAACGGGAGTGGATTTGGTGTGTTGGTAATCGTGAAAAACGCCACGCTGCCGGAGTGCATTTCGCTCCCGGTTCAATTCCAGTATAAGCGCTTTCTCGGTAGCATAGATTTGGTCGATAATGGTGGATTCGGCTTGCCAATTTCTGGTTCCAAGAGTCTCAGTTCCCTTAAACATCAAGTGCTCGAGAAAGTGAGCTGAACCCAAGTCACCTGGCGTTTCAACAAGTGCGCCAAAATCCGTAAATATCTTGCAGGCAACCCGGTGGTCGCCAGGTCTTTCAAGTACCAGCAGGCGCAAACCGTTTTTGAAAATATGCTCGCGAATGGGCAATTCATAAGGATCGTTTTGAGCCTGGGTTTGAAACGCCAGGGTCACCGTCCAGGCCAGGATTACTAGAAAACGCATAAAGCCTCCTTTGCATTATTATGGGTTGCAGATTGGTAGCAAAAATGCCAGATGGGATTTTATTAAATTTGTATAAATGTTGGGTGTTTGTCAAGGAGAAAAACTCATAATTGAATAGATATTTATCTAAAATTAAAATTTAAACCATATTTTTGCGCTGAATCAAAATATCAAAAAAAATAGATTTAATACTTTAGGTGTGAAATGAAAATATTTCAAGTTCATATTTAGATTCAAATTTTAGCTATAAATACTTGTATAATTATGAATTACAACTACCAAAAAAGCAGTCGCTATTTTGCCCAGGTTGCAGATGATATCAAGGACATTGCTGAAGAAGAACTTCAATCTTTCGGCGCTGAGAATACAAAAACAGCATACCGGGGTATTTATTTTACTGCAACACAAAAAGCGCTTTATGCAATCAATTTTCATTGCAGGTTGATCAATCGTGTTCTTGCCCCATTAATTTCATTTGAATGTCACTCTGATCGATATTTATACAAAACATCATTGCAAGTCCAATGGGAAGATTTTCTGGACTCTTCGCAAACATTCGCCGTTTTTGCAACCGTGTCTCACAGCTCCATCAAGCATTCTAAATTTGCCGCCCTTCGTTTGAAAGATGCGATTGTCGATAGATTCCGGGAACGCACTGGTGAACGTCCCTCCATCGACACAAAAAATCCGGATGCTTGGTTTAACCTGCATATTGAAAACAATGAGGCGATAATTAGTTTGGATACTTCAGATGGTTCGCTTCACAGGCGTGGTTACCGCAAAAATACAATTGAGGCACCCATGGTTGAGACGCTGGCGGCGGCCATAATAAAACATATGAATTGGAATGGAGAAATACCTCTTGTTGACCCCTTCTGCGGATCCGGAACCTTGCTCTGCGAAGCTTATCTACATGCGACGAAAACACCAGCTGCTTTTCTACGAAAAAAGTTTGGATTTGAAAAACTGCCTGATTTTAACTCTACAATTTGGCAACAGGTAAGAAAAGAGGGGATGGAAAGGATAAAACCATTATTGAAGGGATTCATCTCAGGCAGCGATATTTCCGCAGAAGCGGTGAAAGCTTCAATCTATAATTGTTCCCTGATTGATCCCAATAAGGTCATCGAGATTAAACAAACAGATGTTTTTAATATTCAGAAAATCGAAAATAAAATCATTGTCTGCAACCCCCCGTATGGAATCAGGATGAGCAAAAACGCTGACTTATCCCATTTTTATAAAGAATTTGGAGATTTTTTGAAACAGCGTTGTACAGGATCAACTGCCTATATTTATTTCGGCGAGAGGAAATATATCAAGAACATCGGTTTGAAAGCATCCTGGAAAATGCCGCTCTCCAACGGCGGGCTTGATGGGCGCCTGGTGAAGATTGATTTGTATTGAAGGAAAGTCAGAATTCATTTGCTGGAATTATTTGACATTGTATAGACAATAGCGTTATATTGTTTCGTGATTATATGGGATGAAAATAAAAACCTTGGCCCCAAGCAGGAAATTACAAAAAAAGTATAGAGGCCTAAAATGAAGTTAGATAAGCTTGAACAGAAAATTGAAAACAACATTTCAGAATATAAAAGTATGTCTGAGAAGAAGAGAAAAAGAATCGAAGATATCATCAAAAGAACAAAAGAGAAAAAAAGTATAAATCTTCGAGTGAATAGCCATGATCTGGATCTGTTAAAGAAAAAAGCGGAGCAGGAAGGAATTCCATATCAAACATTAATATCAAGTGTATTGCATAAGTTCGTTACGGGTAAGCTGGTTGACGAAGAGATTATTTTAAAAAGCGTTCAACTATTAAAATATAAGTAGGACAAATCTTATCTTATGTTCTATTTTAGAATAATAGTTACTTGGATAATCATCTTCCGAAAAACTGGCAGATGTAATGAAAAGTAAAATTATTAGTTCATCCCCAAAAGTAATGGTTGGAACTCCTGTTTTTGCAGGAACGAGGGTGCCCATTAAAATCCTTTTAGATTATATTGAAAAAGGAGAATCTATTGATATCTTTTTAGAAGGATACCCATCTGTAGCCAAAGAACAAGTTCTTTCTTTCCTAACCAATAACACAATTATCTCTAAAACAAACAAAATAGATCATCAACAGGGGAATGAAATATGCTTGGGTTTCAAATCTTGAAGATATTTAATAAAGTATGGTTTTAAAATATTATCCCAGTGAGGAACAATGAAAAAGTTAAAATCTAACCATATCCGCTTCCGGCGCATATGGGTTGTGTTGATGTTCATGATATGTTTCACCCATTGCAGCAAACGAGAAAAATATGAATTGGCCTATCCATTGGAAACTGCAAAAATGATCAGCCAGGTAACTGTCGGTTTGATTTCTTCACAAGATGCTATTCGGGTCCGATTTGTTGCAGAAATGATCGATGAGAATCTTGTGGGCGTGGTCATGCAAAAGCAAGTCTTCGAGTTCGAGCCATCCATCGATGGCGTTACCGAATGGGAAGATCGACGCACCTTGAAATTCTCACCCAATGGAAAACTGCCATTGCGCGCCGAATATGAAGGAAAACTGGATATAGCGGTTCTCTTTCCGGAACATAAAGATGCAGATTTGCAACCTTTACAAATTCAATTTTCTGTTGCAGGCCGCGAGATTAATACCATATCCGCCGATTTTGAACTGGTGAATCCAAACGATCCCAGTCGCCTGCTCTACAAGGGAGAAGTTTTGTTCACAGATGAAATTGAATTAGAAGCCGTGAACAGGGCATCGTCGTTAGCAATTGATAAGAGAAACATCAAGCTCAGTTGGAGCCGTGGTACCGGTAACAGTCATTTCCGCTTTGAAAGTGAGTTGGTGGAACGTGATACAAAAGAAAAAACATTGTTTTTCAAACTAAACAAAGATCCCCTGGGAATTTCACAAGATTACGAAAAAGAAGCGAAACTTTCCCCACTTTCAGATTTAACAGTTGTAGATCTTCGAAAAGTGGATTTGGGGCAGCAACCTGCAATTGAAGTAAAATTCTCCGATGAGTTGGATCCAAACCAGGATATTACCGGACTAATTAGCTTTGATCCACCAATGGAAAGCAAACTATCTAAATCCGGACAAACCATCACCATACGAGGCAATTTCAATTACGGTGAAAGTTATACCATCGCTGTTCATGCCGGAATCCGTAGTAAATGGGGAACAACGATTATTAAGCAACTCACGAACACATTAGAATTCGAAGATTTAAAACCAGGTATAAAATTTTCCAGCAACGGCGTGTTTTTACCAACAGTGAATAACCGAACCGTTCGATTCCAAACGTTAAATCTGCGAACTGTTCATGTTGAAATCAAAAAAGTCTTTGAATCCAACCTGGGTCAATTCCTGCAATCTGAGGAATTAGGGGGTAAAAGTGATCGTAATGAATCTTTCAATGATTACTATATCGAGCGGGTTGGCGTTATCGCCGCTAAAGACACATTAGAAATAGGGGAGACAAAAAACATTTGGCTACAACATGAATTGGATTTGCAACAGCTTATCAAACCGGATGAAAATGGCTTGCACTTGATCAAGCTGAGTTTTGATAAAAACAGCATGGTCTATAATATGGATGACCAATCCACTCCCTCAAGACGCAGACGCTATTTTGGCGAGAATTATTATACCAATCCGAACTCCCAGGGTTATCTTTATCGATATGGACAAATTTATAAACCCATCATTACCAGCGATATCGGTTTAACTTATAAACAGGGACATCAACAACAAATCGTATATGCAACAAATATTAAAGACGCAACACCGTTAAGCGGTGTTTTGGTTAATCTGCGTACCTACCAGAATCAAATTATGCAAAGTGTGACAACCGATGGCCAGGGGCGTGCGATTTTTGATGTTCCTGCCAAGGATGTTTTCTATGTCGAAGCTGAAAAAGACGGTCAGCATAGTTTGATCAAATTAAACGAGATGAGCTGGAATCTCTCCACATTTGATACCGGAGGTGAGACGATCAAACCAGGTGCTACCCGCGCTTTTATTTACAGCGATCGTGGTGTCTATCGACCGGGAGATACTATTTATCTATCAGTAATCGCCCGTAATGACGATGACACATTTCCGGAGAATCATCCGGTTACGTTGAAAGTTTACAATCCGAAAAATCAGATCGTGTACGAACAGATCAACAGGGAAAGTAAAGACGGATTTTACAGTTTCCGCATCGAAACCAATCCGGCTGATTTAACCGGTAATTGGCGGGCGCAAATTACCGCCGGAATGAGCAAATTTAATCATCCATTAAAAGTCGAGACAGTAGTGCCGTTTCGCCTAAAAGTGAACATAGATCCCGTTAAAGACCGACTTGCCTGGAATGACAAGGTTCTGAATCTAATTGTGAAGAGCACTTATTTGTTTGGGAATCCGGCATCCAACCTGGAAGCTGAAGTTGAAGTAAATTTGATTGCAAGCGCCAAACGGTTTGCAAAATATAGCAATTTCCAGTTTTCAAATAGTCAGATAGAGTTCAAGCCTATCAAACAAAATATATTTAAAGGAAAATTGAATTCGGGTGGCGAAAGTTCAGTTTCCTGGACTTTGCCCGATCTTTCGAAATCTCCATCCGCAATTAATGCTAATGTAAAAGCAACAGTATTCGAAAAAGGTGGGCGACCTAATTTCAATTTCAAAAATATTTCCATTGACCCTTTCGAATATTATGTGGGCATTCAAATTCCGGTGTTTAATTATGGCTACACCAGGGTTGGGGCGCCTATGGATGTTCCAATAATTCTGGTCGATCCGGAGGGGAACCCTGTTTCAGGACGAAATTTACATTACAGAATTTACAAGAATTCAAGTTACTGGTGGTGGGAATATGATTCCCATTCCGATTTTCGCTTTCGATTCAAAAGTAATACTCATACCCAATTATTAACAGAAGACGATTTGATCTCTCAGCATAATTCTGTGCACCTTCAATTTACTCCGGAAGATCGAGGTGAGTATCTTGTTGAGGTAACGGATGGATCGAATGGGCATACCGCAGCATTTTTCTTCAAAGCTCATTATTGGGGCTCTGCGCCGGTAAGTGTGGACAATGCAGGCGAATTGGTTCTGAAATCAGACAAGAACACGTATGCACCCGGTGACATCGCCAGCGTTTCTTTCCCTACCCCAAAAGATGGCCGCATTTTGGTGTCAATTGAAAAATCTTCCAGCATACTTGAATCTTACTGGCAAAATCCTAATCCTGAAGATTTCGAAACTACACTTGAAATTCCTGTCACAACGGAAATGCTGCCTAATGCTTATGTATCGGTGTCTATTATCCAACCTCAAAATCAAACCGAAAATGACCGGCCAATTAGAATGTATGGTGTTGTGCCGCTGCTCGTCGAAGAGGAATCTACCCGGGAAACCCTTATCATAAACATGGCAGAAAGCCTGAAACCCAAGGAGTTATTTGACATCGATATTTCCACATCCGATGAGTCGGAAACCCAGTTTACCATTGCTGTAGTTGATGAGGGCTTGCTCGATCTTACCAATTTTCAAACCCCGGATCCCTGGCAGTTATTTTTTGCAAAACAAAGCTTAAATGTGAATTCCTATGATCTATATTCTTACATCATCGGCATCAACAAAGGCGATGTTTTTAAAGTATTCTCAATCGGTGGTGATCTGGCTGCTATGTATCGAACTTCACAAATGGATGACGAGAAAGCAAAACGATTTGAACCGGTTGCCCTGTTCAAAGGACCGCTCTCTACGGATGAAAATGGCAAGGCCTCGGTTCAATTCGAAATGCCGGATTATATCGGCTCTGTTCGAGTGATGGTCATTTCTGCGAAAGGCAGCAAGTACGGTCATGCCGATCAAACAGTGCCTGTTAAAACAGACCTAATGGTATTACCATCATTGCCCAGGTCTCTCGGCGTTGGCGATCAAATTGTGGTGCCAGTAACAGTTTTTGCAATGCGGGACAGCATCGGAACCGTAAATGTTTCAATAAATACCGATGGACCGGTTACTATCAGTGGAGTTTCTTCAAAGGCAATTCTACTCAGTGAGGAAGGTGAAAAAGATGTATTTTTTGACCTGTCTGCCAACATGGCTACCGGAATTGCAACGATAAACATATCTGCAGAGAGACAAGGTATAAGCAGTGAATTTCAAATAGAATTGGATATTCGGTCCTCATCACCCAGGTTATACGAATCAGAGGAAAAAGAGGTCGCGCGGGGAAGCACTGTTTCATTTATTATACCTGACAAAGGGATCCCTGGTACCAATCATGCCAGTATTAGTATACGCCGGCGTCCCAAAATGAATTTTGCTAATCGTTTACAATGGCTTATTCGATATCCGTATGGATGCATTGAGCAAACGACTTCGGCGGTTTTTCCACAGCTTTATTTAAAAACGATTCTGGCGGAAACTCTGACTGAAAAGAATGAAATCGATTTTAACATCAATGAGGGAATCAAACGATTACGGAAGTTTCAGCTTCCATCCGGGGGATTTTCCTACTGGCCCGGGAACGCAAGACCGTCCAGTTGGGGAACCAATTACGCCGGCCATTTCATGATTGAAGCTAAAAATTTGGGTTATAGTATTCCAGCGGGTCTAATGGATAATTGGCTGCGCTACCAAAAATCCCAGGCGCTGGTTACCAGGGAAAATCTAATGATCCGGGTGTACAGGGTTTATTTGCTGGCATTGGCCGGTGAACCGGCAATTGGTTCGATGAATCTGCTTAAAGAAAACAACTTGAAAGATATGAGAAATGTGGAGAAATGGCTTTTGGCCAGCGCTTATCAAATGGCTGGCATCGATCGAACTGCCAACCAAATTCTCAGAGATACGGGAAAGTCGGCGCGTGACTATAATGAATTCGGAGGCACCTACGGTTCCAGATGGCGAGACATGGCAATCATCCTGGATCAACTCATTAATTTTCAAAGATTTGATGAAGCGGATGAGCTGGCACAACAAATTGCCAATGCGCTTTCGACCAGAGATTGGTATTCAACCCAAACAACCGGGTTTATGCTCTTAGCGTTGGGGAAATACATTTATACGATTGAGGGTGGAGGTAGTGATACCCCCACTATGACAGGCGAATTTCGTCTTCCCAATGGTGAGACTATCGACTTTGATACAGAGAATTTTGAATTTTCCTATAAAATCACCAGGGGTTTTGGAAACTCGGTTGAAGTGCGCCTGAACGAAAATGCATCGGTAACCAGATCTTTTGTAACTCTGAGTTGGGACGGAGTTCCTCTAATTAGCGAAGCCAGGGATGAATCCAAAAACCTTGGGTTACAGGTTACCTGGCTTGATGATGACGGCATGAAAATCGATCCGAAAGAATTGCAGCAAGGAAGCTCTTTTTGGGCTCATTATGAAGTAGCAAATCCAAACAAAGTTTCCATCGAGGAGCTTGCCCTGGTACAGTTGCTGCCGGCTGGTTGGGAAGTTGATAACATCCGTCTCACTGGAGAAACCACGCCAAATTGGATGTCGAACTGGAATTTAAATTTCGAAGAATATTTGGATATCCGGGATGACCGCGTCATGTGGTTCTTCGATTATCCCAGGAACATACGTCGCAGGAATCGAAATCAAACTCGTGAGGTTTTAGATTTTGTACTTAAGTTGAATGCAGTAACCAATGGTAAATTTGTGCTGCCGCCAATCACGGTGGAAGCTATGTATAATAACCAGTATAAGGCTTTGAAGGCGGGATATAAGGTTGAGGTTGTGTCCAGGTGAGACTTGAAACGGAGACTGGAGAAACGGAGAACGGATATGCTAAATATGGAATGCATCAACCGTGTTGATCCTTAAAAAGTGAACGTGAAATAGAAAAATGAAAATAGCCCAGGAATTTATTCCTGGGGATAGAAAACAAAGTAACACGAAGTCCTGTAAGGACGAAAGAAAAGTATACTGCCAAAATAAGATCATGAAAAATAAACGCCTAAAATCATTACTCATAATTATTGCCATCCTGATAATTGGGTATTTGAGTATTCCTTTACCTAAGCCAGTATTCCAACCAGACTACAGTACAGTGGTTCTCGACAAAAACGGCAAGATACTACGTGCATTTCTCAACCAAACCGAACAATGGCATTTACCACCGGACAGCTCGAATATCCCTGATAAATTAAAGACTGCTGTAATTGAATTTGAAGACCGGTACTTTTATTATCACCCGGGAGTAAATCCATTCTCAATTGTTCGGGCATCATGGAAAAATATATCATCTGCAAAAATAATGAGTGGGGCGAGCACACTCACCATGCAGGTTGTTAGACTGATGAAACCAAAGAGACGGACATTCGCCAATAAGTTTGTCGAGATTTTACAAGCTCTAAAGATAGAGCTGTGGTATTCAAAAGAACAAATTCTTCGGCTATATTTGAATCACGCTCCATATGGCGGCAATATCAGGGGTTACCGTACTGCTTCGCTTCGTTATTTCCGCAAGATGTCCGATCAGCTGACCTGGGCAGAAGCGGCCATGCTAGCGGTGTTGCCCAATGCACCGGGACTGATTTCACCACAAGTCAACCGAGCGCAATTGCAAGAAAAAAGAGATGTGCTCCTACTTCAATTGAAAGAAAATGGGACAATTGATAAGGAGACTTATAGACTTGCCAAATTGGAACAAGTTCCTAAAGGATCAAATCCAATTGAGATGCATGCGCCGCACGCATCCAGACTGTTAAAAAGGAACTACCCAAGCCAAAACGGGATCATCCATACAACTCTTGATAAAGATCTGCAAATTCAAACAGAATTATTGTTAAAACAACACATGGATTTTCTTAAATCGGTTGGAATAACGAACGGTGCTGCACTGGTCGCAGATACCAAAAGCAGGGAGATCCGGGCCTATGTGGGATCCCAGGAATTTTTTGATTTCGACAACAAGGGCCAGGTCGACGGTGTGCAGGCGTTGCGTTCATCCGGATCCATCTTAAAGCCGTTTCTGTTTGCATTAAGTATCGAAAATGGCACTCTATTACCCGAAACAAAAATTCAGGACGTGCCATCCTTTTATGGTACCTTTTCTCCCAGTAATGCCGATGAAACTCACGCCGGCCTGGTTACAGCAAAAGAAGCGTTGGTTCAATCATTGAATGTACCGGCAGTGCGACTGCTGTACACTTACGGAACCTACCCATTTTATAAATTTCTCAAAACTGCAGGATTAAAAACGCTCTTCCGCAGTTCAGATGATTACGGCCTTTCTCTGATCCTGGGCGGCGCGGAAGTGACGCTTGTAGATATGGCCACGCTGTTTTGCGGTTTGGCGAATGGAGGACAATTTGCACCACTCACACTGGTGAAAGAAGTTCAAGGTTCACTGCCAACATCCCAAAAGTTGCTGAGTAAAGCTTCTTCATATATGACTTTGGAAGTCTTGCGGGAATTGAAAAGGCCGGGAAATGAATATTACTGGGAACAATATCAAAGTCAATGGCCGTTAGCCTGGAAGACCGGAACAAGCTATGGGCAGCGGGATGCCTGGGACATAGGTGTAAGCCCCGAATGGACTATTGCGGTATGGGCAGGTAATTTCGATGGTAATGGAAACACAAACCTGGGTGGGGCAAGATCCGCAGCACCTCTGTTATTCGATATTTTTAACGCGCTGCCAAAGAAAAATGATCAGTCCTGGTTTGAAAAGCCGGAAGAGGATCTGGTTGCTATCGAATTATGCAGGGACACCGGTTATAAAGTTGGACCGAATTGCCAATCCGGTTTAAAAGCAACGGCGCCCTACAATTCCAAACCTATCAAAATATGCCCCTATCATGAGTCTGTTTTTGTAGCTACTATCGGGCAAGTTCAGGTTTGCTCAATATGCTGGCAAGGCATGGAGTATAAAAAAGTACCGGTATTAAACTACCCGCCAAAGGTAGTGAAATACCTGCAAGAGCGTGGCCACAATATCGGCCAGATAATTCCGCATAAGCCGGGTTGTTCAGCCCAGGTAGAATTAAATATGGTGGAGATATTGTATCCGAAAGAAAATACCCGCATTTGGCTGCCACGGGATTTTGGTTCGAACTTACAAAAAGTAACCTTACAAGCAGCCTCACGGGGAAAAAATCGAAAACTATTTTGGTATGTAGATGATCGTTACATTGGCGAGACCCAATCCAAACATGTTCAAGCGATGACTCTTAAACGAGGATGGCATAATCTGGAGGTGATTGATAATATCGGAAATCGTGCAAGTAACAGGTTTTATTTAGATTTGATGAAATAACATGAGTTCGACATCAGTGTATTCAAATGTTTGCCTCCGCTTATCAAGGCTTAAATTTGTAGCCTGAGCACTTCGATAAACTCGTAGGAGACTGATATATAAAAAAATTTTATTGAGATTAAATTATGTCGAACTTACGTTATCTATAAATTGTTCAGTCTCAATAATTTTTGTTTAAAATCTCAATTAGTCGATCCGTAAGATCGGGTTGATCATTTGAGACGAATAGAAGATCGCTGCCATCTGATATCTCAAAAATGTAATTAAAACCATCAGATTCCGCTAAATCACGAATGGCTTCCTGTATCTTCGTGCGTATGGGATCCATCAATTCATTTTCTCTCCGTGATGCTTCTCCATCCTGGCCAAATTTATCTTGCTGAAATTCTTGCATCCTTGTGACCAACTTCTGAATTTCCTGCTGCCGTTTATACCTGCTTTCATCACTCAAAACTAAAACCCGGTCCCTATATTGCTTTTGTTTTTTCTCAATATCTCTACGCATCCTTTGTGCTTGATTATCCCACTTTTCATAAAGGCCATCCAACTCTTCAGATGCAGACACCGCTTCCTTATACCCATCCATTATTTTTTGTGAATTGACGTAACCGACTGTTATTGGGTCGGAAAGATTACGTGCCCCTGTTGAAAAGAAGAATAAGATTAAAAATGATGCTGCGAAAAAGAATTTAAAATATTTCATGACTCCTCCAGGGTTATTATGAATGTTCTGACATTTTCGTTTTTATACTCAAGAATCAGTTTAATGATCCATGATCTTCCATTTGGAAGGTAAAATGGCGGTATAACCTGTCAATCCGAAAGTACTTTCAGAAGTTTATGGATGTCAATATTTCCACCGGAAATCACGCATACGATTTTACCTGTTCCTGCCTTACCCGATATCGCTGCTGCTACAGGAGTGGCTCCGGCGCCTTCGGCGACAATGCGGTTACGTTCCACTAACAATTTAAGTGCAGATGCAACCTCAGAAAGAGGCACTACAATTGAATCATGAATTAAGTTTTTTACCAAAGGCCACATCTCTTCAAGTACGCTTTTACCACCAATGCCATCTACAAAACTAGAAATGTATTCAACTATTTGCGGTGAGCCCGCCATTAATGATGCCTTAAGCGGCGCTGCAGTTTCTACTTCACAGGCAAATATCTTTGTTGCTGGTTTTTTGGCTCTAATTGCTGAAGCAATCCCACAGCTCAACCCTCCGCCGCCAAACGGAATTACAACAGTATCCACATCAGGTAAATCTTCTAAAATTTCCAGACCGATGGTACCGTTTCCTGCCATTACAGCCGTATTGCTTACCGGATGAATGAAAAAACTATCCATTCCCGGGAATTTATGTTCAATAATTACTTTCCACCAATCATCGAAAGAAACTTTTTGAAATGATCCTCCTAACCGTTCAATCGCTAAAAGCTTGGTCTTGGGAGCGTGATCGGGAACAATTACCTGGCAGGGGACTCCAAGTTGACGGGCAAACCATGCAACACCTTGTGCCATATTGCCGGCGCTTGCCGTATAAACGCCTTTGCTTAATTTTTCCGGCGAGATTTGCTGCATAGCATTACCTGCCCCCCGTAGCTTGAATGAGCCTATTGGTTGTAGATTTTCCAGTTTTAAATATATTTCTGCAGGTGCGTCATCGATATTCAATCGAACCAATGGTGTACGTAAAATAAAGCCGGCAATTCTTTCTTTTGCCTTGATAATCTCTTCAAGACCGGGCGCTATTGCCGGAGTCATATTAACCTCCACCTTGTCATTTATGAACCATCTTAGTCTTTTAATGTAAATCCTGCAATGGGTACCTGCCAAATAGGGTCACTTAAAATCCTCTCTAAAAGTCGATGATCGATTGCTGTTTAAGGGATTAAAAGTAGCAGAAACCTGAATGAAAAGTCAAGTGAATAATTTTCCGGAATGGAGTGGTTCTCTTAATAAGTAAAAATCTAATGAAGATGGATTGTTTTTCGTTTCAAATAAAAAACCAAAAATACACCGAAAATAATAAAAAGAAAACCAAAAAGGCTGCTGACAAAGATACTGCTTTCCGGTATTGTAAGTACAATACTAAAAGAAAAAAGGGTAACATACAAAATGCCATTAACAACCCGGTTTTTATTCAAGTACATCTTTAAAATAGCCCAAATTATTCCTGCCATGCCTCCGGAAATACCACCTGCGAATATATGATGATCGTACCTTCGAAGCTAAAAACAGACGGTCTGCCGTTAGAAATGGTGATGATTCGCATAACCAATCGACCGCCAAGCCCAAGGAATAGTAAACCAAAACCAATACCGGTCGCAAAACAATAAACCGCAAACCTGGTTAAAGAACTATTTGGATATCTTTTTGATAATTTCATTGCCGGTTTCACATCTTATATTTAGTACAAATTGTTTATGAAAATTTTAATGTTAGCTTTTAGAGTAATAATGCTTCCAACAGACCGAAGGTTTAATTACGCGAAAATTTAAACCTTGATCATTGGAATTATTTATTTTTATGATTGCGATAGTCGTTCAATTTTTTGAACAGGTCATATTGTTACTTCCCCTGGAGGACCTTGGTGAAATCATAGGCACTAGATTAGGCATTTCCTTCGTTTTGCTCTCTTGATTTATTTCCCATTGAAAACAAAATTTTACATCACACGGCCGGATATCTCATTTTTTTCGGGGCTATATTTTGCTTTTTTACGATTGTTTTTACTTTCCTGATTTGGTTTTAGGTTGATTCTTCACATCCCCAGTTTCTTGTAGATCACTAAATAATCCAATCGTGAATTCGCAACATTTTGATCAAGGCATTTTCCTGGTATTTTTTTCAAACCTGAAAGTCAATGACAAGCAGACCGTGAATAATGCCTTGATCTTTTCGTAAGTTTCTTCGATTCCTTACTTTAAGTTTTAAGATGGTGTTTTGGGGTTTCTATTTGTATCTAGTCGGCCAAAATGAAAATTAAACTGAGATGTGGTATTGACGCCGTACCAATCATCAAACATCGAATAGTAATAAACGTTTGCCGTAGTGCTCTGTGCCCAAGCTCCCACTTTACTGAAGAATGCATTGGCATTATCCAAACCGACTTGATATTGTTTAGGTGGTGGGACATTCACAACCCAGCCATAAGTTGTGGGCCAGCCGACTTCTGTTACAACGATTTGCTTTCCGGTATAGGCGCTCTTCACAGAAGAGTACTGGCTCGTAAAAGAATCGAATCCATCATCAACTGTTATATTGGGTTGATTGCTGGCATCCGGACTATTCCAGTTCCAGGCAGGGTAAATATTGACGGCAATGAAGTCGCAAAGTTTGGCGACGTCTTGTGCATTGTTATCATTTAGCCAAAAATCCGTTGTCTGAGCTGTACTAACAGGCATGTTCGAGTTGTCTTTTTTAACCTGTTCGAGATACGTATTAATCGTGTCATTAATATTTGAGTTAGAACCATAATCCTCATTTCCAATGAGGACACCGAGAAGATTAGCGGAACTCAGGTAGGGTTTGACATAATCATTGTAATTTGCCGGTACCCAAGTATTTAGATGATCGGGAAAAATAAACAGGCTGAGCAGCACATTCAGGTTTGCACTCTGGAACAGCGGCATCAAAGCGATGGAGCCGTTATATTGTGGATAATAGGGTTTGACCACCGTAAAGGAATTGCTTTTGATAGACGCCAGGTCATCGTTGATGCTTTGTACATTTGGAGAAGTTGTTTTATGCAGACCATTGTAGGCTACACCCATTGAATGATTGGGAATTGTATTCATTTGTTTCTCCTTTTTGGTTTTAGACTTATGAGTTGGTTATTGCTCTGCTATGGAAATAATAACAAGTAATTTTCTTTCGCGAATTCCCTGGAGCGACAAATGTAGTGAGAGGATATAAAGAAGTCAAGGAAATAAATGAGAAATCAAAAAAAATTGACCAGATCAAAACTTGAAACTCATTCCCTCAGATTGAACAGGCACTCGTTATTATCACTATTCTTACCGCACGAAACAACCTTACTTGTAATTGGATTTTATGATTTGTCAAGTTTCAACGGCAAGCATCAACTGCGATTATCTTTTTATTTTTCCAGATTTTCAATAAAACTTATTCACCACGAATAGCAGCCACTAAACCGGAGGTGTCATAGTAATCATGATAGCGCACAATCTGGCCATTCCGCATCTGAAAAATCGCTTGCAAAAAGCTGGTGTTTAATTCTACTGAGACCAAATATCTTCTCAAATCGAACAAAATTGTTCGCCAACGAACACAAGCTGTAATACCAGCGGATACACTGAACTATCTGCGGAGGTAATGCACACTAAAAAACAGCTGGCATGGTTATTGGAGATTTTCTAGTCTTAAGCGAACCTTACTAACGATTAAATATTATTGTAATAGCATCATTGGCATTCTGAAACAAGAAAAGGTACCGAATCATGCTAAAAAATTATTTTATGACAACACTAAGGACTGTTACGAAATACAAAGGTTTTTTAGTGATCAATGTTCTGGGGCTGGCTTTAAGTACCGCAGTTTGTCTGGTTATTATTTTATTCATCCGTTCGGAAAAGAGTTATGATCAATTCCATGAAAACAAAGACCGTATCTATCGTGTTAATTCCACGGTTACGTATGAAAGTTCAATCGATCATCTCGCTGCTTCCCCGGCACCATTAGCAGGAATGTTGAGGCAGGATTATCCCTTCGTTGAAGAAGCAGTGTCCCTTCGACAACTTAATACAACGGCGGTTTACCAAGACAAGAGATTGGCGATAAGGGGTATTTTTGCCGAACCTTCCTTGTTTAGTGTTTTCAGCTTTGAGTTGACAGCGGGAAATCCGCAAAAGGCCTTAAATGAACCATTAACAATTGTCTTAAGCGAAGAGACTGCAAAAAGGTTTTTTGGTGATCTTGATCCAATTGGCAAGAGTCTTCTGCTGGATGGCATTGTGCCGGTCGCTGTAACGGGTGTATTTAAAAAGCCAGCTGGAAAATCACATCTGGATCGCAATTTTGAGGCGGTTGCTTCCTTTTCAACCTTAAAAGCTTCGAATAAACCGGAGTTCTACTTAAATGACTGGAAAAAGGGGGTTGGTCAATACTATACCTACGTCCTGCTGCAAAGTGGTATCTCCTCAGATGAATTAGAAAAGGCATTATCTGAAATTGTTCAAAAATATTATCCCGATGTTGAAACTGAAACTTACGCTTTTTTTCTCCAGGCTTTGACCAATATCCGTTTTGGGCCTGACTTGTCAAACAAAATTGAAAGACAAATCCCGGCCGTTCTTATATCAATTCTGGCTGTTCTGGCTCTGATCCTTGTTCTAACCGCGAGCTTCAACTACATGAATCTTTCAGTGGCCAGGTCTCTGAAGCGGGCAAAAGAAATTGGAATTCGCAAAGTTTCGGGAGCCTACCGGGGACAGATTATTTTTCAGTTTTTAGCTGAAGGAGTCCTGGTATCCTGGCTGGCTCTCGGTATCGCACTATTATTTTTAGAAACCTGGCTCATTCCCGCCTTTAATAGCCTGCACATAACGAAGAACTACCTAGAAGCAAGCATATCATCTCAGTTCTGGAGTGAACCGGTGTCCTACGTGATTTTTATTTCTTTTTCCACACTGGTAGGTTTGTTGGCTGGACTTTATCCTGCCATAGTCTTGTCATCTTATAGGCCTTCTGTTGTTTTGAAAGGAACCTCCTCCATAAAAGGATTTCTTGGCGCTAAATTGAGGAAGTCTCTGATCATTGCCCAATTTGCTCTATCCATTATTTTCATAATTACAACCTTGGTTGTGAATAAGCAAAGTCAGTATATGCTGGCCGCTGACTACGGTTTTGACAAAGAGCATGTTGTAAATCTTGCATTACAAGGTACATCATACAGTACTTTGCGGGCGGAGTTATTGACAGATTCAAGAATAGAAGGAGTCTCAGCAGTCTCGATTATTCCGGGAACCGGGGATCGGGAAATGGAACGTTTTCTTACCCGGAATCTTGAAAAACCTCTTTGGATAGGTCGATTAGCGATTGATGATAATTTTATCGAGAATCTTGATATACCGGTGATTGCAGGCAGAAGTTTTTCACGAGGTTTTGTTGCTAAAAGCTCTGAAATCATTTTGAACGAAAGTGCGGTTGAGGCCCTTGCTCTTGGCACGCCAAATGAAGCAATTGGCCAAAGTGCAACTATTAGAGAGAATCAGGCAGTGAGTATCATAGGTGTGATTAAGGATTTCTATCTTATGAAGCTTGGTAGAACAGAGCCACTTGCACTGTTCTATGATGAAAGCAATGTCAATTTTGCCAACATCCGAATCGCGGGTGGAGACATTCCCGGTGCGCTTGCTTTCATAGAAGAGGCTTGGAAGAAAGTAGATAGCAAGCAACCGGTTAGATATCGCTTCTTCGATGAACAGCTTGCCGCTGTATTTGTAGAATTTAAAGATTATATCGGTCTGATTGGCCTGGGCTCGGGATTCATTATCTTTATAGCCTGTTTAGGTTTGCTTGGTATTGCGACTTTTAATGCTGAGACACGTGTTAAGGAGGTCGGTGTTCGGAAAGTGCTCGGCGCTTCGGTCCAAAATATTTTGGTTCTGCTGTCAAAAGATTTCTTCAAGCTAATCTTGATTTCAGCGGTTATCGCCTCGCCCATAGCCTGGTATTTAAACGATCAAATGCTGCGCAATTTCTCTTATCGCATTGAGGTAGGTTTCGGAGTTGCGATTATTGGCATTGCCATAACGTTTGTACTAGCCATCACGGTTATAGCCTTTCAGGCTATAAAAGCGGCGTTCGCCAATCCTGTCGATTCGCTTCGCTATGAATAGTTTTAAGAAGGTCGTATTTTTTTTGGCTTAATTATGACTGGCTCAATCAGCGTATTCTAAATGTTAGACATTTGCTTATAGTGGGGATCCATCCGGGTAAATTATGCTCAATCTTAGCGCCTTGGCCTGCTGTTCGAGTAGATAGGCTTGTTCAAGCTGCTCAACTATCGCCTTCGATATATCAATTTGGGCGGCCATTTTTTGAACCGTGGCACGTTTTCTATCAGAGAATTCACCGTCTGCTGAGCAGGCACGAATAGCATCGTAAATCAAACCCGGCGAGATTCATCTACAGTCGGATAGCCCTGTACGAGCTGAGCGAAGTCATCTGTGGCTTCGTAATTTTCCAATTCCTTCAACAGATCTTCCGAGGCGCCGCATGTTTCCAGGTAACCCAGAACCCATTTGCGCTCCGCTTCGGTTAGTTCGCCGTCTCCATTGACACAAACCAGCAGCGCTTTAGAATATAAATTGTAGTCTTCAGGATCAGGAACCACATTGTAGTTCCACATATACTTCAATATCCATTTTGTTGTGTTTGAAGTAACCATGACAATCCTCCAGTTGATAGCGTGAATTTTACATTCAAATTATACCATTTCATCGTAACAAACGAATTCCACCATATTACCTTCGGGGTCCAAAACATATAGACTCCTCCAATGTACCCATTTATGTTTAGCCAAATTTACTTTTAAACCACATTGTTCTAACCTGATCTTTTCCTTTTCAAAATCAACAAGAGAGATTGTAAATGCAATATGGTCCAGGGTTGTTCTTTCCTGTGTAAGAGTCGTGCCCCTATCAAAAAGAGCCAGTATTTGAGTGTGGCCTTCAAATCCTTCCGCTATTCTAAAGAAAACTGCTTTATCAAATCTTTTCAAGAGAGTAAGTCCTATGACTTCTTCATAGAATTTTTGCATTTTATTTAGGTCAGTGACTTTAAGTGCAATTTCGCCAAGAGCTTTTACTGAGCTATGGGTCTTACTCATAATTTAATTCTTTTCATGGCTAATATTATCGTTAACGTTTTGAATAAACCGTGTTTTAAGAGGTTTATTTTTGGGTGTGTGCCGCCTCTATTTTAGCGATCGCTTGTTTGAGTAATTGATTAAACTCTTTGGGCTTTTCTATCATCGGATAATGTCCGGTAGCATTAATATCAATTACTTCAAAAGAAACCCTTGTAGCTTCCAGTCCAGCTATGTTAGTAGGTGTTGCATCACTATTGATAAGATAAATTTTCTGTTTTATTCTAGAAAGTTGTTCGGCTTCTTTTGGGTGATATTCAAATAAAGCTTCTAAGCTTGATATTGCAATGGTGGAATCAGCGGTTTTGAAATCGTTCATTACACGAATTTTTACGACAACATCAGTACTTTGGTGAAATAGGGATCTTTCGGCATAAGCGGGCGCAATTTCATGGAAGTTTTTTTTCAACATATCTACAAAGCCAGTTATTTGAGCTTGTATCTGCTCGTCATATTCAAGACCAACTTCTTTAAAATTATCAATCCCTATCAAGGCAATGACAAATTTATTATCAATAGCTGCCTCCAGGATGATGTCACCTGCCATTGAATGACCTATCAGAACCACATTGGTCAATTTAAGCTGTATAGTTACAGCTCGAATATCTTTCGCATATTTTTCAATAGTCCAAATTTCTCTATTTTTTCCTGACTTACCAAAACCCGGCAGATCAATAGTAACAACACTATAATCCGGGCAAAATAATTCAAATTGGTTCGCCCAATAAGTTTGATCGATGCACCAACCATGTACGAAAAGCAATGTTATGTCACCTTCGCCACAAGCCTTATGATTTATGAATACGCCATTATTATTTATTTGAACATCAATCAATGCTGTTTTAGTGGATTCGGTTGGCTCATTATTACCTTGTTTGACATCTCCACAAGAAATAACCGCTATCGCGAGACTGAAGAATAATAATTTGGGTTTTGAATTCATTTTGTTTTTCATTGGTTGCCAATTGTTGCACACAACGACCTTGATAAAAAACGAAGGGAGTAAGAGCACCTTGCATTCTTTAACCTTCGAGCGAAGGCTGATTTCTAAATTTACTATTTCTTGGCTGACTTTTCAGAATTAGCTTTCAGATTCTAAGTAAGCTCTTTGTTTTTATCTAATGTTAGCAATCGTCGTTAACTATGGAATAATCATTGTTCTTATAAATTTATTCCCATTATCAAATTCAAATAATGATTTGATTTGCAACTGTTCATCTACTGAGTACCATTCTGTTGCACTTCTATTTGAAGCGTAACTCACTTTTAGTTTCCAGCATTTAATCCTTTTAATGGAATTTATATCTAATGTTTCAGTACCAAGGACTGTAATAATTGTATTATATTCAAAGTATCTCATCCCTGGGTTTACGGTTTTAATAAGAAATTTTTTATTGAGATTCAAAGGCAGTTCACCAATCAAATCATTCATTATTACCCCGTTATAATAATCCTTATTTGGTTTAATGGATTTGCTAGTACTATCGGCAAAGACAGTTATATTGGAAATTTCATTTTTTGAAAACTCTACTTTTTCTTGGTAACCTTCAATAATAATGTCAGTATGATATGCGATTGGTTTTAAATTTATAGTTTCAACAAAACTGGAGTCAATAGAAATTCCTTTTTGTGTTTGATATTTTTGAATTATCAAAAACACATGTTTCCCTTTATAAAAGGTTCTTTGAATTTCTCTTGTAAGAATGGAATTGAAGTTTATCGTCCCATCTTTATTTTCAGTGTATTGAATATATTTTTTTGTTGAAGGAACAATTCTATTGGCTTTTATTACTTTTACAGAATCAATTTTTAACTCTTGAGAATATGCAGAAAAATTAATGATAAAAAACAGTAATGATAGAATGCAGGATTTCATATTTCGGCTCCTTTTGGTTATTGCTGATTATTATAAGAATTCATTATTCTTTTCACTATATCAGCAGGGAAACACAATGTGTTTTATCTACTATACACATTTTTATTTTATATTATCTGGGTATGCCAAACGTTGTGCATCAACCCAAAAATACTGGGATCGCGCGTGCACATTTATTTGTTACGTGCAAATAATTAATTTGTTCTGGGGGCAAACATGAAACCTTCATTAACTCGTGTAACACTAAAACCAGTAACCGGTCTACCTCACATCGTTTTGAAAAAACACCCACTTTAAGTTGTGATAGATTCTGGTACTGATTGTAAAAAAGGAAATTTTGTACTTCTAGTTAGGTTAAATTACCACTAACCATCAATTTGCTCCAGGGGCAAACGTGAAACCTTGGTTAACATCTGTAACACCAAAACCAGCAACCGGGCCACCGCCAATAACGAAGATTGTATCGGCAACTGTTACCGCACTCATGCCGTGGCGAGGAGTAGTTAGCGGGGTGACTGAACGCCAGGTATTGGTAACCGGATCATATTCCTCATTTTCTTTGAAGACACCCGAGGAGCCTCCCGGAATAAAAAATTCTCCGCCAAAAACATACAATTTCCCATTCATAGCGGCTGCCGCCAAACCGCCTCGCGCCGTAGGCATATCTGCTAATGTAGACCAACTATCACTGGCAGGAGAATAGGCGTGCAGGCTGCGTTGGTTGACAAACTGACTGTTTCTGCCACCAACTACATATATGAGCGAGTCGAGGACAGCTGCTGCCAGGTGATCTTGGCTGGTGGGCATAGGTTGCAGTATTGTCCAGGAATCTGATGCCGGGTCATAAACCTCGTTTACGGATAGCACGCCTGAACCATTTGCCCCGCCGATAGCATAAATCTTTCCATCATATACTACGGAAACATGTGCACCCCGTGATGTAAACATTGGACTTTTAAGATTCCAATTTTCTGTCTGGAAATTATACTCATATACATTATTATGAGAAACAAAACTACTACCTAAATAGCCTCCAATAACATACAATTTATCATTTAAACCTACCATGGCTAGATGGTTAAGTGGAGTAGGTAGATTTGGAATTGTTGACCATGTGTTTGAAGAAGGATCAAAGACTTCTACCAATGAAGAACCGGAACCTTCCCCGTCGAAACCACCAGGAACGTAAATTTTCCCATCGAACAATGTTAAGGGCATTTCCTGTCGTGCTGTTGGAAGTGGCGCCCGCGTAAACCAGGAGCCATTGGTATCGACTTGCTGATTAGAGTCTTCAGTATTATCCATTGCCATATTATTGCAAGAGCATAATACGATTGAGATTACTAAAAGGGTCAAACTTCTTCTAATGTTAAAAATATTAAGATGATGGTTGTTAAAAAATGGAATAGCCATGATTAATATTGCCCTGTTTGAGTTAACTATTTTTTAGTGATGAAATATAGTGTCATGAAGCATTAAAAACAAAAATAAAATTTCGCCCTGATCAAAACTAAAATCAATGATTTATTCTTAAAACACTTTGTTTATTTTTTACTTGAAAATAATCAATCCACCGTAAATTTGATGAATTATTCAAGTTACCCACCTAACCTTACAGGATCTGGTTGAGCGCGTCCTCGAGCCTGGCGACAGTGCGATCGACATTTTGAAGTTTATCCAAGCCGAATAACCCGAGTCGAAAGGTTTGGAAATTTTCCAGCTCATCACATCGCAATGGAACACCCGCTGCTATTTGCAGGCCCATTTCCTTAAATTTTTTACCGCTGTGAATCTCACTGTCTTCGGTGTGGCTCACAACAACACTTGGAGCCTGAAATCCCCGGGCCGCTACACTCTTTATGCCTTTGCTGGCGAACAGCGCCCTCACTTTGTTACCCAACTCCTGTTGTTGTACGTGGACTTTATCAAAACCGCAGGATTCAGTTTCTTTCATCACATTGTGGAAACGGGTGAGTGCATCGGTAGGCATCGTTGCATGATAGGCATGTCCACCATTTTCATAAGCTGCCATAATTTGAAGCCATTTGCCCAGGTCGCAGGCAAAGCTGGTACTGGTGGTCGATTCAATTTTTTCTCGACCCAGAGCG
>CAYXGW010000073.1:0-29888 GCA_964464595.1 uncultured Deferribacteres bacterium
TTGGAGAAAAATTGATGGTGGCTGATGTCTGAAGGTATTATCAAAATATTATCCGAAAGCCTGAGTAATAAAATTGCTGCCGGAGAGGTTGTCGATCGACCTTCTTCAGTTGTAAAAGAACTGATTGAGAATGCTATTGATGCAAAAGCTAATGAAATTACAATCATTGTGCGTGACGGTGGAAAGACTCTAGTCCAGGTTATTGACAACGGCATCGGTATGATTGAATCGGATGCTATTCTTGCTTTTGAGCGCCATTCAACCAGCAAAGTCTATAGCGCAGAAGATTTGGAACGAATTCAAACAATGGGATTTCGCGGTGAAGCGCTTGCTTCAATAGGCTCTGTTTCCAGGGTAGAAGTTAAAACCCGGGTTGAAGCCGAACTAACCAGTACATTGCTTACATTGGAGGGAGGCATTGTCCAGGGTTTAAGTAAATCTAGTGGCAACCAGGGGTGTTCAATTGCTGTCAAAAACCTGTTTTTTACCACGCCAGCACGGAGAAAATTTTTAAAAAGTGATCGCGCGGAATATCGTCATATTCTGCAAGTGGTTAATCGCTACTTTCTGGCATTCCCGAAAATTGCTTTCCATTTTTTTAAAAATGACGAAGAAATTTTTAATCTATCCGCAACAGATTTAAAAAACCGGATATCCCAGGTGTACGGAGATAAATATGGAGACAATGTAGTAGCAGTTGATTTTGGAGTTGGGGATAAAAAAGTAAATGGATTCATAGGAAATCTGGATTTATTTAGGCAAACCAGGGGAGATCAGTTCCTGTTCCTAATGCGCAGGTATATTCAAAACAAGAATTTGAACTGGGCTGTTGTTAGCGCTTATGAAGCGATGTTACCAAAAGGAAATTTTCCATTCTACGCATTATTCTTACAAGTTGATCCCGAGAGCATTGATGTAAATGTTCATCCATCAAAAATTGAAGTAAGGTTTGAAGATGAAAGGTCCATTTACGGATTGATCCATAGGGCAGCAAAGCAAGCGCTTCATTCAAATGAAATCATCCCTGTATTAAAATCACAATATGCAACCGTAGAAACAGAATATGAAACCGTTCCCCTGATACCAAAATCCGGCACTACCAAAACGCCAGGCATAGATCAATTTCATATCGATCAGTATAAACAGGAGCTTGCATTTCCATTTGAGTTTCGAAAACAAAAACGAGAAATTGACCCTGAATTTAGCCAGATTATACCGAAAAAATCAGGAGAACCCAAAGAACCTCAGATCGAAAGCAGGAAATTTACAGACCGGGTTTCTGTATGGCAATTGCATAATAAATATCTTTTTTCTCAAATTAAGAGTGGCCTGATAATTATTGATCAGCATCTCGCACATGAAAGAATATTATATGAACAGGCTTTAAAATTATTTAAAACTGCCCCACCTGTTGCACAGCAGCAATTATTTCCTAAAACCGTTGAGTTAACACCTGAAGATTTTGAAATCCTTCTTGAAATGCAATTCTATTTATCTAAACTTGGATTTGTAGTAAAGGAATTTGGTTCGAATACAGTTATTATTGAAGCAGTTCCTTCTGAAATGAAAAACCGAAATGAGGATAAAGTTTTGCAAGGAATGATAGACGAATTTAAACAAAACAAAGAACCGGATATACGTGAAAGAATTGCTACGACTTATTCCTGCAAAAATGCTATAAAAGCCGGAGATCCATTAAAACAAGAGGAAATTGTTCATTTAATTGACAATTTATTTGCTACACAAAATCCCTATTTCTGTCCTCATGGCAGGCCGGTAATTATAACTTTACCAATAGAGGAATTGGATCGCCGCTTCCTTCGAATTTAAATAGATTTTCATGCATAAAAGACTTCCTTTAGTTGTTTTGGTTGGACCAACAGCCGTAGGAAAAACCCAGATGGCGTTCGAAATATGCCAACACTTCAAAAATATAGAAATTGTCTCGGCAGATTCCAGGCAAATATTTCGCTTTATGAACATAGGTACCGCAAAACCAAGTATTGATGAATTTAAGAAATATCCACATCATTGCATTGATATAAAATATCCTGATGAATATTTTAGCGCTGGTGAATTCGGCAATTTTGCTCGAACAATTTGTAGAAGTTTAAGTTCAAAAGGGAAATTGCCTTTAGTAGTTGGAGGATCCGGTTTGTATATTCGATCCCTGGTAGAGGGTTTGTTTGAAGTGGGAGGTCGTAATCCGAAAATTAAAACTAAGTTGGAAGAAGATGAACATGAAATCGGTTTGGAAAAACTCTTTGCGCAACTACTTTCTGTTGACCCACAAGCAGCTGCAAAAATTCACCGAAACGATAGACAACGAATTTTGCGTGCTCTTGAAGTTTACTTATCGACCGGTGAATCTATATCTAATCTAAGGGAAAAATCAAAACAAGATACAGGCATTGATCCTGAATATATAGGACTCATTCGCAACCGCGAGGGTTTGTATAAAATTATAGAGGAGAGGGTAGATAAGATGGTTGCAATTGGATTGATCAATGAAGTAATAGAATTAAGAAATAGAAATTATAACCCGGAATTACAATCTCAGAAAACTGTTGGATATTCTGAAATTCATGATTTTCTGGATGGTAAGCTAGATAAAAAAACCGCCATTGATTTAATAAAACAAAACACCAGGCGGTTTGCAAAGCGTCAGTTGACCTGGTTTAAAAAAAACAAGTTTATACAATGGTTATCGGTTGATACTGATAAAGAGTGGGAATATGCTTATTCATTTATAATTGAAAAGCTATCAAACCACAATGAATTGTATTATTCATTAACGAAAACTTAAATTCCGAAGAAGTCGAAAATCACCGAAACCATATCTATCCACAAAAACAAAGTATTCACCAGAAGGGTATACCCACATTTCCGATTTAGTCATGTTTAGTACGTCTCTATCTTTGTAAACCACTCCGGGAACGCCATATTTCATAAAAATCTCACCTTGATCGGTTTTCCAACCGGGGGTCAATTTTGAACTAAAGGAATTGTTGGCAATTGTATAGCGGTTAATAAAATCAATGAGTGCCTCATTCTCTTCTGTATAAGGGGTTGGATCTTTAGATTTCCAAAAATCATTTAATGCAACAGAAATATTATCCGCGGATACTTTCTTTAATTTTTCCAACTCTTTAGAATCTGCCACGAATCTTAAAGCATCAATGGAATAAGCAATTTCTTCAGCATTTGAGTCAATTTTATTCGACCATCGGAAAAAAGAAGTAGTTTGAAAACTTTGTGTTTTTAATTGTTCATCAAATATTGTTACTGTCAAATTGTATTTTCCAGTTAACAAATTTTCTATCGATGGATTTAAGCTAATAGCAGCCATTTTTCCCGGTTTATTGACTCTGTGTGTTTTTTCAGACTTAATATTTCCTTGCTTATCGAAAATTGTATATTGTATTAAAAAAGAGCCATCAGGACTTTCGGGACTATATTGCAGTCCATAAATTTCGAAATACAACCCTATTTTGTTTTCATCTACCCCATATTCACGGCTTGGCTTTGGTATTACCCATCTTCCATTCTTATAAAATCCAAGTTGTTTATCATGAGTTGAGTTTGCAAAGTCAATTTGTTGGCACAATTCTATATTACTTATTTCTAACTTATCTTCCATATATTTAGGTAAAGTAAGGTTGAATTTTCGGATTGAAACCCGCTTGGTTTCCGTATCAATCACTCTTGCAATGAAATCATAAGTATCAACTGGTAAAATAAAATCAAATTGTACAATCTGGGAAACAACTGCGGAAATAGTTTCATTATAATCATGAGCAACTAGTTGCTGATTGTGATATTTTTCTCGGAAAAAATCCTTTTCTTTATTTTCTACAATAATGCTGATTTCAGCATTTGATTTATAGCCGCCGTTTTCCCTAATAAATTGAAATTCATTATTGCTGAATTGGATATAAATTTCAATCCTGGTGCTTTCTTGCCCATTTACAGAAAAAGTTGCAAAATCAAAATCATAATAAGGATGTTGAAAATCAATTTGAGGTGCACTACTTGGCTGGGCGCGTAAAAAAGCTGTAAACCCTAAAAGACATAATGTCAAAGTCAAATTTACTAAAAATTTATTTTTTCGTTTCATAATCCTCACCTCACTCCAAATTCTCCATGTTTCTATGTTTTTCTTCGGCAAAAAAAATGAAATAAATTAGCAATAAATTGAAATTTATATATGTTTATTTTGTGCAGTATATTAATCGATAAATTACTACCATATTATTTTATTAAATCACAAATCAAATCAATTACTGCCTTAAAATTCCTCCAATCATGAAAATTAATCTATTCTTTGAGACTAATAATTTTTTTGTTTATTGATAAGGCAATCGTTATGCCGGATATTGTTTTGCATCTTTAAAGTATTCTAAATACAACAAAGACAAATACTTATGCTTACAAATGAATAAAAAATGACGCTGCATTAAAATATTGAAGAATTACGATAAATCATTAAGTCACTAAATATTGTGAAGTATAAATTATTTATTATTGTTGAAACTGATTGAATATTAGCTCCCCAATTAAATCGAAAATTAATCCATTTCCTTATACGGATGTAAGGGATTTTTACCCTAAAAATCAGGGTTTCCCTGATGGTGGCTTAACCAATTTTTTAATATTGTATTAAGAGTTTACAAAATCCAGATCTATTAAATAGTAACTTTTTATTTTTATCACATTCAGATCTAAATAAATCTAATGCCGGATTGGGCAAAAACACTTTAACATATAAGCTGAAGCCAGGGCAAGGGAGTTAAATAAGGAGAATGGTATACCCCTTCGTTCGTATTTTATCTGAATATGGTTTTCTCCACGATCACCATTAAATTTAATAGTGTAAAACATAAAAAAGGAGGTTACAATGGCTTTTACCGGAACTGAAGATCATGATATCAGCTATGAGGATGCAGAAAAACTAATTGATAACTATACAAGTTCTCATCCAAATGAGATAAGAGCACACTTTTTTGGCCGCGATATTATTGAAAAAATATTAAAGCAAAATGGCTGTGTTGGTATTCGGATATATTATGCACAAAAAGATGATGGTACACCGAACCTTGTTCTAATAGGCACAGATGCAAACCAAAAGGATATTACACAAACTGTCGGAGAATTAGGATGGCCTTGTCCGCCATATTGCGCATAAATTAGAAAAATTAAGCAATATTAGATATTCTATTTGCATTCATTTTGTATTGGCCAGGCACGGTTTTCTGAAGTTTCACCAAAAGGATTTATTTTTTTATCCTGAGTTAATGAATTATCAGATTCATAAAATAGCTTTATTGTTAATTTATTTGCTTTTGCCATGTTGAATTCACGATATTTTCTAACAGAATGAAATTGCTTAATATTATAATTATGGTTAGATTTACTTTCGTTCTGTAAATTCAAATATAAGGATTTATCCTAATGACACCGGTTTTTCTTTATATATCATCTTTCTCTGGTATACTACCCCTTCTTGTCGGCATTTATGCTTATAAGTATTTAAAGCGCGACATGAAAATACTGCTTATTTACTTTGCTCTCTCTTTTATCGTTGAGATTATAGCTGTATATATTGCACAAGTTTTGCATAAACATAATATCTGGTTATATAATATTTTTATGATTATTGAATATAGTTTTTTTATGGTAGTTATTTCATTATGGCAGAAAAACAAATCAATAAAGAAAATTCTTCAGTTCAGTATTCCCATTTTTATTTTGATTGGGATAATAACTCAGATATACCTGGAAAGCCTTAATCAATTCAATAATCTAACTAGACCAATTGAATCGATAATTTTCACATTAGTAGCAAGTTTTACCCTAAGTCGATTTAGCCTTGAGTATAGTGGACAATCTTTACTTAAGAATCACCGTTTTATTATTTTAGTCGGAATTCTAATTTATTTTGCCGGCAATACATTCCTTTTTGCGCTTATGGGAAATGAACTTTCAATTGTTAAATCATACTATTTCATCATTCACTCTTGTTTGAATATTTTTGCTTATCTGATTTTTACATGGGGTTTTTATTGTTTCAGGAATTAGGTATGCCTTGGATTTTGATAGTTGGCACATCCGTTGTAGTTATATTAAGTATAGCGTTTATCTTTAATTTAGTCTTAAATAATCACCGTTTAAAACGAGAGCGGGATTTTGCTTCGGGTATTTTCAACACAGCAGGCTCGTTAATTTTGGTCTTAGATAAAAACGGGAAATTAATTCGATTTAATAAATCCTGTGAGAGCATATCCGGATTTAAAGCCAAAGATGTATTAGGAAAGAATTTTGCCGAACTTATTTCCTTAAATGATCCTCAAGCTATATCAAATCGAAGTAAACCAGTCGATTTTTTACTTGATAATTTACCGCGCAATTTTAAGGGTTATTTAAAAACTAAAACGAAAAAAAATAGATTAATATCCTGGACTAAAACATCTATTACCGACACTCAAGGCTATGAAAAGCCACAGGTATTATCGGGAATTGATATTACCGATTTAAAAATTGCAGAAGATAAACTCATAGATTACCAAAAACAACTTCGTTCTTTATCCTCTGAATTGTCCGTAGTAGAAGAACGAGAAAGAAAGCGTATTGCCGATGACCTGCATGACCGGATCGCTCAAACGCTTGCTTTGTCTAAAATTCAACTAGGAGAATTACAAAAACAAACCTTGGTAAAAAACATTACTCAACCATTGAATAATCTTCAGGGTCAAATTCAGAAAGCAATAGACGATACGCGGAATCTTATATTCGAACTAAGCCCACCAATTTTACACCAGCTTGGCTTTGAAGCTGCAGTAGAAATGCTAATTGAGAATTTCCGAAAAGAACGATATTTTAAAATAGATTATCAAAATAGTAATCAATTAACAGACTTAAGTGATGATTTAACCGTTTTCCTCTATAAATCGTTGCGAGAATTACTGAATAATGCTGCAAAATATTCAAAAGCAAGCAAGGTCTTAGTTTCGTTAAAAAGGAAAAACGAGTTTATTATCATTAGTGTTATAGACAATGGCATCGGGTTTGAATCCATTGAAAATGGGACAACTTTTACAAAGTCCGGGGGCTACGGACTTTTTAATATTAAAGAAAGATTAAAGCACCAGAATGGTTATATTGATATTCAATCTAAACCCGGTAAAGGAACTCACGTTTTTATTAAAATACCTTATCGTTGAAAGTGAAAATAATAATTAAGTCAAAAATATACTTTAAACTGAATTTAATTTTGAGATTTTGTTAAATCCTCCTTTTCCTGATAAATGCATAAGGGTTTTCGACCCCAAAAATCAGGGTTTTCCCCTATTGCGCCTAAGGATGTTTTAATTTATTTTAAAAATAGTTAATAAATATACCGGGTTTAGGAAGTTATCGAATTTCGCAGTATCGATAGGGGGATGGCGATCAAAAGCTTACATTTTACTAATTAATCTCAAAGCATCATCTGCTCCATTAATATTTTTTATTTTTTCTAATTCATTATGTTGATCGGGTTTACAATAGTTCAAGTATAATCTTTGAGTAGTGTGGTGGATTTATCAAATCAATTATATTTTTGTGATTAGCTGGGTAGTATGAAGAAACACCGCTTGAATCTAAGAGCATTTTAAGTGTAACTGTTTGATATTACCACCAATATTTATGCTTAAATAATTACATCAATAATATTTTCATGGAAAGATCAAGATAATATATCTCACCAAAATAGTCTTACCACATTAACTGCCTAATTATTTGCTTTAACTTGTCATATATTTTTCACTCTTTAACCACTAAATGGACAAATAATAGTGTAGAGTCCCGGGTTAGAATGAAAGATTCAGAATTAAGGAATGAATTGAAACGGCTCCATCAACAAAGCTATGGTTGGGCATTAACTTGCTGTTATCAAAACTCAAATGAAGCGCAAGATGTTTTGCAAACGGTTTATTTAAAAATTCTTGTAGGAAAGGCGAAATTTAGTCAATTTTCAACCTTCAAAACCTGGTTGTTTGCGGTTATCAAAAAGACAGCTGTGAACGATCATCGTAAAAGAAAAGCACGAAAATTATTAAATATTCAATTTCAACAAAAATTAATTGGCAGGCAAGTTGAAAAGGAGATAGAAGAAAATATTGACATATCTCAATTGCGATTTTATTTGCGGAAATTACTTAACCAATTACCCCTAAGACAACAGGAGGTTTTACAGTTGGTGTTTTATCACGATATGACAATTCAAGAAGCAGCGTCAATTATGAGTGTTTCAATCGGTACAGCCCGTACTCATTATGAGAGAGGTAAGAAGAAATTAGGTTTGTTAATAAAAAATTCACAGGTGTTTTATGAAATCAGATCTTGAGAACAAACGGCTTAAACAATTTTTTGTTAAACTTAAACAAGAGGATGGAAACAAAACACCCCCATTTGACAATTTTCTGCTTGATTCTATACAGAATAAAGTGACCAGGAATGCTCCTTTTTTCAATAGACGATTTGCCTTGGCAGCCATGCTGGTTTTCACAATTATAAGTTCGTTGTACATTATGAGCGACGATAAATCAACTGAAGAGAAAGCACTTTCACAATGGCAATCTCCGACAAATTCACTGCTTCAATCTAATTCAGTATGGCATTGGCGGCCCATCGAACATCCTGGAGTGGTTATATCCAATTGGACCTCTCCGACCAAATCGCTTGCTAAGCTGAGAAAGATAGGCAAGTACAACAGGGTGCCAGGTTTGGAAAAATCAAAAAAAAATAGTAATCGTAATCTTTAATTCTGAAGTTGGAGGTAATATGTATTGGAAGCTTATTTTGTTCAGTTTTGTAATGCTCGTTGGTAGTTCTGTATTCGCACAAGAATTTGAACAAGATCCAGTTGAGGAACGTTTGTTTGCACCGGAGCTGGTGATGAAATATCAACAAGCTATTAAACTAACTGAAGAACAACGCACAGCTTTTAAAAAGGAAATCCAATTGGCTCAGTCGAAATTTACCGACTACGAATGGGATCTTCAAAATGAGATGGAGATATTTGTGAGTTTATTGGATAAGAATAAAATTGATGAACAAGAAGCAATAGAACAACTTGAAAAAATTCTAGGATTAGAATGGAATATCAAACAGACCCATTTGGTTTTGGCTATACGCATTAAAAACTTACTTACCACTAAACAGCAGAATAGTCTTCTTTTATATAGGAATGCAAATATAATTACTAAATGATAAAGTAACGAAGCACAAAATGGTTCAAAGATATTAATAATGAATATAAAAATTTCTTCCTTGACCTTATAGCACCAATTTTGTAAGTTTGACCCATGCAATAAATAAATCATCCAGTAATGGTCAAATTTATTAAAAGGAGTTTGCTATGAAAGATGGAATCTTTGATTTTTGTCGATTTATTGGCTTTTTGATTCTTGTGTTACTTTGCGTCACTCTTCCTGCAATTGCACAAGAAACCACAACCACTCCACCGTCTGTTGATCTTCGAATGTATGAGATCATCAACGCTTCCTCGCCGGAGAGATTGGAAATAGACATCACAAAACTAGCAAATTTTGGTACGCGAAACACCTTTTCGGACACTGTTTCACAAACCCGCGGTATTGGGGCTGCCAGGAGATGGATCAAGGCAGAATTTGATAAGATTTCCGCAGCTTGTGGCGAGTGTCTGGAAGTTAATTTCCAATGGAGCCTGGTTGAAAAAAGTCAAAGGATTCCCCAGGATACCTGGGTAGTTAATGTTATTGCCATTCAGCGAGGAACTACCCATCCAAATCGCTATGTGATCATGTCCGGTGATATCGATTCCCGGGCATCTCGAGGCTCGGACGGAGAGACAGATGCTCCTGGAGCCAACGACAATGCATCGGGTATGGCCGGAGCCATAGAAGCAGCCAGGTTGTTGACCCAATATAAATTTGGCAGCAGTATTGTTTATTCCGGACTTTCCGGTGAAGAACAAGGTCTTTGGGGCGGGAAGCATATGGCTAAAGTTGCCAAAGAAGAAGGGTGGAACATTGTAGGTGTTCTGAACAACGATATGATTGGCAATATCGAAGGCGTTGATGGCGTCATCGAAAACAATACATTCCGGGTTTTTTCCGAACCAACTCCTGTAACAGAAACCGAGCAGCAAAGACGCCGGCGCCGGACAGCTGGCGGAGAAATCGACGGGGTGTCACGTCAGTTAGCCCGCTATGTTCATAAAATGACTGATATGTACATTCCAAATTTGGATGCAATCATGATTTATCGTTTGGACCGTTTTGGTCTCGGTGGTCATCACAGTCCGTTTAACGATGCAGGATTTGCAGGTGTTCGCATTATGGAAACCCACGAAAACTATACACGCCAACACCAGAATATTCGCACGGTGGATGGTATTCATTATGGAGATGTAATTGAAGGTGTAAATTTTGAATATGCAGCAAAACTGACAGCTGTGAATACAATTACCCTGGCTGGTTTAGCCTGGGCGCCACCGCAGCCAAAAAATGTTAAAATCGGCGGCGCTGTAAGGCCTTCGACGACTTTATCCTGGGAACCCGTAGAGGATCCAAACCTGGCCGGATATAAGATTTATTGGAGATGGACGACATCACCCCAATGGGAGCATTCGCGTTTCGTTAGGACGGACACTCTGCACACATTGGAGGGACTTGTAATTGACAATTATTTATTTGGCGTCGCCTCAGTAGGTGAAGATGGCAATGAAAGTGTCGTCGTTTTTCCATCAGGTCGAATACCAAGGCGGAGACGATAATATTATTGATTATGATTATTTGAAAAGCTTGTAACAATCAATTTGCAATAAGCGAATTCTGTCTGCCTTTTCATAATAACCTAAACCGGCTTTCTATTAAATTCAAAAATATGATTTATGATGAGTAGTTATAAAAAAATAATCAAAAGTATAAAATATTAAAATTCTTAATCCTAACATTTGTCCTTATGTAATTGCGACAAGGTTTAAGAAATTCAACGAGAAAAAACTCGGGAGGGTAGAATGTATTTAATTCGATCTTTGGCTGGTTTCATCTTATTCATTTTTGTAGCAATCTTTACTATTGCTGGAACTAATAATAACAACAAAGAAAAGATGGTCAACTCTATCGATCAAAAGGCAGATCACTATTGGCAAATTGCCTATCAAATCTGGCAATGGGCTGAACCCGGCTACCAGGAGAAAAAATCATCAATGCTCTTAGCTGACAATTTAGAGAAAGCCGGCTTCAAGATCGAAAGAGGGATTGCCGAAATTCCAACGGCTTTTATGGCTACCTATGGATCAGGAAAACCTGTAATTGGAATTCTTGGTGAATTTGACGCACTTCCCGGTTTGGCGCAAGAAGCTTTTCCGGAGAAAAGAATCAGAAGTGGGACTAACGGCAATGGTCATGGTTGTGGTCATCACCTGTTCGGGGTAGCCTCTTCTGCTGCAGCCATTGCGATAGCAGAACAGATTAAAGCCGGGACATTACAAGGTACCGTGCGTTTTTACGGAACCCCAGCCGAGGAAGGTGGGTCTGCAAAAACTTCATAGCACGGGCAGGTTATTTTGACAACTGCAACGCCGTACTGCATTGGCACCCCGGTAGTTCCAATGCTGCGGGGGATCCAACTTGTTTAGCCAGAATTGCAGTCAAATTTCAATTTCATGGTATGAGCGCTCATGCAGCTGGAGCACCGGAGCAAGGACGTTCTGCTCTCGATGCCGTTGAACTAACCAATCACGCCGCTCAATTGTTGCGCGAACATACTCCCGATTTTAGCCGAATTCACCGTGTGATCACATCCGGTGGGGGAGCGCCAAATGTCGTTCCTAATTTTGCCGAAGTTTTTTATTATGTCCGACATCCCGAGGCTCAAGTCGTAAAAACATTGTACCAGCGTTTGTTAAAATGTGCGCAGGCTGGTGCATTAGCCACCGAAACAGAGCTAAAAGTGAATTATTTAGGAGGTACTCATAATATCCTGCCTAACGATGTTCTGGCAAAAGTAACCTTGCGTAATCTTCGTGAATTGGCAAATTTGAATTATAATCAGGAGGAAGAACAATTTGCCAGAAATCTGCAAAAATATTTACCTAATCCAAAGCCATTAACAAGTATTTCCGAGGTATCTGATAATAGCGGCCAAATTATAAAGGGTTCTACAGATGTCGGTGATGTTTCCTGGATTGTCCCGACCACAGGGTTGCGAACCGCAACATGGGTGCCCGGAACACCGGCACACTCCTGGCAGGCAGTCGCTTGCGGTGGAATGAGTATAGGTAAAAAGGGAATGTTGCTGGCTGCCAAGGCGTTATCGGCAACTGCATGGGATTTATTCACTGAGCCAAATACCCTGAAGGCCGCAAAGAAAGAATTGCAAGAACGCCGGCATGGCCAGGAATATAATGCACTTCTTGAGCCAGGTCAAATGCCTCCTTTGGATTACCGCAAGCTACCTAAACGATAGTTGTGAAGAACTAGTATGATTACTCAGGAGAAAGTCGTGCCTTTGATTCTTGAGGCGTGTCCCACATTTCAGAAAGTGTGGGAAGAGTCAGATAACCAGGAGTTGCTCTATGTAGTCATGGATGAACTCGCCCTTCATCTCATGCTCCTCCATCGAGATAAACAAACTGATGAATTTGGTCCATTGTGTGAAGTCATCGAGCAGTTTCATATCGATGGCGATGGCTTTGTTAGAGAACTTGCCACCATTGGATTTCTGGAAGGACTCCAGAATGTATGGAGCAACAACGATGCAGACGCAGAGGATTTCTGTAGATATCTGTTCCCAGAGAGCCAGAAATGTTGGAAGGAGCTGAATGATTTCTGGGCAGGCAAAATCCCATACGTTGGTGCGGATATGAGCAACTAGGATCTGCACAAAATGCTGACAGGTAATCCGATAGCTCAAAAACTTTAATCAATAGGAATTCTTATGAGAAAAAATTATATCAAGATTCTAGCTGCGATTGTTTTTTTCTTTTGTGCAAATGTTAGCGTAATTGCTTTTCAAGCGCCTTCTACAAAACTCAAGTTCGAGGTTTCTTTCCCAAAATCAGTCAGCTCAGAACCACTAACTGGTAGGATGTTTCTGGCCTTCGCTCATCATGACCGCAGAGAGCCCGGGCTACAGGTAAGCAGGTATGGTGTACAATTTTTTGGCATCGATTTTACTAATCTCAAACCTGGCGAAACCATTTTATTTGATGCAAATATTTTAGGCTATCCGATAGATAATTTGGCTGAATTGCCTGCCGGAGAATATTATGTTCAGGCTATATTAAATAAGTATACTGAATTTAATCGATCAGACGGTCATTCCGTTTGGATGCATAATGATCAATGGGAAGGTCAAAATTGGCGTCGTTCGCCTGGAAATGTCAAAAGTGAAGTTAAAAAACTATCTATCAATCATAGTAAAGAACAAACGATTCAATTTGTCGTCGATAAAATAATTCCGCCCATTAAAGTAGCAGCAGATACGGATTGGATAAAGCGAGTCAAAATAAAAAGTGAGAAATTAACCGAATTCTGGGGTCAGCCCATTTATATCGGTGCTACAGTTTTATTACCCAGGGGATACAAGGAACATCCTAATGTTAAATATCCAACAATATATCATCAAGGCCATTTCTCTTTACGACCACCTCTTCGGTTTAATAGAGATAGCACATTTACAGCTGACTGGAAATCTGAGAATTTCCCACGTTTTATTGCGGTGACTATCCAACATCCAACCCCTTATTTCGATGATTCTTATGCAGTCAATTCAGCCAACAATGGCCCCTACGGCGATGCCATCCACCAAAATCTTATCCCGTTGCTCGAGGAAACATTCAGAATGATTCCGGAAAGTTATGGCCGGGTGTTGACCGGGGGGTCAACAGGAGGGTGGGAAGCTTTTGCTTTACAAGTGTTTTATCCAGATTTTTATGGCGGTTCCTGGGCGTTTGCACCGGACCCACTGGACTTCAGAAACGTGGAAGGAATAAATATTTACAACGATAAAAATGCCTTTTACAAAGAACATGAGTGGTATAAAGTACCTATAGCAAATACCCGGAATCACAGAAACGGCGAAGTAAGGTTAACTTCCAAGCAACGCAATACCATGGAATTGGTCAATGGAACTAAAGGAAGATCAGGCCAACAATTGGATATATGGAGTGCTGTTTTTGGTCCGGTTGGCGAGGATGGATATTTTAAACCATTGTTCAACAAAAGCACGGGAGAGATTGATTCTTCTGTTGCAGAGTATTGGAAAGAAAATTATGATCTACGTTATTATGTAGAAAATAATTGGGAGGAAATTGGTCCTAAATTAGTTGGTAAATTAAATGTAATTTGCGGTCATATGGACAATTTCTATCTGAATATTGGCGTCTATCATATGGAGGATTTTTTGGAAAGTACTCGGAATCCATATTATGCAGGATCGTTTACTTATGGTGCCCGTGGGGGACATGGCTGGCGGCCATATTCAACTACAACTTTGTTGAAGCTCATGGCTGATCATATCACAAAAACTGCATCAGTCGGGACCAAAACGAAGAGTTGGAAATACTAAAAAACAGTAATTTTCAATGAGCAACGATTTTTATTCACTTTTAAACCTATTTAGTCCCGAAGTAAAGAAGTTAGCCAGTAAAACACGAGAATTCTTACGGAATAGGTTGCCAAATACAATTGAGCAAATTGATGTCAGTTCAAAATTAATTGGTTATGGCTACGGAACCAAAATGGCTGATACAATCTGTGTAATTATGCTTTATAAATCGCATGTGGATTTGGGTTTTTTTAATGGCGCTTTTCTTCCCAATCCGCTTAATTTATTAGAAGGTACTGGCAAGCGGCATCGCCATGTAAAAATAAGAAATGAGAGTGATCTAAAAAATCCAGGGTTGATAGAACTATTAGAAGAAGCAGTTAAAGCTCACTCATCGATTCGCGATTAAAATCGTAATAAGGAATGCACCATCCTGGTGAGTGATTAAAATTCCTATAAGGACGTACTATAGTAATATCCGAAAAATAGAGGATCATCTATTATGAAATTTAATGAGTTTAGAGAATCGCTTGAAAACAATAATCCACCTGCAAATTTGACTTTATCACTTCAAGCATTATGGCAAGATGCTAAAGGGAATTGGGAACAAGTCCACAATTCAGCTCAACAAGAAACAAGCGGAGACGGATCCTGGGTACATGCATATTTGCATCGTAAAGAAGGCGATATTGGAAACGCTTCATATTGGTATTCGCGTGCAGATAAGCCGGTATCAAATTTATCTCTTGACGAAGAGTGGGAAGAGATTTCAAAAACATTGTTAGAATAATTCCATTTGCATTTATCTAAGTAAAGCATATTATTTGCAAAAGAAAAACTCTTCCACTAAATTTATTGTGCACGTTTTTGCAACATGCGCCAGTAGCTCAATTTGGATAGAGCGACGGCCTCCGGAGCCGTAGGTTGTGGGTTCGAGTCCCTCCTGGCGTACGACAACCTTAATCTTATCAATCCAGCAAAACAATTACCAAAAAAATACCTTGGATAATTTCTTTTTTACTAAAAGGGGGTTAATCCTTATCCGTAAATATCCTTTCCCTTATAGCATTCTAAGGTTTTTGAACCCCCAAAATCAGGGTTTCCCTGATTGCATTGATTCTTTAATTGTTGTAAATTTATGATATCAAATTATAAGGGAAATACCGAATATCATTCGTTATGGATTATTAGCAGAAAACAAATAAAGATTGATTGGATATGATAAAAATGAAATTTTTAGTTTAAAATGGGCGAAAATGAAATGTCCAAATTAGAAACAAGAAGTGATTTACTTGCCGGAATCATTGGTATATTGATCATAATTGTGGCGATCATAGTTCAATTTTTTGAGCATATTATCTTATCGCATTCCATTGGAGAATTTTTCCTGATTTTCATCCAGCGAGTTGCCATATCAACTATTGGAATAGGCACTTTATACCTTGCTTTTAGAAATAAACATTTGCATGCTGATGCCGGTTATTTAATCTTTTTTGGTTCAGTTATTTGCTTTTTTACAATTGTAATAACAGCAATTGCATGGGACTGATAATTAAGGATTCACAGATAGTAGAATTGAATTGCCTGATTGGCCAGGGGAAATGATGTAATTCGTTTATATTTCCTCTTAAATTCCTTTATATGTATTCCCCTGCTCTGATAAATACTCATGACCTATTATTTAAAACTTTTTTCGAAATTGCTTGATTTACTGCATATAATTTCTTTAAATTTTGATAATACAAAACAACACTAAATATCGAACGATTTCTTGGCAAATATTTCATGGAGGAAGTATGAAAGGAAGAGTATTAAATATTCGGATTGACGAAGATACTTATAGTGGCATCAAATTAATGGCGGAACTCGAAGGCCAATCAATCTCAAGTTTTTGTAGAGAGTGGTTGACGATTGCAACGAATCCCGAGAAGGTATTCAATGATCTCTTTTCTTTGACACTTGGAATTGTAAAGCAAGATGAGTATTCATTTGAAAATTATGAAAAAAAAATAAATAGAAGAATATCTAAACTCAAAGAAGCAGTTAATGCAATCCAAAGAAATGACGAAATCATATCCATTCTTGAAGAACATGTTCGCACAGTTAAGAATAGATCACGTACTTTTTTTAAACATCAAAATCAAGATTTGGAAAAATCATTAGAATCGGCTACGGGATAAACTATTATTTAATTATCATTTCATTCATTTCAAAATCACCATATTGTGAATTTCCATACTCGCGAAGTTAGAGGGAGGGGAGTCTTCTTTAAAATTTGACTTAAATAAAAATAAATCTTATTTTACAGAGATTTATCAATACAGATAAAACACCCGTAAGAACTCAATTTCTAAAAATTAGAAAACTATATTACTACCCCAATGAAATTATCTAAAGCTTTTATTCCCACCTTAAAAGAAAATCCTTCGGATGCTGTCGTTAAAAGCCATCAGTTTATGCTTCGGTCTGGTATGCTTCGCTTACTTGCTGCCGGTATATATTCTCATTTGCCATTTGGGTGGAGAATACTAAAAAAAATCAAAACAGTCATCAGAGAAGAAATGGATGCTATTGGTGGTCAGGAAATTTTTCTGCCTGCAATAAATCCAATAGAAACCTGGAATGAGACAGGTAGAGCCGATGATTTCGGCGAAGAAATGTTTAAATTTAAAGATAGAAAATCAAGAGACATGTGTCTTGCTCCAACACACGAAGAAGTTATTTGTTCGATTGCAAGAGGCGAAATACGTTCTTATAAAAACCTACCGCAAATTTGGTATCAAATACAAAATAAATTTAGAGACGAACCAAGACCAAGATCGGGTGTTTTACGTGCCAGGCAATTTCTAATGAAGGATTCATATTCTTTAAATGCTGATGAAGATGGGTTGGATATAAGCTACAATAAACATTCCCAGGCATACAAAAATATTTTTGCCAGATGTGGGTTAGATTTTTTTATTGTAAATGCATCGAGCGGATTGATGGGTGGTTCCGGTTCCCAGGAGTTTATGATGGAATCAGAAGCGGGGGAGGATACTGTTGCGCTTTGTGACAACTGTGGTTATGCATCAAATGCTGAGATTGCAGAATTTAAAAATACACCTTTCACAAACGGTAATTACACAAAATTGGAAGAGATTCATACTCCTACTCAGAAAACTATTGAGGAAGTATCTGAATTTTTAAACCTACCAAAAGAGTCATTTATTAAATCTTTGGTTTATTTTGTTGATGTTAAGCCTGTAATGATATTGATTCGTGGCGATTATGAACTAAATGAGAGCAAAATGTTAACGAGTTTTGGTAATAAATGCAGACCCGCAGAAAATGATGAAATCTTGAATATATGTGGAGCAAATGCAGGTTTTGTAGGTCCTATCGGAATAAAGGATATTGAAATTTACGTCGATAAGTCATTATTAGAACAGAAAGGGTTTATTTCCGGTGCCAACAAAGATCAATATCATGTTGCTGGGATTGATCCTCAAGTTGATATTAAGATTACCAAAATTGTAGATGTGGCTCTTGTTAATGATGGAGACATTTGTGCTAATTGTGGAAAAGCACTAAGAATTGCAAAGGCTATAGAGTTGGGTCATATATTTAAATTAGGTACAAAATATTCTAAGAGCATGAATGCCACGTTTTTGGATAGAAATGGAAGAGAAAACCCAATTATTATGGGAAGTTATGGGATTGGTATAGAAAGAATCGCTGCGGCATTCATAGAGCAAAATCTAGATGAGAATGGGATTTGTTGGGATTCGGAAATTGCCCCATATCAAGTTCAAATAATTCCAATAAATTACAAAAATAAAAGAATAGGGGAGACCTCCAATGCAATATATGAAGATATACTTGAAGAAAATATTGATTGTTTGCTTGATGATAGAGATTTTAGTCCCGGATTCAAATTTAGGGATGCCGATTTGCTTGGAATACCTATTCATATAATCATTGGAGAAAAAAATTTGCAGAATAACATGGTTGAGTTTAAATTTAGGAAAAACAAAAAGAGAGAGCTCTTTCCTTCTGGTAGCATTATCGCAGAAATCAAAAGAGCTATAAGTAATCAAAATTGAGCTTACTAGTAGAAATGAAGCAATCGGTTAAAACGATTCACCAAAAAGCAATTTCTTGTTATAAAGAAAAGCGCTTTGACGATGCAATTGCTCTTTGGGAAAAGGCTCTTGAAGTAAACCCGCAAGAAATTGAAGTACTGTATAGTCTTGGGCTCATTTATTTTGAAATAAAAAAATATGAAGAATCAATAGATTTTTTAAAGCAGCTTCTTGATTTATCCCCTGGTCATTTTAAGGCAATGTTAATAGTTGGTACAGCATACATTAAACTAAGGAAATTTGAACTTGCTGAAGAATATATACAGAAAAGCATAGAAATAAATTCTAAACATAAATTGTCAATTCTTAATCTTGGCGCTATTTATAGTGTTCAAAAGAAATTCGATGAAGCGATTGAGATGTTCCAAAAGGTGGTTGATTTATTCCCTACTGAAGTAAGGGCATATCTTGGACTTGGTAAAATATTTGCCATTCAAGGTCAAATTGAGGAAGCAAATAGAAACTTTAAGAAGGTAATTGAACTTGATGCCAATGGACCAATGGGGAGTTATGCAAAAAAAGCGATCATACTAGATGTTGGCGAACAAAAAAGTGATAAAGATCTTGAGCAACTATATGCTGAGGGTTATAAATATTATTTAGGAAAATATTATATCGCTGCGATCGAACAATTCCAAAACTATTTGCAATTTAGAAAAAAAGATGACTTGGTATATTTTATGCTTGCTGAGAGTCAGCTTAGATGCGGAATGCTTAATGAATCCTTTCTTTCATTTAAAAAAGCTATTGTTAATAAACCAAAAAATGCTTTGTATTACAAAGAATTAGCCATTTTACTTGACAAACTAGGGAATCCATCTGATGTGCTGGCAATTTTAAATAAGGCGATAGAACTTGGTAAGGATGATACTGTTGTTTATTATTTGCAGGGGAAAAATTATAATCGCCAAGAAAGGTATAATGACGCAATTGAATCATTAAAAAAGGCAATCATTAAAGATCGAAATAATGTTGCTGCAAGATATGAACTTGTTATTGCTTACGACAAAAATAAAAATAAAGACTATTTAAAAATGGAGATCCAGAATATTATCGATCATCCGCTTGAAACACCTTTAAAGAATATGTCTAAGGTAAAGTTAGAAGATTACAACTAATTAAGTAGTCCTTATATTTTTTACTTAATATGTATATAAGATATATTATGTATAGTTAGTTCAATTGATAATAAACTTTTGCTGAAAATTCTTTTAAGTTTCACTTTTCTTCTCCCCTGTTCATTTTAAAACCATTGTTTTTTAATCTGTAACAAAATTACCCTGATTTTGCGGAATCACCAATACTCCTAATTATCAGTGGTGGTCTCTATTTTTGAACATTTTCTAACTGAAAAGTCAATGGATTAACCCACTTAATGTGGATACTTATTCATCCCCCTAAACTTCCATATAAAAAATGCTGAGATAAATTATGTATCTAAGCAAGTTTTGTCGGGGCGGGCGGATTTGAACCGCCGACCTCATGGTCCCGAACCATGCGCGCTATCCGAGCTGCGCTACGCCCCGAAAAATCACAACAAATATTTGATAATGATAAAACCACCAATCAATAGAATAATAAACAGAGTGGCAAGTAGATTAAAATATTTATCGATAAATTCTTTTATTGGCTTGCCAAATTTCCAAATTAAAGCAGCTACTGCAAAAAAACGCATAGATCTACCGATTATAGATGCAAGCATAAATTGAAAAAAATCGAATGAAAACACTCCGGAAGAAATCGTAAAAATTTTATAGGGCAAAGGCGTCACTGCTGCGATCAAAACACCCCAGAAGCCATATTCATTGTACCATTCTTTTATTGTCTCCATAAGCTCCTGGCCATGGTAAAACTCGACAATTGGACGGCCTATGGAATCATAACCGAACATTCCGATTCCATATCCTGCAATACCTCCGATAAGTGATCCGATTGTAGCAATCAGGGCGAAATGAAATGCCCGTGTTGGTATTGAAATAGCCAGGGCAATTAATAAAACATCCGGAGGTATCGGGAAAAATGATGATTCGGCAAAGGCAATCAAAAATAATGCCCACATACCGTAAGGCGTTTCAGCCCAATGAAGTACCCAATCATACAGCCGACGAATAATGTTTTTATTGTTTTCTGAAGTTAATTCTTTAACTACCATAACTTATTGTTCTACAAAGCATTATGAAGAATCTTACAGTATCCAAGCTGCGTCGAATATGGCTAATACCATTTGATAATCTTGTTGAAATCGGTATTTGAACTATCGTAGCGTTCGATTTTGCAAATTTGATTAGCAGCTCACTTTCCATTTCATAATGGTCGCTGTATAAATTTAGTTTTTTCAGCATGTTTAAATTAATTGACCTAAAACCACATTGGGAATCTTTTACACGGTAATTACAAATTAAAGATAAAATCAAACTTGACAACTTATTACTAAAATAGCGGTCTATTGGAAATGATCCTAAAGTCAACTCCCTTGTACCGATAACAAGGTCGTAATTCCCATATTTTACTGCATCTAAAAAACAAGATATCTGATTCGGATCATGTTGATAGTCCGCATCAAGCACAATAGCATGAGAAAACCCATGCTCAATTGCATATCGGAACCCTGTTTTTAAAGCTGAACCCTTACCGGTATTTTTTTTGTGTTTTAGAAGAATTAAATTAAATCCTTCTAAATCCTCGATTGTTCCATCAGTCGATCCATCATCAACAACTACAACATTGCTGTTGACGGTAATTACCTTCCTCAAATCGATAAGAGTCTTTCGTAAAAACTTAGCCACATTATAAGCTGGCAATATGACAATGAACGAAGGTTCCTTATGAATTGTGGTTGATATCGAATGAATTCGATTGATCCTTTTTAATCTAAAAAATGAAGACAAAATCTAATACATATTCATTCTAAAATCAATTTTAATAAGGCATTTAAGATCTTGATAATTAGTTATACTTTGTTTAAATTTGCTTGTATTATTTATGAGCATTATCTTTATAATTTAGTTACATTCTCTTAAAATTTTAATGAAACTACTTAACGGATGGAATTCATTTAATGAAGTGCTTTACTAATAGTTTGAAGGTTATTTTGATATTAGTAATCGGAGCTATTTATTTAAGTTGCGCTAAAAAAGAAGCCGTCGTGGAAGATCCCAAAACATATGAAGCTGTCGGTGTTATTGTATCTATGGATCCGAAAAATGGCTATATAACGATAAATCACGAAGAAATAACAGGGTTAATGGCAGCAATGGCAATGCCCTTCTCCATTTCAGACACTACTATTTTCCAGGGATTCCAAAAAGACGATAAAATCAATTTTACAATTGAGGTGACAGAGAGTAAGTTTATTGTTACAAAGATAGAAAAGGTCAATCAAAATTTAGAATAGAAAAAACAAGCCAGTATAATTGTTTACAACAAAACCCTGGCTCTATTCGTCTAATATGATAATTACGATAATTAAATTGTCTTGGTGAAAATGTTAAAATCCATTAAGTATGTATTCATTACCGGTGTTGTACTTGCCTTATTAATAACTGCAGATCACTACCTTATTAAGAAAAATCCCGATGTTCTCAATTTATCTTTGTCAATGCTTGGCGAGAAATTTAAAGAGCTTGTGCCGGAAGGTGATGAAGCTATAAGCAAACTATTTGACCAATTTGCAAAGAAAGTTGAAGCTAAAGAAATCGATCCGGACGACGTTGAACAGATCGCAGCCAATATACTCAATTTGAGGAACCAAAATGCAAAATTAACCCCGGAACAAGCTCAGTCCGTAATATCTGTGGCATATTTAAAGCCGGAATTTGGAGTTGATTTACCACCTGATTCGATACAAACACCACATGTCGTTTCGACTGAAGAAAAGCAAGAAATTGATGTAGAAGCCATTGTGGTTTCTCGCCGCCGGCCTAGAAAAAATATTGATCCGGAGCGGTTTGTAAAATTAGGGGAAAGATTAAAAGATGTATTCGAAATGAATGAAAAAATTCAAAGCGAAATGCGAATAACTTTTGAGCCGGGTGAGTTGAATAAGCATTTTCGGTTTTTAAGCGAAGATGGAATCAAACTAATTATTGATACTGAAATTAAGCAAGTAATTACCAAAGTTGAGTCAAGACAACTATATAAAGAAATTCAAAATTTAGAAAAACGACAAATGTTAGTTTGGCGAGAGAATATGGCTGAAGAGATGCAAAAAGACTTGAAAGTAAAAGAATCTCAATTACAAGAATTAACCGAATTAAAAAATACGCATTGGGAAAGTATAAAAGAGTTAAAAATCGAGAATGCATTGAGATCATTGGAACATTTAAAGAAATTAGAAACAATGGGTTACAAATCATTTTTCAACTCGGACTCAATTCGGGTGGCAATCGAATTTAAAATTCAAGAAGTTCAAAAGGAAAAGGAAGTCCAAAAGGAAAAAGCCAAAGATAAAAAATAGCACCTGAAATTGTTAACCCCCAGCATCGTTATTTATCTTAAATCACTCCAATTTTTCCCCACAATATTTACAGAATGCCGAATCCAAGTCATGGCCGGAATTATTACACGAACCACAGGTTCTGTTTGAACTCATTTGTCTTTAAGCTTGAGATAATTCAACCGTTAGAATTCCTGTCGGAACTGCAATGATAGCAAAACCAATAATCATCACAATCGAGGCAAGAACCTGTCCGATATTGGTTTGGGGTGATATATCACCATACCCTACAGTTGTTAAAGTAACTATTGCCCAATAAATGCCACGAGGAATACTAGAGAAACCATGCTCAGGTCCTTCAACGACATACATGAGAGAGCCAATGACAATTACTAATGTGAGAATGGAAAATATAAAGACCAAGATTTTGAAACGGCTGGCCCGTAAGGCTTGCATCAACATATTTGCATGAGAAATGTACTTAACAAGTTTCAGTATCCGAAAAACTCGTAAGAGCCGTAAAACACGAATAACCAACAAAAACTGTGCTCCTGGAATTAAAACACTTAGGTATGTAGGGGCAATAGCTAATAAGTCAATTACTCCGAAAAAACTCCAGACGTATGAGAGGTTTTTTTTTACACTAATAAGCCGCAAAAAATATTCAATGGTGAAGAAAATAGTAAACAACCATTCTAAATTCCGTAAAAGGACACCATTCTCTAAACGAAAGGATTCTACACTTTCCAGCATAACCACCAAAACGCTGAAAGAGATTAGAATTATAAGTATAATATCAAAAATCTTTCCCCAAAAAGTATCCGATTCGAAGATAACTACAAAAAGCTTAGACTGCCATTTACTGGAATCATTCTTTTCAATTTTCATAAATAAAATACCTGGGCAACTGTACTGTTATTTCGATGCGATAAATACGGATTTATATTCACTGTAATGATCCAAAGCAACCATCCCCTGCTCTCTTCCTACTCCACTTTGCTTCATACCTCCAAACGGTGCTTCAATATGAACACTACTGCTGCTATTTACAGAGATCATCCCTGTTTCAAATGCTCGCACAACTCGTAATGCTCTGCCAATATCCCGGGTCCATACTGACCCGGACAATCCATATTTGCTATCATTAGCGATTTCAACAGCTTGTTCTTCATTCTCAAAAGGCATGATCGTAACAACCGGTCCAAATATTTCTTCCTGAAAAATTCTCATATTGGTGTCTACATCAACAAAAACCGCAGGTGTCAGGAAATTACCATTTGAAAGCTCAGCTGTTTTTGGGATTTCGCCTCCGGCTGTTTTTTTAGCTCCTTCCTGCTCCCCTATTTCCAAATACTTGCATACTAAATTACGATGCTCCGGTGTTATCAAAGGTCCCATTTCAGTATTCTCGTCTTGAGGAAGCCCTGTCTTAAGACTCTCAGCCCTTTTTACAAACCTTTCAACAAAATTATCAAAAATTTGTTTTTCTACCAAAATTCGGCTTCGTGAACAACAGTCCTGACCTGCATTTTCATAAACTGCAAAAATAGAAGATTCAACACAATCATCTAGGTCTGTATCAGCAAACACAATGTTTGCAGATTTTCCTCCCAACTCCAATGATATTCGTTTTATATCATGCCCGGCCATTTTCATAATATTTCCACCGATTTCGGTAGATCCTGTAAAAGATATTTTTCTAACATACGGATTTAAAACAAGAGCAGAACCAACAACTTTCCCGGATCCGGGCAAAACATTGATCACACCACCAGGGATCCCTGCTTCCAATGCCAAATCAGCCAATGCTAAGGTACTTAGAGGTGTGGCTGTTGCGGGTTTGATGATAACCGTATTTCCCATTGCAATTGCAGGAGCAACTTTCCAGCTTGCAATTAGTAATGGAAAATTCCAGGGCGTTATTAATGCACAAACCCCTAAAGGTTCACGAAATGTTAATGACGTTCCATCGGCCGCAACCGGGATTGTTTGGCCATGGACTTTGTTGATTGCTCCGGCATAATACTCAAATGTATTCGCAGCAGCTTGAATCTCCCACCTGGCTGCTTTTATTGGTTTGCCCACATTTTTCGATTCAATTTGAGCCAGGTATTCGGATTTATCTCGAATTAAATTTGCAATCCGTTGTAACAATTGCCCTCGACTTCGTGAATTCATTGATTTCCAAGGGCCTTTTACAAATCGCGAATAAGCAACGTGAACGGTCTTTTCAACATCTCCAACAGTTGCTTGTGCAACGCGAGCATATTCTTTACCATTTGCAGGATCGTATAACTTTATTTCTTTTTCATCTGAACTAGGAACACGTTTCCCATCAATCGATAAACCGTAAAACTCCAATTTTTCCATTTGTATATCTTCTCCTAATTGGGTGTTACGTATGCTGCTGTAATTCCACCGTCAACAATAAATTCGGTTCCGGTAATGTAAGATGATTCATCAGAGGCAAGAAAAAGTGCGCTATAAGCAATTTCTTTGCTTTCGCCAAATCGTCCCATTGGAATATGCACTAATCTGCGTTGTTTTTTTTCTTCTGTGTTAAGAAATTTCATCAATAATTCTGTCCGCAATGGACCGGGGCAGAGTGAATTTACCCGAATCCCTTCTCGGGCGTGGATAATAGCTAATTCGCGAGTCATTGCCAAAACACCGCCCTTACTTGCTGTATAAGCGATCTGTGGAGTTGCGGCGCCCATTAAAGCAACAAATGACCCGGTATTGATGATTGATCCACCGCCGGCTCTTTTTAAAGCGGGAATGCCGTTTTTACAACCTAAAAATACTCCCTTTAAATTTATTTCTATGGTCTGGTTCCACACCTCTGGCTCGGTTTCAACAGCGTTTCCATCTTCGCTATGCATAATACCGGCATTGTTGAATAACACATTCAGTTTGCCGAATTCTTTTTCAGTTATTTTAATCATTTTTGCAGCATCAGATTCGTTTGATACATCCGCATGAACAAAAACAGCCTGGCCATTTTGTTTATGAATCATTTCGATAGTTTCGTTCCCGGTTTTATCGTTGATATCAACGACGACAACCTTTGCACCTTCCCTGGTAAAAAGGAGCGCAGATTCCCGGCCAATGCCACTTCCAGCTCCGGTAATTAAAGCTACTTTATCTTGCAATCGCATACAATGACCTTCTTACCATATTGATTATCAAAAAGAACAAAATTTACTATAATCATAATTCTAAGTCTAGAATCAAAGTTAGTTAGCTTTTTTTGCTTTTTTTACCAAATCCAGAAATAAATGGTTTTCAGAAGGATTTTCGGCAGAATTTAGTTCCGGATGCCATTGAACAGCAAGTAATAATTTATTCTGTTTCAATTCAACTGCTTCAACAACACCATCATCCGACCATGCAACAGGATTCAATCCCTTACCTAATACGTCCAACGATTGATGATGCCGGGATTTAACATTCTTGACTGTTTTATTCATCAAAATTGCCAAAAGAGATCTTGGCTGTATTTTTACAAAATGATTAACTGGTTTTTTATCTCTTGTTCGGTGGGCTACTTTTTCTCCATAAACATCCGGTAAATGTGGAATTAAATTACCTCCCAAGACAATATTAAGGATTTGAGTTCCTCTGCATATGCATAAGGTTGGTAATTTAGACTCAAGAACAATGTTCATCAGTGCAAGTTCAAACCGATCTCGTTCCGGATCAATATTATAATTGGTCGGATGAGAGACTCCACCATACCAATTCGGATCTATATCACCACCACCTGAAAATATTATTCCATCAATTACACGAATAAGTTCTTTGGTGTCAGTCTCGCCTACTGGTAAAATAATGGGCACACCCCCGGCATTTCTGACCGCATCCACATATTCACCCGGCAAATGGAATTCTTCTTTGTCATCCCGTTCATAGCTAACAATTCCAATGATTGGTTTGTTAGTGGGTTCTTCGACTTTGTGTTTTTCTATATTCTTTCGAAAAATCTTTCACGCTCCCAGCTTGTTACAACTTGATCAAACTTACTTTGTTCAATTGAAAAGAAGTGCAGATAGTGATCTACAACTTCATTTCCAAATGCTTTATTTACAAATTTGCTTTTTCCCAGCATTTTAATGGCATCCCGCAAATTGTTCGGTATTTCGGGTAAATCTTCGGCCTGATAGACATCCCCGGTAAAAATATCAGGCGGCTCAATCTTGTTTTCAATACCATCCAATCCTGCTGCTAAAGTTGCTGCAAAAGCCAAATAAGGATTTGCATCTGCGCCGGGAATCCGGCATTCAATCCGTAATGTACTTTCTTTTCCAACAATTCGAAAACCTGCCGTTCGATTATCGTAACTCCAGGCAATTTTTGTGGGAGCAAACGATCCGGCCTGGTATCTTTTGTATGAATTCACATTGGGTGCATAGAAAATTGCAATTTCCGGTGCATGGTGCATCCAACCGCCCAGAAACCATCGAAATATTTCTGAACCTTTTACAGGACCGATTTTATGTGTTCCTTCAAACTGGTTCTTTTTTTTCAACTCATCCCAAAGACTAACATGCAAGTGCATGCTTGAACCGGCAAGTCTTTCATCCCATTTTGCCATAAAAGTAATGGATAATTCTTTTTGAAATGCAATTTCTTTAGCAGCATGTTTGTAGATAGAATGCTTGTCAGCCATTTCCATAAAATCACTATATTTCAAATTGATTTCATGTTGCCCGGGTCCCCATTCCCCTTTGCTAAATTCCACTGGTACTCCACTCTCATCCATACAATTTCGAATTCGGCCAACCAGGTCTTCTTCTTTGGTTCCCTGCAGAATATGATAATCCTCAATGTACCAGCCAAATGTTTGTAAGTTTAGATAATTTTTTTCTTTGGCGCTATCCAGAGTCTCTTTGAAAATAAAGAATTCAAGCTCAGAGCCGGCCATTGGTTCAAAACCCATTGAACGAGCACGATCAATTTGTTTCTGTAGGATCCGACGTGGCGCTATTTCAACAACTTTCTCACCATCTGCAGAGAACAGATCACACATTACCATTGCTGCTTTAGGTAACCAGGATGCTCGCCTCAGCGTAGCCATGTCTGGAACAGCAGCAAAATCTCCATAACCGGTTTCCCAGCTTGAGAATTTGTAGCCGGGAACCGGGTCCATCTCCATATCGCATGCGAGTAAATAATCACATGCATGCATGCCGTGACCCGATATATGATCCAGGAAAAAATGACCTGTAATCCGTTTCCCGACCAACCTGCCATACATATCCGGAAATACAGTAAGAATTGTATCTATATTGCCATTCTCTACTTCTTGTTTTAATGTGGCTATTTCAAGCATTCCGGAAATGTTTTCTTTTGCCATATAAATTTACCTTTAAATCAATTCTTTTTCAGCAGCTTTTAGTAAAGCAAATTCTTCTTCCGGAGATTCTGCAACCAAACAATGACGGCCATGAATCCAAAAATATAAAATGCCGGCTGAATACCAGACTATAATTCCATAAACTCCAGGTCGATATTCTTCATTTAAAAAACAAGCAACTATTGCAACCAGCGCCAAAAAACCTGCTAAACCCGCAAACAAATTCCCACCAGGACTCGAATAAGGTCTTTCCAGTTCCGGCATTCTTATTTTGATAATAATATAACTTGCCATCATAAGCACATAAGATATTGCGGCACCAAACACAGCCATATTTAATAGAGCTGCTCCTACAATACCCGATCCAAATCGATCTAGTGCAAAAACTGCGGCTAAACCAACCATGGCACCACCAATCAATGCGACGAAAGGAGTCTTGTTTTTTTTCAATGTTAAAGACCATATCCTGGGAAAATAACCGGCCCTGGAAAGAGCAAATATTTGTCTGCCATAGGCGTATATTATCGAATGAAAACTCGCAACTAGACCGGTCAATCCTATGAGTGACAATGTGATTGATGCAGCACCTAGTCCAAATATCGCCTCAAAACCATCCGCTAGTGGTGCGTTTGAGGTTCCGATTATTGCTGCTCCCCCACCCACTCCTGCATTGATGGTTAACGTAAGTACAGAAAGGATTAGCAAAGTAAATATACCATACAACATTGCTTTTGGCATATCCTTGGCAATGTTTTCAGTTTCTTCTGCTGCTAACGGTAATTCTTCTATGGCCAGGTAAAACCAAATAGCAAAAGGGATAGCTGCAAAAATACCTTCCCAGCCAAAAGGCAAATTGACTGAATTGCCGGCGGTAGGTTCGATATTAAATAGTCGGTCGAAAGACCAGGCACCTGAATAAATTGCACCTCCATAGAAAATCAGTAAAATAATGGATGCAATGCAAGCTAAAACTAGCGATACTTTGAGTGTCAATTCTATTCCCCAAATATTAATTCCCACAAAAATCGCATATGAAGAAATCCACCAAACCGGTAACGGAACACTGGGAAAAACAAAGTTCAAATACCCGCTAATTCCGGCAACAATAACCGCGGGTGTGATGACATATTCAATGACTACCGCAAGCCCTGTTAAATATCCACCCCATGGACCAAAAGCTTGCCGGGCAAACGAATAAGGACCTCCTGCATGAGGCAACGCTGTCGAGAGCTCGGCCAACGAATACATCATTGCCGTGTACATGATTGCCATGAAAATTGTTGCGATCGCCATCCCCAAAAAACCACCGGCAGATAAACCAAAATTCCAACCAAAATAATCGCCTGATATAACAGCGCCGACTCCTAACCCCCACAATAAAACCCACCCGGCTTTTTTA